>NZ_JAYMER010000010.1:197508-584851 GCF_037029545.1 Nitratireductor sp. CH_MIT9313-5 | reverse complement strand
CGCTCACGCGCCGCTCTGAATTTGAAACCAACTCAGTGGCGAACCGCAGCACTCGCTGCTGGCGCCGCCCGCCTCGTTGGTGAGGCGTATATAGGCCGCGACCCCCAAAACTGTCAACGACAAAAATCCACTTTTTTGAACTTTTTGCGACGGGGATCGGCAACCACCCGGGATACTACGTACAAGCGCAGATTTCTTTCCTTGGGTAAGGTCATAATGGAGCCGAAATCCCTCTTTAGCAAGCCCGCATCGTCTGGTCGGGAGTCTGTATGTACCGCGCAGAGCCCCTCTCTAAAGTGCTGAAAATGGCCGCGTATGTGTACTTGTTATATAAGGGAGCACACAAAGCGTGCTCTCTTGGTCCCCAGATCGCGGCATCCGGAGGTTTGACTTGATGCCGACGTCACGCCATGACTGGACAAGGAACAACTGCACTGCCGGCTCCGGCTCGTGAAATAAGAGTGAAAGATCACCTTGGCAGACCGGGACATCAGACACACCACCATAGGAAATGAACCGCCGCTGGTTTCGGATGGTCGAGGAGGTCCACCCGATCGCCGGGAAATCTCCGCGCGCTGGCTCCTAGGCACCTTTCTTACAGGCGTGACGTCTACCGTTCTCATGGGCGTTGCTCTTTCCGCTGCCCTGGATGGGCGCGAGCAGTTGGCGACACCGCCCGAGCTTGCCGCCCTTGATGATGTGCTGCGGCGTTCCGGCGAAGCCGCCAAGACCACGCGCCTTATCCCCTCGCTTGCTCTGGCAAAGCCCACCGACCGCCGGGTGATGGAAGTTTCCACCATGCTGAAGGATGGTGATCGCGAAGTGATCCGCACCCTTCCTTTCGTGCATGTGCGCATGCCGCTCGCCGCCAGCTATTCCACGAACAAGGACTACCCCCCTTTCGATCCTCTTACCGTCTTCTCGGAAGACGGAGCGACCGTCGCGGCGCAGACCGGGCTTATCTATGGGGCAAAGGTGGAAAGCGAGGTAAGCCTGCGCACCTCACCCTTCCCGCTCGATACGGATGCGTTCGACGAGAATAGCGATCTGTCCGTGGATGAAGTGGAGCAGGTGGTTCGCAATACCGGCGCCATCCTCACCGACGGCGACATCCAGGTCGCAGCACTGCATTATGTGGATCCTCAGCGCTTCGGCGACACATTCGCCACGCGCAGCCTTGCCAATTACGGCGTGAAAATCGTGCAGGAAAATGTTTCGGTAGCACCGCGCAGTGCGCCGGAAGGCCCCTCGATCGGCTTTGCGGAAGATGTCATCTTCTTCTCCGCAAGCCAATCCATTGTCGATGCTCTTTCCAATGCAGGCTACGACGGGGAAGACAGCGCGGCCATGGCTGGAGCGATCGGTAAGCTCCTGAACACCGAAGCGCTCAAAGCCGGCACCATGATCCGCCTGGGCGTGGAAGCCCGGGGCGAAACCAGCCGCGTCGTGCGGGCCAGCGTCTATGACGGCAAGCAGCACATCGCCACCATTGCGGTGGATGACCGCCAGCAATTCGTGCCGGCCGAAGCACCGGAGCTGGGTGAAGAACTGCTGGCCGCACTTGAGAACCGCCCTCCACCCAGCCTGCCACGCTCGGATCTTCCACGCACCTATGACGGCATCTACCGGGCAGCCTACTCCTATGGCTTGACCAAGCCGATGACCCAGCGCCTGATCAAGCTTCTGGCGGCTGACGTTGACTATCAGGCGCGCCTTTCGCCATCCGACCGCTTGGAGGTTTTCTTCTCCCAGCCCGACGATGAGGGCAATGCGACGGAGGCGTCCGAACTGCTCTATGTCTCCGCGACATTGGGTGGAAAGAACCGCACCTATTACCGCTTCCAGTCCGAAGACGGCACGGTCGATTATTTCGACCCCGAGGGCCGCAGCGCGCGTCCGTTCCTGCTTCGCAATCCCGTTCCGAACGGACGCTTCACTTCGGGTTTCGGTATGCGGCGTCACCCAATTCTTGGCTACGCGCGCATGCATACCGGCGTAGACTGGGCTGCCCCGCGCGGCACGCCGATCATCGCGCCTGGCGACGGCGTGGTGGAAAAGGCCGGCTGGGCCGGCGGCTATGGTCGACAGACAATCGTGCGCCACGCCAATGGCTATCGCACTTCCTACAATCACCAGAGTGCCATTGCCAAAGGTGTGGGCGTGGGCGCGACGGTGCGTCAGGGTCAGGTCATCGGCTATGTAGGCTCAACCGGCCAGTCCACCGGCAACCACCTGCACTATGAGATGATCGTGAACGGCCGGAAGGTCGACCCGACACGCGTGCGCCTGCCCGACAGCAAGAGCCTCAAGGGTGAGGAACTGGAGGCATTCCAGCGCGAGAGAGCGCGCATCGACGAGTTGCTGAAGGATTCCCTGGCGGCCCCATCAACCGTTGCCGCAAAGGCAAGCTGATCCGGTTATCGCTTCGGCGACAACACAACAAAGGCGGGCCGCAAAGCCCGCCTTTTTGTATTTCACGTGCGACTGGCGAAAGTTCTATTCGATGAACTCCACTGTCACGCCGGGCTTCACCCGCTTCGCCAGCTCATATGCGTCCCAATTGGTAAGACGCACGCAGCCATGGGACGATGTTTTCCCGATCTTCGAGGGTTCGGGCGTGCCATGAATGCCATATGTAGGTTTGGATAGCGCAATCCAGATCGTGCCAACCGGTCCATTGGGACCGGGCGGAATTGTCAGGACCTTGTCATTGTCGCCTTGCTTGAAATTGATCTTCGGATTGTAGGTATAGTTCGGATCGAACGCGATGCGCTTCACCTCATGCGTGCCGGAGGGCGACGGCGTGGCATCCGATCCGATGGTTGCGGGATAGGCAGATACAAGCTTGCCGGAACTGTCATAGGCCCGGACCTGGCGCTTGCTCTTGTCAGCCACGATACGGGCAACATCGCGGGTCACCGGCTCACCAGTATTCACAACGCGAATGACCGTGCCCGGACGATTGAAATTGGCCTTTGGGTTAAGAGCCTTGAGCAGCTTCTCGTCCATGTGGAACCGCTCGGCCAAGGCTTCCTCGACGCTGGTGAAGGCCAACTTCTCCATCTTGGCCTTCTCCCCGTAATCTTCAGGAACCGACGCCACATAGGGACCCGCCGCATCCTCTGCAGTGATCGTGTATTCGGTGAAGGCTGGTCCGCCGGTGCGTTCAAGCTCGGCCTGCACCCAATCCTTGTCGTAGGTGCGCAACGTCTGGCCGGTGATCTCCTTGTACGCGTCGATGGCCTTGTTGACATTGTCACCCATTCGCCCGTCGATCACACCCGGCGAAGCACCGGCACGGTCAAGCAGAACCTGATACCGGATAACATCTTCGCTGACCCCGGGGATGCGCGGCATCTCGCCCGGCTTGGTGGGCTCATCCATTGTGGACTGTTCGATGGCTTGGTCGATGTCACTCGGATCCGGCACGGAGGCGAGTTCGCGATCACTTTCCGAGGGTCCGTCCAGCGGTCGACGTTCTACCGGCGGCACCTCGCCAATGGCACGTTCCTGCTCCTGTTCGCGGCGGTTGCGACGGTAATAATCATCGTCCCCGTAAAGCGGCTCTTCCTGGAAACGCCGCTGCTCGCGCAGCCGTTCACGGCGCAGCCTTTCGATAATCTCGATGTCCCGATCATCATAAAGTTCGCGGCGACCCAATTCCCATTCGCGCTGCAGGCGGCGTTCATCCAGACGCGGTCGCGCGACCGCCGGCGGGCGAATTTCCACCACCCGGCCGGTCTGAGGATCAAGTACGACTTCACGACCATACTGGTCGATGAAGACGTCAAAGTGGTAACCTTGGACAAGCTGCAACGCCCCCTTCGCGGGCACTTGTCCCGACGAGCCGAGATTGGAAAGCGGGCTTGCGACCGCTTCAGGTGCGATGAGGAGGCTAGAGAGAACGGGAATGAAAGCCGCTTTCAAGATATGTCATCTCCGAGATGAAATGCCGAACTTGTCCTGCCACACGGCAGAAAGCGATGAGGCGTCAGCTTAGTAAATAAGAGATGAACCGGGCATGAAAATGGCTTGGTTCAAGGCTCGGCAGCTAAAACTCAAACCTCAATTCCAAGTTCCCGCCTCGTCTTGAGGGACAGTTTCGCCACGACCTGACGATAGCTTTCACGAATATAATCCTGCAGCGCGGCGTCGTCCATGCTCTCGGCGTCAGTGCGCTGGATCCATTTCATGCCGCGAGAAGCAAGATAGGGAGCGGGCCGCAATCCCGGCTGCTCCTGTAGTATGTCATATGCGGCGGGCGTGCATTTGAAGGTCACAGCCAGAAAGGAGCCATCGTGGCTGCTGCCAATGGCAAAGACCTTGCCCCCAACCTTCCAGACCTCCGCACCGCCCCACTGCACAACATGCGTTGCGCCTGAAAATTCGGCGCAGAAGTGATTGAAAACCTGCTTTTCCATAACCGCTCCATAAAAAAGAAAAGGCGCGGCTTTCGCCGCGCCCTTGGCCTGAACAGATCAGGCTGCCTCGCTTTCGCCCTCCGCGCCGGAACGGTTCGCTCGGAAATTCAAGCGGTCCGAACCGGCCGTCACCTTGACGGTCGAACCGTCGAAGATGTCACCGAGCAGGATCTTCTCGGCAAGCGGGTCCTGCAGCTCCTTCTGCATCACGCGCTTGAGAGGACGTGCACCATAGGCAGGGTCATAACCTTTTGAGGCAAGCCACTCGATGGCTTCGTCATCAAGCGCAAGCATGATCTTGCGATCGGCAAGCAGCGCCTCGAGACGCTGGAGCTGAATGCGCACGATTTCGCCCATGTCGCGGCGACGCAGGCGGTGGAACAGGATCACCTCATCCACGCGGTTGAGGAATTCGGGACGGAAGGATGAACGCACCACGCCCATGACCTCGTCGCGTACCTTGTCGACATCCTCGTGCTCGCCGAGATTGACGAGATGCTCCGCGCCAAGATTGGAGGTCATGATGATGAGCGTGTTACGGAAATCCACCGTACGCCCCTGCCCGTCGGTAAGGCGGCCATCATCAAGCACCTGGAGCAGCACGTTGAAGACATCAGGATGCGCCTTTTCGATCTCGTCGAACAGGATCACCTGATAGGGCCTGCGCCGCACGGTCTCGGTCAGCACCCCACCTTCCTCATAGCCCACATAGCCGGGAGGCGCACCGATGAGCCGCGCCACGGAGTGCTTCTCCATGAACTCCGACATGTCGATGCGGGCCAGTGCCTGCTCGTCATCGAAAAGGAAGTTGGCAAGCGCCTTTGTCAGCTCCGTCTTGCCCACACCCGTCGGCCCGAGGAACATGAAGGAACCGATCGGCCGGTTGGGGTCCTGAAGGCCAGCCCGCGCACGGCGAACAGCCTTGGAGACCGCCTGCACGGCCTCACCCTGTCCCACGACGCGGCGCGCAAGTTCGTCTTCCATGCGCAGTAGCTTCTCGCGTTCGCCCTCCAGCATCTTGTCGACCGGAATGCCGGTCCAGCGCGAGACGATATGCGCGACGTGATCGGGAGAAACCGTCTCTTCGACCATCGAGCCCTTTCCGTCCTGTGCCTCGGCTTCGGTCAGCTTGCGCTCAAGCTCGGGGATCCGGCCATAGGCAAGTTCGCCGGCACGCTGGAACTCTCCCTTGCGCTGGGCAATGGCCAGTTCGTTGCGTGCCTCATCAAGCTGACGCTTCAGTTCGGCCGCCAGCCCAAGCTTGTCCTTCTCCGCCGCCCAGACGCTGGTCAGACGCGCGGACTCCTCTTCAAGGCCAGCGAGCTCTTTCTCAAGCTTTTCCAGCCGGTCCTTGGAAGCTTCGTCGGTCTCGACCCGAAGCGCTTCACGCTCGATTTTCAACTGCATGACGCGGCGGTCGATCTCGTCGAGCTCTTCCGGCTTGGAATCCACCTGCATGCGCAAGCGTGATGCCGCCTCGTCCACAAGGTCGATGGCCTTGTCGGGCAGAAAACGGTCGGTGATGTAGCGGTTGGATAGCGTGGCAGCAGCAACCAGCGCGGAATCGGCGACCCGCACCTTGTGATGCTGCTCATATTTTTCTTTCAGACCGCGCAGGATGGAAACCGTGTCCTCAACCGTCGGCTCCTCAACGAAAACCGGCTGGAAGCGGCGGGCGAGTGCGGCATCCTTCTCGACATGCTTGCGATATTCATCAAGCGTGGTTGCACCCACACAGTGCAATTCACCCCGCGCCAGGGCAGGCTTGAGCAGGTTGGACGCGTCCATCGCGCCGTCGGCTTTGCCCGCACCAACCAGCGTGTGCATCTCGTCGATGAACAGGATGATATTGCCATTGGCCGCAGTGACTTCCGAAAGTACGGCCTTCAGCCGCTCCTCGAACTCGCCGCGATATTTCGCACCGGCAATCATCGCGCCCAGATCAAGCGCCATGAGCTGCTTGTCCTTCAAAGACTCCGGCACGTCGCCATTGACGATGCGAAGTGCGAGACCTTCCGCGATGGCGGTCTTGCCAACGCCGGGCTCGCCGATCAGGACCGGATTGTTCTTGGTGCGGCGCGAGAGAACCTGGATCGTGCGGCGGATCTCGTCATCACGGCCGATGACCGGATCAAGCTTGCCCGAACGCGCGTCAGCCGTCAGGTCACGAGCGAATTTCTTCAGCGCGTCATAGCCTTGCTCGGCGCTGGCGGAATCTGCCGTGCGTCCCTTGCGCAGATCGTTGATCGCCTCATTGAGGGCCTTGGGCGTGACACCGGCTTTCGCCAGAATGTCTGCCGTCTTGGCCGATTTCTCGATAGCCATGGCGGTCAGCAAACGCTCAACGGTGACAAAGCTGTCACCCGCCTTTTTTGCTGCCTCTTCCGCCGTGGCGAAAACCTTGGCAAGCGGCTGCGCCAGATAAAGCTGACTGTTGCCACCTTCCACCTTCGGCATTGCCTTCAAGGCTGCCTCGACACCAAGCTTCACGTCGCGCACGCGTCCGCCGGCGCGTTCGACAAGCGAAGCGGCAAGGCCCTCATCATCATCGATGAGCACCTTGAGCATGTGTTCAGGAGTAAATTGCTGATGCCCCTGCGACAGGGCATAGGTCTGCGCGGATTGGATGAAGCCCCGCACACGCTCCGTATACTTCTCGATATTCATCCCAAGTCTCCATTTCCTCATCGACCCGCTGGGCAGCATCGACAGGACCAATGTGACGGGCCTCCCGAAGGCAGACCCGATGATAACCGAGATATGGGAGGGCAGTCTTCAACCGACAAGATGCCGCTGAGGCAAAGCGCTTCCGAAAATACAAAACGGCGGGAAATTCCCGCCGTTTCAACGTCTTGCGATTACCGGGCGTATCAGCCCTGTATGGCTGCCACAGGCTCGGCTGCCTCGGCAGGTCCTGCTGCGCCTTCGTCGGAATCCGTAGAGCTATCCGCCTTCTTGGTGCGCGGACGGCGTGTACGCTTCGGCTTGTCCTCTGAAGCCTCGACCGCGGCCTCGCTATCGGAAGCCTCAGTTGTTTCGCCAGCATCACTGGCTTCTGCAGGCTTGCGTCGAGTGCGGCGTGCCGGCTTGGCAGGCTTGCCTTCGCCCTCACCTGTATCCTCGCCCGACTTCGAACTTTCGGAAGGCTGGTTCTTAAGGGCAACTTCAGCGGGCGTGCCATCAATAACCGGCTGAGGAGCCGAACCATGATCGACGGTCTGCTCACGGCGCTGACGCTTTTCCTGTTGCGGCTCGGCGTCATCGCTCGAACGCGCTTCGTGGTTGTCGTCGTCGACATCTTCACGCTGGTCGCGCTGGTTCTGCTGAGGCTGGAGCTGGGCCTGTGCTGCCGCAATGATGCGGTTGTAATGCTCGGCGTGCTGCAGATAGTTCTCAGCCATGACACGGTCGCCAGAGCTCTGCGCATCCCGCGCGAGTGCTGCATATTTGTCGGCAACCTGCTGCGCCGTGCCGCGAATTTTCACGTCCGGGCCATTGCTCTCATAGCTGCGTGTCAGCGGATTTGGACCCTTGCGGTTGTTGTTACCGCCGCCGCGTCCGCGCATGCGCCTGTTCTGCTGTTGTGGCCTCATTCCATTCTCTTTGTTTGAGACAACTATGAAATCGTCTTGTGAATAATTGTGTGATGATCAGCGGAAAGAGCGCTACAGCGCGGTCTGTCCTAAGCTTCCCCTGGTGGCGGAAGGCGCGGCTGCCAAGCAGCGCGAGGGCCATTCCATCCGCTTTCATGTCACTTGCCTGACAAGCCCCGCACGAAGCAAAGCGTCGAAGACGCATCCTGGCAGCATTTCCGCGGGAACCGAATCGATTACGGCACTGCCTGCTTCGTCTCATCCGGCAGGCGGAACCTAGCGGCATAACAATGACTTGCCAAGTCTTTTTTCACCGCCGTCCCTGACATTACAGTGGACGGAAAAGCATCGCCCTGTCGCGCTTGCCCAGATCGCGCGCCATGCGTTCCAACGCATAGCCCTCATTGGTAAAAATGTTCTCAACATCCGCTTTCTGTGTATGGCCGATTTCTACGGCAATGTGA
The DNA here is from genome assembly GCF_037029545.1 of Nitratireductor sp. CH_MIT9313-5. Classification (NCBI taxonomy): domain Bacteria; kingdom Pseudomonadati; phylum Pseudomonadota; class Alphaproteobacteria; order Hyphomicrobiales; family Phyllobacteriaceae; genus Nitratireductor; species Nitratireductor sp. CH_MIT9313-5. The sequence continues at coordinate 576,373 of NZ_JAYMER010000010.1, read as the reverse complement.
CCATTCTCGCTCAGAAAATCTGCGGCTTTCGCGGCAATGATCCTGTACGGATCAAGCCCGTCTGCACCACCATCAAGCGCCCTTAGCGGGTCGTGGTCGCGCACTTCCACATCCAGCCCTTTAACATCCGTAGTGGGGATATATGGCGGATTGGAGACGATCAGATCAAACCGACCTTCCACCCTGTCGAACCAGTCAGACAGGCATGTGGAGAAACGGTTGCCGTTACCATGCATGTCGGCATTCCTGGACGCCGTTTCAAGTGCTCCCGGCGAAATGTCCGTTGCGACGGCCTCTGCCTGTGGAACGTTGGCGATGAGTGCAAGGGCAACCGCGCCCGTTCCGGTGCCGAGGTCAAGAATACGGCACTGCCCCTTCTGCGCAGAAGCTTGACGCACAACCGGCAGCGCAAGCTCGACAAGCGCCTCTGTATCCGGCCTGGGCTCCAGCGTATCGGGGGACAGCGTGAAAGGCAGGCCGTAGAATTCACGCTGACCGATGATCCGATATACCGGCTTGCCCTCAATCCTGGCGGCAAGGGCGGAGACGACAGCCACGCGCTGGCTGTCATCAACTGCCTGGTCGGGGTTCGTCAGTGCATCCAGTCGCGTGGTGTCTGTGAAATGCTCGACCAGTATGCGCGCTTCGAGCGCGGGATCATCAACGCCCGCCGCTTCCAATCTCTTGCGTACAGCAACCAGCAAGGGTCCCAGCCGGTCCGGCAGGTCGTGCTCAGGCATCAATTTCGGCAAGAAGCTTCGACTGATGATCTGCAATCAGTCCGTCGATCACCTCATCCAGATCGCCTTCCATAACGCGATCAAGCTTGTAAAGCGTCAGATTGATACGGTGATCCGTTACGCGTCCCTGCGGGAAATTATAGGTCCTGATCCGCTCCGAACGGTCGCCGGTTCCAACCTGAAGACGCCGAGCTTCAGACCGCTCGTCAGCCGCCTTGCTGCGCTCCGCATCAAACAGGCGGGCGCGCAGAATCTGCATGGCACGTGCGCGGTTTTGATGCTGTGATTTCTCCGCCTGAACCACCACGATACCCGTCGGGATATGCGTGATGCGCACGGCAGAATCGGTGGTGTTGACGTGCTGGCCGCCAGCACCGGATGCGCGCATCGTGTCGATGCGGATGTCCTCCGGCCGGATATCGATGTCGATATCCTCTGCTTCCGGCAGAACCGCGACCGTTGCAGCCGAAGTGTGGATACGCCCCTGCGCTTCCGTGGCCGGCACGCGCTGCACCCGGTGCACCCCGGATTCGAACTTCATCCGCGAGAACACGCCGCGCCCTGCCACGGTGGCAATAATCTCCTTGAAGCCTCCAGCCTCGCCTTCGCTGGCGGAGACCACTTCGACCTTCCAGCCCTGTTCGGAAGCGTAGCGCTCATACATGCGGAAAAGGTCACCGGCGAAAAGTGCAGCTTCGTCACCGCCGGTGCCGGCACGAATTTCAAGAATGACATTCTTGTCGTCCGCCGCATCCTTGGGCAGAAGCAACACCTGAAGATCGGCCTGCAGCTTCTCCAGACGCTCCTCGACCTCTTCAAGATCAGCTTCCGCGAGCGCCCGCATTTCCGCATCGGTGGATTTGTCCGCCAGCATCGCCTGCAGATCTTCCATCTCACCTTCTGCCTTGCGCAATGCGCGGATGGCGTCGGCCACTTCCTGCAGCTCCGAATATTCGGATGCCAGTTTCACATATTCATCGGCAGCCGGCCCGGCCGCCATCTGCGATTCGAGCATCTCGAAACGCTTGAGAACCTGGTCCATGCGGTCGCGGGGCAGTTCGGGCATTACTACAATCACTCAAAGAGGAATTTCGTGCGTGGCAGCGAACTGCCGAAGCGTCTGGCGGATATTGGTCTTTGCCGAATGATTGGCAAGTGCCTCATCCATGACTGCTTCAAGCTTGTCCAGCGGCAATTCTGTGAGCATCGCCTTGACCGGGCCGATCGATGCGGGAGCCATGGAAATGGCGCGGAAGCCAATGCCGAGCAATGCCATTGCCGAAACCGGTCGTCCCGCAAGTTCGCCGCACAAGGTCACCGGCGTACCGGCCGCATCCCCCGCTCGTACGATCTGGCGCAATATGCGCAGGAATGGCACGCTGAGCGGGTCGAAGCGGTCGGCGATGCGGGTGTTTCCGCGATCCGTTGCCGTGACGAACTGGAAGAGATCGTTCGAGCCGACCGAGACGAAATCTACCGCCTCCATGAGTTCGTCAAGTTGCCACAGAAGTGCGGGCACCTCGATCATGGCGCCGATCTTGAGCTCGGTGGGCAACAGATGCGCAAAGCGCGAAAGATGCCGAACTTCTCGGTCAATGATAGCACGCGCCTGCTGTATTTCGGCGACCTCCGTCACCATCGGCAGCATGAGGCGCAATTCGCGGCCACCAGCGGCCTTGAGCAAGGCGCGGATCTGTGTGCGCAAGAGCCCAGGGCGATCCAGCGTCAGGCGTATGGCCCGCCAGCCGAGTGCCGGGTTTTCCTCCTGCTGCGGCCCCTTGAAGTAAGGCAGCACCTTGTCGCCGCCGATGTCGATGGTGCGGAATGTGACGGGCTTACCGTCAGCTGCTTCCAGCACTTCGCGATAAAGCCGCTCCTGTGCCTCTGCACGCGGAAATGTGGAGGCCACCATGAATTGCAGTTCCGTGCGGAACAGACCAATCCCTTCGGCACCGGACTGCGCCAGCTGCGGCAAATCAACCGCCAGCCCGGCATTCATGAAAAGCGCAACATCCTGGCCATCCTTCGTGCGCGAAGGCTTGTCACGCAGTTCGCGGTAGATCTTCTGGCGCCGCGCACGGAAACGCACCTTCTCCGTATAGGCTGCCTCGATGTCCGATTGCGGGCGCAGATGCACCTGCCCGTCTTCGCCATCCACAATGGCCGCGTCGCCATTCTCGGCCATGGAGACGGCACCCTTGACCTCACCCACCGTCGGCAGGCCGATGGCGCGGGCGACAATGACGATATGGCTGGTCGGCGCACCGTCTTCGAGCACAAGCCCGCGCAGCTTCTGACGCGGATAATCCAGCAGCTCCGCCGCACCCATATTGCGCGCGACGAGGATTGCATCCTTGGGGAGTGCTTCGGCAAGCGCATCTGGACCGCGCCCCAGAAGCTGGCGAAGAAGCCTGTTCGCCAGATCGTCAAGATCACTCATGCGCTCGCGCAAATAGGGGTCGGTCATATGCATCATGCGCGCGCGCATGTCCGACTGCACCTTCTCGACCGCAGCCTCGGCCGTAAGGCCGTTGCGCACCGCCTCTTCCAGCCGCCGCACCCAGCCACGATCATTGGCGAACATGCGATAGGCTTCCAGCACCGCGCGATGCTCGCCCTCAAAGGCGACTTCGCGGCGGGACAACATGTCATCAATGGAAAGTCGAAGCGAGCTGAGCGCAACTTCCAGCCGCTCCAGCTCCTCCTCGCTGTCTTCATTGAAGAGATTGGTGACCACGATGCGCGGTTCGTGAAGAACAACATGTCCAAGCCCCACGCCATCGTTGAAGGCAAGGCCCGAAAGCGTGACCGCACGGCGCAGATCAAGCTCGATGCCAGCGCGGTTCAAGCGCGCCAGATCCCCGGTCGCGATCATCTCCGCGATGACCATGGCGACCGTTTCCAGCGCCTCTTCCTCATCCTCACGATAATGCCGTTTGGTGCGGTTCTGGACGACCAGAACTCCAAGCGTACGCCCTGCCCGCAGCACCGGCACACCAAGGAAGGAGTGGTAGATCTCTTCACCCGTCTCCGGGAGATAGGCGAAGGCTGGATGCTTCTGCGCATCCGAAAGATTGAGCGCGCGCGCACTGGCCGCGATCGTTCCCACAAGTCCCTGCCCCAGGCGAAGCTGCGCCAGGTGAACAGCCGAAGGGTTCAGACCTTCGGTCGCGTAAAGCTCAAGGACAGAGTCGGAGCGAAGGATGTAGAGCGAGCAGACTTCGGCGACCATGTTCTGCGCAATTTCGCGCACGATCCGGTCGAGCCGCTCCTGCGGCTCGAGTGCCTCTGCCATCATTTCGCGGAGGCGCTTGAGGAGTACGCGCGGTCCGCCGGCCATTTCTCGCATCGGCCCTCAACTCCACGGCCGTCCGGGTGCAGCAGTCGCTGCAGCCGAAAGCGGTGTTCTTATCCGAATTGTTCCTATTATTGCTTATCGAGACCGTAGACGGAATGCAAAGTCCGAACGGCCAATTCGGCGTAAGCACCGTCGATTAGTATGGATATCTTAATTTCGGACGTGGTGATTGCCCTGATGTTGATGCCTTTTTCGGCAAGTGCCTTGAAAGCAGTCGCCGCGACGCCGGCATGGCTGCGCATGCCGATGCCGATGACCGAAACCTTCACCAGGCCGGCTTCCGACTGCACGGCATCAAAGCCGATTAACTCGCGCGCCTTGTCGAGCACGACGAGCGCCTTGTCGAGGTCGCCGGAAGGCACGGTGAAGGTCATGTCAGTGCGCGAGCCATCTTCGGAGATGTTCTGCACGATCATGTCGACATTGATGTTCTGATCGGCCAGGGGACCGAAAATACCTGCGGACACGCCCGGGCGATCATAAACACGCCGCAGCGAGATCTGTGCTTCATCCTTGGCATAGGCGATGCCGGTGACAACTTGCTGTTCCACGATTTCTTCCTCGTCGCAAATGAGCGTTCCGGGCGGATTGTCGAAATCGCCCATGCCCGGTGCATCCGGATCCTCAAATGAAGAGCGCACGAAAGTGCGCACCTTGTGCACCATGGCAAGTTCCACCGAACGCACCTGAAGCACCTTGGCGCCGAGCGACGCCATCTCGAGCATTTCCTCGAATGAGATCTTGGACAACCGCCGCGCCTTCGGCTCGATGCGCGGGTCAGTCGTGTAGACGCCGTCCACATCCGTATAGATGTCGCAGCGGTCCGCTTTCAACGCGGCTGCCACCGCAACCGCACTGGTATCCGACCCGCCGCGCCCAAGGGTAGCGATGCGATTGTCGGGCGCAATGCCTTGGAAACCGGTGACCACCGCGACCTGACCTTCACCGAAGCGGCGGACAAGGTCAGAACCGTCAATATCCGTGATACGCGCCGCACCATGGGCGCTGTCCGTCTTGATCGGGATCTGCCAACCCTGCCAGGAGCGTGCATTGATGCCGATGCTCTGCAGCGCGAGCGCTAGCAGGCCAGCACTCACCTGCTCGCCGGAAGCAACAATGGCATCATACTCACGCGCATCATGCAGCGGCGCGACTTCACGCGCCCAGCCGACAAGCTCGTTGGTCTTTCCCGCCATCGCCGAAACGACAACCGCCACCTCATGGCCTGCATCTACCTCGCGTTTGACGTGACGCGCCACATTACGGATGCGGTCTATATCGGCGACGGATGTACCGCCGAACTTCATCACGATGCGCGCCATGAGAGATGCTGTACCTTCTTGTCCAGGAAACCCACGTAGCCCTGAGGCTTGAAGGCAGAAGTGGTGCAACCGCTTCAGCCGCGGTTTCATTATCGAAAAGGCATAATATCTGCAAGCAAGCTTCCGCGCGCCAGCGGTACGCTCGCATTAGCTGGTCCGCCATGCTTGACTTTCACCTCAGCCGGACCGACTTGATGCAGGATGCCAAATGGAGATTTCAGGACCGATGGCCGAAGCAACACAGTCGACCGTGGACGCAGCCGAAGTCGAGCGCTTTTCGGCTATGGCGCAGGAATGGTGGAACCCGAACGGCAAGTTCAAGCCGCTGCACAAGTTTAACCCCGTTCGCCTGGCATTCATCCGCGATCAGGTGGCAGCCCATTTCGGCCGTGACCCGCGCGGCACCAAGCCTTTCGAAGGCCTGCGCATCCTCGATATTGGTTGCGGCGGCGGACTTCTGTGCGAGCCAATGGCACGGCTGGGTGCAGAGGTGGTTGGCGCAGATGCCTCTGAAACGAATGTCGAGGTGGCCCGCTTGCATGCTGCGGAAAGCGGCCTCGACATCGATTACCGCGCCACCATGGCCGAGGTACTTGCCGAACAGGGCGAGAAATTCGATGTAATCCTCAATATGGAGGTCGTCGAGCATGTCGCGGATGTCGACCTGTTCATCGACAAGTGCTCACAGATGCTGAAGCCCGGCGGCATCATGTTTGTGGCCACCATCAACCGCACCTTGAAAGCGCTGGGGCTGGCCATCGTGGGTGCGGAATATGTCCTTCGCTGGCTCCCGCGCGGCACGCATCAGTTCAACAAGCTGGTTCGGCCGGAAGAGCTCGAAAGCGCATTGGCACGCACTGGCCTGACGATCAAGGAACGGACCGGCGTCAGCTACAATCCGCTCTCGGACCGTTGGCAGCGCTCGAAGGACATGGATGTGAACTACATGCTGCTCGCGGAAAAGCCCGCCGAGGTCTGAAGCGTGAGGGGCACCTTGCGCCCCTCGTTTCACTCAGTTCTGATCGTCGGGGAAGACCGGAAGTGGCATGATCTCCACGCCGTCTTCGGCCAGTTCCTTTACTTCTTCAAGATTGGCTTCGCCATAGATGCCGCGCTTCTCGGTCTCGCCGAAATGAATCTTGCGCGCTTCTTCCGCGAATTTCTCGCCTACATATTCAGCGTTGTCGCGGACCTTTTTCGACAGCTCCTTGAGTTGCTCCAACGCCTGCTTCTGCTGCTCGCCGATTGCCAGCGCGATCTTTTCCTTTTTGCGGCCGGTAGAGACCGAAGGTGCCATCAGCGCCTTGTTGACCTCGCTCGAGCCGCAGGACGGACATGAAACCAGCCCGCTCTCCTTCTGGCGGTCGAAATCCTCGCCATTGCGGAACCAGGCCTCGAAGGAATGCCCGCCGTCACAAGCCAGACTGAAGCGGATCATTCCACCGCCTCCCGCACGCGGACCTCGCGCAGCTCGAAATCACGGGCATTCTTCAGATTGGGTACTTTTTTTCGTGTGGAGGCGACAAGCGAAGGCTCGATCTCTGCCATGACGACACCCGGCTCGTCGCCATCGGCTTCGGCCAGCACGCGGCCCCATGGATCGACGATGATCGAATGTCCGTAGGTTTCGCGTCCGTCCTCGTGGCGTCCGCCCTGTGTTGCAGCGATGAGGAATGCACCGTTCTCGATAGCCCGCGCGCGCGTCAGAACCTGCCAGTGGGCCTCGCCGGTCTGCCGTGTGAATGCGGCAGGCACAGTCAGAACTTCAGCCCCACTAAGGGCTTGCGCGCGGAACAGGTCGGGGAAGCGCAGGTCGTAGCAAACCGCCATGCCAATACGCGCGTAGCTCAAATCGGCAACAATACTCACGTCACCCGGACGATAGGTTGCCGACTCGCGCCAGCTCTCGCCATTGTCTAGATCGACATCAAACATGTGGATCTTGTCATAGGTCGCAACGAGCCCTCCATCCCTGCCAAACAGGAAGCCGCGATTGGCAACCTTCCCGTCATCCAGAAGAATGGCGGTGGAACCGACATGCACCGCGATACCCAGTTCACGCGCAAGCGCAGCCGCTTTGCTCACCACCGGGCAGTCATCCTGAACGGTAATACGCTCCAGTAACTCGTCCCGATCGCGGACAAGGACCCCTGTCATCTCCGGGCTTTGAACGTAGACGGCACCTGCGCCAGCCGCTTCGCGCACCAGCGCCTCGAAGCTTTCTACATTGGCTTCCACGCTCTTGCCCGAGCGCATCTGGAGTGCGGCAACCCTCACCTTGCTCATTAGTCCGCGCTGCCTTTCAGTACCGGATCAAGCTTGTTCGCCTGCTCCAACGCAAACAGCTCATCACAGCCACCCACATGCGTTTCACCGATGAAAATCTGCGGGAAAGTGTTGCCGCCATTGGAACGCTGGATCATTTCCTGCCGAAGCTCCGGCGAGAAGCTTGCATCATGCTCGGTATATTCCACGCCCTTGCTTTCCAGCAGGCGCTTTGCGCGGGCGCAATATCCGCAGCCCATCCGCGTGTAGATCGTCACATCAGCCATTTGGCGCTCCTTCATTGTTGCGCCTTATATAAGTTCGTGGTCTTCGGAGGCAAAGTCTTCCGGCAGAACGCGTGCAAAAGTCAGGACGTGCACCCCACCCGCTCCACCGCGCCTGAGAGCCTTGGCCGCAGCAAATACGGTTGCTCCGGTGGTGTAAACATCGTCCACCAGAACCACCGAGCGGCGCGCGAGAAAAGCCTTGGCCTCATCCGGCACAAGGAAAGCACCTTGAACATTCTTCAAACGCTGTGCCGCCTTTAGCCCCACCTGTTGCCGCGTCATGCGCTTGCGGATGAGCATCTGCGGCGCGAACTCCAGTCCTGCCCTCTTTGCCAGTGCCCGACCAAGTTCGGCGGACTGGTTGAACCGCCGCTTCATGAAGCGGCTGCGATGTAACGGAATTGGGACGACGAGCGGGTCATTAACGAACTGGTCTTCACCAACCCGGTGCATCCAACGGGCCATCCAGGGCGCCAGATCTGTTCGATCCCCGAATTTCAGTCCGCGCACAAGATGTTGAGCAATACTGGTGTAGGAAACGGCGGACCGGGCACTGTCAAACGGCGGAGGATTGGCAATGGCTTCGGCTGACAGATGCTCGTCATGCATCTCATGTTCGAAAGGCGTCCCATAGACCGGACACCAGGGCCGTTCGAAGAAACGCAGGCTCTTCCAGCAAGTGGCACAGAGCGTTCCCGGTGCAGCAACCAGGTTCCGGCAGCCAAGGCAGACCGGGGGGAAGAACAACCGGCCCACGACATCCAGTGCTGCTCTGGCGCGCGTCACCCGTTCCACCCATATGAGATTCTTGCGCCCACCTTTGCACCGTCCCCCTATTTGTGCGATGTCCGCGCCACCCGAAGGAGCACACTAATGCAGACACTCTTCGACAGGAAGCTCGGCATTCAGCGCAAGCTGCGCGCATTGCAGCAAGGCGACCCGTCCGCGCATTTTCTCATGAAGCGCGTGGCGGAAGATCTGGCCGAGCGGCTGGACACGGTAGAACGCCGCTTCCCTGCCGCCGCCAGCATCTTCTCGATAACAAGTGATGCTGCAGATACCATCGAAAGCAGCGGCAAGGCGGACAAGGTTCTGCGCGTAGAGGCCTCCTCAGGGGCAGACGAAGGTGCGCTGATCGCCGAAAACGAGGTGTTGCCGCTTGAAACCGAGAGTTTGGATCTCGCGGTATCGCTTCTGGCGTTTCACGAGGTAAACGACCTGCCCGGTCTTCTTTTTCAGATTAGGCATGCCCTGCGCCCCGACGGCCTCTTCCTGGGCGCATTCGCCGGCGCCGGTACGCTTCAGGAACTGCGAAGCGCGCTTCTTGAGGCGGAAACGGAACTGACCGGCGGCGCAGCACCGCGCGTCTATCCCTTCACCGATGTGCGTGATGCTGGTGCACTGCTCCAGCGCGCGGGATTCACGCTACCCGTGACGGATGTCGAGAATCTCGTTGTGCGCTATGATGACATGTTCGCACTCATCCGCGATCTTCGCAGCATGGGTGCGACCAGCGCTCTAGAGGAACGCAGCCGCACACCGGCAAGCCGCAGCCTTTTCATGCGCGCCGCGGAAATCTATGCAGAAAAATTCTCCGATGCCGACGGGCGAATCCGCGCCAGTTTCAACATCATCTGGCTGTCGGGCTGGGCGCCACATGAATCCCAGCAAAAGCCCCTGGCACCCGGTAGTGCCAAGGTCTCGCTGAAATCAGTACTTGAAGAAAAATAGGCGCAAGCCTAGCGATTATTGGCTTCGCTCATTTTCGTTGCGGTGTCTGTGTAACTGTCGCCGACCACACGCCCAAGCTCGGTTGCGCTGGCGACAATGGCCAGAACCAGAAGCCCCGCGATCAATGCATATTCGATCGCGGTGGAGCCGGATTCGTGCCTGAGGAAACGCTTGAACATGACAACCTCGATAGCAGATACGCGCATCAGTCTAGTCGAGCACCGTTAAGAAAACTTAACGGCCCGACCTCAGCAAATTCCGGAACGCGAGCCGTCGGCCCGGATGATGCAAAGCTCGCTGGGATGCGTCTGCAGAACACTGCGCCGGATCGTATAAGTGCCGGGCCTCTGCTTTGCCACTGTGCCTGTCGACATAAGATCGACCCCGGCAAGTGCGTATGAACGGCTCTTGCGCTCTACAATCGGTGTAAGGATCAGAGCCAGAGCTATACCCGCCGACCCGAATAGAAGTGCTGCCCGCAGCGCGCCGCTTCGCGCCGTGCGCTTCCAGCTGTCATCCTCGTTGCGCGACCACTCGGCATAAATGCTCATGAACCACCACCGGCTTCAGCCGGCCCCTCGCCAGAACGTCCCTTGTTCGTTCAAATTCGCACGAGCGGTTAAAGGAACGATTAACGCTGACTTCAAAGAAGATCGGTGAGGAAGGGAATCAATGGCTCGTCGGCTGGCGGCATGGGGTAATCGCGCAGCTTGTTCGGGCGCACCCATTTCAGCGCCTGCCCCTCGCGCCCCTCCGGTATGCCCCAGAAGCGACGGCACACATAAAGCGGCATGAGAAGGTGGAAGCTGTCATAGGAAAAGCTGGCAAATGTCAGCGGCGCGAGGCAGGAAGTCTTCGTCTCGATACCAAGCTCTTCCTTAAGCTCGCGGATAAGTGCCTCCTCGGGCACTTCACCGGGATCAACCTTGCCGCCGGGAAATTCCCACAGCCCGGCGAGCGATTTGCCTTCCGGACGCTGGGTGATGAGTACCCGCCCATCCGCATCCACAAGCGCACAGGCCACCACCAGCACCATGGGCTTTTCCGGCTTCGGCGTCGTCTCGGCCATCTCAGTTCTCCGGTGGCTGGCGATAGTGATAGCGATAGGCTTCGGTAAAACCGAGCCGCTCGTAAAGCTTCAACGCGGGCAGATTGTCCAGCTCCACCTGCAGCCATGCAACGGATGCCCCGCGCAGCCGTGCCCATTTCAGCGCGGAGAGGATCGTGCGCTGCCCATAACCCTTGCCACGCTCGCCAGATGCCGTTGCAACTTCGAACAGCCCCGCAAGCGCTCCGTCCTGCACGCAGATCGCGGTTGCCAGGGACCGTGGCCCCTCCTCCAACACGAAGAACCCGGCCTCTGCCTTTATGGCGCTAACCACATCCGTGAAGCCCGGCCTCAGCTCCTGCCCGTAGTCATGGACCTTCAGTGCAGCGGAAACGAACCGATGGAGATCCTTGAGCGGTATCTGGCTCATCGCATCAGCGACAATATCGTCGGTGAGCGGCATCTGCATCACCACGGAGTGGCCACCTTTTTGCCAGCCATGCTCGTCCAGATAATCCGTAATGGCACTGGCTGCGAGTGGCGAGACGCGAAAGGTCGGTGTTCGCCCATAGGCCTCGAACAGCCGCCGCGCCCGCTCCACCCTGTCCGAAACATGCTTGGCATCGCCCGGGTCGAGCGGATTGACGGAATTGAGGCGTCTCGCGGGATGGCTGGCCGTCATGCGGATAGCCCAGGTTCCGTCAAACCGGACCTTGTTCGCAGGCCAGGCACGGAAACCCGCCGCTTCGAAGCGGCGGATCATCGCCAGTGTCTCAGGAGCATGCCGTGACACGAGTGCGGTCAGCTCCTGTAATCGCCATTGATGGCGACATATTCCTTGGTCAGATCGCAAGTCCAAACCGTCGCCTTGCCGCGCCCGATACCGAGATCGGCGCGGATGACGACCTCGTCCTGCTTCATATAGGCCGAGGTCTCCTCTTCGGAGTAATCGGGATCACGCTCGCCATTATGCGCCACGCGTATCTCTCCGAACCAGATGGAGAGGAGATCGCGGTCGGCGGGTTCGCCAGCCTTGCCCACGGCCATCACGACACGGCCCCAATTGGCATCCTCACCGGCCACGGCTGTCTTGACCAATGGCGAATTCGCGATCGCCAGCGCCACACGCTTGGCAGAGCGAGACGATTTCGCACCAGTCACCGTCACCTCGACCTGTTTGCGCGCACCTTCACCATCGCGCACGATCTGGAGAGCGAGTTCCTTGAGCATCTTGTTGAGTGCGCGCCGGAAAGGCACCAGCACCGGGTCCTTCACATCTTCAACGCGCGGCGCACCTTTGTCAGCCGCCTTGCCGGTGGCGAAGAGCATCAGGCTGTCGCTGGTGGAGGTGTCGCTGTCCACCGTGACCGAATTGAACGAGCCTGCCGTCGCCTTTGACAGCAGGTCTTGCAGGACATGCGACGCGATGGGCGCATCGGTTGCCACGAAGGAGAGCATTGTTGCCATGTCCGGCGCGATCATCCCCGCGCCCTTGGCAATTCCGTTCAGGATCACCTCGCCTTCCCCAAAGCGCACGTGTGCCGTCAGCATTTTCGGGAAAGTGTCGGTCGTCATGATGGCGCGCGCAGCGTCATCCCATCCCGTGGACGCAGCATTCTTCGCCATGGAGTCTAGCAAGTGAGTAAACCGGCTGGCGTCAAGCGGCTCACCGATCACACCGGTCGAGGCGAGGAATATCTCGCCCATATCTGCCCCGACCGCTTTCGCAGCAGCCTTTGCCGTGGCCTCAGTCGCCTGACGGCCTTTGGAACCGGTAAAGGCGTTGGCATTGCCGGAGTTCACCACGAGAGCCCGCGCCTTGCCGCCTGCAAGATTTTGCCGGCAGAACTCGACCGGTGCGGAAGGGCACTTCGAGCGCGTGAAGACGCCTGCAGCCGCCGTGCCCGCATCAAAAACCATCATGAGAAGGTCCTTGCGGCCCTTGTATTTGATTCCCGCCTCTGCGGTAGCGATACGCACACCATCGACTGCCGGCATTTCCGGATAGGATTTGGGCGCGAGCGGAGAGATTGCGTCAGACATGAGCTGATCCAGAAGGCTTTTGAAACTGGCGTTTCGTGTGCCTGATTGCGCGCCTGCACGCAAGTTCAAAGCAAGGCGGAACAGTGGCCGCGGCAAGATCCGCTACAGGTGCAGACAAAAGAAAACCGCCGGTCCAGGCCGGCGGTTTCAACTTTCGGAAGGTAAAGTTCCTATTCGGCCTTCTCGCCTTCAGCTTCCGGCTCGGCCTGCCCAAGCTGCTGACGCAGAAGCGTATCGACCTGCCCCTTGAGTGCCTCGTCCTCGATCTCGACATTGGCGTCGCCGCGCAGCTTGGCAAGCTGTTCGACATAAAGATCGCGGAAGACAACCGAACGGAACTGGTTCTGCACCTGCTCGAATGCCGGCGGCTGTTGGTTGCGCTTGTCTTCCACCTTGATCACGTGGAAGCCGAACTGGGTCTTGATCGGCTCTTTCGAATAGCTGCCGGCCTCAAGACCGAATGCAGCTTCCTCGAACTCCGGAACCATGCGGCCCTTGGTGAAGTAGCCGAGGTCACCGCCTTCGGCAGCGGCGCCATCCTTCGACTTCTCCTTGGCGATTTCCGCAAAGTCGCCGCCGTCATCAAGCTGCTTGATGATTTCCTTTGCCTCTTCCTCGGTTTCGACCAGGATGTGGCGTGCACGAACCTCTTCGACGGGCTTCATCTCGGAGATCTGCTTGTCGTAGCGTGCACGAACGGCCTCATCAGTGATTTCATTCATCACTGTGTTTTCGATATAGGCACTGTGAAGCGCACGCTGGCGCAGGAATTCCATTCGGCTCTTGAATTCCTCATCCTCGTCCAGACCCTGCTCTTCTGCCGCATTGGCGAAGACGCGCACGTCGATGATGGCTGAAAGCGCTGCAGCGCGGCGCTGATCTTCGGGAAGCTGGGCGAACTGCTGGCCGAGCTCCTGCTGCGCCATCGCAATATCGGCTTCGGTGATCTCTTCGCCATTCAGCGTCGCCACCACCTTGTCGTCCTGCGCAACGGCCGAACCTGCGAAAAGGCTAGCGGCCAGCGCCACAACGGCTGCGCGCGTGACAAGGCTGCGGTGGGTGGAAAGAAACATGAACTACTCCCGGAAAGTGTGACTGGTGGCCTGTTCGTATTGGCTCTGAACAGTCTGAAACCATGCATATATGGCGGAAGTTTGCGGGCCGCCAAGCCCCTTGCGCGACGTTGACATCGCGGAATGCCCCTCTTATCTCTCCAACAACTTTGCGTCCAGAAGACAATTCCGGGTCAACCCTATTCGTAGGCCTTGCTGTTCGGGCGTATTTCTGGCGGATCCGGCCGGCATTCTGCCGGTCTATCGAGAATTGAAAGGACCATATGATGGTCAGTGTCGGCGGCCTTGCCCGCAAGATTTTTGGCTCTTCCAATGATCGCCGCATCAAAAGGCTTCGTCCACAGGTCGCTGCTATCGGCGATCTGGAGAAGGAAATGGAAGCGCTTTCCGACGAGGCGCTGAGAGGCAAGACCGCCGAGTTTCGCGAGCAACTCGCCAACGGGAAGAAGCTGGACGATCTGCTCGTTCCTGCATTCGCCGTGGTGCGCGAGGCCGCCCGGCGTGCGCTTGGGATGCGCCCTTTCGACGTGCAGCTCATCGGCGGCATGGTTCTTCACGAGGGTTCAATCTCGGAAATGAAGACCGGTGAAGGCAAGACCCTCGTCGCCACCCTTCCTGTCTATCTGAATGCGCTGCCCGGCAACGGTGTCCATGTCGTTACCGTCAACGACTACCTTGCGCGTCGTGACGCGGAATGGATGGGCAAGCTCTATGGCTTCCTCGGGCTGAGCACTGGTATCATTGTGCATGGAATGTCCGATGAAGAGCGCCGTGCCGCTTACGCTTGCGACATCACATACGCCACCAACAACGAACTCGGCTTCGACTACCTGCGCGACAACATGAAATATGAGCGCGCACAGATGGTGCAGCGCGGCCATGCATTCGCAATCGTGGACGAGGTCGACTCGATTCTGATCGACGAAGCGCGAACCCCGCTCATCATCTCTGGCCCTCTGGACGATCGCTCGGAGCTCTACGCCAAGATCGACAGCTTCATCCCGCTTCTGAGCGATGAGGACTATGAGATCGACGAGAAGCAGCGCACCGCCACCTTTACCGAGCAGGGCACGGAAAAGGTCGAGGACATGCTGCGCGAGGCGGACCTTTTCAAAGGTGAGGCGCTCTACGACGTCGAGAATGTCGCGGTCGTGCACCACCTCAACAACGCGCTGAAGGCCCACAAGCTGTTCCAGCGTGACAAGGATTACATCGTGCGCAACGACGAACTCGTCATCATCGATGAGTTCACCGGACGTATGATGCCCGGCCGCCGCTATTCGGAAGGTCTGCACCAGGCTCTTGAAGCCAAGGAAGGCGTGTCTATCCAGCCCGAAAACCAGACGCTGGCCTCAATCACCTTCCAGAACTATTTCCGCATGTATGACAAGCTGGCCGGCATGACCGGAACGGCTTCCACGGAAGCGGAAGAGTTTGGCAACATCTATGGTCTCGATGTCGCCGAGATCCCGACCAATCTTCCGATCCAGCGTATCGACGAGGATGACGAAGTCTATCGCACGGTGACGGAGAAGTACCGCGCCATCGTTCGCGACATCAAGGAAGCGCAGGCAAAAGGCCAGCCGGTTCTCGTCGGCACCACCTCAATTGAGAAGTCTGAACTTCTTGCCGAGCATCTGCGCAAGGAAGGCATCCAGGACTTTCAGGTTCTCAATGCGCGCCACCACGAGCGCGAGGCGCAGATCGTTGCACAGGCCGGCAAGCCTGGTGCTGTCACCATCGCCACCAACATGGCCGGTCGCGGTACCGACATCCAGCTTGGTGGCAATCCGGACATGCGCATCGAGGAAGAGCTGGGCGATATGCCCGCTGGCCCCGAGCGTGATGCGAAGGAAAAGGCAATCCGCGAAGACGTTCAGCGGTTGAAGGAACAGGCAAAGGCCGCGGGTGGCCTTTATGTTCTGGCGACCGAGCGTCATGAAAGCCGCCGCATCGACAACCAGCTGCGTGGCCGTTCTGGCCGCCAGGGTGATCCGGGCCGCTCCAAGTTCTACCTGTCGCTGCAGGATGACCTGATGCGCATCTTCGGCTCCGACCGCATGGACGGAATGCTGCAGAAGCTTGGTCTGAAGGAAGACGAGGCAATCGTTCATCCCTGGATCAACAAGGCGCTCGAAAAGGCGCAGAAGAAGGTCGAGGCGCGCAACTTCGATATCCGCAAGAACCTGCTGAAATTCGATGACGTGATGAACGACCAGCGCAAGGTGGTCTTCGAGCAGCGTCTGGAACTGATGGACGGCGAAAACCTCACCGAAACCGTCACCGAGATGCGCCACGATGTGATCGATGATCTCGTGGCAACGCATATCCCCGAAAAGGCCTATGCCGAGCAGTGGGATGTCGAAGGTCTGAAAAAGGCGGTTCGCCAATCGCTCAATCTCGACCTGCCGGTCGACGAGTGGGCTGCCGAGGAAGGCATTGCCGAAGACGATATCCGCGAGCGCATCACCGAGGCCGCCGACAAGGCTGCGGCTGACCGCGCGGAGCGCTTTGGTCCCGACATCATGACCTATGTCGAGAAGTCGATCCTGCTGCAGACGCTCGATGGCCTGTGGCGCGAGCATCTGGTCAATCTCGACCATCTGCGCTCCGTTGTCGGCTTCCGCGGCTACGCGCAGCGTGATCCGCTGAACGAGTACAAGTCGGAAGCCTTCGAGCTTTTCCAGGCCATGCTCGCCAATCTGC
This sequence comes from Nitratireductor sp. CH_MIT9313-5, assembly GCF_037029545.1. Lineage (NCBI taxonomy): Bacteria > Pseudomonadati > Pseudomonadota > Alphaproteobacteria > Hyphomicrobiales > Phyllobacteriaceae > Nitratireductor > Nitratireductor sp. CH_MIT9313-5. Next base: position 559,800 of record NZ_JAYMER010000010.1, on the reverse strand, counting down.
GCACCGCCGTCACCGAGCAGCTCATGCGCGTCGAACTCGTTCGCGAGGCTGCCGACGCACCGCCGCCGCAGACGCCGGAAGGTGAAGGCCACCACATCGACGCCACCACCGGCGAGGATGATTTTGGTGGCGACACGATGACACTTGCGCGCAACGAAACGCAGGTCGTCGCCCCTGAACAGCGCGATCCCAACGATCCCTCAACCTGGGGCAAGGTGGCCCGCAACGAGCCCTGCCCCTGCGGCTCCGGTAAAAAATACAAGCACTGCCACGGCGCATTCGCCTGAAGCTGCATTGCTAAGCTGGATCAAGGGCGTGCCGCATGTCGGCGCGCCCTTTTTCTTTGTTACGAGGCACTGGGCTTCGGCCACATGCCGGCTTTTGGAGCCACGCACCCAACTGTTTCTTAAATCCTGTCTGCTACCTGCAGGTGGTATCGATTGGATTTGCGGGGGTGTGGGTGCGCTTTTCGGCAGCGACAACGGCTGAACGTTTCCTTCCGGAGCGGCTTGCTGCGCGCGCCCATCCGTTCGCACAACGTCTTGATGCCATGCTCGCCTCCGCCAATGGCAACGGCCAGGCAGGCCGGATGTCGCTCATTGCCTTCAGCCTACGCATCATCAATGCGGTCATCGCCTTCGCAAGCCAGGTGCTTCTGGCGCGCTATATGGGTGGCTTCGAATACGGAATTTTCGTTCTTGTCTGGGTGACGGTGATCATCCTTGGCAATATCAGCTGCCTCGGCTTTCACACCTCAGTGATACGCTTTATCCCCGAATACCGGGCAAAGAACATGCTGGGCGAGCTCCGTGGCATGGTGAATGCCAGCCGCATCTTCGTCCTGCTGTCCTCGACGGCTTTCATGGCCATTGGCTGGCTCGGCCTCTGGCTCTTCGAAACGCAGATCGAGCGCTACTACATCCTGCCCTTCTATCTCGGCCTCATTTGCCTGCCGATGATCGCGCTGGGCGACCAACTGCAGGGCATTGCACGGGCTAATGCCTGGCCGCTTCTGGCGCTCGCCCCGACCTATGTGCTGCGCCCGGTATTGCTGCTTCTTTTTCTCTTTGCCATTCACATCGCGGGGTATGAGCCGGACGCCGAGAACGCGGTACTTGCCGCCATTCTGGCCACCTGGCTGACCACGATTGCGCAGGCAATAGGCATGCGCATGCAACGCACCGAGAAGATCACCGCACCCCAGAAACTGCGGCTAAGAGACTGGGTGGCCGTCAGCCTGCCGATCTTTCTCGTCGAAAGCATCTTCTTCCTGCAGACCAATGCCGATGTGCTGATGGTTGGCCGCTACATGCAGCCGACAGATGTCGCCATCTACTATGCTGCGGTGAAGACGCTGGCGCTCGTCCATTTCGTCTATTTCGCGGTTAAGGCCGGTGTGGCGCAGCGTTTTGCAACGCTTATCCATGCCGGCGACCGTGAGGCACTTTCCGCCTTCGTGCGCCAAAGCGTGAACTGGACCTTCTGGCCCTCGCTGGCCATGGGGCTTGTCGTGCTGGCGCTGGGTCAGCCGATCCTGATGTTGTTCGGCGAGGAGTTCACACAAGCCTATCCGCTCCTGCTTTTGCTAGTGGCCGCCGTCGTCGCCCGCGCCAGCGTCGGCCCTGCAGAAAGCCTGCTTACAATGAGCGGCCAGCAAAATGCCTGTGCCGCGATCTATGCCTTCATGCTCGCGCTCAACGTCACGCTCAACATGCTGCTGATCCCGCATCTCGGCCTTTGGGGTGCGGCGATTGCCACCTCCATCGCAATGACGTGTGAAGCGCTTCTTCTTGCCTACACCGTGCACCGCAAGCTGGGCCTTGCCATGCATGTGTCGCGGGCCCGCTCAAGCACCAGGGGAATGGAAAAATGGTAGCCAAACCCATTATCGAGGAAACCGGCGGCAGTGCCTCCGGCCCCATGATCGGCACTTTCGCGGGCTTCGACACCACCGGCGAGAGCGCAGAGCTGGAGCTGACTGCGAATGAGAAACCCGCACGCCGTCTGGCCATTTACCCCGCCACGGCGGGATTCGACCTGGTGGAAGAGCTCGATTTTCTTGCCGCACGCGCCATCGAATCGAACATTTTCTTCAATCCGCGTTTCCTCGCACCGGCCATGCCGCGCCTGGAGGATCGCGAAGTGCGCCTCGCCGTCATCCGCGATGGAAACGAGATAAAGAGCCGTCTGCGCCTCCTCGTGCCGTTTTCGGTCGAACGCCCCGTGATGGGCGTGGGCCCATCCATCATGCGAACCTGGTCGCACCCCTTCGGTCCACTTGGAACTCCGCTGGTGGATTGTGATGATCCCGCAGGCGTGGTGGATGATTTCATCTCCATGCTCGCTCGCCCTCATCTGGGCATGCCGAAAGTTCTGGTCCTGCCCGAAACCCGCTTGGACGGGCCATTTGCCGCCGTGCTCCGCAGCGTGGCCGAAGCGCGCAACCTGCCGCTGGTCATGTCCAACAAGGTCGAGCGCCCGTTTCTGGAAAGCAATCTCGACGGCGACGACTATCTGCGCCAGAGCCTGCGCTCCCACCATTTCCGCGAATTTCGCCGGCTTCGCCGCAGGCTCGAGGAAAAGGGTACGCTCGAATATCGCGTCGCGCGCCAGCCACAGGAAATCCGCGAAGGTATCGAAGCCTTCCTCACGCTGGAAGCTTCAGGATGGAAAGGCCGTGAGCGCACGGCCATGGCAGTGGACCGCTTCCGCGCCGCCTTCGCGCGTGAGGCCGTGGACCGGCTTGCCGAGCGCGGCCTCTGCCGCATCCACATGCTGACGCTGGACGACCAGCCCATCGCTTGCCTCGTCGTCTTCATCGAGTCCGGCATCGCCTATACGTGGAAAACCGCTTACGACGAGAACTACGCTGGCTACTCACCCGGCACGCTTCTGATGATCGACGTCACGCGCAATCATCTCGATGACCCGAACATCATCGCAACCGATTCATGTGCCGTTCCCGATCACCCCGTGATGAGCCGCCTTTGGAGCGAACGACGCAGCATCGGCACCTTTGTCATCGGCCTCGTGCCGGGCACGGAAAAGGCAGCACATCAGGCGGCGACCAATATACGTTTCCACCGCGAGGCGCGGAACACGCTGCGCATCCTTCGAAACCGCATGCGGCGCATGCTGCGAAGAAGCTGAGTCGGCGGTCAGTCGGCCTGCGCTTCCTCGACCTCCCTGCGCGCCCTTTCCCTGAAGGTGCGGCGGATCACCTTGCCGGTGGTGGTCAGCGGGATTTCGTCCACGAATTCCAGCTCGCGGGGATATTCGTGCGCCGACAACCGCTCGCGCACCCATAGCCGGATCTCTTCGGCCAGTTCGGCTGAAGGCGCATGCCCCTTGTTGGTGACGATATAGGCTTTCACAATCTCGGTACGCAGCAGATCTGGCTTGCCCACGGCAACGGCGAGAGACACCGCCGGATGCGCCGCAATACAATCCTCGATCTCCGACGGTCCGATGCGGTAACCTGCAGACGTGATGACATCGTCATCGCGTCCGACGAAATGAACATAACCATCTTCATCGAACATGCCCTGATCGCCGGTCGTCATCCAGTCACCGATGAACTTGCGACGTGTCGCATCCTCGTTGTTCCAGTAACCGAGAAACATCACCGGGTCGGGGCGTTTAACGGCAATGTCGCCGGCCTCTCCAACAGGCAACTCATTGCCGTTTTCGTCGATGATCCCCACACGGTGACCCGGCACCGGTCGCCCGATCGCTCCGGCACGTGTTACGCCGAGCGCTGCACAGGACGAAAGCACGATATTGCACTCGGTCTGGCCGTAGAATTCGTTGATCGTCAGACCCAGTTCCCTACGCGCCCACTCATAGGTCTCCCGGCCCAGCGCCTCACCACCCGAAGCGACGCTGCGAAGTGACAGCTTGAAGCGGCTGGAGATGTTTGGCACGGCCTTCAGCATCCGCAGGGCCGTCGGCGGGATGAAGGCATTGCGCACCTGCATGCGCTCCAAAAGCGTCAACGCAGCCTCCGGGTCGAAACGGCCAAGGCGGGCTGCTACGACCGGCAGTCCGAAATAGAGCCCCGGCAAAACGATGTTCAAAAGTCCGCCAGCCCATGCCCAATCGGCAGGCGTCCAAAGCCGGTCGCCTTCCTGTGGAAGAAAATCGTGATGGTACTGAACGCCGGGGATATGCCCCAGAAGGACCCGATGACCATGAAGCGCGCCCTTAGGCGGGCCGGTCGTGCCGGAGGTGAAGATCATAAGGGCCGGATCATCCGGCGTGGTGTCTTCGGGAACGAGATTGGACGAGGCTTTGGCGATAAGTTGATAGAAGTCGTTCGCCTGCCTGTTCCCCTCGCTTACCGTGATGATCCGCTGAAGCTTGGGCAGAGCGTCGCGCAGCGGCGCAAGCTTCTCCGCCCCTGCCAATGTTGCAACAACAAGCTTCGCCCCCGAACTCTGCAACCGATGCTCAAGCGCATCAGCACCGAATAGCAGTGCAAGTGGCACGGCGACGGCACCAAGCTTGTAGATGGCAGCATGGGCGATGACAGTCTCGAAGCCCTGCGCCAGCAAAAGGCCGACCCGGTCCCCGCGCGCGATACCAATATCTCTCAGCACATTGGCAAAGCGGTTCGACTGCTCAGCCAAAGCACCGAAACTGAGCGTCTGTGGCTCACCATCCGGCTGGTAATCAAACAGCGCAATACGTTCGGGATCTTCCCCGGCCCACCGGTCGCTGATGGCCGTGCCGATATTGAACCTTTCCGGGATTTTCCACGCGAAGTCCCTATAGAGGGCCTCATAACTCTCCCGCCGCTCAAGCATCACCAGCCTCCCGAATGATTCCAGGCTTCCTCCAAACCTGAAGTCGAAGATTAGGCGCAAGCAATTGCAGCGTAAAGCAGACCGCAGATGCGGCCTGCGCAAAGGCGCTGTGGGATTATTCGTGGGAGAATGAAGCTTGGTGCCCCTGGCCGGACTCGAACCAGCACTCCTTGCGGAAACCGATTTTGAGTCGGTCGCGTCTACCAATTCCGCCACAGGGGCCGCGCCACGAGGGCGGACGCTGCGGACTATACGAGCAGGCCTGCCCGCGTCAACCACGTGTCGCGGACGGAGCTTCATTTTTATGTGCTCCACGCCCAATATCGAACCGCCCTTGCCGCTGCGGCACCGCCACCACTTGCATCGCCAGCCCGCATCGGGCATTGCCCTTGCAACCGGTTTGGCCGGATGGATGGAGATCAGAGCCGCTCATGCTACGCAGACTCTATGATTACACCCTGTCGCTGGCAGCGACACGGCATGCAGAGAAGGCGCTCGCCAGCGTCTCCTTTATCGAAAGCTCCGTCTTTCCGATCCCACCGGATGTTCTGCTCATTCCGATGGTGCTCTCCGAGCGCGCGAAGTGGCTGCGCCACGCGTTGATTTGCACGATCGCTTCGGTTGCGGGCGCACTTTTGGGCTATCTGATCGGCGCCTTTCTCTATGAAGCCATCGGTGAGCCAGTGCTGGCCTTCTACGGCAAGGAAGATTCCTTCGAAAAGATCGCTGCCTGGTACAATGAGTGGGGCGGCTGGGGCGTTCTCTTCGCCGCTGTCACGCCATTCCCTTACAAGGTGCTGACAATATTTTCAGGCGCGACGGGCCTGAGCCTGCCAGTCTTCATCATCGTTTCGATTATCGGGCGTGGCCTGCGCTTCTTCCTGGTTGCCTGGCTTCTCTACAAGTTCGGACCGCCCATCCGCATCTTCATTGAAAAGAATCTCGGCCTTCTTTTTACCGCCTTCATGGTACTTCTGATCGGCGGTTTCGTGGCCATCCGTTACGTATTCTAGTCACTCGAGGAAAACCGCATGACGATGCTCAAGGCACCTGCCGGCAAGACCCAGACATTGGCTTCGGCCTTTTTAGCTGCCGCGATGGCGGCAACTGTCGGCACTGCGCTCGGATTCCAACATATCGGCGGTTACCTGCCCTGCAAATTGTGCCTCGAGCAGCGTCTTCCATACTATATCGGCGTACCTGTCATGCTGCTGGCGCTTGTTGCCGCGCTAATGAAGTTGCCCGGCATGGTGACGCGCATGCTCCTGCTTGCCGGTGGTCTATTGATGATCTGGGGGCTTGGCCTTGCAGTCTATCACGCGGGCGTGGAATGGGCCTTCTGGCCAGGACCTGCAGATTGCGGCGTTGGCTTTGCGCCTGCAGAGGGCAACAATCTTCTGGATCAGCTCAATGCCGTCGTTCCACCATCCTGTGATGTTGCCGCCGGGCGCTTTCTCGGCCTGTCTTTTGCCGGCTGGAATGTGATTGCAAGCGCTATTCTCGCAACCATAGCGCTGAAAGCCGCCTTCGCAGCACCCCGCCAGAACTGACCGTTCAGGCTCAGGGCTCCAGCTCGACATCCCAGTAGAGATAGTCCATCCAGCTTTCGTGCAGATAGTTCGGCGGGAAGGATCGGCCATTGTTGTGCAGGTCCTGCACTGTCGGGCGGTAAGGCTTCTGCTGCGGCCACATCTTTGCCTGGGACGGCATGGCCCCACCCTTTCTCAGGTTGCAGGGCGAACAGGCAGCGACCACATTTTCCCATGACGTCACGCCACCGAGCCGGCGCGGGACCACGTGATCGAAGGTGAGGTCCTCCCGCGTTCCGCAATACTGGCACTGGAAGCGGTCCCGCAGGAAAACGTTGAAGCGTGTAAAGGCGGGAAAGCGCGAAGGCTTCACATAGGTCTTCAGGCTGACAACGCTTGGTATGCGCATCTGGAAAGATGGCGATGAGACCTGGTGGTCATACTCCGCGACAATGTTCACCCGGTCGAGGAATACGGCTTTAATAGCGTCCTGCCACGACCATAGTGACAGGGGATAATAACTAAGCGGCCTGTAATCCGCATTGAGCACCAGCGCGGGCATGCCGTCTGGCGAGACTGCGACCGTCACGTTCCCGAAGCTCCTTCGCAAGACAGATCGATCGATGCAGATACTGTAAGCTGTGAGTGACAGGAATGTGAAGCAGTTATTCAACAAGATGAACCGGCAAATCAGCCGGATTTACAGCTTTTGCGTCAGCTTTCTTACGTAAAGGCAGGAAGCTTCGCCTCACGCCCCTTCACCTCGCGATAAAAAGCCCAGAACAGTCGCGCGGCAACGGACCGCCAGGGCGTCCATGATTCGGCCATGACGGCAAGTCCAAGCGCAGTCGGACGCTTCTGCAGATCGAAAGCCATTTGCACGGCAACCTGCAGCGCCACATCTCCAGCAGGGAATACATCCGCGTGCCCGGCGCAGGACAGCAGGTAAACCTGCGCCGACCATGGGCCAAGCCCCGGCAGGGCAGTGATCGCGGTCGTGGCTGCTTCCACATCCCAATCGCAAAGCACCTCAAGGTCCAGTTTACCTGAAGCAGCGGCCTGTGCCAGAGCCAGAAGCGCTTTTTGTTTTGCGCGTGACAGACCCGCCTCGACCAGAACGGGTTCACCGGCTTCAAGCACTCCCTGCGGGTCCAGCGGATCTATCAATAGGCACAGCCGCCCCGTGATCGCGCTGGCACTGGCAAGTGATACCTGTTGGGAAACGATGATCGAGGCGAGACTTGAAAACCCGGCGGGGCGACGGCGCAGATCCACCTCACCTGCCTGTTGGCGAACCCGCGTCAATCTGGGATCAAGCAACTCCAACGCATCCAGCCCCGTTGCAACATCCGACAGCGTTTCAATACGAATTGGCACTGAACATTCCCTGCTTGAGCTTCGCCGCCGTAAACCCTAGCAACGTCTTCATGAGCGCACCAACCCGTTTTCAGCCGCGATGACCAGACCCGTTTTCCGCTTCGCCCCCAGTCCGAACGGCGCGTTGCATTTGGGCCATGCCTATTCCGCGCTTCTCAATATTGCCATGGCCGGAGAGATTGGCGGACGCCTTCTCCTGCGCATGGAAGACATAGATACCACGCGATGCACGCCCGAACTGGAAGCGGCCATATTGACGGATCTGGATTGGCTCGGCATTGACTACGAGACCCCCTATCGCCGTCAATCCGACCACTGGGACGATTACCAGGAGGCCCTGGACCGGCTGATAGACGACGAGATCGTCTATCCCGCCTTCCTAACCCGCGGCGAAGTGCGCCGCTACATTTGCGCCCGCGAGGAGGAGGGGGAGGAGTGGCCACGCGATCCCGATGGCGCGCCCCTGTTTCCCCCACTCGACCGAGAGCGTTCAGTCTCAGAACGCAAATCCCTGCTAGCCGACGGTCTGCCATTTGCCTGGCGTCTGGATATGCAGGCAGCACTTGATCACCTTCGCACTTCCATTCACTGGGAAGAGACGGGGGCTGGTCCAGCCGGTGAGACCGGCACGATCCGTGCCAATCCGGCGCAATGGGGTGATGTCGTTATCGCGCGCAAGGAAACCCCGACCAGCTATCATCTGTCAGTCGTTGTCGATGATGCCTTGCAGGGTGTCACGCATGTGGTGCGCGGACGCGATCTCTTTCATGCCACAGCAGTGCATCGCCTTCTCCAGGAACTGATGGGCCTGCCTGTTCCCCGGTACCACCATCACGACCTGATACTCGGCGATGACGGACGCAAATTGTCGAAGAGTGCAGGAGATACAAGCCTGCAGGCCCTCCGCCAGGCCGGCGCCACTCGGGCAGACATTGTCCGGATGGTGGGGTTGGAACGGATGATCTGAGGCATTCCGGGGCGGAACAGGAAGCCGCGATGGCAATTATCAAGACATGACGGAAGCTACATTTCTCACCCTTGCTTGCGCCCTGGCCTTTGGTGCCACGCACTATCTGGTGCCGAAACTGAACTTTCTGTCAGCCGTACCCCGAAGCCGCTGGCTTTCCCTGTCGGGTGGCGTTGCTGTTGCCTATGTCTTCATGCACCTGTTGCCCGAATTGGCGGAACACGAACGCGCCCTGGCTGAAGAGGGGCATGCCTCCGAAATTCTCGTCTACGCTCTCGCCATGAGCGGTCTGGCCGTCTTCTACGGTCTCGAGCAATATGTGCAAATGGCAAAGCGCTCCGCGTCACAGGTGGAGACCGAGGCATTCTGGATACATCTTGGTGCCTTCGCCCTCTACAATCTGCTGATCGGCTATTTCCTGCTGCATCGTGAAGAAGCGGGCATCGCGTCGCTCGCCATCTACTTCGTCGCCATGGCGCTGCATTTCGTCACGAATGACTTCGGCATGCATCAGCATCACCGCGAACTCTATGACAGGAAAGGGCGCTGGCTTCTGGCTCTGGCTGTGCTCTCGGGCTGGGCCCTGGGCCTGCTCGTGGAACTGCCCAAAACCTGGCTGATCGCCACATTCTCGTTTCTTGCGGGCGGTGTGGTCCTGAATGTCTTGAAGGAGGAACTGCCCGAGGAGCGCCAAAGCAGCTTCATAGCCTTCGCAGGCGGTCTGGCGCTCTACGGGACCTTGCTTGCGGCACTTTGAGGCTATGGCTTGTTTCAGGTGACGCGGTTTACGATTGCCTTGACCACAACCAACACGAAGAACAGCGCGAAGCTTCCCACCAGTCCGGTCATCACCGACTCGGAGAGATTGGCCATCCGCACGCCGCGCTCGTTCATCCAGTAGATCGCTCCGAAGAAACCGACCGTGATGATGACTGCGTTGGGAACCGGCCCGTAGGCCGCGTGACCCAGTATAGCGTCCAGAGCCATGGCAAGCATGTAGGACAGCAAAAGCACGGTCACGACCGCGAACATCAGCCAGGACGCATCCAGTTTCATCAGCATTGATCATGTCCCCCGCATTGCTGGGCCAGCGGCAGTCGGAATTCAGCACCATTGACATTAGGCACAAAAACTTTCGGTTTCCTTGCATCTTCAAGCTGGCAAGATCCTCTTGTCGACCATGGAATAGTCTTTGATGCCCAGCCCTACCCGCTTCATCCCCGCGCTATTCGTCCTGCTATGGGCGACCGGATTTATCGGCGCGCGCTATGCAATGCCCTGGGCGGAACCATTTACCTTTCTCTGGATACGCTTTGCGCTGTCTATCGGCCTGCTGCTTCTCATGGTGCCTTTCATGAAATTGAAGCCCATGACGCCTGTCACCGCACTTCATGCGGCATTTGCGGGCATGTTGATGCACGGCATCTATCTGGGCGGCGTGTTCTGGGCGGTACGTCGCGGATTGCCTGCAGGTTTGGCAGGCCTGATCGTCGGCCTCCAGCCAATGCTGACGGCGATCATTGCGGGCCTCTTCATTGGCGAGCACATCACGCGCCGCCACTGGGCAGGCCTTGCGGTGGGTCTGCTCGGCGTCGCCATCGTGCTGTCGCCCAAACTGGGTGATCTGAACAGCGGCGTGACAGTCGCAACGGTAAGTGCGGGGCTTGCAGCCGTGTTCGCCATGAGCATCGGCACCGTCTGGCAGAAGCGGTTTGTGAAAGGCACGGATCTGGTCACGACCACCCTGTGCCAATATGCCGGCGGTATGCTCATGGCGCTGCCGATCGCGTTCTTGTTCGAGACCGGGCATTTCGTGCTTACCGGCGAACTGATCTTCGCCATGGTCTGGCTCGTTCTCGTCCTGTCCATCGGCGCCATCTTCCTTCTGATGGTGCTGATCGAACACGGCGAGGTCGCGCGGGTGGCATCGCTTTTCTATCTGGTGCCTGCGGTCACGGCCATCATGGCATTCGTGCTGTTCGGTGAGACGCTCACCGTGGTGCAGATGATCGGCATCGCGGTAACAAGCTTCGGCGTGGCCCTCGCCACGCTTCAGGCACGGCCGGCCGCACGTATGGCGCGGTAGCGCATAATGGCTGCGTTGAGCTCTCCACCGAGAATGAAGATCACCGAGACGATGTAGAGAAACACCACCGCCACCATGATGGAGGCGAGCCCCGCATAGGTGTTGGCATAGCTGGAAAACCGGCTGAGATAGGCCGCAAACAAGGTGGAAGCCCCGATCCAGGCGGCGAGTGTAAAAACCAGTCCCGGCAGGATGTCGATAAGCCGGCGCTTGCCGGCTGGCAGCCACAGATGCACCGTCACCAGCGCCAGTACCAGCACGCTGACGGCGATCAAGTAGCGCCACAGCGTGATGGTTCCCGTGTAGGGCGCGAGCCAGTCGAACCGGTCGGCCGCGAATTGCGCGGCGATTGGTACGGCCACCAGCAGAAGACTGATCGCAAAAAAGCCTGCAGCCGCCACGAGAACAAAGGCAAGGCTCTGCGCTCGCCGATAGATGATGGAACGGCGCTCCGCGACGCGATAGGCGCGGTTGAGCGAAAGCCGCAGCGCTTCCACGCCATTGGACGCAAAGACACCGGCAACAACCACACCAAAGGTGAGAACGCCGCCGCGCCGCACGCCCAGAACATTCACCACTTCCTTCGCTATCGGCTCCGCGACTTCCTTGGGCCAGGTATCGAACACGATGTGAACGGCCGTTTCCGAAAACGCGTCCGCGCCAAGAAAACTGGCCAGCGCGGTCGCAAAGATCAGAAACGGGAAAATGGCCAGAAGCGCACTCAGCGCAAGATGGCTGGCCATGGCCCAGCCATCATCAGCATCGAAATGGCCGTAGGCATCGCCGATGACACGCCGCATGGCGAGATATCTTGGCACCCTTGCGCGCTCCGTTTGTTTCGCTTGAACGAATATGTGAAACCGTCTTCCTTATAGACAACCACCGAACAATGAAAATTGCCGGACGATCATGGAAAAAAGCATCATTGTCACCGGAGCATCTTCCGGCATCGGCGCTTATTGTGCCCGCGCATTGAAAGCTGACGGCTGGCGAGTCTTCGCAACCGCCCGCAATGCGCAGGATCTTGAAGCGCTGGAAGCAGACGGCATCGAGGCGCTCTATCTCGATTATACGGAGCCGGAATCGATAGAAGCCCTGGTGGCCGAAGTGCTCTCGCGCACCGACGGCAGGCTTGATGCGCTCTATAACAATGGCGCCTATGCTCAGCCCGGTGCGGTGGAAGACCTCCCCGTCGATGCGCTACGCCTGCAGTTCGAGGCGAATTTCCTCGGCTGGCATGACCTCACCCGCAGGATCATCCCTGTCATGCGCGCGCAGGGTCACGGTCGCATCGTCCATTGCTCCTCAATCCTTGGGCTTGTCCCGGTCAAATATCGCGGTGCCTATGTCGCCTCGAAACATGCGATCGAAGGGCTCATGCTGTGCCAGCGGCAGGAACTGGATGGCAGCGGCATTCATGTCTCGCTGATCGAGCCGGGCCCGATAGCCTCACGCTTCGCCAATAACGGGCTCGAATGGTTCGAGAAGAACATCGACCGCGAAAACTCTGCCCATCGGGAGGAGTATGAAGCGCAGCTCAAGCGCCTGACCGAAGGCGGGACCAAGTCGCGCATGAAGCTTGGCCCTGATGCGGTATATGCGGTTTTGCGCCATGCACTTCTTTCGAAAAAGCCCCGTCCGCACTATCTGGTAACCTGGCCAGCAAAGATCGGCGCGGGCTTGAAACGCCTGCTTCCTGCCGATCGTCTTTATCGTTTTCTCGCCACTCAGGCCTGACCTGCTGCGGGAAAGCCCGCAGCACAAGGAATGGATTGATGTCCGAAATCTTCAACATTCTCTCGATCCTCGTCATGGTGGCGGTGGTTTTCGTGCTCATCCGCGGCCTCATCAACATGATGCGCGGCGGCTCGGGAAACACTTCCAACAAGCTCATGCAGGCACGCGTCGCGCTCCAGTTCGTGGCCGTGATCTTCATCGTGCTTGCGATGTATTACGCGAAATCCCAGAGCTGACATGGTCAAGCTGAACAAGATTTACACCCGCACCGGCGATGACGGCACGACCGGCCTTGCCACCGGCAAGCGCCGTTTAAAGTCGGACCTGCGGGTCGAAGCATACGGCACTGTCGACGAGGCAAATGCCGCCATCGGCCTTGCCCGCCTTCATACGCAAGGCAGCGAAATCGACGGGATGCTGGAGCGTATCCAGAACGATCTGTTCGACCTGGGCGCCGACCTTTCCACGCCGGAGACCGGCGAGGAAATGAAATGGGAGCCGCTGCGCATTGTCGATACGCAGGTAGAAAGGCTGGAGCAAGACATTGATGCCCTGAACGCCTCCCTTGAACCATTGCGTTCCTTCATCCTGCCTGCCGGTTCGCCCGCCTCTGCCCATCTGCATCTCGCCCGCACCGTCGCCAGACGCGCGGAACGGCTGATGGTCGCGCTCTCCGCGCTGGAAGGTGAAAACGTCAATCCTGCAGCTCTGAAATACATCAACCGTGTTTCCGACTTCCTCTTCGTCGCCGCACGCAGCCTGAATGACAATGGCAAGGCGGACGTGTTATGGAAGCCCGGTGAAAATCGATGAAATGACCCGGCGGGGCACCGGGGGAGGTCCCGCATGTTCATACCACTGCACGACGCAAATCAGCTGCGCCACATCAAGCGTCAATATGTGACGCTCGGCATCATTGCGTTGAATGTTTTCGCCTGGCTCGCCACCTCGCTTGGCGGCGCGGATTTCGCCCAGGCAACAGTTATCGGCCTCGGCTATATTCCCTCTGTCGCCTATGACATTGCCTATCTGCCGCCCGAGCTTGAGCTCGTGCCGGCGCCCCTCACCTATGTCACCTATGCGTTTCTCCATGCAGACCTTCTGCATCTGGGCGGCAACATGCTCTTCCTCTGGGTCTTTGGCGACAATATCGAGGATGCGCTTGGTCATGTTCGCTTCCTGATCTTCTACCTCGCATGTGCCATCGCAGGTGCCGCCTTTCACGGCATGGTGGTTCCCGAATCCCAGTCTCCGCTCATCGGCGCCTCGGGTGCGGTTGCCGGTATCGTGGCCGCCTATCTGGTGCTGCATCCCCGCGTGAAACTCTGGGTGCTCGCCTTTGCCCGAATTCCACTGCGCGTACCTGCATGGACAGCGCTGGCGCTGTGGATCCTCTACCAGTTCGCAATGTTCGGCCTCGACCATGAGAACCAGGTCTCCTGGGCAGCCCATATCGGCGGCGTATTGGCAGGCGCGGTTCTGGTGGTCATACTGCGCCGGAAGAACGTGCCACTGCTCGACAAGCGCATCCAAACGCCCAAAGCTGCAAAGCTGGAAAACGAGATTGCACCCCAGGATGTGGAGCCCCATGCACCGCGGCCCTGGGGCCGCTAATCGATTAGGAACGCTTGTGCGCCTCGTCCCGTATTGACGTGCGCGTCAATGCTCTCTACGTTCCCGCCGACTTACGGCATCTGCGGCTAACCGTGGGAGGGAGATGCCCCGGTTTCCCCTCCTTCGAAATCCGCTAAATGAGTACGATGGCAGGCCCGCAAACCTGTCTCAGCGACCTGAAATTCGTCAGAAAGGTGAATGCGCATGAAAGTCCTTGTTCCGGTAAAGCGGGTCATAGACGCGAATGTGAAGCCGCGCGTTAAGGCAGACGGCTCCGGCGTCGAACTGGCCAATGTGAAAATGGCCATGAACCCCTTCTGCGAAATCGCTGTCGAAGAAGCGATCCGCATGAAAGAGGCCGGCAAGGTCACCGAGATCGTGGCCGTATCCATCGGCCCCAAGCAGGCTCAGGAAACGCTGCGCACAGCACTTGCGATGGGCGCGGACCGCGCGATCCTCGTCCAGACCGACGAGACTGTCGAGCCGCTTGATGTCGCCAAGATCCTCAAAGGCGTTGTCGATGAGGAAAAGCCGGAAATGGTGATCCTCGGCAAGCAGGCAATCGACGACGACTCCAACCAGACAGGCCAGATGCTGGCTGCTCTCCTCGGCTGGTCCCAGGGCACCTTTGCATCGGAAGTCGAGATCGTCGACGGCTCGGTAAAGGTCACCCGCGAGGTCGATGGCGGTCTGCAGGTCGTGGACCTGAAGCTTCCCGCAATCGTCACCACCGATCTGCGTCTCAATCAGCCGCGCTATGCCTCGCTGCCCAACATCATGAAGGCGAAGAAGAAGCCGCTCGACGAGAAGACCCCGGGCGACTTCGGCGTCGAGGTGAAGGCGCGCCTCAAGGTGCTCAAGACCGAGGAACCGGCCGGCCGCAAGGCAGGCGTGAAGGTGGGCTCCGTCGCCGAACTGGTCGACAAGCTCAAGAATGAAGCCGGCGTGCTTTGATCAGCGGTCAGAAAGGATACTGAAACATGGCAATTCTTCTCATCGCCGAACACGATAACCAATCCCTTTCCGACCAGACGGCAAAGGCGCTTGCCGCTGCCGCCAAGATCGGCTCGGACATCGACATTCTGGTTGCCGGCAAGGACGCTTCCGCTGCAGCAGACGCTGCCGCCAAGCTTGACGGAGTTCGCAAGGTTCTGCTTGCCGAGAGCGATGCTCTTGCAGAGCGGCTGGCAGAGCCGCTGGCAGCGACCATTCTTGGTCTGGCCGACAGCTATGACGCATTTGTCGCTCCGGCCACCACCACCGGCAAGAATGTAATGCCGCGCGTGGCCGCACTTCTCGACGTGATGCAGATTTCCGACATCATGGAAGTCGTGGACGAAAAGACCTTCAAGCGTCCGATCTATGCCGGCAATGCCGTGCAGACGGTTGAATCCACCGATCCCAAGCGTGTCATCACCGTTCGCACCTCCTCCTTCTCCGCTGCAGGCGAAGGCGGCTCCGCAACTGTTGAGAAGGTCGATGCAGCAGCCGATCCGGCTGTCTCCAGCTTCGTGGAAAATCGCATCGAGGAAAGCGATCGTCCGGAGCTGACTTCCGCTAAGGTCATCATCTCGGGCGGCCGCGCTCTGGGCTCCGCCGAGAAGTTCGAGGAAGTCATCCTGCCTGTGGCCGACAAGCTTGGTGCTGCAGTCGGCGCCAGCCGCGCAGCCGTTGATGCAGGCTACGCGCCCAACGACTGGCAGGTCGGTCAGACCGGCAAGGTGGTCGCGCCTGATCTTTACATTGCCTGCGGCATTTCCGGTGCCATCCAGCATCTGGCAGGCATGAAGGACTCCAAGGTCATCGTCGCCATCAACAAGGATGAGGAAGCGCCGATCTTCCAGGTCGCCGACTACGGCCTCGTCGCAGACCTCTTCGAGGCTCTTCCGGAGCTTGAAAAGTCGCTGTAATCTGCGACTTCTGAATGGATCATAATGGCGGGGTAGACGGAACTATCCCGCCATTTTAGTTTGCGCTGCAACAATTCCGGCAATGGCCATGGGATGGGGTTCACGAAGATGACGGCAAGGATCGAAACTGTTGGCGTGATCGGTGCTGGTCAGATGGGCAGCGGTATCGCCCATGTCTGCGCAGCGTCCGGCTTCAAGGTAAAACTGTATGATCTCTCCGCTGAGCGCATCGAGGCCGGGATCGCCACCATCAGCGGCAACATGGCCCGGCAGGTATCTTCCGGCAAGCTGAAGGACGAGGATCGTCAGGACGCCCTCAAGCGCATCAATCCTGCACACAAGATGGAAGATCTCGCCGATGCGGACCTCGTCATCGAGGCTGCCACCGAAGACGAGACCATCAAGCGCAAGATCTTCGCGCAGCTTTGCCCGGTTCTGAACCCGGAGGCCCTGGTCGCTTCCAATACCTCATCCATCTCCATCACGCGCCTTGCTGCGCAGACAGACCGACCGGAACGATTCATTGGCATTCATTTCATGAACCCGGTTCCGGTGATGAAGCTGGTGGAGTTGGTGCGCGGCATTGCCACCGAGGACACGACTTTCGAGACTGCCCGCGATTTCGTGGAACGTCTGGACAAGACCATCACGGTTGCCGAGGACTTCCCCGCCTTCATCGTCAATCGCATCCTTCTGCCGATGATCAATGAAGCGATCTACACGCTTTACGAAGGTGTAGGCACGGTCGAGGCGATCGATACGGCCATGAAGCTCGGTGCAAACCACCCGATGGGCCCGTTGCAGCTAGCGGACTTCATCGGTTTGGATACCTGCCTGTCCATCATGCAGGTGCTGTATGAGGGATTGGCGGACTCGAAATATCGCCCCTGCCCGCTTCTGGTGAAATATGTCGAGGCCGGGTGGCTTGGCCGCAAGGCCGGTCGCGGCTTCTACGACTACCGGGGAGAGCATCCGGTCCCAACGCGGTAAGCTTGCGATCCGGCGCTGCTTGACTAATGCAGCGCCACCACGCCTGCGGGCGCCATCTGATTGATGAAGGCGTATTGCACGCGGTTACGCCCTGCTTCCTTCGCCTGGTAAAGCCGTTCATCGGCCAGTCGGAACAGTTCCGAAAAATCGGTGCGTCTGGCGAATGTGGCACAGCCCACGCTAACCGTCAGGGGGCATGGTTTCCCTTGAGGCATGAAGCTCAGGCCGCAGACCGAGGAGCGTATGCGCTCGGCCACGATCTTGGCAACTTCCTCATTCGCATTGGGAAGAAATACGCCGAATTCCTCGCCACCCAGGCGCCCGACAAGGTCGTCCCTGCGCACGGTCGAGCGAATGGCATTCGCTATGGTTTTAAGCGCTACGTCGCCCTCGTGATGACCATAGGTGTCGTTAATCTTCTTGAAATGATCCGCATCGATGACGAGTAGTGCCCCACGCGGTTCCGAACCTTCGGCCGTCTCACTCAGGCACTGTTCAACCTGGGTAGAAAAGGAACCACGATTGAGGCAACCCGTCAGAAAATCCGTGGCAGCTGCTTCAGCGAGCTTGTAATTAACAACCGCAAGTTCGCGAAGCTTCAGGCTTAGATAGAAGAAAAGTGGGCCTGCAAGTATTATGGGGTTGACGACTGCGGAGATGACCGCGCGGCGCAGCGCCTCATCGCCGAGGCTGGCGAAAAGACCGAGATTGACCGCCGTCGCCGGAATGATACAACCGAGTGGTCCAAGTGTGGACCAGAGGAACAGCTTCTTGCGCCCTCGCGGCGTCATGTTGCGCAGCGTTGCAATCAACCTCATCGGAACTCCCCCACATGATCCTCCAGACTAGGTTATGAGTCTGAACAATCGGTTTATGTGGGAAAACGCGCTATTCGGCAGCTTCCGAAACAGATTTCTTCCTTGGTGAAGCACGGCGCGCAGTCTTCTTCTCCGGCTTCTTTCTCTGGTGTTGCGAAGCCAGTGGCGAAACTTCATCCATCGGGAAGGAATCGACCGCCACGACACGATCTATGGTCTGGCGCGCAGTCAGGACCCGGTCGGCCTCACCAGCGGAAAGAATGCCGACCTCACGCGCTTGTGCAACATCGCTTATCTTCGCCTCGCGCATCTTCTTCTCCAGCGGAGCGACTTCATTGACGAGTCGGAACGCTTCTTCCAGGTCTTTCAGCGGATGCTCTGCGTGTCCCTCACCCAGGTAAAGGTCGGGCGTGAGTCTCTCCCGCTGCGCACCCGGCTTCATCAACATGTTCGCGACTTCAATGGTCAGTCGGTCCGAAGCAACGGGATCAGGCACGCCCCCCGGAAAGGCGACGAGCCTCACAAGAACGGCAGCCCAGCGGGCGGGAAGATTGTCGAGCACCCCACGGAAGGCTTTGCCAATCCGGCCCTCGCCCTGCTCCATGATGAAATCGACCAGCGGACGATCTTCTTGCGGACGCCCATCATCTTCGAAGCGCTTGAGCACACAGGCAAGCAGATAAAGTTCGGCCAGAATATCGCCCAATCGTGCCGAAAGAAGCTCCCTGCGCTTCAGCGACCCACCAAGGGTGAGTAGCGACAGATCAGAAAGAAGCGCAAAAGCTGCCGAATAGCGCGACAGCCGCTTCCAATGTCGCCCAAGCGCGCCTCTAGACGGCGCCGGGCCGATATGCCCGCCGCTCCAGCCGCGGACAAAGGCACGACCGGCCGTCTTGAGAGCGTGTCCGACATGTTTCCAGAAAGCCTTGTCGAACTTGTCGAGGCCGGTTTTCTTGTCCTCGTCCGACAATGCCAGCAATTCGTCCAGCATGTAAGGGTGCGAGCGGATGGCGCCCTGACCGAAGATCATCAGATTGCGCGTCAGTATGTTTGCGCCCTCCACCGTGATGCCGATCGGCACCGAGCGGTAGGCTGACCCTAGATAATTTCGCGGACCATCAATAATGGCCTTGCCGCCATGAATATCCATGGCGTGCTCGATCGAGCGGCGCATGCGTTCGGTGGCATGATATTTCATGATCGCCGAGATGACTGACGGCTTGTGGCCATTGTCCAGAGCGGCCAATGTGGCGCGTCGTGCAGCGTCGATGAGATAGGCATTGGCCGCAATGTCGGCGAGCGGCCCCTGAATGCCCTCAAACATCCCGATTGGCATGTTGAACTGGGTACGCACACGCGCATAGGCGCCGGTTGCGCGGGCGCAGACCGCAGCCGATGCGGCAGATTGCGAGGGCAGCGAAATACTGCGCCCTGCTGCCAAAGCCGTCATCAGCATGGTCCAGCCCTGGCCGATCTGTTTTTCGCCGCCCAGGATTCGGTCAAGCGGAACAAAGACGTCCTTGCCGTAGAGCGGGCCATTCTGGAAGAAGGTGAATTGCGGGATATGCCGCTCGCCGTGGCTGACGCCGGGCGTGTCCGTGGGCAGCAGCGCCACCGTGATACCAAGATCCTCGCCGCATCCCAGATGATTGTCCGGATCGCGCATCTGAAACGCCAGCCCCATCACCGTCGCGACGGGACCAAGCGTGATGTAACGCTTGTGGAAGTTGAGCCGGATGCCCAGCACCTTTTTACCTTCGAAGGTGCCATATTCGACAATGCCGGTGTCGGTCATGGCAGCCGCATCGGAGCCGGCCGCAGGCGAAGTCAGACCGAAACAGGGGATCTCGCGGCCATCGGCAAGGCGCGGCAGCCAGTACTGACGCTGCTCGTCGGTGCCGAAATGCATCAGGAGTTCGCCCGGGCCAAGCGAGTTGGGGACCATCACGGTCACGCCCGCCACCACGCTGGCCGAAGAAAGTGTCCGAACCACTTCGGAATGGGCTGTGTTCGAGAAACCGAGACCACCGAACTCCTTTGGGATGATCATGCCAAAGAACTTGTTCTTGCGCATGTAATCCCACACTTCAGACGGCAGATCCCGATCATGCCAGTTCAGCTTCCAGTCATCGACCATCCCGCACAATTCGCGTACGGGCCCATCCATGAAAGCCTGCTCTTCCGGCGACAGCCTGGCCGGTGGCATGGACAGAAATTCGTCCCAGTCGGGGTTGCCGGTGAAAAGCTCGCCATCCCACCAGACGGTTCCTGCATCAATTGCCTCGCGCTCGGTTTGCGAGATTGGCGGCATGATGGAGGAGGCCCAGCCATAAATCGCCTTGGAGAGCCTGTCGCGTCGGAAGTTATGGAATCCCATTGAAGACTGCCTTTCTGCGTCTACCCCGATGGTAGCCTATTACACAATGAGACCGGTTGCGACGGGTTCCGCGTCTTCTCCCTGAAGTTTTCGGGGCCAGACCTGTTTATTCCGGGGGCATGAGTGCCTGGCCAATCAGCGCCTTTGCATCGTCACTTGCCCACTCCGCCGGGCCGTTCATCTGGGCTATCGCGCATCCGTCTTCGTCGACAAGCACGGTGACCGGCAGCCCCAATCCGATGCCCTTGCGCTTGAGATCGTTGAAGACACCCATCGAGTTGTCGCGATAGAAATTCAGCGCTTCGATTCCGATCTCGTCCAGAAAGCCCTTCGGTTTCTCGATATCGCCGCGATCAACACTGATGGCGACGACCTCGAAGCGTTCCGACCCCATGTCCTTCTGCAACTCGTCCAGCGCGGGCATTTCTTCGCGGCACGGCGCGCACCAGGTCGCCCAGAGATTGACCAGCAGAACCTTGCCGGACATGTCGGCAATGGAAGTCGGCTTTCCATCCGGACCTTCAAATGTCAGATCGCGAACCGATTGGGGCGTATCCGCGGGCAGCATGGCCGCCACATCACCAACCGCAAAATCCTTCAGCCCGGCTGCCCGGGGAGCCTTGGCGGCGCAAACTGGTCCAGTACCATTGGCTGCTGACTGGTTGCCATTGGCCTCACCCATCACGTATACGGCGATGATCCCGGCCACGACGCCTGCGAGTGCAGCCAGTACGACCAGGCGAATGGCCGGCAAGTTCAGTTTCGTGTTCGACATATTCATTCAACTCCAAACATCCGGCTATCATGATGACGCAAGACAAAAGCAGCAACCGCATGTGGGGAGGGCGTTTTGCCTCAGGGCCGGATGCGGTCATGGAAGCGATCAACGCGTCCATCTCATTCGACAAGAAGCTCTACGCACAGGATATCCGGGGCAGCATCGCTCATTCAGCGATGCTTGCCGAAAAGGGCATCATTTCGGCTGAAGACGTCAAACAAATTCACGATGGCTTGAACACGATACTCGCCGAGATCGAGGACGGCACGTTCGAGTTCTCGACGCGCCTGGAAGACATCCACATGAATGTGGAAGCTCGCCTTGCCGAACTGATCGGCCCGGCAGCAGGTCGCCTGCACACTGCACGGTCACGCAACGACCAGGTGGCAACCGATTTCCGTCTGTGGGTGAAGGAAGAGCTGCAGCGCGTGGAAGAGGCTCTCACCGGCCTGTTGAGCGCGTTCCTGAAGCGTGCGGAAGAACACGCCGACACCGTCATGCCCGGCTTCACGCATCTTCAGACCGCCCAGCCCGTCACCTTCGGCCATCATCTGATGGCATATGTCGAGATGTTCGGCCGCGACCGCAGCCGCGTGCGCGATGCGCTTGAGCGTATTGACGAATGCCCGCTTGGCACCGCCGCCCTCGCAGGCACGGGTTTCCCCATCGACCGCCACATGACGGCAGAAGCGCTCGGTTTCCGCGAGCCAACCCGCAACTCGATCGACACTGTCTCCGACCGCGATTTCGCGCTGGAATTCATGTCGGTGGCCTCCATTTGCGGCATGCATTTGTCGCGTCTGGCAGAAGAAATCGTCATCTGGTCCACGCCGCAATTCGGCTTCATCCGCCTATCGGATTCCTTCTCTACCGGCTCTTCCATCATGCCGCAAAAGAAGAACCCGGACGCTGCCGAACTGATCCGCGCGAAGACCGGCCGCATCAACGGCAATCTGATCGGGCTGTTGACGGTCATGAAAGGCCTGCCGCTCGCCTATTCCAAGGACATGCAGGAAGACAAGGAAAGCGTCTTCGATGCTGCCGAGACGCTGGACCTGATGCTCGCGGCCATGACCGGCATGATCGGCGATCTGCAGGTGAATGCCGACGCGATGGCTGCAGCGGCAGGCAGTGGCTACTCCACCGCGACGGACCTGGCCGACTGGTTGGTCCGTGAAGCGGGGCTGCCCTTCCGTGAAGCCCACCACGTCACCGGACGTGCCGTCGCCCTGGCTGAGGAGCGCAAGGCGCAGCTTGGCGACCTTCCGCTTGATGACCTGAAGGAAATTCACCCCGCCATCACCGACGATGTCTATTCGGTGCTGACGGTGGAGAAATCGGTCGCAAGCCGCACCTCCTTTGGTGGCACCGCCCCCGAACGCGTGCGCGAGCAGATCGCTTACTGGAAGGATCGCCTTTCTCAGGACGCATGATGAGCAGCGGGCGCATCTTTGCGCCCGCTAATACTGGTGCTAAGAACACCCCACGCATCTGAAGGGATAATGATCCATGCTGGCTCGCGCCTCCGCCCTGCTTCTTGCTTTCTTCGTGGCTTCGGCCTTCAGCGCTTGTGGTCGCAAGGCACCGCTTGACACGCCCTATGAAGCCGCTGTGGAAGCGCGCAAGGAAGCAGAGCGAAATGACGAGCCGGTGCCAGCAGAACCGGTCAAGCCGGTCGAAGACCGCCCCTTCATACTCGACAGCCTGATCTGAAAGCCTAAGTCCAGTGAACCATTTCGAGTACCGTGACGGCATCCTTCATGCCGAAGACGTTCCTGTTCCGCAGATCGCTGAGGCTGTCGGCACGCCCTTCTACTGCTATTCCACGGCAACGCTCACGCGCCATTATACAGTCTTCAAGGACGCGCTTGCCGGACTGGATTCGCTCGTCTGTTACGCGATGAAGGCGAACTCCAACCAGGCCGTTCTCAAGACGCTGGCCGCCCTGGGCTCCGGTGCCGATGTGGTCTCCGAGGGCGAATTGCGCCGTGCGTTGAAGGCGGGCATTCCGGCCGAGAAAATCCTGTTCTCAGGCGTCGGCAAAACCGTTCGAGAGATCGATTTCGCATTGGAAGCCGGCATTCTGTGTTTCAACGTCGAATCGCTGCCTGAACTCGAGGTGCTCTCGGCTCGCGCGGTTGCGCTAGGCAAAGAGGCGCCGGTGTCGCTGCGCATCAACCCCGATGTGGACGCCAAGACCCACAAGAAGATTTCTACCGGCAAATCGGAGAACAAATTCGGCATCCCATGGAAGGATGCCCGTGCGGCCTATGCGCGTGCTGCCGAACTTCCCGGCCTGAAGGTGACGGGTATCGACATGCATATCGGCAGCCAAATCACCGAGTTGCAGCCCTTTGACGATGCTTTCGCCCTTCTGACCGAACTCACCGAAACCTTGCGTCAGGACGGCCACGAGATCGAGCATGTCGATTTGGGTGGCGGTCTGGGCGTCCCCTACCACGAGGACAATCAGCCTCCGCCCCTGCCCGCAGCCTATGCGGAAGTGGTGCATCGCCACATGCGACGTCTCGGACTGAAGGTCATCTTCGAGCCAGGCCGCCTGATTGCGGCCAATGCGGGCATTCTGGTCAGCGAAGTCATCTATGTGAAGCATGGCGACGGGAAGAACTTCGTCATCGTGGATGCGGCGATGAACGACCTGATCCGTCCTACGCTTTATGAAGCGTATCACGGCGTTCGCCCGGTCACCGAGCCGAAACTTGATGGCGCGCGGCTGAAGGCCGACATCGTCGGGCCCGTCTGCGAAACCGGCGACTTCCTCGCTCAGGATCGCGATCTGCCCTCACTGAAAGCGGGTGATCTCGTGGCCGTCGGCTCGGCCGGTGCCTATGGTGCAGTGCAGTCCGGCACCTACAATTCGCGCCTGCTCGTGCCCGAAGTGCTGGTGAAGGGCGATCGTTTCCACGTGATCCGCCCGCGCCTCACCTATGACGACCTGATCGCGCTCGATTCGGTGCCGGACTGGCTTTGAACGATTACGCCGGCGCAAGCGGCTGCTTGCCCGGCTCCTGCGCGTCACGCGGCGCGGATTTCAACACAGCATCGCGCCGCTTCTTGCCCTTGTCGGAAATCGCCGACAGACCTACTGCGACCAGATATTGCACAAGCAGACCGGCCAGGAGCAGCGCCCCATCCTGCGCGACGGTGGTGTCCATCCCGACCCGAATGACCTGCAGCCCCATGGCCAGCACCGACCCGGTTGCGAATACGGCCAAACCGTTCTGGCCCATCAGCGCAATAGGCTGAAAGACTGGAGAGGAAAACGCACGCGTCAGGAATGGCAGATTGACCACCACATAGGCCAGTGCCAGCACGTGCAGCAGACGAGGCAGTGACTCATAGGTCTTGTCGAAACCTGCGATGTAATAGGGCAGGAAAGAGCGACCGGGCAGCCCACCCATGCGCAGCTTCATCCAGACAAGCGAAAACACCAGAAAGCCCGCTGCCAGCCAGAATAGCCAGCGCCTGTAGGGAACGAACGCCTCGCCCTTGATCATCCCCAGTCCTCCCGCAATGCCGAAAGCATAGACAAGCTGCCAGGAGAACGGGTTGAAGAACCAGCCGCCGGGATTGGGGTAATTAGGCAAATTCAAGCGAAACTGACCGGCAACCACCCAAATCACCACCGCCACGAGAATCATCGCAACGCGGCTTCTCAGCCCGATCAGCAGGTAGATCGGCGACAGGAGCAAGAGCACGAAATAAAGCGGTAATATGTTGAAATAGCCGATCTGATGCCCGAGCGTCGGCAGGCCGACCATCGCCTCAAGCGGTTGATCCAGAAGGCGCGTGAAATTCACGCGCTTCACCATCTCATGTGCATCAAGATAGAGGAAGCCGGCTGCAATGATTGCTATGGCGATGACCGAAGTCACGATATGGGTGACGTACAGCGTCCCAGCCCTGCGCCAGACGCGCAGCACGCCGTCGCCGATTGCGCCGCGCATGAAGCCGCGCGAATAGGCCAGTCCCACGGCAATGCCGGACATCAGCACGAAACCTTCCGCCGCGTCGGAGAAACCGAAATTGCGGGAGGTGAAATGTTCGTAAAAATTGCCCGGCACATGGTTGATGAAGATCGTGATCAGAGCGAGACCACGGAAGACATCAAGCCGCACATCACGGCCACCGCTGCCCGGAATTATGGGAGCATTCATGCTCCGCTCCTTTCGTGCAATGCCTCATCGGCGGAAATGGTTACGGGCCGCTGAGGCACTCCATCTTCAGGTTTGTTGGCTTCGTCCAGGCTGCGCCAGCGCGCCAGAAGCTGTTCCTGCATCGCGATCACGGCTGCCTGCCTGCGCTCCAGCGATGGCAGGAACAGGCCCAATCTGTTCATCCATCGGGCCGGGGCATGAGAAGTGGCCGCGATCAGCATTGGAGCAAAGACCTGCGGGCCTGCAACCAACAGAACCCAAACGAGATAATCCGGCGCGAGCCGATAGGTGGCGCCAATGGTCGTCAGGCCTATGACCACGATCCACCAGCTTCCCGTCCAGGCTTCCTGAAGGCTGACGCGCCCGGCCTCACGGTCAGCCGACGGCCAACCACCATCAGCACCTGCCAGTACCTGCAGTACCGAGCGGGTTTGGAAGAGCATCATGATCGGCGCAAGCAGGCTCGTACAGATAACTTCAACCACAACACTCAGGCTCGTGCGCAAGCTGCCACCAAATTCGTGGTTCCTGCGCGTGGCAACACCGTCGAGCACCACCAGAAGCTTGGGCCCTATGAGCAGCCCGAACACACCTGTCAGAAGTGCGATCGCAACCGCCTGTTCGACATGGGGGAAGACCGGCAGATGACCGGGTTCCGGGAAGTAATCGGGCACCACTGACAATGCCGGCGCCACTATGCTTGCCGCAAGAAACAGCGCCCATAGCGGGGCTGCAACATAGGCCATGATGCCCTGTAGGAAGACGAAGCGGCTCCACCATTTCAGGCCGGGCGCGGCGACAAGGCGGCCGTGCTGAAGATTGCCTTGGCACCATCTGCGGTCACGCTTGGCAAAATCCATGACATTGTCCGGCCCTTCTTCAAAGGAGCCGACCAGATCCGGGTCCACCCGCACCTTCCAGCCGTTGCGCGCAAGAAGGGCTGCCTCGACATAGTCATGGCTGAGAATATGGCCGCCAAAGGGTGGCTTGCCGGGCAGTTCCGGCAGACCGCAGCTCTGTGCAAAGGCGCGTGTACGGGTGATCGCATTGTGCCCCCAGAACGGTCCTTCATCCCCCTGCAGCACGGAAAGGCCGCGCGCATAGATGGGTGAATAATAGGAAGCAGAGAACTCGATCGCACGACCGAAAAAGGAGCGCGAATGCATGATCTTGGGCAACGTCTGGAGCAGGCCAAGCTCCGGCTCCGCCTCCATGCGCCGAACCATCTCGACGAGCGTTGCGCCTTCCATGAGGCTGTCGGCGTCGAGAATGACGAGATACTCGTAAAGTGCACCCGAATGCGTGATGAAATCGGCAATGTTGCCGGCCTTCTTGCCCGGATTGCTCTCCCGGCGGCGGTAGTAGATCTTCGCGTCCGGCACTTCAGCCCGAAGCCGCTCTACCCAGAAGCGTTCGCGGCCAGCGATCCTCTCGTCACGTGTATCCGAAAGGATTGCGAACTCGAACTGGCCAAGCGCATCAAGCGCGGCCAGGCTTTTTGCCATTGCTGCTACGTGACTGAACGTCTTGACCGGGTCCTCGTTGTAAACGGGAACGAGGATGGCCGTACGTACGAAGTCGCGGACTGGTATGGAAGGCACATCCGTCTGTGGATTGGCGGCCAGCCCGTTGAAGGCGATGGAGGCACCCCATGCCAACCATGCCGTGCTCAAGGCCAGAAGGCCGATCCGCACGAGATCGATCCACTGCACGCCATCAGCAAAATAGTAGTCGCCCGCAAGCAGGCTGGCCGCGATCGACGTGACCAGCGCAAATACGAGCGAGATGGAGCGACGGACTGAAGTCATGGTGTCATCCCGTGCAGCCCGTGCCGGACTGCATCAGCCTCAGCGCCAGGAAAGCCAAGCCAGGCGCGGATGAGAGAACAGACCACGCCGGCGCTGACGCACCAGCACCTGCTGCGGCATGGCCAGGGGCGCAAGGGGCAAACCCGTTGCGTCTTCCGCATTGTTCTTACGATCTGCGGTCATCGCCATTTCTCCACTGATAGAGCCAGGTTTCGGAAAGGACCTCGTTCCCACGGGTCAAATGCGCTTTCATTTCGACGGGCTTGTCACCTTCAGGCAGGAGGTCGATCACGAGGCGCCATACACCATTGGCTTCCACGCGCGAGACGCCGCTATGCGAGATCTCCGCATTGCTGACCGATATCTGCGCCAGAACTTCATCCTCGGAAGAAAGGTTCCGCAGAACCTCGCCGTCGAAATCGACTACGAATTTCCGCAGTCCCTTTTCGTTTTTCACGCCGGAGACGCCACCCTCCCCGGTGCGCAGAGCGACAACGCGACCAAGCGTTTTGCCTGGTTCCGGCAGATCGCCCCAGGAGAGCCTGTAGGAGAATTCCATCTCCTGCCCGGCCTTCACCTCCCCTTCAGGCACCCAGAAGGCGACGATATTGTCATTGACCTCCAGGTCCGTGGGAATTTCCACCAGATTGATCCAGCCCTTGCCCCAATCACCGAGAGGTTCGACCAGGAGTGAAGGCCGACGCTCATAGCCCGCGCCCGCATCCTGATAGTTCTCGAAGCTGCGGTCGCGCTGGTAAAGGCCAAACGCTTTCGGGCTGGTCTCTCCGAAGAAGGAGGTCGCAAGCTTGCGCGGATTGTTCAGATTACGCCAAAGTTCCTCACCGCTGGCGCGCACGATCTTCAGCCCATCGCTGTCATGGACCTGCGGACGGAAGTCGTCGAAGGAACTGTCATTGTTCTCCGCAAACAGGAACATGGAGGTCATGGGTGCAATGCCCAGGCGCTTGATGTCTTCGCGGATGAACAGGCGCGCCGTGACTTCCATTACCGTACGCGCACCAGGAGTGATGACGAAGCGATAGGCACCCGTGACGCTTTGGCTGTCCAGCGCAGCATGGACCGTGACGGATTTGCTCTGCCGCTTCGGCTTCTCGATCCAGAATTCACTGAACCGCGGGAACTCTTCACCTTCCGAAGTGGCGGTATTCACCGCAAGTCCGCGCGCGGAAAGACCGTAGAAGTTTCCCCTGCCAAGCGCCCGGAAATAGCTCGCCCCCAGAAAGGCGACCAGCTCGTCCATGACATCGGGAGAATTGAGGGGATAATGCAGGCGGAAGCCTGCCACGCCAGGCAGCTTCAGTCCCTCGAAAGCGCTCGCATCAAGTGGCTGATTGTATTCGAAATGGTGGCTGTCGAAGCTGAGCACCTCTTCGCGCCCATCCTCGACGACATGAATTTTCACCGGTTCCTTGAAGAGCCAGCCGGGATGAAAGGCCTGAAGCTCGAATGGTGCCTCACCCGCCCACACGGCTTCGTCGGGGCGGAAACGGATGGCACGGTGCTTGTCATAATTCAGGTTGGCAATCTGGTCCGGCAAATCGGCCGCCGGCGCCTCATAGGCCTTTCCCGCACGCGCCTTCATCATCGCCGTCAGCCGGTCGAAGGAGAACGGATTGCCCGCTGGCTCAGCCGGTTTGTCGGCCTCCTCCTGCGCCGCCTGCGCAAAGGCTTGTGATGCCGCAAAAACTGGATGGCTGGCCAGCACTGCCGCACAGCCGTTCAAAAGCAGGGAACGTCGATTCATATCCGGATATGTACTCATGAGTATCGCGCGGAACGCGCTTTTTGCCCCTCTGTCATCCCGATCGGAATGTCGAGCCGGTTCAACGCACTAAACGTGATCAGGTTGAGGCGGAAGGCCTCAAATAAAGCGACAGGTTGTTATAGAAAATGATGGAGACTGCCGCGCGATAAGGCGCCGGCAAAATTTCTTCCGCAGCTGAAACTTTGAACGCGGAAGATGAATCCCGGTTCCGGAAGCCAGCAAATTTCAGAGAGGGATCAGCAGCCAAAAAGCCACAAGCAGCGCGAAGCCGAAGCATGGTCGTTACGCCAACAACAAAGGGTGCGCTCGAATATAATATTCGCCAGACAAATGCACGCGGATTCGAGCGACTGAACCAAGGAAAAATGGCGATCCCGACAGGATTCGAACCTGTGACCCTCAGATTAGGAATCTGATGCTCTATCCTGCTGAGCTACGGGACCGCATGGGCTCGTCATAACGCGTCTTGAGCGCTTCGCCAAGACTTGGCGGGTCAGGACGGAGCGAGTGCGGTTTCGGCCAGACGAACCCAGTAGCTGATGCCGTGCGGGATGGCGTCATCCGCAAAATCGTAGCTCGAATTGTGCAAATAGGCGCTGTCTCCATTGCCGATGAAGATGAATGCGCCGGGCCGGGCTTCCAGCATGTAGGAGAAATCCTCGCCACCCATAAGCGGCGCCACATTTGCATCCACTCGGCCTTCCCCCGCTACTTCGATGGCAACCTGCTCGGCAAAGGCAGCTTCTGCCGGATCATTGAAGGTGACCGGATAGTTGTTGTCGTAATCGACGGTGATCTGCGCGCCGTGAGCCGCAGCAATGCCCGCGGATATCTCGCGCATGCGTCTCTCCGCCAGTTCCGCCATCTCCTTGCGCAAGGTGCGCACCGTTCCGCGCAACACGACCTCATCGGGGATGATGTTGTGGGCATCACCGCCGTGAATTTGCGTCACCGAGACGACCAGCGATTCCAGCGGATCGGCCGAACGCGAGGCAATGCCCTGAAGGGCTACGACAAGGTGCCCAGCAGCCACCACGGGATCCACACTCTTGTGCGGCATGGCCGCATGTCCGCCGCGTCCGCGAACCGCGATCTCGAATTCTGCCGTGGCCGCCATGATCGGCCCGGGGCGAATGGCGAACTGACCGACAGGGAGTCCCGGCAGATTATGCATGCCGTAGACCTTCTCGATGCCAAAGCGCTCCATGAGGCCATCGCGAACCATGGCCGCGCCTCCTGCACCACCTTCTTCCGCAGGCTGGAAGATCACCGCTACCCTGCCCGCGAAATTGCGCGTCTCGCTGAGATAGCGCGCCGCGCCCAGAAGCATTGCCATATGGCCGTCATGCCCGCAGGCATGCATGCGCCCATCGGTCTGCGAGGCATAAGGCTTGCCGCTTTCCTCGCGCATGGGTAGCGCATCCATATCGGCCCGCAGGCCTATCACACGCCCTGCCCCCTTCGATCCGTTGATGACACCCACCACTCCGGTGCGGCCGATGCCAGACACCACTTCGTCGCAACCGAACTGGCGCAGCTTTTCCGCAACAAAGGCCGCAGTTTCATGCACCTCGTAGAGGATCTCCGGCCTCTGATGCAGGTGATGCCGCCACCGGGTCACCTCGCCATGGAGTTCTGCTGCACGGTTGAGAATGGGCATGGAGGGTCCTGCAATTTTCCGAGGCGCAAATAAGGAGCAAATCGTCGCGGAGTTCGTTTTGCCATCATCAGGTCATATGCTCTAGATAACGGCGTTACAATGCCGATATGCTGGTGGGTGGCGAGCCGAGATGCGGCAGTTCCACCGGTGACGGCAGCCATGTTGCTCTCGGGCATACGCAGCAGCATGCACTGATTCATGCAGGTTTAGGGGCGCTCATGCGGTTCAAACGACATATATCGGCAGCATTTGCTGCCACGCTGCTCGTTATGGCTTCGCTGGCAGGCACAGCAGCCAAGGCAGAGCCATACGTTTTGATGGAAATCGACAGCGGCAAGATTCTGGCCGAGGAAGATGCGACCAAGCGCTGGTACCCCGCCTCCCTCACCAAGTTGATGACAGCCTATACGGTGCTGCGCGCGGTCGAGAAGGGGCAAATCCAGATGAATTCGCCCGTCACCATCTCCGCGAAGGCGACGCGCGAGCCGCCGAGCAAGATCGGCCTGCCGGCTGGTACCGTGCTTACATTCGAGGAAGCGCTAAAGATCATCATGGTGAAATCTGCCAATGATATCTCCACCTCGATTGCGGAGAGCCTGGCGGGTTCGACCTATGGCTTTGCGACCCTGATGAACGAAGAGGCCAAGCGCCTCGGCATGACCGGCTCCAACTTTGTCAACGCCCACGGTCTGTTCGCCGCGCGGCAATATACAACTGCCCGCGACATGGCCATCCTCACGCGTGCGCTGCGCACCGAGTTTGCTCAGTATGACTGGCTCTACAGGATCGAGGGCCTCACCGTCGGGGAAAAGCGCTACCCGAACTACAACTATCTTCTTGGTCGCTTTCGCGGCGCGGACGGGATGAAGACGGGCTATGTCTGCGAGTCCGGCTTCAATCTGGTGGCGACGGCAACACGCAACGGCCGGACCCTGGCAGCCGTCGTGCTTGGCGCACCCGGTCAGGTGGAGCGCGCTGCCCTTGCGGCAACGCTTCTGGAAAAGGGTTTTGCCAATGAAACAGATGGAACCCCGACGCCCGTTGCGATGTACGCCCAGCGCCCGGAAGACATGGAGCCCGCCAATCTGCGGTCGACCGTGTGTTCGCCCGAGGTTGTGAAGGCGCGCATCGACCGGGGCGATGACGAGAACGTACTGATCGAAGCTTCGCAATTCGTCACGGCACGCGCCACCGAGCCCCAGTTTCAGGTCGTCCGCTTTGGTGCCGACGGTCCGGCTTCCACGGCGCCGAAATATGCCGATGTGCCGATCCCCACTCCGCGTCCAGACTACCGGCCGGAACCGCAACCGGTCGCAGCGGAGGCGGCGCAGGGTGGCTGATAAGCGTATTCCGGTAACAATCGTGACCGGCTTTCTCGGTGCGGGCAAAACGACGCTGTTGAACCGCGTTCTGTCTCACGAGGCCTTCTCGAATGCGGCCGTTCTCATCAACGAGTTCGGGGAGGTGTCGGTTGACCATCTGATCGTCTCCTCGGTCTCAGATGACGTGACCGAACTCGCCGATGGATGCATGTGCTGTGCGGTGCGCGGAAAGATGGTCGATGCCCTGCGCGCCTTGGCCGAACGTGAATACGAACCCAGCCGGGTCATAATCGAAACGAGCGGCCTCGCCGATCCAGCCCCTGTAGCCGAAGCGCTTTTGCGCGATGAGGTATTGGCGCACGCTTTTCAGCCGGCAATGGTTGTTACTGTCGTAAATCTCGCCGAAGCCGAAACGCTCCTTGGCCATCAAGAAGCCACGCGACAGATCGCCTTCGCCCATGCGATAATTCTCACGCGCGCGGAGCGGTTGGGCGAAACGGACCGCCACGGCGCTGCGGCGCGCATCTCCTCCGTCAATCCGACAGCGGAGCTTTTTTCCGCGATCGCACCGGATGAACTCGCTGCCTTGCTCACGCGCGATGTGGCCACACTGGGCCTTTCGGGCACCCGCCAGAAGCCCACCCATGATCATGGCCATGGCACTGCCAAATCACTTGTGCTGAGCCACGACAGCACTCTCCCCCTGAACGTCGTCACAGGTTTTTGCGACTGGGTGCTCGCCCGTTCCGGCATGCGGCTTCTGCGCCTGAAGGGCACCGTCGAGACGCCAGAAGGCCATTATCTGCTGCAGGCGGTCGGCCGCACGCTTGAAGAACCGGCACGCCTTCCCTCGCAGAAGCACGCGGTTCCGAATGGTACAATGCTGGTGCTGATTGGCGAGGGATTGGATATCGGCCTGATCAAAGACACTTTCGCCAGTTTTACCGGTCAGCCCGTGCTTGATCGACCCGACCGGGCCGCACTGGAAGACAACCCGCTGTCCATATCAGGCTTCAGTTTCGACGGATGAGAAGCAAGCGCTCTAGCCACGCTCGAGCAAAAAGCGATGTCCACCCTCGCAAGGGGCAGTTTCCACCAGCCTGTGACCTTCCTGCTGACAGAAGGCAGGAATATCGATGACCGCCAACGGGTCGGTTGTTTCGACCCATAGCTGCGCGCCCTGTGGCATTGCTGCCAAACGTTTGCGCGCTTTCAAAACCGGCAGCGGACAGTTCAGCCCACGCAGATCGTAGTGCTCCACTTTGGAGGTCATTGTCCGCCGAACAGATTGGTGATCGCACCGCGCGCGCGTTGAACGGCGCCGGGCCCTTCTGCGCCACCCTGCCCGTCACCGAAACGCCGCGGATTGGGAGCAGGCAGGACGGCAGGATCTGCTGCAGTCTGCTGCGTCTCTACGGCAGCCTGACCATCAGCAATCGTCTCCGGCACCTGTGGCGCAGGAACCGTCGAGCCGGACGCTTGCGGCTCTGCGTCGGCAGCGGCCGAAGTCGGAGACGAATATGCGGTCATGGTTCCTGGCGCCAGATTGCCATTGGAGGGCGCAAGGCTCGGAGGCTCGGCCGATACGCGCTCGCCACGAGCACGGCGGCGGCTCCAATCAGCAACGAGAGCGGCTTCCTGAACGCCATAGATGGAAGGCTTGGTCTCCTGGCTGCGCTTGGACTTCATCGCCTTGGCAAAGTCCATCTGATAGGCCTTCTGATAGCTCTGATAGGCCGTCAGCAGCGGTTGTGGCGTCGTTGCAGGCGGACAGGCGGCAACAGGATCAAAACGCGCACCATCCGCGGCAACCTTGTTGAACACATAGCGCCGTTCACAGACATCCACCTTGGGCGGCTGCTTGGTCACCTGAAAATAATCGTAGCCTTCCTTCAGCATGGTCCAGAACGGATAGTTCGGGTCATCCTTGTAGCGCGCCATGTTGGCAGCGCTCATGCGGAATGGATAGGCCTGCAGCTGGAAAGCTTGCTGCCCGCCACGGAACGCATCACGGGCGAAGGCGTAGATCTGCTCGACCTGCTCGTCCGTCATCGAATAGCAACCCGCAGACGAGCAAGCGCCATGCACCATCAGATGCGTGCCGTTTCTGCCATTGGCGCGGTCGTAGTCGTTCGGAAAACCAATATTGAACGCAAGGTGATATTGCGATCTCGGATTCATCTGGGCCGGGCCGATAGTGTAAAAACCCTCCGGCGCCTGGCGATCGCCTTCGGTATATTTCGGGCCAAGCTTGCCCGACCATTTGCAGATATCGTAGCTGGCGATCAGATCGTAGCGGCCGTTGGTCTTCTGCTTCCAGACCTCAAGCTCACCTTCTTCCTTGAAGATGCGCATCATGATGGGGGCATCCTTGCGCATGCCCTTTGCCTTCATCTGCGTAAGGATTTTCTGCGGGAGCTCTCGCTCTGCCTTGGGCGCGATATCCTCCAGGGACCCGCTACAGCCAGCGAGCACGATTGCGGAGACCATTACAGCGGCTCTGGCAAGGCGACGTATCATGAACATCTCTTAGACTTCACACCGCGCAGACAATCCGCGCGTCCCACTTCAGCGTCCAGTAAACACCCGTTAAGCTTGAGAAATGATTACCGGCCAATCACCCCACTCGGCTGGGCCCCGGCTAGATTGGGCATTTGAGCGGCGATTTTGTGGCAAATTGATACAAACAGTCGCATTCGCACGCAAGCAGCCTTGCGCGCGGTCGGGTCTCAACAAGCCGTGATAGCAGTAGAGCTAGAGCGTGCGTCCGATGGCCAGGAACTTTTCGCGACGATGTTCGCGGTAATCGGTTCCGGCGGCCTGAAGATCGTTGAAGCCCTTCTCGATCGTTTCGCCCGTGGCTTCGATCACCGCCTCGCGAGCACGATGGGCACCGCCGATCGGCTCGTCGATTATGCCGTCGATCACCTTGAGTGCCAGCAGGTCCTGGGCCGTGATTTTCATATTCGTTGCAGCATCCTTGGCCCGCGTGGAATCGTGCCAGAGAATGGAAGCCGCACCTTCCGGCGAAATCACCGAGTAGATCGAGTGCTCCAGCATGTAGACCAGATTGGCCGTCGCAATTGCAATCGCGCCGCCGGAACCGCCTTCACCGATGATGACGGAGATGTTCGGGACGGTGAGGCTGAGGCATTTGGAGGTTGAGCGCGCAATGGCTTCGGCCTGGCCACGTTCTTCCGCTCCAATGCCGGGATAGGCACCGGCAGTATCCACCAGGCTTACCACCGGGATCTGGTAACGCTCGGCAAGCTCCATGACACGCACCGCCTTGCGGTAGCCTTCCGGGCGCGCCATGCCGAAATTATGCCGCAGGCGGCTCTGCATATCGCTGCCCTTTTCCTGCCCAAGGATGGCGACAGACTGGCCCTTGAAGCGGGCAAAGCCTGCAACAACCGCTTCGTCATCGCCAAAACTGCGGTCACCGGCAAGCGACGTAAAATCCGTAAAGAGCTGTCGGACATAATCCATGCAATGCGGACGATCCGCGTGACGCGCGACCTGTGCCTTCTGCCAGGGCGTCAGAGATTGATAGATGTCACGAAGGGCATCCCGTGAGCGCTTCTCAAGCCGGGCGATCTCATCGGCCACATCGACGGCCTCCCCGGTTTCGCTTAGCTTCTTGAGCTCGAGGATCTTGCCTTCGAGATCTGCGACGGGCTTTTCGAAATCCAGATAGTTATACATGAGCGCCTGCGGACACGGGATCTACGATACGGCTGCATGTTGCCGATGCGGCAACAACCGCTGAATGTGCGCCTCACATAACCGTCATCTGCCTAATCGGCAAGCGGATGGTGATTCTGCACCAGTTCTTCCAGCCGCTTTTCCAACACATGTGTATAGATTTGTGTTGTTGAAATGTCCGAGTGGCCAAGAAGTTGCTGTACTGCACGCAGATCAGCACCGTTTTGCAGAAGGTGACTGGCAAATGCATGGCGCAACACATGCGGTGACAATTTGGCAGACGCGATCCCGGCCCGCGCACCAAGCGCCTTCAGCTCCCGACCAAAAACCTGCCTTGGCAGGTAACCGCTCTGCGAGGCCGCGGGGAAAAGCCAGTGACTATCCTTGAACTGAGTTATTCCTGCGCGAGATTTGAGCCACTGCTTCATGACCGCCCGCGCACGCTGTGAGAGGGGAACGATCCGTTCCTTACCCCCCTTGCCGCGCACGACAAAAAAGCGCTCATCGCGCTGCGCCACGGTGACGGGCAGACTGACCAGTTCGGATACGCGCAGGCCGGAGGCATAAAGCACCTCCAGAAGCGCTTGCATACGCAGCGCCGAAAGATGTTCTTCACTGCCCGGCGCTGCAGCATGCACTTCCTCTTCGGCGCGCGCCAGAAGCGCACTCACCTCATCCTCACCGAGAACCTTCGGGAGTGCCCGCTCCTTCTTTGGACTGTCCAGTACCCCGGTAGGGTCGTCACCGCGCATGCCTTCCGTATAGAGAAAGCGGAAGAACTGCCGCAGCGCCGAAAGCTTGCGCGCCTGCGTGCCCGGCGTGAAGCCGCGCCCCGCCATGTCCGACAGGAACGCCCGGATGTCATCTGCACTGGCTTTCTCGAGTGGCCCGTCCATGAAGGCGCTGGCATCTTCGAGGTCGCGCCTGTAGGCGCCAAGCGTATTGTCGCTGGCACCGCGTTCGGCAGCCATCATTTCCAGGAATGTTTCGACCCGAAAGCCGCTCATGTCAGCGCTGATCTGTCAGCCGTTCGGCGGGAATGCGCACTTTCATCTCGCCTTTCTTCGGCTCCACGAATGTCGCGAGCGCGAACATTGCCCCATAGACCAGACCCACCAATACGGCGATGACGGTAATAAGCCGGAAGAGGGTCGGCATCAGCAATCAGCCCTGAGCATTTAAAAACAAAGCGGATGTCGATCTTATGAGCACTTGGGTGGGTCAATGCAAGTTTGCACATGACAATTGCTTGACGACGAAGGCCTTTTCATGTCGAACCGGCGTGAGTTCAACAATGCTGGCGCGGGGATGACAGAGACAGCCATCAAGCACAGCGTAGACACACGAACCCTGCTTGAACGGCTGGGGCGGCGCAGCATTGTCTTCGTCGGGCTTATGGGAGCCGGCAAGACCGTCATCGGCCGCAAGGTGGCATCCGCACTCTCCCTCCCCTTCATCGACAGCGACCACGAGATCGAATCCGTCTCGCGCATGAGCATCCCGGACCTGTTTGCAAACTACGGGGAAGCCGAATTTCGTTCGCTGGAGCGCCGCGTGCTGGCCCGCCTGCTGCGTGAGGGCCCGCAGGTCCTCTCCACCGGCGGCGGCGCTTTCATGAGCGAGCGCACCCGAAAGGCCGTTGCGCGCAACGGCGTTTCCGTATGGCTCAAGGCAGACCTCGACACGCTTATGCAACGTGTCGCCAAACGCCAGAACCGGCCGCTTCTTCAGACGGAAAATCCGCGTGCGGTAATGGAGAAGCTGATGGCAGACCGCTACCCGCTCTATGGCGAGGCGAATGTGGTGGTACGCACACGCGACGAATCGAAAGACGTGATCGCCGCCGAGGTACTGGAAGGTCTTGCAGCGCACCTCTTCAAGGATCAATGAGGACATGATGAACGATCACGCTTCAGCGGGACACCAAACCACAGTCAAGGTGGGCCTTGGAGAGCGAAGCTACGAGATCGTCATTGGCCCCGGCATCCTGCGCGAAGCGGGCAATCTTCTGGCGCGCACCCTGCCCGGCGCGCGCACAGCCATCGTCACGGACGAGACCGTCGCCGGCTTCCATCTGGATACACTGAAGTCCGCCCTCGAAAATGCCGGTATCGGAAATGAAGTCATCACCGTATCGCCTGGCGAGAAGAGCAAAAGCTTCGAGCATCTGCAGGCGGTCGTGGACGGCATCTTGTCTGCACGTCTTGAACGGGGTGACGCGGTTATAGCACTAGGCGGCGGCGTGGTCGGCGATCTGGCCGGCTTTGCCTCCGGCATCGTGCGTCGCGGCATGAACTTCGTCCAGATCCCGACATCCCTACTGGCGCAGGTGGATTCCTCCGTTGGCGGCAAGACCGGCATAAACTCCGCCCATGGCAAGAACCTCATCGGCGTCTTCCATCAGCCGAGACTCGTCATTGCGGATACGGCTCTGCTCGACACACTCACACCGCGGGAGTTTCGCGCTGGCTATGCGGAAGTCGCCAAATACGGTCTCATAAACCAGCCCGACTTCTTCGAATGGCTGGAGAAGAACTGGGAAGACATATTTGCAGGCGGCCCCGCCCGCGTGGATGCGATTGCCCGCTCCTGCCAGTCCAAGGCCGACATCGTTGCGCGCGATGAACGCGAATCCGGCGAGCGCGCCCTGCTCAATCTCGGCCACACCTTCGGCCATGCGCTGGAGACGGCCACCGCCTATGACAGCTCACGGCTCGTTCACGGCGAAGCGGTCTCCATCGGCATGGTCATGGCGCATCGTTTTTCCGCCCGCATGAACCTGGCAAGCGTTGACGATGCACAACGTGTCGAGGCGCATCTTCGCGAAGTGGGCCTTCCCACGCGCATGAGTGACATCAAGGGCGATCTCCCTGACGAAGAGAGGCTCCTTACCTATATTGCGCAGGACAAGAAGGTTTCGCGCGGCGCGCTGACCTTCATTCTGACCAATGGCATCGGCCGGTCCTTCATCGCACGCGATGTGCCGGCCTCTGAAGTATTGTCCTTCCTGAGGGAGAACAGACCGCAATGACCGGCGAAATCCTGATCACCGGCGGCATCATCATCGGGCTCATCGCCCTTTCCTTTTTCTTCTCCGGCACAGAGACGGGAATGACAGCCGTTTCGCGTGCGCGATTGCACACGCTCGAGCAGGCAGGCGACAAGCATGCTGGCATTGTTGCCACTCTGGTCACGCGACGCGACCGGCTGGTGGGAGCGCTGCTCATTGGCAACAATCTCGTCAACATTCTTGCTTCCGCGCTGACGACGAGCCTCTTCCTGAATCTCTTCGGAGAAGCGGGCGTGGCATATGCCACCATTATCATGACCGTCCTTCTGGTGATCTTCGCGGAGATCCTGCCGAAGTCGTGGGCCCTGTCGAACCCGGAGCGCTTCTCGC
Source organism: Nitratireductor sp. CH_MIT9313-5 (assembly GCF_037029545.1). Lineage (NCBI taxonomy): Bacteria > Pseudomonadati > Pseudomonadota > Alphaproteobacteria > Hyphomicrobiales > Phyllobacteriaceae > Nitratireductor > Nitratireductor sp. CH_MIT9313-5. The sequence goes on along the minus strand of NZ_JAYMER010000010.1, from coordinate 520,953 downwards.
TATTCGTCGCTCCCTTTGCCCGACTGGTCGTGTTGCTTTTCGGCACTCTCTCGTCGGCTGCCAATGCGCTTGTGCGCATCATGCTGGGCCTGTTCGGCGTAAGCCTCTCGCGCGACACATTCATGCTCTCCGCACATGAAGAACTTCGTGGCACCGTGGAAGTGCTGCACCGCGAAGGCGGCGTCTACAAGCAGGACCGTGATCGCCTCGGTGGCTTGCTCGACCTTCACGAACTCGAAGTCTCCGACGTCATGATCCACCGCACCAATATGCGCTCGGTCAATGCCGATGATCCTTCCGAGACCGTGGTCCGCGAGATCCTCAGCAGCCCCTATACACGCATACCGGTCTGGCGCAATTCCACCGAGAACATTGTCGGCGTCGTTCACGCCAAGGACTTGCTGCGCGCGCTCAACGATGTCGAGAATGACTCGAGCCGCATCGACATCATGAAAGTTGCGTCGAAGCCCTGGTTCGTGCCCGACACCACCACGCTTCAGGACCAGCTCAACGCCTTCCTGCGCCGCAAGGCCCATATCGCCATCGTCGTCGACGAATATGGTGAGGTGGAAGGGCTCGTCACGCTGGAAGACATCATCGAGGAGATCGTCGGCGACATCTCCGACGAACACGATGTCGACATGCAGGGCGTGAAGCAGGAAGCGGACGGCTCTGTCGTGGTCGATGGATCGGTGCCGATCCGCGACCTCAACCGTGCGCTCGACTGGAACCTGCCCGACGAGGAAGCCACGACTATCGCCGGGCTCGTCATTCACGAGACGCAGACGATCCCCGAAGAGAAGCAGGCCTTCACCTTCTTCGGCAAGCGCTTCATCGTGATGAAGCGTGACAAGAACCGCATCACGAAGCTGCGCATCCGCCCGGCAGTAGACGAAACCACCTTGGCAAAGTCAGACTGACATTCGCTACCAGCGCGTCGCCTCACCGGGCGCGGCTGGCTCGATTGCCAGCGCATGAACACCCTCGGCCAGTTCCTGTGCCAATGCGTCATTGACCGCCCTGTGGCGGTCGATACGCCCCATGCCCGCGAATTTGGGTGAGACCAGCCGCACGCGGAAATGTGTTTCACCTTGCCCGTCGAAGGTCTCGCCCGCGCTATCGCGATTGTGGTGACCGGCGTGGAGGTGGCTTTCATTGAGGACCTGCATGCGCTCCGGCGCAAAGGCTTCGTTCAATTTCTTTTCAATGCGTTCCTGTATGGACATTACTGTCTCCTCGACCCATATGGGGCGCGCACCCCTGAAATCTTCTCATTTGTCTGGCTAGGTCCCTTAGCTGCGAAAAGTCAATTCTTGTTTCGCCCGGCTCAAGGTCCATAATTCCCGACTCACTCGCACGAACCAGGTAAGCGATGAAAGTGAACTCGAAATATTTCGAGAAAATCAGGATCCGGCCCGACAAGAAGGCTGACGCTGACACAAGTGCGCCGCGCTGTCAGTGGGATGGCTGTGATGCGCCGGGCACCCATCGTGCGCCTGTCGGTCGGGAGCGGGAGGGTGAGTATTTCCGCTTCTGCTTTGACCATGTCCGGGAATACAACAAAGGCTACAACTACTTTTCCGGCCTTCGCGACACGGATATCCAGCGTTTCCAGAAAGAGGCTTTGACCGGACATCGCCCGACATGGAAGGTCGGTTTGACGGGACCCGGTGGCTCCAGGCCTTCCGGCGATTTTGCACCCTTCCGTTCTGGCCGCGCAGGCTACTACAAGCGCATTGGCGACCCCTTCAATCTCTTCGGTGAAGCCGCAGCGGAAGCCCGAGCTGCAAAACCTGCCAAGAGAGTGCGGCCACTTGAGGCCAAGGCGCTGGAAACGCTTGGTCTTGGCGCAGAAGCGACTGGCGAAGACATCAAGGCGCGCTATAAAACCCTGGTAAAGCGTCACCATCCCGATGCGAATGGCGGCGACCGTGGTTCCGAAGCCCGTCTGCGAGAAGTTCTTCAGGCGTACCGGCTTCTCAGGCAGGCGGGTTTCTGCTGACCGCGATCTCTGCTAGACGTTCCGGGTTTTCACGAAAAAGGCTGCGCCGGCTTGGAAAAACGCACAAGCGAGCGCTGGAGGCATGATGAACCAGATGGACCGCGATATCGCCAACCTGCCCGACACGACCGTTTCCGTTCAGGAGACCTTTGGTTTTGAGTCGGACATGGTGGTACCGGCTTATACGACCGCCGATTCCTACGTACCCGATATCGATCCGGACTACCTCTTCGATCGTCAGACCACCATGGCGATCCTTGCAGGCTTTGCATACAATCGCCGCGTCATGGTTTCGGGCTATCACGGCACGGGCAAGTCCACCCATATCGAGCAGGTCGCCGCGCGCCTCAACTGGCCGCTGGTGCGCATCAATCTCGACAGCCATGTCAGCCGTATCGACCTCGTGGGCAAGGATGCCATCGTGGTGAAGGAAGGCAAGCAGGTCACCGAATTCAAGGACGGCATGCTGCCCTGGGCCTACCAGCACAATGTCGCGCTGGTTTTCGATGAATATGACGCCGGTCGCCCGGACGTGATGTTCGTGATTCAGCGTGTTCTGGAATCTTCCGGTCGCCTGACGCTTCTCGACCAGAGCCGCGTTTTGCGCCCGCACCCTGCTTTCCGCCTTTTTGCAACGGCAAACACCGTGGGCCTTGGCGACACGACCGGCCTCTATCACGGCACGCAGCAGATCAACCAGGCGCAGATGGACCGTTGGTCCATCGTGACGACGCTGAACTATCTGCCCCATGACGAGGAAGTCTCGATCGTCCAGGCCAAGGCGAAGCATTACCAGAACGAGGAAGGTCGCGAGACCATCTCCCGTATGGTGCGCGTCGCCGACATGACCCGGTCGGCCTTCATGAATGGCGATCTTTCCACCGTAATGAGCCCGCGCACGGTCATCATGTGGGCGGAGAATGCCGAAATCTTCCGCGATGTGGGCTTTGCCTTCCGCCTCACCTTCCTTAACAAATGCGACGAGCTCGAGCGCACAATTGTGGCCGAGTTCTACCAGCGCGCCTTTGGGGAGGAACTGCCGGAATCCGCAGCCAATGTGGTTCTGAGCTAGGAGCGGCAATCCTTTGAGCACGTCCAACCGCAAGCCTGGCCAGCCCCATGATGCGCCGCTTGACCCCTTCAAGCGCGCGGTCACGAGCTGCATGCGTGCGGTGGCAGGTGATCATGAGCTCGAAGTCGTCTTCTCCAAAGACAAGCCAGGCTTGAGCGGAAGCAGGGCGCGACTCCCGGAACTGGGAAAGAAGGCGACTGCCGAAGCACTGGAAGTGACGCGTGGCCTGGGTGACTCCATGGCCTTGCGCCGCGCACGTCATGACCAGCAGCTACACAGCCGGCTGGCACCCCAGGGCCAGCAGGCGCGTGCGATCTTCGATGCGGTCGAACAGGCCCGCGTCGAAGCGATTGGCGCTCGTGCGATGCCGGGCATGGGTGACAACATCACCGCCATGCTGGAAGACAAATATGCGCGTGCTAATCTCGCCGATGTGACAAGCCGCTCGGAAGCGCCTCTTGAGGAAGCGGTCGCGCTCATGGTCCGCGAGAAACTGACCGGGCGCCCGGCGCCGAAAAGCGCAGAGAAGCTTGTCGCGCTCTGGCGCGACTGGATTACGGAAAAGGCCGGAGCAGATCTCGAGGCACTTGAGCCCAATATCGAAAATCAGGATGCATTCGCGCGTACGGTGCGCGACCTGCTCGGTTCGATGGAGATGGGCGAGGAGCTGGAAGAAGAGCAACCTCTCGACGAAGACGAGAACGCGGAAGACCAGCCGCAAGGCGAAGACTCTTCCGACGAAGGCGATACCGACGAGGCCGAGGGCGAAAGCGCCCAGGCCGAGGAAAGCGATGCCGCCGGCGAGGACCAGGAAACTGGCGAGAGCGAGCCATCCGAGTCCACCGCCGAAGATGCGGGCGAAGACGAGGATATCGACACGGAGACGCCCGGCGAGGCGCGCAGGCCGGACAACCCGTTCGACCAGGCGGCCAGCGAGATGGATTACAAGGTCTTCACGACCAAATTTGATGAGACCATCGGCGCTGAAGAACTCTGCGACGAGGAAGAGCTTGACCGCCTGCGCGGTTATCTCGACAAGCAGCTCGCCAATCTGCAGGGCGTTGTCGGGCGGCTGGCCAACCGCCTGCAGCGCCGCCTGATGGCGCAGCAGAACCGCTCCTGGGACTTCGACCTCGAAGAAGGTGTTCTGGATACGGCCCGCCTCGTGCGCCTTGTCATCGATCCGATGCAGCCGCTCTCCTTCAAGCAGGAGCAGGACACCAATTTCCGCGATACCGTGGTGACGCTGGTGCTCGACAATTCCGGCTCCATGCGCGGTCGCCCGATTTCGGTTGCGGCAACCTGTGCCGATATCCTTGCACGCACGCTGGAGCGCTGCGGTGTGCGCGTGGAAATACTCGGCTTCACCACCCGCGCATGGAAAGGCGGGCAGGCGCGCGAGCAGTGGCTGAAGGACGGCAAGCCCGCCACACCGGGCCGCCTCAACGACCTGCGCCACATCATCTACAAATCCGCCGACGCCCCCTGGCGCCGCGCGCGCCGCAACCTCGGCCTCATGATGCGCGAGGGACTGCTCAAGGAAAACATCGACGGCGAGGCGCTTCTCTGGGCGCATCAGCGCCTGATGGCGCGGCCGGAGCAGCGCAAGATCATGATGATGATCTCCGACGGCGCGCCGGTGGATGACTCCACCCTGTCGGTCAATCCGGGCAATTATCTCGAACGCCACCTGCGCGGCGTGATCGACCTGATCGAGACGCGCTCACCCGTCGAGCTTCTCGCCATCGGCATCGGCCACGACGTCACGCGCTATTACCGCCGCGCCGTCACCATCGTCGATGCGGAAGAGCTGGCGGGCGCGATGACCGAGCAGCTTGCATCGCTTTTCGAAGAGGAAGGGCGCGGACGCGGAAGCCGTAATGGAAACATGCGCCGTGCGGGCTAGCCTGCTCCGTCTGGCCGCCAGCGGCTGCATCAGCCTGATTGCAATCAGCAGTGTCACACAGGCACAGGCGGAAGCCATCGAGATTAAGGCGCGCCCGATTGAGCAGTTCCGCATCGGACATCAGCAGAGCGAATTTGGCTCACTGGAATTCATCGGTGGACTGGAAATGGTCTCCCCTGCTCGCGATTTCGGCGCAATCTCCTCCATGCGCTTTATCGACGGCACGACTTTTCTGGCCGTAACTGACACCGGCTTCTGGCTGCGGGGTCAGGTGGAACATGATGATGACCAGCGCCCGAGCGGAATCAACAATGCGCGCATGGACCCCATCCGTGACGAAAATGGCAATGCCAGTGGCGAGAAGTGGACGACCGATGCCGAGGCCCTGGCCGTCGGGAATGGCCGTGCCACGGTTGGCTTCGAGCGCGTTCATCGTGTCGTGGAATATGAGCTTTCGGAGGACATGTCCGGCGGGCCGCTCAGCGAAGTGGACTATCTCGTTCCTCGCAACGAGCTTCGCTCCAACCGAAGTTTCGAGACTATCGCCTATGCGCCTGCCAACGGTGCCCTGGCGGGCGCCCGCATCGCAGTCAGCGAGCGCAGCATTGACGAGAACGGCAACATCTTCGCCGCCATCCTCGAAGGGCCCCGCAAGGGCATTTTCAAGGTGAAGCGGTCGGACGACTTTGACGTAACCGACGGTGCGTTCCTGCCCTCCGGCGATCTCATACTGCTCGAGCGCCGTTTTTCCATGGCCACGGGCGTCGCCATGCGTCTGCGCCGCATTGGCGGTAACACATTGGCCAGGGATGCGCTTGTGGATGGTCAGGTGCTGCTGGAAGCAGACATGAGCTACCAGATCGACAATATGGAAGCGCTGGATGTCTGGCAGCGCCAGGACGGCGCCACCATGCTCTCGATCATGTCAGACGACAATCACTCGATCCTGCAGCGCAATCTCTATCTGGAGTTCACGCTGCAGGATCTGATTGATTAACTTGCAGCTTCCGCGGGCTGGGTCAGAGCCAGGACCCCACGATAGGGAACCAGCATCGCCAGCCCCACCAGGATCTTCACGCCGAAGTCGCCTAGCGCCAGCGAGACCCAAAGCGGCACCATGGCGCCAAAACCAAGCAGCGGCACTTCGAAGGCGAGCGAGCCGTCGGTAAGGCCAAGACCGGTGTCGAGGATGGCAAAGGCTCCCGCAAATGCGATCGAGAAGAACAGCACCGTATCTAGCACCGAACCGATCAGCGTGGAGATCAGCGGCGCACGCCACCAGGCATTGCCCCGCAGCCGGTTAAAGACAGCGGTATCAAGCAACTGAGCGGAGAGGAAGGCCGTGCCCGACGCAAGCGCAATGCGCGGCGTGGCAAGCCATATCGACAGAAGAACAGCCAGAGCGAAACCAACAAGCACCACCCTGCGCGCAGCGACAGGCCCGAAGCGGCGATTGGTCAGATCATTGATCAGAAACGCAGCCGGATAGGTGAAGGCACCCCAGGTGAGGATCTCACCAAGGCCAAGATGGCTGAACGGGTATTGAACGAGAATGTTGGAGGCAACGACCGTAACGGCCATTGCGGCCACGAAGGGCCAGACAGCATATATGCGTGTCATTTTTTTATCCTGGGTGATGGAACCAGTGGACGGGCCCGAAGGGCCCATCCGAAAGGATCGGGTTGCTTATGCAGCTTCCTGTTCGGAAAGCTTCTTTGCCACCTGCTTCTTGATCAGACGGGCACGCTGGGACAGCTCGTTGGACTTTGCCTTTAGAAGGAAAGCGTCCAGGCCGCCACGATGCTCGACCGTGCGCAGTGCTGCAGCGGAAACGCGCAGGCGGAAGTTCTGGCCGAGAGCCTCGGACATCAGCGTCACATCGCACAGATTGGGCAGGAAACGCCGACGGGTCTTGTTGTTGGCGTGGCTCACATTGTTGCCGCTCATCACGGCCTTACCGGTCAGTTCGCAAGCGCGGGACATATTTTCTACCTTATCTTTCGGGCCATGATACTCCCACCGCACCTGTGAGTGCGGCTAGTGAAAGCATCAAGCAGCCTCGTGGAAATTGCGCTTCCCATAAAGGCATTCCGCCATAACGTCAAGTAAACAGCGCCTCCCGTGCCGAGAGAGCACCTGAAGTTGCAGGACCATCCCCATAAATGCCGGATTTGACCTTCTCATACAAAATGAAGGGACGCCCATCCAAGGAACTGAAATGAAGATCCGCCATCTTTTTGCGCTTGCATTGACCGGTGCCTGTCTTGCCCCCTCTGCGGCCGTGACGCAGGAGCGCTCGGTGCGCATGCGCTATGACGCCTACTATCTGGGTCTGCCCATCGGCAAGGCGGAGTTCGACACCCGCCTCAACAAGGCCGGCTATGCAATCTCCGGCAGCTTCGCGAGCGCGGGGCTCGTTCGCATCTTCGACCAGACCAACGGCACGATAAGCATCAATGGGCGCTTTGCAGGCGGTGAAGTGCGCCCTTCCAGCTACGACCTGAAATATGAAAGCGGCAAGAAGAGAAAGCGCACGACCATTGCCTTCAGCGGCGAAAAGGTGAGCAAAACAACGAACGTCCCGGAACTGAAGAAGCGCAAGGACAAGGTACCGCTGAAAAAGAGCCACCTCTCAGGCGTGACTGACCCGATTTCCGCCAGCCTGATCAACACGAGCGATGCGGCCTCTGTCTGTCGTCAGACCCTGAAAGTCTATGACGGCGAAATGCGGATTGATCTCAAACTGTCCCCTGCCCCACGCAGCGAACATTTCAAACAGGCTGCCGTCACCTGCCGGGGGAAATTCGTGCCGCTTTCCGGACATCGCCCGAACCATTCCTCAATCAAGTTTCTGCGCGACAAGGCGGTCATTCGCATCGGATTCAACCCGGTCGAAGGCACCAGCCTCTACTCGCCCTCCGAAGCAATCGTGGGAACAAAGATCGGCAACGTGCATGTAAAGGCGCGGCGCACCCGGTAATGCACCGTACCAATGGGATGATCTGTGCCATTGCGCATAAGCTCCGGTGAGAGCAAAAGCTGCATGACTTTGGCAGCAGGGCAACCAACATGATCAAGGCGACACTGATAGGCTTTTCCGCTGTGGTGATGTGGGCGCTGCTGGCCCTGTTCACCGCAGCCTCGGGCAATGTACCGCCATTCCTGCTATCGGCGCTATCGTTCAGCGTTGCTGCCCTTCTTGGTCTTGCGGCCCGTCCCTTCACGCCAAACGACAATGCACAGCCCGTGCCGGTGACCGCGTGGATCGTGGGCATTGCGGGCTTGTTCGGCTACCACTTCTTCTATTTCACCGCGCTGCGCAACGCACCGGCAGTAGAAGCCAGTTTAATCGCCTATCTCTGGCCGCTGCTCATCGTGCTTGGCTCCGCCCTGATGCCTGGTGAGCGCCTGGGCTGGCACCACATCGCTGGTGCATTGATGGGCCTGGCGGGAACCTTCCTCATCATCACGAAAGGGGGCGGCTTCACCTATAATTCCGAATTCGCCCTCGGCTATGCCGCAGCCGGAGCCTGCGCGCTCTTCTGGTCCGGATATTCGCTGTTGTCGCGTCGCTTTCAGGCGGTGCCGACCAGCATAGTGACATGGTACTGCGCGGCAACTGCAGCACTTTCGGCGCTCTGTCACCTGGCACTTGAAACCACCATTTGGCCCGCCACGCTGCAGGAATGGCTGGCCGTGGCCGGTCTCGGTCTGCTGCCTGTCGGAGCAGCCTTCTACGCCTGGGATTTCGGCGTGAAGCACGGGAACATCCAGGTGCTGGGCGCCGCCAGCTATGCAGCACCTCTACTTTCCACCATCGTGCTGATCCTTGCCGGTCAGGCCGAAGCGACCGCCAACATCGTTGCGGCCTGTCTCCTGATTACCGGAGGCGCTGCACTGGCGGCCAAGAACATGATCCTGCGCCAGCGATCCGCTGCACCGGCGGAGTAGTTTCAGGCGAGATCCTTGCGCTTGCGGATCTCCGCGAAGACTTCCGCATCACTCGCCTGCTCCATACCCAGATTGCGCCGGATGACCGGGTCATGCCAGCGCATGAAGGGGTTCGTGGCAAGCTCTTCGGCAATCGTGGTGGGAAGCGTTGGTTTGCCTTCCGCGCGCAATCTTTTGATCTTGTCGGCACGCTCCTTGAGGGCCGAATTTGATGGATCGACCGTCAGCGCGAAGCGGGCATTCGCCTGCGTATATTCGTGTCCGCAATAGACTTGCGTTTCCAGTGGCAACGCCGCCAGCTTCTTCAACGTTTCCAGCATGACCGGTGGCTTGCACTCGAAAAGCCGCCCGCATCCAAGTGCAAATAGTGTGTCGGCTGTGAAGACGACATTCGCTCCGGCAAAATGATAGGAGACATGCCCTGCCGTGTGGCCGGGCGTCTCGATCACACGCGCCCTGGCTGCGCCGATCTCCACGACATCACCCTCACCTACCTTCTGGTCAATACCGGGTATGCGATCAGCTTCTGCGGCAGGACCGATGATCTTGAGCCCGAACCGCTCCTTGAGCGCCAGATTGGCCTCCACATGGTCGGGATGATGATGGGTCGTGAGGATAAAACTCGGCCGCCAGCCAGTACGACCAATCATCTCCAGAATGGCCGTTTCCTCTGGCGCGTCGACCAGTGCAACGGTTCCCGTCTCGCTGTCGCGCAACAGAATGCCGAAATTATCACTCCGGCACATGAACTGTTCGATCTGAAGCGTCATCATCCCCTCCATCTGGTCGCCGCGCACGATAGAGCGGGCTCGCCTGCTTGTCATCTCCGGCAGGTAATTCTTGCGCCCGAACGAGGGTGAACATACCGTCACCGCCATGAATTCTGATATCGTTGATCTCAAGGCATTTTATTCCTCCGTTCTGGGAAGGCTTACCGAGCGTTCCATCGCGATGGCGCTGACAAGCCTTTGGTCGCGTCTTCCCGATGAACGGCTGGTGGGGCTTGGCTATGCTCTGCCTTGGCTGGAGCGTTTCGCGCCGGATGCGGAGCGTTGCTTTGCCTTCATGCCCGCCCGTCAAGGTGCGGTTCGCTGGCCGGCACAAGCTCCCTCCGCCACGGCACTGGTCTTCGAGGAGGAATTGCCTTTGAGCGATTCCTCAATAGATCGCATGCTGCTGGTGCACACGCTGGAGCACATGGAGAATCCGGGCCAGGCACTGAGCGAGATCTGGCGGGTGCTTGCCCCTGGCGGAAAGCTGATCCTTGTCGTGCCGAACCGACGCGGCATGTGGGCGCGCTTTGAACATACGCCCTTCGGCACGGGCCGGCCTTATTCGCGCGCACAGCTCACCACGATCCTGCGCGAAGCGAATTTCACGCCGACCAAATGGGCCGATGCCCTGCATTTCCCACCTTCCGAAAAGCGCTGGATCATGCGCCTGCACCGGTGGATGGAGCAGGCGGGACGGCGGTTCTGGCCCTTGTTCGCAGGCGTACTCGTGGTGGAAGCTGAAAAGCGCCTCTACCAGGGCATCAGGGTCACCAGACGCCAGAAGCGCAAGGTTCTGGTGCCGGTGCTCTCACCGCAGGGTGCAACCATGGCCGGGGCGAAACGCGAGCCTGTCGAGGAATAGCTATGTGGCATGACGAGCGCATCACGAAAATGCTTGGTATCAGCAAGCCCCTGCTGCTTGCCCCGATGGCAGGCTCCGGTGGCAGCGCACTTGCCATTGCGGTGATGAAAGCAGGTGGCCTCGGCGCGCTCCCCTGCGCGATGCTGAAGCCCGACCAGATCCGGAAGGAGGTCCTGACCATCCGGACGGCAGTCGCCGGGCCGCTCAATCTCAACTTCTTCTGCCACTGCGAACCGGATGCGGACAAGAGCCGCGAAAGCCTGTGGCTGGAGCGACTGGCGCCTTATTACAAGGAGCTCGATGTACAGCCGCCTGAAGAGATTTCCGGCGCAGGCCGCAATCCGTTCAATGAGGAAGCCTGCGCATTGGTCGAGGAGCTGAAACCGGAGGTGGTGAGCTTTCATTTCGGTCTGCCCGATGCCGATTTGCTGGAGCGAGTCTTCGTCACAGGCGCGAAGGTCATTGCGACAGCGACCACCGTCACAGAGGCGCGCGAGCTCGAAGCGCGTGGCTGCGACGCGGTCATCGCTCAAGGCGTGGAGGCCGGTGGCCACCGTGGTATCTTTATGGAAAGCTCGCTTGCAGCACAGCCAACCACCATGGCGCTCGTGCCGCAGGTGGCGGATGCGGTTACCTTGCCCGTTATCGCAGCAGGTGGCATTGGCGACGGCAGGGCGATAGCCGCAGCATTCCAGCTCGGCGCATCTGCGGTCCAGATCGGCACTGCCTTCCTGCGCTCGCCGGAAGCCTTGACCTCGAAATTTCACCGCCGTGCTTTGGCAGAAGCAAAGGACGACCAGACGGTACTGACCAACATCTTCACCGGTCGCCCCGCCAGAAGCATCATCAACAGGGCAATCATGGAGCTCGGCCCCATCGCGGCAGACGCCCCCGCCTTCCCGCGCGCGACTGCCGCCCTGACTCCGCTGCGCAACGCAGCGGAAGAACGCGATTCCGGGGACTTCTCGCCACTTTGGGCCGGTCAGGCGGTGGCCTTGGCGAGGGAGGCACCTGCCGAAGAAATCTTCAAAAGCCTGATGGAAGGAGCCGAGGAGATGGCCCGGCCCTCGTTCTTCAAGCGCATCAGAAGCGCAGGCTCAGCCCGCTGGAGATCGTAACCGCCTCAAGCTGCGCACCGGCACCGTCGGCATCGCTGTCGGTGACCATGCCGTCATCGATTTTGCTGAGCACGACATCTCCAACACCGTGGAAATAGCGGTCATAGGCCGCGGCCAGGAAGATGCTTGTCATCGGAGCCACGGCATATTCTGCCCGTCCTGAGAGGCTGATGAATGGCAGGGCGTTGAACTCGTCATCGAAACGGGTGTTGGTCTGCCAGTGCCAGTCGTGGTCCTGTGCGTTGATCGTCACACCCCCACGCGCCTGCGCGATCAGGGTGAGGTCGCTTATGCGGGTTTGCGCACGTGCGCCGATAAAGACACCGGGAAGCTTCTGTCGATAGGAGATGGCGCGCTGGCCTTCAGGCTCGGTGCCGGTCTCGTTCCGGTATCCGCCATTCTCGCTATAGACATAAGAGCCGCCATAGGAAGCCCATCTCACATCCGTATATTTGAAACCGGCGTGCAGATTGACGCTTGAGGTCACCAGCGAGAAGTTGCGGCCAAGCGCAATATCACCGGTGAAATAGTGCTCCAGATCAGTATTCGGATGCTCAGAGCGATCCGACCAGTCTTCAAAAGCGAAGCTGGGTGCGGCATCCAGCCAGTCATAGTCGACCATATGACTGTCGCCGTTGAGGCCGATTGTTACATGGGAAATGATGCCCCAATTGTTGCCAAGGTCGATTTCCGCTGCCGCAGTCACGACCGGAACGTCGGACTCCCAGAAAAGTTGGCTGATGCGATTGCCGGCATCGTCATAGACGAACTCTTCCGCGCTCAGTGACGCATAACCCACGCCGCCAAGCAGACGGATACGCTCTGGCACGATCAGGTCCGGATTGCCAACAGCCTCCAGTTCTGCTGCCTGCAGAGGCAAGGCCGAAAGGAAGGACACAGAAACCGCCAAACTCAACTTCTTCATGAAACCACCCCGTTCAAATCCCGGCCCTCCCTACCAACCTATTGGTTAAGAAAGGCAACCGGAAAGAACCTGCAGGTGATCTTCAGCGCTTCAGAAGAAACACCGCCTGCTGACCGAAGAAGTTCCAGAACCACCAGGGCATGGAGAGGCCAATCTTCTGGCCAGTCGCATCAAGTGCCGTGGCGCTTTCGACGGTTGCTCCGAGTTCGTCCGAAAGTTCCACGAAATCGCGGATCGTGCAGAAATGGATGTTCGGCGTATCATACCAGGAATAGGGCAGATCCTTCGTCACCGGCATTCGCCCCTTCATGAGTAGCGAGAGCCGCACGCGCCAATGCCCGAAATTAGGAAAGGAAACGATGGCGCGGTCGCCGATCCGCAAGAGCTCGTCCAGCACCTTCTTGGGATTGTGCGTGGCCTGCAGCGTCTGCGACAGCACCACATAGTCGAAGCCCTTGTCAGGATAGAAACGAAGGTCGCGGTCCGCATCCCCCTGAATGACAGAAAGCCCACGCGCCACGCATTCGTTGACGCCTCGCTGGGACAGCTCGACCCCGCGCCCGTCCACCCCCTTCTGCACCTGCAGCAGTTCGAGAAGCGATCCGTCGCCCGACCCGACATCTAGAACCTTCGACCCGGGTTCGATCAGATCGGCAATGACCTGCAGGTCCACGCGCTGTGCATTGTTTACACTCATCAGATCAGCCCCGCATTGCGCGCCGCAGCTTTCAGGAAACCATCAATCGCCGCATGAAATTCCGGCTCATCGAGAAGGAAGGCATCATGGCCGCGGTCGGTCTCGATCTCCACGAAGGAAACGGAAGCGCCGGCAGCGTTGAGTGCATGAACCACCATGCGGCTCTCTTCGGTTGGAAACAGCCAGTCGCTAGTGAAGGAGACCACGCAAAAGCGGGTCCTGGTGCCCTTGAAGGCTTTCGACAGCATCCCACCATGCTCGCTCGCCAGATCGAAATAGTCCATCGCTCGCGTCAGATAGAGATAGGAATTGGCATCGAAGCGATCGACGAAGGTGATGCCTTGGTGCCGCAGATAGCTTTCGATCTGGAAATCGGCGTCAAATCCGAAGGTCGGTTGGTCGCGATCCTGCAGGTTGCGGCCGAATTTGCGGTGCAGCGCGGGCTCGGACAGATAGGTGATATGCGCGGCCATGCGCGCGACAGCGAGCCCCTTTCCGGGATGGCGTCCATCCTTCAGATAGGCGCCACCGCGCCAGTCCGGGTCAGCCATGACGGCCTGGCGCCCGACTTCGTGGAAGGCGATGTTTTGCGCCGTGTGGCGCGCGCCCGTGGCAATGGGCACCGCAGTGTTTACGCGCTCGGGATAGCTTGCCGCCCATTCCAGAACCTGCATGCCTCCCATCGACCCCCCGACGACGGAGAACAGTCGCTCGATGCCCAGATGTTCAACCAGCATGGCCTGCGCGCGCACCATGTCCTTGATGGTGATGACCGGCAGGCCGAGGCCATAAGCCTGTCCGGTCTCCTCGTTGAGGGAAGCGGGTCCGGTAGAACCAAGACAGCTTCCAATCACGTTCGAGCAGATGACGAAGAAGCGGTCCGTATCGATGACCTTGCCCGGCCCAACCAGCGCTTCCCACCAGCCGGGCTTGCCGGTAACCGGATGCTGGTTGGCAACATGCTGGTCGCCGGTCAGAGCGTGGCAGATCAGGATCGCGTTGCTCTTGTCCGCATTCAGTTCGCCATAGGTCTGATAGGCGACTTGGAACGGCGACAGCGTGATACCGGCGGCAAGATGCAGCGGCTTGTCTGGTCCGAACCGCACCACCTTGCTGGAGGGATTGTTCGCCTCGTCCCGCGCTTTCGCGACCCGGGATTTCACCATATCCACGCTCCTTCGCCCCTATGCGCCTCACGGCAGCGGGCACAAAAAAACCGGCCAATGCAAATATCGCAAAGCCGGTCAGGAACGCTGCACGGCCTTTTAGCGACTTGTTTAACGTGGCTGCAAGCCGACCGGCCAAATCACCACGAGATCGGGCTGCTTTTAAGCCTCAAGCCCCTTTGCGTCAACGCTGGTGATGGGCTAAGTGAGGCGGCTTCAACCCGTGGGAACTTCCGATGAGCTCTTCCGACCGCCCCCAGCCGAAACCCGGCGTGATGGAAATTTCTGCCTATGTGCCCGGCCGCGAAACGGCCGAAGGCGTGGCAAAGGTCTACAAGCTGTCTTCCAACGAGACACCGCTTGGCCCTTCGCCCAAGGCCATAGAAGCCATGCAGGCGGTTACGAACCATCTTGAGCTTTATCCCGACGGCGCAGCCCACGCGCTTCGTGATGCGATCGCGGAAATCCACGGGCTGAACCCTGCCAATATTCTCTGCTCGAACGGTTCGGACGAACTCCTGGGACTGCTCGCTCATGTCTATTTGAGTGCAGGCGATGAGGCGGTTTTCACTGAGCACGGCTTCCTCGTCTACCGCATTCAGACGCTGGCCAACGGCGCAACTCCGGTCGTCGTCAAGGAAAAGAATGCGCGCGCCGATGTTGATGCAATCCTTGCCGCGGTCACCGAGCGCACCAAGATCGTCTTCCTCGCCAACCCGAACAATCCGACCGGAACCTACCTCCCGGTGGACGAGGTCCGCCGCTTGCAGGCCGGACTGCCGCCCCATGTTCTGCTGGTGATCGACGCAGCCTATGCGGAATATGTGCACCGCAACGACTATGAGGCAGGCGTGGAGCTCGTCTCCTCCTGCCAGAACGTCGTCATGACGCGGACCTTCTCCAAGATCTACGGGCTTGCCGCCCTGCGCATCGGCTGGATGTACGGTCCGGCACATGTGGTGGACGCGATCAATCGCGTGCGTGGCCCGTTCAACGTAAACGCAATGGCGATCGCGGCAGGTGCTGCGGCCATCCGCGACCGCGAACATCTGGCAAAGGCGGTGGCGTTCAACGACGAGTGGTTGAACTGGCTGACGAAGGAATTTGAGCGGATCGGCTTGAGAGTGACCCCCAGCGTCGGCAATTTCCTGCTGATTCACTTCCCCGATGCAAAAGGCAAGGGCGCGGCAGAGGCCGACGAGCATCTCGTCTCGCGTGGCTTCGTCCTGCGTCGCGTCACCGCCTACGGCTTCCCCAACGCCTTGCGCATGAGTGTCGGGACCGAAGAAGCAAATCGCGGCGTCGTCGCCGCCCTTACGGAGTTCATGAATGGCTGAGGCCATGACAGAACCTATGTTTGAGAAGGTTGCGCTGATCGGCATTGGCCTGATCGGTTCATCGCTCGCACGAGTCATTCGCCGTGAAAATCTGGCGGCCGAGATCATCGTCTCGACCCGGAGCGCCGAGACGCTGAAACGCGCCGAAGCGCTCGAACTGGGTGATGCCTATTTTCAGGATGCCGCCCAGGCGGTTGAAGGTGCCGATCTTGTCGTCGTCAGCGTTCCCGTCGGCGCATCCGGCACCGTCGCCAAGGCGATTGCGGGAACACTAAAGCCCGGCGCAATCGTTACAGACGTCGGCTCCACCAAGGGCTCCGTCATCTCCCAGATGCAGCCCGAACTGCCCAACCATGTCCATTTCATTCCCGGCCACCCGATCGCCGGCACCGAGCATTCAGGCCCCGATGCAGGCTTTGCGGAACTTTTTGAAGGACGCTGGTGCATTCTGACTCCACCCACCGGGACCGACCAGGAAGCGGTGTCAAACCTGACCCGTTTTTGGGAACGGTGCGGTTCAACCGTGGAGGTGATGGACCCGGAGCATCACGACATGGTGCTCGCTATCGTGTCTCACCTGCCCCACATCATTGCCTACAACATCGTTGGTACGGCCGATGATCTGGAGACGGTGACGAAATCGGAAGTCATCAAATATTCCGCTTCCGGCTTTCGTGACTTTACCCGCCTTGCCGCGTCCGATCCCACCATGTGGCGGGATGTGTGCCTGCACAATCGGGATGCGATCCTCGAAATGCTGGGACGGTTCTCGGAAGATCTTTCCGCACTGCAGCGCGCGATCCGTTGGGGCGACGGCGACAAGCTGTTCGACCTGTTCACCCGCACGCGCGCCATTCGCCGCTCGATCATCGAGGCGGGTCAGGATATCGACGTGCCGGATTTCGGCCGCCACGTCGTTGCACATCCGAAGAAGGACTAGGCTGCGAGCGCCTCGCCGACGCGGTCGCGGATTTCCGCGAGCGTGAAGGGCTTGTTGACGACGCCCTTGGCGGTGCCATCGAGTTCTGCCGCGCGTTCGCGCTGATCGGCAAAGCCGGTCATGAGCAAAAGCCGCAGGTCAGGAAAGGTGCTTGCCGCTTCACGCGCCATCTCGATGCCGTCCATGGCCGGCATGCGGATGTCGGAAAGCACCAGATCAAAACTGCCTTCCGCAGCCTTGATCTTGTCGAGCCCGTCCATGCCGTCCTCGGCGGTCTCTACCGTGTGACCGGCAGCCGCAAGGGCACGAGCGGTGAAGGTTCTGACGGAAACGTCGTCTTCAACAATGAGAAGTCTAGCCATGGCGTCAATCTCGCCGCAAATCGTTACGGTTCACTGAACGCAAGCGGATACGAAAGGTTCAGTCTTCGCCCTTGATCACACCAACGAAGGGCAGTTCACGGAATGCATGTGCTACATCCATTCCGTATCCGACGACAAAGTAGTCTGGGCACTCGAACCCGACAAAATCCGCGTCCAGCGTTGCCTTTCGACGCGACCTCTTGTCGAGAAGAACGGCGATGTCCACCTTGTTTGCCCCACGCGAAAGCATGAGTTCGCGCGTGTATTTCAACGTATTTCCTGATTCGAGGATGTCGTCGATGAGCAGAATGTCGCGCCCGCGCACATCATTGTCGATATCCCGCAGGACCTTGATCTCACCGGCGGTTTTACCTGCACCATAGGAAGAGATCATGATGAACTCGACTTCCGGCGAGATGCCCACATCATTCATCGCGCGAATGAGATCGGCCGCGAAGATGAAGGAGCCTTTCAACACCGAAATGACCAGGAGATCCTTGTAGTCGCGCTTTGCGATTTCTTTCGCAAGTTCCAGATTGCGGCGCGCGATCGTCGACGCCGAAAAGAGTACCTCGATTTCCTTGCCACGCACCTGATGCATCAGCGGGCGAACTCCTGAAAAGAAACTGAAACGGACTGGACCCCCTCTTTAGGGGCCACCAGCCGACCGGAGAAGGCAATGCGTCCGCCCGGCTCCAGCTGGTCTTCATTTGTCCCCAGATAATGGTGCATCTTGTGTCCGTCACTGGAGGCCAGCGTGATCACAAGCCCGGGAACTGCGGCCACATCGTGACCGTCATTCTCGACCATCCCTTCCACCAACACCACCGAACGCTGGCCGTCACCTGCCGGAAGAACGCGGCTGGAAGTGCTTTCCAACCGCAGGGGTGCAGCTTCCCCCTGCAGCAGGGAGCCAAGAAATGAGGGCAATTGATGCCCGCCCGCCATCCAGAATGCACAGAACGCAATGAGCGCACCCGCCACCCAAAAGGCCATGCCTCCGCGACCCGCGTGATCCCCGCTTGGCACTTGCCCACCAGCCAGACTGGCAAAGCCGGTGCCGATTGCGGATGCGCTTTTGTCCGGGTTGGTGCCCAATCCCGCCACGGGACCAAAAGGGTGGCTCACAGTTTCGTATTCGGCATCGACGATATCGCCACCACCTGCGAGGGAGGCTCGGCCTTCTGCCCCGAAGTGACTGCCCGCAACCAAACCTGTGGAACTGAAACGCGCCATTGCACCCATTTTTGTGCCAAGGGTCCTTTTTCTGTCAGTCTCCAGCGTATAGACCCCAATGGTTAACATTTGCCCGAAGCACGCAAATCTTAACGACGAATTAACCATGTTCATCTGAAGGTCGGATGAAGCCTGGCAGAAGGCCTTCGCCGCTTCATCACTCCAACCAGCAGGTCGTGCCACGTGATCCGCTTAGAAAATGTCGGTCTGAGATACGGTATGGGTCCGGAAGTGTTGCGCGACATTTCGCTCAACATTCCCGAACGCTCCTTCCAGTTCCTGAGCGGTCCTTCGGGGACGGGCAAGACCACCCTCCTGCGCCTGCTTTTCATGTCGCTGAAGCCGACCCGCGGGCTTATCACGATCTTCGGCAAGGACCGCGCGCGCATTACCCGTGAGGAACTGCCTCATATCCGGCGCCGCATCGGCGTTGTCTTCCAGGATTTCCGCCTGCTCGACCACCTCACGACCTATGAGAACGTCGCGCTGCCGCTGCGTGTGCGTGGCCGTGAAGAGGCAAGCTACCGAAACGACGTTACCGACCTCTTGAAATGGGTGGGTCTCGGCGACCGGATGCATGTGCTTCCGCCCGTATTGTCCGGCGGCGAAAAACAGCGCGCCGCAATCGCCCGCGCGCTGATCGAGCAGCCGCGCATCCTTCTTGCCGACGAACCCACCGGCAATGTGGACCCTCAGCTTGCCCGGCGTCTTCTGCGCCTGCTTATCGAGCTGAACCGAATGGGTACGGCGGTCGTCATTGCCACCCACGATATCGGGCTTATGGATCAGGTGGACGCCCGAAGGCTTGTCCTGTCAGGCGGGAGGCTTGATGTCTATGAATAGCCTCGTCCGGCGGCCTTCACCTCGGAGGCGCTCGTGAATCAACACGCCGCACGCCCACAATCCAGTCCCAAGCCGAAACCCGGAAGGTCGGCACCCAAAGCTGGATGGCGCCAACTTGCTGAAACAGCCACATCGGCTCTGCGCCGACCCTTTGCCAAGGCGACACGACGGCGCACGCCCATCGTACCGCCGGACAATGTTGCCGGCCGCGCCATGGTGCTGGTCATCGCGATCATGACCTTCCTCTCCTGCCTGACGCTCGGGGCGGTAACGCTGGTGCGCGACACCGCTGCCACCTGGCAGACGCAGATCGCGCGCGAGGCGACCATCCAGATCAAGCCGGACGAGAACCTAGATATTGACGCGGCACTGCAGAAGGCACGCGAAATCGCCGGAGAATTTAGCGGTGTTCTGCAGGCAACCATCGTGGACAATGAAGCCACGGCCCGGCTCCTGGAGCCTTGGCTGGGCACAGGCCTGGATATGGAGGAACTGCCGGTCCCCCGCCTTGTCATCGTCACCATCGACCCGCGCGAGAAGCCGGATTTCGAGAGTATGCGGGCGCGATTGTCGCAGGAGGTGCCCTCAGCCAACCTGGATGACCACCGCACTTGGGTCGACCGGCTGGTCGCGATGGCGCGAACCACGGTGACCATCGGCCTCTCGGTCCTGAGCCTCATGCTTGTCGCCACAGCATTGACCGTTATCTTCGCCACCCGCGGTGCGATGTCGGGCAATGGCCACGTGATCGAGGTGCTCCACTTCGTCGGTGCCGAAGCACCCTATATCGCGCGGCAATTCCGCCGCCACTTCCTGCTTGCCGGCATGCGCGGTGCTGCAGCTGGTGGCCTGGCGGCGATCATTGTCTTCGTGCTGTTTTCCTGGTGGTCTGCGCGCAATGTTGCCACGCCGGAAGCGGATCAGGCATCGGCACTGTTCGGCAACTTCGCCATCGGTATGTCCGGCTATATGGGGGTCGGTCTGATCGTCTGCGTGATCGCCATCCTGACCGCTGCAACCTCCCATTTCACGGTCATCAGCTACCTGAAGCGCATCGAGACCTGACCTTCAGGGCGGGCTCACGCATTGATTCAGCGCGTTATTCTTTTTGCATACCCGATACGAGGGCGTCCTCTACTTGCCTAAATTGTGAGATAACGCTTTCTATATGACGAGTATGGCACACACCGATTCGACGCATATACCCGACCGGAAGACGTCGCGCTTTGCCCTGACGTCGCGGTGGCTCTTGCGTGGTAGCCTCTTCCTTTCGGCCGCTTTCGTCGGTGGCTTTGCCGTTTTCGCCGCCCACATCGCTTCGCTTGAGACACCCGCCGAGTTCGCGGCCGCAGATGGCATTGTGGTGCTGACAGGCGGCCAATCGCGCCTTGATACCGGGGTTGACCTCCTCAAGGCGGGCAAGGGCAAGCGCCTGCTCATCAGTGGCGTCAACCCAAAGGCGCGGATGGAAGATCTTCGCCTTGCCACTGGCGGTGAGGAGAGGCTGTTCGATTGCTGCGTCGATATCGATCGCGCAGCCCTCAACACGATCGGCAATGCGGAAGAAAGCGCCAAATGGGCAGCCGCCAACACCTATGGCAGCATTATCGTGGTAACGAACAACTACCATATGCCGCGCAGCCTTCTGGAAATGCGCCGCATCCTGCCCAAGGCTGACCTCCAGCCCTACCCGGTGGTCAATACACCTCTTCGCAGCAATGTCTGGTTTTCCAAACCCGATGCGCTTCGCGTGCTCGCGACGGAATATTCCAAATATGTCGCTGCCCTTGCACGCGGTATGCTTCCCGTCACCAATGCGGTTGAACCATACGAGATGGTGCGCGCGAACGTCTCCGCTCAGTAGTGGCAGTGATGCTGCGGGGCTTTCCGCCTCGGGAAAGTTGAGCTAACCACGTCGGCAGAAGGGTATCTCAGCCCGACCGAATGGATAGCCGATATGCTGCAGCTTCGCTCCCTGGCATACAACATCGCGTTTTATGTCAATCTGATCGTCCTGATGATCATTTTCACGCCCATCTATTTCGTGGTGCCTCGCCGCATGGCCTGGTTTGCACCAAAAACCTGGGCGCGCACGAGCATGTGGCTTCACCGCATTATCGTCGGAACAAAGGTTGATATTCAGGGGCTGGAACATCTGCCCGAAGGGCCGTGCATTCTGGCACCAAAGCACCAGTCCTTCTGGGATACTTTTGCCTTTCTTCCCGTGATCCCCGACGCACTCTATATTCTGAAGCGCGAATTGATGTGGATACCGCTGTTCGGCTGGTATGTTGCCAAGATGCGCATGATCCCGATCAACCGCGGAAGCAGGTCGAAGGCACTGCGCCAGGCCGTTGCGAAAGCGCGTGAGCGCATGCAGGAGCGCCGTCAGCTCATCATCTATCCCGAAGGCACCCGCCGCCCTCCCGGTGCAGAGCCCGCCTACAAATACGGGATCGTGGAGCTCTACTGTCAGCTTGACGTACCGGTGGTGCCCATTGCCCATGTCGCGGGCCTCTATTGGCCACGCCGCCGCTTCCTGCGCTATCCCGGAACGATCAGGGCACGGTTTCTGCCACCGATCCCGCCGGGCCTCTCCCGTGCCGAGTTCCAGGACCGCCTTGTGCGTGAAACAGAAACGGCCTGCGACGAGCTCTTGCTTGATGCAGCCCATAGCGAAAATCCGCCACCAATGCCACCAACCGCTGCAGCACGCCTGGCGGAACTGCGTGGGCTGGAGCGAGTCTAGACGGGGTGTCTGGGCAAAAGCTTCGCTACGCCCTTCAGCCAGTGATCCTGTATTCCCAACGCCTCGAGATGTTCAACCGTGTTGAGCACATATTCGTTGTTGGGTCCGGATTGCCCGTGTGATGCGGCGACCGTCTCGGCTGCATGTGCCATGTCCATCCGGCCAGCATATTGCGCGTGGCTCCGGTCAACAACATAGGTCAAGGCTTCGACCTGCCGTCCATCTGCCAGCCGTACCGGCAACTGACGCTCAAGATAGACATTTGTCACCAGTTCGCGTGAACGAAGATAGGTCACGACCTCCTCACGCAAGTCTCCCGGCACGCGAAATGCGAGGCCAAGGCACGAGCCGCCGCGGTCAAGTCCGAGCACCAGTCCAGGCTTCTCCGGTGTTCCGCGATGGACGTGGGAGCGAACGCAAAGGGCGCGGCGATAGCCGAACAGGCGTCCCTTCATGGTTTCCACATGGGCAAAACCGGGACGCCACATCAAAGAGCCGTAGCCAAAGACCCAAAAATCGTCCATTTCCACCTGCCAGTTGCGTGTTATCGCCGATGCAGCGATGTGGAGCGAGTAGCGGGAGCAGGACCATGACGTCAAGAAATGCCGGTGGATCTCGGATCTTTCGTCGCTTCGGCTGGTTTGCCGCCGCGATTGTTCTCGCAATCGCCGCCTATTCCGGCGGCTGGTTCTATCTCGCAGGGAAGCTCGAAGCCGAAGCGAAGGAAGCCGTCGCAAAGCTGAACCGAAACGGCACCCGCGCACATTGTGAGGAGCCGGATGCCCGCGGCTACCCCTTCCGCATCGGCCTTCATTGCGGCAGCGTCTTTTACGAAAATGTTCAGCGAGGCATCTCCATTCGTGCTGGTGAGTTCCGCTCCGCAGCCCAGGTCTACCAGCCGCAGCACCTGGTCGGTGAGCTTGACGGCCCCGCCGAGCTGGAACTGCCGATTACCGCACCTCTGACAATCGAATGGGATATTTTCCGCGCAAGCATTCGCCTTGATCATCCTTTGCCACAACGCCTCTCGAGTGAAACGCGCCAGCTCCGGATCGCGCTGGAAGAGGAGCCCTCGCAGATATTGGCGACGGCCGAGCTCGGCGAATTTCATGCCCGACGCCATGACGGCAATCTTCAGATGGCAGGACTGCTGCGCGAAGCGGTGGCCTCCGAGGCTGCAGGAATCACGCTGCCGGCGCTTGACGCGCGATTTGCTGCCACCTTGAAGAATGGCGAGGAAATCATTCTGGCAAATTCCAGCAATCTGCGCGGCACCGAATGGCTACTCGATGAATTGGTAATCAGCCAGTCCGGCAGCACCGCACAGATCGCCGCTTCAGGCCCTTTGAGCATTGATGACGATGGACGCGTTAACGGGCTTCTGGAGATTTCCGTGCGCGACGTTGAACAGATACTGACCTTCGTCGCAGATAATGCACCCGAACTTGCCGGACAGATCGACGGTGTCAGACCGCTGGTCCTGGGGCTGGCTCAAAAACCGATGGAGCTGCGCATCAACAAGGGCCGCATGATGCTGGGATTCATTCCGCTAGGAGAAATCCCGCCGCTCTAGGCACTACTGTAGCTCCAGCAGGCGCTCCAGATACTGTTTTTCCAGTTCAGGGCTCAACGCGTCGCCCAGACGCTTGCGTATGGCATCCAGTATCTCTCGCGCACGCTGGCGGTCGATCTCGTCTGGCACCTCGACCGAATCCCCGAAATCCGGCCCGGTGCTCGCGCGCGGCCGTCCGAGCGGGTCCTGCCCGTTCTGCCCCTGCGCGCGCCCCTGCTGGCCCTGACCCTGCTGCCCCTGCATGGCCTGCTGCATCTGGTTCATCATGTCCTGTGCGCCGCGGCGCATGGCTTCAAGAGCACGTCCCTGCTCACCGACAGCCCGTTCGCCCTCACCTTCACCAAGAGCGCCTTCGGCCTCACCCATGGCCTCACCGGCCTCGCCGAAGCCTTCGCCCGGCTGGATGCCCATTCCCTCAAGGCCCTCCATCAGCCCCTGCAGTTCCTGCTGCAGCTGACCCTGACCCTGCTGGAGCTCGCGCAAGGCATCAGCGAATTCTTCTGCCGTCATGCCCTGCCCGTTCTCACCCTGTTGCTCACCCTCGCCACCGGGTTGGCCGGGCTGGTTCATCTGCCCCTGCTGATTGCCACGCTGCTGCTGGTCAAGCCGGAATGTCTCGTTCATGAGTTCCTGCTGGCGGCGCATCAGGTCTCCCAACTGATCCATCTGCTGTCGCATCTGGGATTGCTGCTGGCCGTTCTGCCCCTGTTGCGGGCGCCCGGCCTGCAGGTTGTTCATCATGTCCTGCAACTGCGAAAGCAAATCCTGCGCCTGATCACGTGCGCCGTTCTTTGCCAGCTCCTCCAGCTGATCCATCATGCGCTCCAGATCGCTTTGCGTCATGGTCTGCGCGTTCTGGCTCTGGGAAGACTGGTTATTCTGCTGCTGATTACGCTCGGCGAATTCGCGCAGGAATTCGCGCATGGCCTCGCGCAGCTCGCTCATCAACTGTTCGATTTCTTCGTCACTTGCGCCGTCCTCCAGTGCCTGACGCAAGGCCTCCTGCGCCTGCCGAAGTCGCTTTTCGGCTGCCGTCAGATCGCCATCCTCGATAATGAGTGCGATCTCCCAAAGGTCGTCAACCACCTGCCGCAGCGCGTCTTCACTGCGCGCCATGCCAAGCTTCGACCTCACCGCTGAAAGCAGGAGAAAATGCTGCGGCTCATCGAAGGTCTCCTCCGGCCACAAGAGCACAGCATCCATCATCCGCGCCACCAGCTCGCGCTCGCGTGCATCAAGTGCAAGCATCTGTCGTTGCTCGATCAAGGCCCGCGAGATGGGATTGGTGAACGGCCGCTGCGGCAGCTTGAACACCTTGGCTTCGCTGCGCCCGACCTGGTTTGCAGCATCGCGCGCTTCAAGGACAAGCCGTACAGGCCTGCCTGCCCATGGATGTTCGGTGAGATCGACGGAACTCTTGGCCGCACCTTCCTTCGCGTTGCGGCGCGGCAGGCCGAGTACGATTTCCGGAGCTTCGTAAAGCGCCTGTGCCTTCGGGTCGATCTCTTCCAACTCGAGAACACCCACGGCGCTTACCGCGCCGTAATCATCCGTGATGGAATATATGAGTTCCAGCGCACCATTGGCCGCGCGCCGCGGCTCTTCCGTGAAGCTTACCTGTGGCGGTGCATCGGGAATGATCTGGAAGCTCCAGGCCTTGTCAGCCACGCCGCCGCCACCCAGCTCAACCTGGCCTTTGCGGTCGAGAAGCAGGGAGAATTGCCGCCCGCCAGCGCCTTCACCGGAAGCCTCGGGAGCAACAGGCGCTGCATCCTCCCCATCTGAGCGAAAGGAGAGTGAGGTGCCCTCTCCGCCACCACTGATACGCACCTGCAACTGGCTGTTTACCGGAACCGAGAAACTTTCCTGCCCGCTATTCGCTTCCGCGGTAAGGAAGATCGGTGCCTTGCCGGTATAGGACGGTGGCGTCACCCATGCATCGACGCGCGCCGTCGCAGCTTCTGCGTCGGCACCGCCACCGAAAATGTCCGACACGCTGCCACTCATCGGGCTGACCGAGAAGGCGAGCGCTGTCACGAAGAGCAGTGCCACTACCGCCCGCAGCCCCCAGGGATCCCGGTCGGGCACGCGCGTGCGCGGCAAGTCACTCTGGACCTGCGAAAGCTGCCTGGCCATGCGAGCCTGATGTTCTGACCACAGCGCCCGGGAGAACGCATCCTCACCACCCGATGCAAGGCGGTCGCGCTGCGTGGCGGCGGGCGCATGCTGCAGGCGGTTGGCCTGTTCGATGCGCCTATCCACCTCCGGTTCGCTTGGCTGTTTCAGGCTGCGGAATGGCCAGAAGGAAACAAGCAGACAAACGCCCAGAACAAGAAGAATGGCAATTCTGAGCCATTCCGGCACGACGCGAAACACGCCCAGCCAGGCAAGGCTGAGGAACAAGCCGGTGGTGAGCACAATGGGCAGCAGGAGCGGCCATAGCCGCTCGAACACCATGGTCATCCGTGTGATGGCACGCATCCTGCCAAGGCGCGTCATCAGCGATCCATGCTCGCGGGAAACCCTGTTGTCGCTCGTTTCGGCCATATCTGCGATCCGTGCCAATCACGCCTTCATGCGTAGGGAATGAGGATAACAGCAATCACGGCGAAGGCGAGGCATGTGGGGGCATTTCCCGCCTCGATACGTTCACGATTGCCTTATGGCCCACGCCTTATCTGCGATCCACCGCACCCACATCCAGAAGCGGCGAAGCGTCGATCATTTCGGCATTGAGCATGGCACCGACCTTTTCCAGAGCGGCCACGATCATGGCCTGCTCCCAATCGGGCAACCGTTCAAACTGGTCGGAAAATGTTCGCTGCAGCGGATCGGGAGCGGATTCGATCATCTGCTTGCCTGAATCCGTGGGCGCCACCCACACGACGCGTCTGTCGCGCTCGCCACGGGTGCGCGTGACAAGCCCTGCGATTTCCAGCTTGTCGACCAGTGAGGTTGCCGTCGCCTGACCGATACCGGCCTTGCCGGCAATATCCTTTGGGGTTGCCCGCCCGGCTGCCGTCACAATCTCCAATACGATCAATTGCGGCGTCGTTAGCCCCGTCGCCTTGGCGAGCCGGCGCGCGTTAAGTTCCGTCGCCCTCAATATGCGCCTGAGCGCGATCAATGTTGTCTGTGTCCGGTCTTCCATTGCCCCACCTGAACGTGATGCCCACCGGTGTTTTGATAGCAGAAATTCTTTATTTTGATTAGCGAAAGATTTTTCGCCATTGATTCCCGTCGTTTAGCGGGTTTTGCGGCCCAAAATGAACTTTTTTTGCTGTTCAGCGGTTGAAATATGGTTCGCTGATCGTAATATTCAGCGCAACGAAGAGGAGAGTCATGAGCCCCAGTGAGATCAAACTTGTCCGGAAAAATTCCGGGACAATTTCATTCCGCATGCCGGTTACGGAGGACGGCACGGCTGTGTGGAATCTCATCCGCTCCTGCGAACCGCTCGACGAGAATTCCCTCTACTGCAACCTCCTGCAGTGCGATCATTTCGCAGACACCTGTGTCGTCGCCGAGCGCGATGACGGCGAGGTTCTGGGCTGGATTTCAGGCTATCTGATGCCTGATGATCCAAGCACGTTGTTCGTCTGGCAGGTGGCCGTCGACGCGCGCGCGCAGGGTCAGGGCGTTGCAAAGCGCATGCTCAACGCACTGCTGGAGCGTGATTGCTGCGACCAGGTCGACACGATCAAGACCACGATCACCCGCGACAACGATGCCAGCTGGGCGCTTTTCCGCTCCTTTGCCCGCTCACAGGGCGCAAAGCTGAGCGACGAGCCCTACTTCCGCAAGGAAGAACATTTCGACGGCGAGCATGCCACCGAGCACATGGTGACCATCTCGCTGATGAATGCGGCACGCAGCGCCGCCTGAAGGCAGGCGCGCCCGCACCGAACCAACCCGAAAGGAAGTATCATGACGACCGTTACGACGGACGATAAAGCTGTGTTTGAACGCCGGGAATCGGCTGCGCGATCCTATTGCCGCAGCTTTCCGGTTGTTTTCGAGAAAGCCAAAGGCGCAGTGCTGACGGGCGCTGACGGCAAGGACTATATCGACTTCCTCGCCGGCTGCTCCTCGCTCAATTACGGGCATAACGACCCGGACATGAAGACGGCCCTTGTCGACTACATCACCAATGACGGCGTCACTCACGGGCTCGACATGCATACGAGCGCAAAGGCTGCGTTTCTGGAGGCATTCGAGCGCATCGTGCTCAAGCCGCGCAACATGGACTACCGCATGATGTTCATGGGCCCGACCGGCGCCAATGCCGTCGAGGCAGCGCTCAAGCTTGCGCGCAAGGTGACGGGCCGCACCAATGTGATTTCCTTCACCAACGGCTTTCATGGCGTGACGCTTGGTGCATTGGCCGCCACCGGCAACGGCTATCACCGTGGCGGTGCAGGTGTGCCGCTGACCGGTGTCTCCCGCATGCCCTTCGAGGGCTCGATGGGCAAGGATGTCGACACGGCTGACTTCCTGAACCGTATGCTCTCGGAGCCATCCAGCGGCATTGAACCGCCGGCAGCCATCATCTTGGAGACCGTTCAGGGCGAAGGTGGCCTTAACGCCGCTTCGCGCAACTGGGTGCGCCGTGTGGCCGAGATCGCCCGTGCCCATGGCGCGATGTTCATCGTCGATGACATTCAGGCAGGCTGCGGTCGCACCGGCTCCTTCTTCTCCTTCGAGGAGATGGGTGTCGAGCCTGACATGATCACCATGGCGAAGTCGCTATCCGGCTTCGGTCTGCCGCTGGCGATGCTGCTCATCAAGCCCGAGCATGACATTTTCGGACCTGCCGAACACAACGGCACCTTCCGAGGCAACAACCATGCCTTCGTGACCGCGCGGGTTGCCCTTGAGAAATACTGGGCAGACAGCGACTTCCAGACCGAGATCCGCAAGCGCGCCGACCTTATGAAGAAGCGCCTGGGCGAGATCGCGGCCATGCTTCCCGATGCGCGCCTCAAGGGCCGAGGCATGATGCAGGGTATCGATGTCGGCTCCGGTGAGCTTGCAAGCGAGATTTGCGCACGCTGCTTTGCAGCAGGTCTCATCATCGAAACCTCGGGCGCACATGACGAGGTCGTGAAGATCCTGTGCCCGATCAACATTGAAATTGGAACCTTTTCCCGTGGTCTCGACATTCTTGAAGAGGCCGTTGGTGAAATTGCACGTTCCACCAAGATTGCAGCGGAGTAATTTCAGATGATCGTACGTGACCTGAACGAAGCGAAAGGCACCGAACGCCATATCCATTCCAATGGGTGGGACAGTGTTCGCCTGCTCCTGAAGTCCGACAATATGGGTTTCAGCTTCCACATCACCACGATCCACGCCAACGCCGAACTCGAGATGCATTACAAGAACCATCTTGAGAGCGTGTATTGCGTGGACGGTACAGGCTCGATTGAGGATCTTGCGACCGGGGAGATCCATCAGATCCGCCCGGGCGTGATGTACGCGCTGGACAAGCACGACAAGCACATCCTGCGCGCGAACGACAAGCCGATGATCATGGCTTGTGTGTTCAACCCGCCGGTGACGGGCAAGGAAGTTCACCAGGAAGACGGCTCCTACGCACTCGAGGCCGAAGAGGCGTGAGATAAGAACTTCTCGCGCCTTCCAATCCAAAGGAAGAAGGAGAAGCGAAATGTCTGCCATCAAAAACCCGGTTGAGCGAACCAGCGACCCCTATCCGAGCCGGCTGCATGAAGAAAAGTGGCTGCCGCGCGAGGATAAGGTGGTCTGGTCCCAATGGCGTCCCGACGCGCCACTTACCGCCCAGCAGGCGGATCAGTTTGATCGTGACGGTTTTCTGATACTCAAGGATCTTTTCACTGAAGACGAGGTCAATGCACTCGTGACTGAATCCGCTGCGTTGCGCGGCGGCGAACGTGACCTCATCGACGGCAGCGTTGTCACCGAACCCGGTTCTGACGAGGTTCGCACCATCTTCAAGCTGCCGGAGCAGAGCCCGCTTTTCATGCGTCTGGCTTCTGACCGCAGATTGGCTGGTATCGTCAGCTTCCTGCTTGGTGATGACGTCTACATCCACCAGTCGCGCCTGAACTACAAGCCAGGCTTCACGGGCAAGGAATTCTACTGGCACTCTGATTTCGAGACCTGGCACGCGGAAGACGGCATGCCGCGCATGCGTGCAATCTCGGCCTCCCTGCTGCTCACGGACAATGACGGCAATAACGGTCCGCTGATGCTCATGCCCGGGTCGCACAAGACCTTCATTGCCTGTGCAGGAGAGACGCCGGAGGACAATCACAAGACCTCGCTCAAGAAGCAGGAAGTGGGTGTCCCCTCACATGAGGCGTTGACCAAGCTTGCTTCGGACCACGGAATCACGACGGCCACAGGCAAGGCTGGCACACTCGTACTCTTTGATTGCAACACGATGCATGGCTCCAACGGGAACATCACACCGTTCCCGCGTTCGAATGCCTTCTTCGTGTTCAACGCCATGTCGAACCAGCTCACCGAGCCGTTCGGCGCAAGCAAGCCCCGTCCAGACTTTCTCGCCGAACGTGGCGAGCCGACTCCGGTCAAGGTCGAGACGGGACGCCTGGTATAACCAGAAAGGCTACAGACCAGACATGAAACATGAGAACGAAACGAAGCGTGGCGCGCAGATGCGCGCTGCGCCGGAAGAGAAGCGCGGCAACCATACTGTGGAGAAGATCGGCGGCACGTCGATGAGCCGTGCGCGCGAACTTCTGGATACGATCCTGATCGGCAACCGCAAGGAGGCTGACCTTTACGAGCGTGTCTTCGTCGTCTCTGCTTTCGGCGGCATTACGGACAAGCTTCTGGAACACAAGAAGTCCGGCGAGCCCGGCGTCTATGCGCTGTTCGCCCATGCCGACAATGATCACGGCTGGATGGATGCGTTGTCCAATGTCAGCCGTGCCATGCTGGAGATCAACGCCGAGCTCTTCGACGATGCCGGCGACCGAAATGCGGCTGACGACTTCGTGCGCGAACGCATCGAAGGTGCGCGCGGCTGTCTGATCGATCTGCAGCGCCTCTGCTCCTATGGTCATTTCCAGCTCGTGGAGCACATGCACACGATCCGCGAGATGCTTTCGGCCCTGGGCGAAGCCCACTCGGCCAACAACCTGACGCTGCTTCTTCGCCGCCGTGGCGTGAATGCACGTTTCATCGACCTGACAGGCTGGCGCGATGAGACGCAGCCGGATCTGCATGAGCGCATCGAACGCGCATTCGCCGATGTCGAATTCGCCCGCGAACTTCCCATCGTCACCGGCTACACCCAGTGCCGCGAAGGCCTGATGCGCGAGTTCGATCGTGGCTATTCCGAGGTGACCTTCGCGACCATCGCCGCACTGACTGCCGCGCGTGAAGCGATCATTCACAAGGAATTCCACCTCTCCAGCGCCGACCCGCGCCTGGTGGGTACAGATAATGTCCGCAAGATCGGACGCACGAACTACGACGTTGCAGATCAGCTTTCGAATATGGGCATGGAAGCGATCCATCCGAACGCCGCAAAGACCTTGCGTCAGGCAGGTGTACCGCTGCGCGTGGCGAACGCCTTCGAGCCGCATGACCCGGGCACACTCATCGATGCAGAACCGGCAACCGAGCCGGGCGTCGAAATGGTCACCGGCCTGCCGATCACCTCTTTCGAACTGTTCGAGCAGGACATGGTCGGGGTGAAGGGCTACGACGCCGCCATTCTGGAGGTGCTGACCCGCCACCGCGTACGCATCGTCTCGAAGACTTCGAACGCCAATTCGATCGTGCACCATGTGGAAGCGCCCCTGAAGGCGATCCGCCGCGTGGAGCGTGACCTGAAGGAGCGTTATCCTTCAGCGCGCATCACCACGCGCCGCGCAAGCATCGTTTCGGTTATCGGTCGCGAGCTGAAGGGGCTGGGCGTGATGCTCAAGGGCCTGCAGGCTCTGGACAAGGCCGGAATAGAGCCGATTTCTTCGCATGAAACCGGCCGCTGCGTGGACGTTCAGTTCGTTGTTCGCAGCGAGGATTGCGACAAGGCGGTGAAGGCGCTCCACAGCACTTTCATCGAAAGCCAGGAAGCCACTCCGATAAAGAAGGCGGCTTGAACACCGCCTTCTCAGGCCAATAGATCCTGCCATTCCTCATGCCGCCGAAACTGCACGGCGGCATAGGAGCACAGCGGCGTGACCTTCCATCCTCTTTCCCGCGCATCCTTCACCGCGCGCTTGACCAGTTTCAGTGCAATACCCTTCTCGCGAAAGGCCGGCGGCACGAAAGTGTGATCGATGATCATGCGCCCGCCTGCCAGCGCGTAGGTTAGCTCCGCCTCATCTTTACCCGCCGCATAGACATAACGTCCCCCTTCCGGGGAACCCTCGTGCACGATTTCGTCGGCTTCATCCTGTTCGCCGTCGGGGGAAAAAAGCTCACGTGCGGCCTCAATCTCGGCCTCACGCAGTTCATGGCCGCCGTCATGCCAGTTAAGGAGTACGTCTCCGCCCGCCGCCTGTAACC
The DNA here is from genome assembly GCF_037029545.1 of Nitratireductor sp. CH_MIT9313-5. NCBI lineage: Bacteria > Pseudomonadati > Pseudomonadota > Alphaproteobacteria > Hyphomicrobiales > Phyllobacteriaceae > Nitratireductor > Nitratireductor sp. CH_MIT9313-5. Next base: position 488,918 of record NZ_JAYMER010000010.1, on the reverse strand, counting down.
AGCTCGCAAGCCGGTTCGTCAGGTCCGGAGGGCAAATCGGATCCCGCCTGCCTGCGGTGATCAGCATCCGCGTCGACAGCTCACCGGCTATTTCGGGCTTGAACGGGATCAAAGGGTGCATCAGCACCGCCCGGTCGAACAATTGTGGCTGTTTGAGAATCACGCTGGCGAGAATGTTCGCGCCATTGGAATATCCAAGTCCCAAAACCCGCCTGGCACCCGAGGCATGCCGGTGAGCATGAACGAAAGAACGCATCTTCTCCGTCGCGCGCGCGAGGTCATCCATGTCGTAGACGCCTTCTGCCGTGCGCCGGAAAAACCGCGCAGCACCCTGCTCGCTCACGTCGCCGCGCGGTGAGATGATCCGGGCCCCGGGCGCAACCCGTTGGCCCAGCGCAAGAAGCTGCCTTTCATTCCCACCGGTACCATGGAAGACAACCAGCAATGTCTCCCCGGCTCCATCACCGGGGAGTACGGCATGTTCGTACAAGCTGATGCTCATCAGTCGTCTCCGATTGCTGGCAGCACCTTTTCCAGATGCGACTTCAGATGTGCGTGCTGTGCAGGAACACGCAGCTCTTCGCCCAGATGGTCGGGATCCTCGTCCCGCGCAAACCCAGGTTCATTGGTGGCGATCTCAAAAAGTACACCGCCCGGCGCGCGGAAATAGATGGAGTGGAAGTAATCCCTGTCGATCACCGGCGTGATCCGCATGCCAGCTTCAACCAGCGTTTCGCGAACCTTCAGCTGTGCCTCGTCATCAGCGACCGCAAACGCAATGTGATGAACAGAACCGGCACCTTCACGTGCACGAGGTAAGTCGGAACGGGTTTCCACGTCGATCACTTCGGCACCATTACCGCCATTGCGCTGAAACCGCTCCACTGCGCCATCTGTTCCCATCGAACGGAAAGCCATCAGTTGCAGCAGCTCCTTCGTGGCTGACGCGTCGGCGAGAACCATCCTGGCGCCGTTAAAGCCCTGGATGGCATGATCTACGGATACACCGCCGCCGGTCCAGGCTTCACGCGGATCATCGGCCTGCTCGACCAGAACGAATCCATCGCCATCCACGCCGGTGAATACCAGGACTTCCTGGTCAAACCGGACCATCCGCTCCGGCTGTGAGCCAGCTTCAGCCAAGCGCGAATACCAGTAGTCGAGGGAGCCCGAAGGCACTGCAAAATAAGTCTCACCCACTTCACCCGTACCGCGCACTCCGGCAATGATGTTCGGGAACGGAAAATAGGTCATCACGCTGCCCGGCACACCGGACGTGTTGCCATAGTAGAGGTGGTATATATCGGGTGCATCGAAATTCACCGTCTTCTTCACACGCCGCAGTCCAAGCTGCTTGGTGAAAAAGCGGTCAGTTGCACGCGCGTCGCGCGACATTGACGTAATGTGATGGATTCCCTGGATTTGCTGGAGCATCGGAATTCTCCCTTGGCGCTCGATTGTCATCAGAACAAATGGCGCGAAGGTGACAATACTTACAGCCTCCAAGCCGAAGATGCATTGTTCACAGATGAAAGACAGTGGCTTTCTCAGGCAAACAAAAGCCCCACGCATTTCTGCGCGGGGCCCTTGCCTTGGCTAAGCTTTAACCGGATTACTCGACGCGCATCAGCTGCTCGTCACGCTTCTCGGCATAGCTCGTCTCGTCATATTCAGGCTGACCTTCGAGCTGCTCTTCGGTGAACTCGGTGTAAAGGTAGAGTTCGCCATCTTCGTCGGCCATGAAGACAAGGTTCTCCATGCTGATGGCGACTTCCTTCTCACCGATGCCGAGGAAACCGCCGACATCAACGATGATCGCCTCAACCTTGCCGTCGCTGGACAGGATCACGTCGCCGATCTCACCAACATCCTCTTCGTTGGCGCCATAGACGGTGGTACCCATCAGGTCGTCAGCGCTGATCTGATCAGTGGAAGCTTCCTTCAGGCTGTTGCGGTCAATGGCAGCCGTCTGGGTCTCGTCGGTCGGCTGGGCAGTCTGCTCGGCCTCAGCAGTTTCCTGCTCGACGCGATCTTCAGTGCCTTCCTTAGCTTCGGCCGCCTCGGCAGCTTCTTCTTCCTTCACGACTTCGGCTTCAGCCGTCTGCTCGTCATCCTTCACCGCGTCACGTGCCGGCTCGGCATCAGCGGCCTGCTCTTCAGCCTGCTCAGGCTTGTCGGCAGGAACAACCGCCATCTGGCCATCCGTGCCCTCTGCGTTTTCAGCATCTTCCGGCTTGGGAGCGGCTGCGAGATCTTCCTTGGTTGCAGGCTTCGTCTCTGCGACATCGGCATCAGCCGGCATCGGACGATACGCGGCGCGATCGAACTCTTCCTGCGCCTTCAGGGCATCTGCGGTCGTTTCAACAACGATGAAACGGTCGCCATCGCGCTCGACCCACTCAACGAGGTCATACTCAAGAGCCACTTCCTTCTGACCGATGCCAAGGAAGCCGCCAACACCAACTACGATGGCCTGAACCTTGCCTTCCTGGTCAAGAACCAGGTCGTTCACTTCACCGATGCTCTCGGCTTCTTCGCCGGAGCCATTATAGACATTCTCGCCCATCAGATTGGAAGCGAGATGGCCCTCGGCGCGAACTGTCATCTGGGTTTCCTGCTGTACAGGTGCAGTGGTGGCAGCAGGGTCGGCTGGCTGGGACGTCTGAGCGAATGCGCCGGTGGAAACCAGCGTTGCAATCGCGGTAGTCGCCAAAAGGTTGCGGATCATGATATAGGTCTCCATGTGCAGCGTTTATCTGTACAGGCCGTGCTACTGACTGATCTTGGCAGTGACGTTCAGCAGCGCGGCCATCACCTGCCTACAACGCCGACCCCCACAAACGGTTCCGCGTGTTCCTTTCGCAATGCTTAGTTTGATTCGAGAATGGTCAGTCGGCTGTGCAATCTTCGACAATAAAGACAAGTTGCCTGATGGGAACGGTTTCGCTTCTGCCCCATTGTGTGGCGTCTGCACCCAATACAAAGTAGTGCCATGCGATTTCTGGCTATTCTCAACCGCGACGGCGGCACACTCTCTTCCCTCGATATCGAGGTGTTCTCCCCGCGGTTGATCGAGCTGCTGCGTGAGGAAGGGCACGAAGTTACCGTCCGCGCAGTTGCCGGTCGCGAGATTGTCAAAGCCATAGATGAGGCGGCGACCGCGACCGATATCGACGTCGTGATGGCCGGCGGAGGTGATGGCACCATTTCACTGGCTGCAGGCAAGCTTGCGGAGAGCGATAAGGCCTTGGCGGTGCTACCTGCCGGGACGATGAATCTTTTCGCTCGCAGTCTGCGCATGCCGTTAGATCTCGACCAAGCAATCAAAGCTCTGGCGAAGGGGAAGATAAAACAGGTCGATCTTGCGAGCGTGAATGGCCGGTATCTGGTTCACCAGTTATCGATCGGCATGCACCCACAACTCATAGACCTGCGCGAAAAACTTACCTTTCGCGGTCGGGTGGGGAAGATTTTTGCTTCCACGCGTGCAGCCGTTGCCACTTTCCAGCACCCACACAACATCCTCGTGCAAGTGGAAAGCGATATCACCAGGTTCGAGGCGGTGACACAAAGCCTGAGTGTCACGAACAACCTCTATGGTGAGGGACACCTGCCCTTTACCGACAAGCCGGACGGGGGGACACTTGGCTTGTATGTCACCCGGGCCGCACGACGCAGTGACCTCTTTTTCTTCTTCGCCAATATGGCAATCGGGCGTTGGCGCAAGAATGACCAGGTGGAAATTCACCAGGCGAAATGGGTTAAGTTACACCTTCCCTATCTCGATCCGCGTTTCAAATGCGCCATCGACGGGGAGCTGGAACCGCTGGCTCAGGATATGCTGGTGAAGCTGCATCCGAAAGTTCTTCGCGTACTCGCCCCGTCCCCTACCGAGCAATAAAAAACCGCCGGACATGATCCGGCGGTTCGAGACGTCTTTAGTGAGAATCCGACCTAGTCGGCAATCGTCGCACGCAGCATCCACAAGGCCTTCTCGTGGAACGTCAGTCGAGCCGTCAGCATGTCGGCAGTAACCAGATCACCCTTCTCATCCGCAGCCGTGCCTACTTCGCGCATCTTGCGCACGGCTTCTTCATGGTCGGAAATCAGGTCTTCTACCATCTCCAGTGCCGATCGGCCGGAAGCATTCAGCGTAACCGTCTGTTCCTTGCCCTTGCCCGCGGGTGCATGATGACCCAACGCGCGGATGCGCTCAGCGATGATGTCCGTCGCCTCAAAGAGCTCGTTATACTGCTCTTCGGTCAGGACATGAATGGTGTGGAACAACGGGCCTACCACGTTCCAATGATAGACGTGGGTCTTGATCAGAAGCTGGTAGGTGGCTGCGAGTATTTCGGACAGGCCCTGCGCCAGTTCCTTGCGATCGGCTTCCGTCAGCCCGACATTCATCTTGTCGCGTCGTGTCTTCGGCTGAAGTACTTCTACAGCGTCACTCATCGTCAACTCCTACTGGTTTGCATCCGGATCAAGCTCAGCGTCGACTTCATCATCGACTTGGGCACCGTCCGGCGTGTCTTCGGAAGCCGGGGTCTCCACCGGCTGTGATTCATCGATGGCAACGCCATAGATCTCGGCCCCCCACCAGGCGATGGCCGCCAGGATCAACCCGGCGATCAGCACGATGAGGACAGGAAAGCCCGTACGGCCTTGCCGCGCTTTGTTCTCCGGCAGCTTCTCTCTCATTTTCTGCTCCTTGCAGATTCAACGTCGTTTGTGTGAGCGCCGCTCATATTCGCGCCAGGCCATGTAGCCAGCGAATCCGGCCAGTGTGATGAGACCCGCGCTGAAGCCGCCCTTCTTGCTCATCAGGGTTGGCAGCATTGCCATTGCCGAGGCGCCTGCGACCATGTTCCGATCAGCGGCAAGCTTTCGGCGCTGTGCACGCCGAAGCAGTGCCGAGGCAATACGCAGACCGATCAGCGTCACCACAACCATGGCAAAGAACCCGATGCCGAAATAGATCGCGGCAGCCATGGGTCCGATCTGCTCTGCCGTCCACATGAAGCCGGCCATGACCAGAAAGACGAGCCCGAACAGCCCGAAAATGCCCGCCAGCCCATAGGCAATGGACGACACCATGATGCGCCGCTTCAGGATCGACACTTCGCCTGTAGTGAGCAGCGTCAGGAGTCGTGCAAGCATCAATCTGGCCCTGTTAGCGGCGGAACATCATGGCGAGGAAGAAACCGGCTCCTGCCGCCATGGCCAGTGCGTGCAGCGGCTTTTCGCGCACCCGCTCTTCCAGATCTTTCTCAATGCTGCGGGCCTGCTCCCTGGCGGCATCCTTGGCGCGTGCGAGAGAATTGTCTCCCGTCTGCTTCAGATGCGCCGTCAGCTGAGTAATGTCGTCCCTGAGCCGCTGGATGTCGCTTTCCAGATCCCGCGTGCGGGCTTCGTTGGCCGTCGTTTCAGATGCTGAGGATTTAGCGGTGGAAGTGGTGTTCGGCATGAATGAGCTCCTTTGAAAAGCTGCCTCAACAACGCTCGACCCATGCAGTGGTTCCCTCTTCTGGAACCGGTAGCTGATGAAGTCGTTGATGGTTACCTGAAGATGGAACATTTCATGCCCCGCCAGCCCCGGAAGAAACCGCCAGTTGTAAGATTGCCGCCGAAGTCCAATCTGGAACTGACGCTTGCCCGTGGCGCTCAGCTTGCGATCATCTTTATGGCGCTGTTGGCGGTCATCTTCATTCTCCAGGCTGGACGCTTCCTGCTCGCCCCCTTCACGATGGCTGTTGTGGTGGGGCTGATGATGGGACCTGTCGCCAACAAGTTGGAAAGCTGGCGCCTTCCACCAACGGTTTCAGCAGCAGTTTCGGTCGTTCTGTTCATTTTCATCATCATTGGCGTGGGCACGGCAGTCGTTGCACCACTTGCTTCATGGAGCGAACGCGTCCCTCAGCTCTGGGGCGAGCTGCAACTGAAACTCAGCAGTCTGCGTGAACCACTGGAGACCGTGCGCAGCCTTCAGGAAGAACTGCAAAGCGTGACCGGCAACAGCGAGCAGATGACTGTGAATGTCGACGAGGAATCAGCGGTCGAAAGCGTGGCCGTGCTCGCACCGACCCTTCTTGCCCAGCTCCTAATCTTCCTGGCCAGCCTCTACTTCTTTGTAGCGACCCGCCACCAGACCCGCTCCACCATTCTGAAATTCTTCATTGATCGCCGACTGCGCTGGCGAGCAGCACACATTTTCCGGGAAGTGGAGGATCTGGTGTCCGGCTATCTGCTGTCGATAACCCTGATCAACATTGGCTTGGCGCTGACGGTCGGCCTCGCGCTTCTGCTGATCGGTGTTCCTTCTGCAATGTTATGGGGAGCGCTGGCGGGCATACTCAATTTCGTCATCTATATTGGCCCGGCCATAATGGCGGTAATCCTGTTCGGTGTAGGGCTTACGAGCTTTGAAACATTCGCTGGAGCTTTCCTGCCGCCTCTGGTCTATCTCACCATCAACGCGATGGAAGCGCAGTTCGTGACGCCGACCGTGATCGGCAAGCAGATGACGCTCAACCCATTCATCGTATTTCTTGCGGTGGCTTTCTGGCTGTGGCTCTGGGGCCCGGTGGGCGGCTTCATCGCCATCCCGGCCCTCCTGATCGTGTTTGCGATCGGACGGAACCTGATCCCCGGCATCAATTGGGGCATGCCACCAGAGGCGGATCGTTAGCACCAGGGACGGATAACAAAAGCCGGGCCACCCCGGGTGCTAATGCGAATTCCGGCTTTTTGGTGATAGTCACCTCACAAAACAGTTCGCCCTCGGCATCATTTTTAAATGACGCGCACTCAAATCAATGAGAAGGAGCGATGGGACGAACGACCCTCACTCAAGGATTGCATATTGAACAACCGTCCACTGACCGGAATGCGCGTGCTCATTGTCGAGGAAGAAGCCATCGTCGCGATGGACCTTGAAGAGTTCTGTAAGGAGAATGGGGCGCAGGATGTGGTGATTGCCACGAATCTCTCACGGCTGAGCAGCGAATTGCTTGAGCCGCGCCCGCATGTGGCAGTGCTCGACACCAAGATCGGCGGAGCTTCCACGCGTGAATTCGCGGCACTATTGCACGCGGCTTCGATACCCTTTGCATTTGCATCTGGATATACGGCGGACCAGACCTTCTTTCAGGAGTTTCCTCAGGCTCCGGTCCTGGAGAAACCATTTGCGAACGAGCACCTGCTGGAGGTGCTCGTTTCGCTATCGGCAGTCAAAAGTTAGATCAAGCAACGCCCGCTGCGCTTGTAACCTGAGCGGCAATCGGATCGGGCCCGAATTCGCCTTCACCCTCAATGGAGAGGATCTCCTGTAGACGGGTGCGGGCGCGGCTGACGCGGCTCTTGATCGTACCCACAGCACAGCCACAGATCTCTGCTGCTTCTTCGTATGAAAAGCCATTTGCGCCAATAAGAATGATCGCTTCACGCTGATCTTCCGGAAGGCGCGCCAAAGCCTTTCTGAAATCATTCAGATCCGAAGAACCATCCTGGCTCGGGTGAATGGAGAGGCTTGCGGTTATGGAACCGTCGGTATCTTCCACTTCGCGCTTGCGCTTGCGCATTTGCGAGTAGAATTCATTGCGAAGGATCGTGAACAGCCATGCCTTCAGGTTCGTGCCCGGCTGGAAGCTGCTCTGCTTGTCCCAAGCTTTAACGAGGGTTTCCTGCACGAGATCGTCCGCACGATCTGCATTTTTTGAAAGCGAGAGTGCAAAAGCACGAAGTACCGGCACGGCCGCCAGTAGCGCCTCGCGGAAATTAGGAGTGTTACTCATGCACTACTCCTTCTCCGTGTTCTGAGGCTGTTCCTTTTGCTCAAGTTGGCTCAGGAGTGACGCGAACCGGTCGGGAATATCTTCAGAAACCAGATCGTCGTAATATTGTTTTAGCTTTCGGCCGATCTCGGAATTTGGACCCAGCGGGTCACTTCCCTCGTCTGCACCACCTGCCTTACGGCCTTTTTCAAAAGACTGATACTTCATGTTGTTCGCTTCTTTTGCAGCGTCTCGCCCCGGTTGAATTGGCATTATAGCGAAGCCTTCCTGCGCGCGCAGCTTTGCTTGTTTCGTCTCTGCATCCGAGCCTTAACGGCGGGGTTTGAATTTTGTTCCGAACCATTGGGAACTTTTTTCTCGCCTACCCGTTCCTGAGTTCGCTATTTTCAAAACACACGGTGTTCTTGGCCGAGGGAGATTGAAAGAAAATGAGTCTGTCAGCCCGTATTACCCCGCATCTGCCCTATCTGCGTCGCTTCTCGCGTGCGGTGTCTGGCTCCCAGACGAGCGGCGATGCTCTGGTGGCTGCAACCCTTGAAGCGCTCATCGCGGACCCTTCGGTGTTCCCGGAAGCCTCCACGGACCGCATTGCGCTGTTCAAGCTTTTCGCGAAGCTATTTGGCTCGCTGGATCTGCGCATCCCAGATGAAACGCCGACCTCTGCCTGGGAGCAGCGCGCGCTAACCAATCTCTCTTCCATGGCTCCGTTGCCGCGTCAGGCGTTCCTGCTGGTCGCCGTTGAAGGCTTTGATGTTGCTGAATCGGCCGAGATCCTTGACGTGGAAGAGAAGGAGCTCAACGAGCTTCTGCGCCAGGCGAGTGACGAGATCTCCAAGACCGTCGCCACGGATATCATGATCATCGAGGATGAGCCGCTCATCGCGATGGATATCGAGGAGCTGGTCGAGAGCCTCGGGCATAACGTCGTCGGCACGGCTCGTACCCACAAGGAAGCCACCGAACTGTTCCAGAAGTCCAATCCAAGCATGGTACTGGCCGATATCCAGCTCGCCGACGGCAGCTCGGGCATTGATGCGGTGAACGAGATCCTGGCAACCACGCCGGTGCCGGTCATTTTCATCACCGCCTTCCCCGAACGGCTTCTTACGGGTGAGCGCCCCGAGCCTGCATTCCTGGTAACCAAGCCTTTCAATCCCGATATGGTGAAGGCACTTATCAGCCAGGCTCTGTTCTTCGACCATCAGGCAAAGGCTGCCGCCGCCTGATACGCATACAGCCACGCAACTCTCGAAAAGCCGCCGCTAGGCGGCTTTTCTGCGTTTTGGAACCAACGGTTGAAGATGACGTTGTACCGCTGAACAACAAGGAGAGGTAACATGCTTTATTGGGCTTTGGTATTTCTGGTCGTGGCCCTGATTGCGGGTGCGCTCGGCTTTGGTGGGATTGCGGGCGCTTCTGCGGGTATCGCTCAGATCCTGTTCTATATCTTCCTCGCGCTGCTGATTATCTCGCTGGTGCTTGGCCTGTTCAGGCGCGCACGCTAGCTGTTTGGATGCTGCATGGGCCTGTTGGCCCGGGAGGAGAATGCAATGAAAGAACTGCTGCAAAACGCCGAAGAGGCGGCACGAACCGCAATGGTGAATATTGAGGAGAACGATCCTCTGCCGCCGGGTCCGAATTACGGTCCTTTCGGCTATTTCCGCCTCGCGCTACTCATTCTCGCGGCGCTCGTGGCAGTGCTCTTGATATTCAGCCTTCTCTAGTCGAAACGGCAAGACAATGAAAATAGCCGCCGGAACTGATCCGGCGGCTTTCTTACGTTTCGAAGGCCTTACCAGCTCACGCGGCAGCAGCCTGTATGGCACCTGGCCCGGGTATCGCTCCGGGCGGGCATTTGCCCAGAATGATCATGCCCAGGACCTCGTCCTCAGTGACGTCCTTCGTATGAGCTGTCCCAACCACCTGTCCATTCTTCATCACGACCACCCGATCGGCGAGATCGAACACGTCATGAATGTCATGGCTGATCAGGAAGATGCCGATCCCATCCTTTTTGAGCTGGCGCACGAGATCTGATACCTGCGCCGTCTCCTGCGGGCCCAGTGCTGCAGTCGGCTCGTCCATGATGAGCACGCGTGCGTCGAAATAAATTGCTCGTGCAATCGCCACGGATTGGCGCTGACCACCTGACAGTCGGCTTACAGGCTCCTTGAACCGCTGGAAGCGCGGGTTCAAACGCGCCATCACCTTTCGCGTCTCCGACTCCATGGCGACATCATCAAGCGTGCCCCAGGGGGTCATGAGCTCGCGTCCAAGGAACAGATTGGCAGCCGCATCCACATTGTCCGCCAGCGCGAGCGTCTGGTAGATCGTCTCGATGCCGTATTTCTTGGCATCGCGGGGATTGTTGATCTGCGCTTCCTCGCCGTTGACGAAGATCTTGCCGTTGTCGCGCTTATAGGCGCCCGACAGGATCTTGATGAGCGTGGATTTGCCCGCGCCATTGTGACCGAGCAAGGCAACGACCTCGCCTTCATGAAGATCAAGCGAAGCATCTTCCACCGCATGAATGCCGCCAAACGCAATCGAGATATTCTTCATCTCGACGAGGGGTGTCTTCTTTTCCATAGTCTTCACTCCCTCAACTTCACGCAACGCGCTTGCGATAGATCGTGTCGAGCCACACGGCCACGACGAGAACAAGGCCTACGACAATATTCTGCAGCGGCGTATCCACGCCAAGCAGGATCATGCCGGTTGCAAGCGACTGCATGAGAACCGCGCCGATCATGGCGCCGGCAATTGTGCCCACACCACCGCCAAGCGAGGTGCCGCCGATAACCGCAGCGGCAATGACCAGAAGCTCGTCGAGCGTTCCTTGCGCATTGGTGGCAGCATTCAGTCGTGCCGTGGAGATCGCCGAGGCAATCGCCGTCAGGATGCCCATGAGAATGAAGATCTTCATGATCACCCAGCGCGTGTTGATGCCCGCCAGTTCGGCTGCTTCCTGATTGCCGCCAATGGCAAAGACATAGCGGCCAAAGCGCGTGCGCGTGGCAATGAACGTCATGACGATGCCCACACCGATGGCAACCAGAACCGGAATGGCAATGCCATGCGCGATGAAGAGCCCGCCATCCGGTATGGCAATGTTGTTGGCCTCCGCATAGCGGCGCACAATGCCGCGCGGCCATGGATAGGAATTGGCAATTGCCACTGCGCCGAGCACGAGCCCGCAACCGACAAATCCAAGGAAGCCCTCCGCCCAAAGCGGGCGCAATGGGAAGTTGAACTTGCGGCGCTGCTTGCGGCCGCTCACCAGCATCGCGATTATGGCAAGGCAGAGGATGATACCAAGGATCCAGCTCCAGGTGGCACCAATGGCACCTTCAGGTCCACCGCCGATCAGGCGGAAAGTGGGGTCCATTGGCGCGACCGTTCGCCCGCTCGTCACCCACCACGCAGCCCCGCGCCAGACCAGAAGCCCACCCAGCGTGACGATGAAGGCAGGAACGCCGAGAAACGCGATGATGTAACCCTGCAGGCCACCGACAATCGCACCCACGACAATGCCGACAACAAGCGCCAGCACCCAGATCATCGGATGACCGAAACCCAGCAGTTCGGGCAGGTATTGTGCCTGTGTCACACCGACGATCATGCCGATGAAGCCAAGCAGCGAGCCTACCGAAAGGTCGATGTTCCGCGTCACGATAACAAGCACCATGCCGGTGGACATGACGGCGATGGAAGCCGACTGAACCGACAGGTTCCACAGATTGCGGGGTGTGAGGAACAGTCCGCCTGACAAGAGGTGGAAACCGATCCAGATTACGACCAGCGCGCCGAGCATGCCCAGCATGCGCGTGTCGAGTTCAGTTGCTTTCAAGAAGCGTGCCACGGGGCCTGTGGCAGAAGCCGATGCGCCCTGCGGCGCGGCCTGGATTGCCATATCCGTCATCCCAATATTCTCCCTCGCCGGACGCAATTCCTACGCCCGACCTGGCCGCGATGTGAAGAACGCCGCGACGGGAGGTCACGGCGTTCATCCTATCACATTCGATGATTAGTCGCAGGCTGCGACCTTGCCGGCCTCGACACCCTGGCAGACAACGTCCTTTGAGACCCAGCCAGCGTCGATGACGACGTCCAGATTGTCAGCCGTGATCGGGATCGGCTTCAGGAACATCGCGGTCATCTCGACACCATTCGGGCCGTCAGACCACTTCTCCGCACCTTCCACTTCGGCCATGTCGGTGCCGTCAGCAAGCTGAGCGGCAATCTTGGCGGCAGCCTTGCCGAGCTCGCGGGAGTCCTTCCAGACCGAAACGGTCTGCGTGCCAAGCGCGATGCGGTTCAGCGCAGCATGGTCGCCGTCCTGACCGGAAACCGGCACGGTGCCAGCCAGACCCTGTGCTTCAAGAGCGGCAATCGCACCACCAGCGGTACCGTCATTGGAAGCCACCACGGCATCAACCTCGTTGTTGTTCGCCGTCAGGATTTGCTCCATGTTCTTCTGTGCGTTGGCCGGAAGCCATGCATCCGTATAGGCCTCGCCGACATTCTTGATCTTGCCGGAATCGATAGCTTCCTTCAGCACTTCCATCTGGCCGGAGAACAGGAAATCCGCATTGGGATCGGCCGAGGAGCCCTTGATGAAGGCATAGTTGCCTTCCGGCTGAGCTTCGAACACGGCACGGGCCTGCATGCGGCCGACTTCCTTGTTGTCGAAGGTCAGGTAGAACGCATCCGGGTTCTCGATCAGGCGATCATAGCCAACAACCGGAATACCTTCGTTCGCTGCCTTCTCGACTGCCGGACCGATGGCCGAGGAATCCTGCGAGAGAATGATCAGAGCGTCGGCGCCCTGCGCGATCAGCGATTCAACATCCGTCAACTGCTTGGAAGCGGAGGACTGGGCATCAGCCGAGATATAGGTGTTGCCGTCAGCCTCGATCTGCTCCTTCATCGCGGCTTCGTCGGTCTTCCAGCGCTCCTCCTGGAAGTTGGACCAGGACACACCGATGACCTTGCCTTCGGCAAGTGCAGCAGTCGAAAGGGTGAGCGAAAGGGTTAGACCCGCCAGAACGGCGGTCACAGACTTCTTCATGATTTCCTCCCGGGCGCCGAAGCGGCGCGACTAGTACAGAGACCGATTTTTTCGAGCCTCGAAAAAAATAATGACTCAACCTTGAGGGCGTGTCAATATGGCCCATAAGCGGTATCGACTAAGCAACAAGAAGTCGCCGAACTGCGGGAGGAGAATGCATGACGGCAGGTATCCGTCACGACGAGATGCGCAAGCGCAATCGCACCATGGTTATCTCTGCGGTGCGTCAGGCCGGTCGTGCCTCACGCACGGAGATCACGCGCAGCACCGGCCTCAGCCACTCCACAATTTCTGCCATTGCAGCCGATCTGATCGACGAAGGCATCATGCGGGAATTGCGGGACGAGGAGACAGCCCCCGCCCGCCGCGGTCGCCCGCAAGTGGCGCTCAGCCTCTCTCCGGATGCTGGGTGCATCGTCGTGCTCGTCCTGATCTTCAACCGGTTAACCGCTTCGCTGGTAGACTATTGCGGCAACAAGAAGCGCGAAAAGACCATCCGCCTCCAGACACTGGAAATGTCGCGCCAGGAGCTGTGCGAAGCGGCGATCAGTGCTGTTCGTGAAATTGCGGGCGGCGAAGGCCCCATCCTGCATATCAGCTTCGGTGTACAGGGCCTGACGGATTCGGCCGGGCGCGAAATGCTCTGGTCGCCCATCACTGTTCACCGTAATGTTGCCTTCGCCGAGGCACTGGAAAGCGCATTCGGCGTCCCTGTCAGCATCAACAATGACTGCAACCTGATCGCGCTTGCCCTGCGCTGGCGAAAGCCCGACCGTTACCGCGACAATTTCGTGGCCATACTGCTCTCCCACGGCATAGGCATGGGACTGATGGTGGATGGGCGCATGTTCACCGGCAAGGATTCTTCAGGCGGTGAACTGGGGCACATGACCTATATGCCCGGCGGCGCGCTGTGCCGTTGCGGGCGGCTGGGCTGCGTTGAAGCCTATGCCGGCAACTACGCTATCTGGCGAAAGGCCACGGGACAAAGCCCCATGGCCAAACCCGTGACCGATATGCGCGCTGCAGAAATGGAAAGGCTGACGGCCGAGGCCCGCGAGGAAGATGGCCCTGCCCGCCAGGCCTTCCGGGAGGCAGGCGAAGCGATCGGCTATGCCATCGGCAATCTGTTTGCTCTCATTGACCCTGCGCCGATTGCCATGATCGGCCAGGGTACGGCAGCCTTCGACATTCTGGAGCCAAGCATCCGTCACGCGCTGGCGCAAACACTCGGTGGGCAGAACGCGCAGGTGATCAGCTTCGAGACAGAGCCAGAGGAAACGCCATTGATAGCCGAAGGCAGTGCGATGCTGGCGCTGGCCGAGCTTGATCGAAAGCATTTTGGCGCGGGCGCTGCTCTGCCGGCTTGAACGACTATGGGAGGAAACCGCATGGCCCGACCGCGCCTTGAATTAGTGGCATTTGCAGTGCTGGCATTTGGCGTACAGCCTGCAGCGGCTGAGGAAGCGATCCCTCCCTGGGCGGAAGCGGTCATCGCACGCGGGCTTCAGCAAAAGGCACCGTCCGGCACTCTGGATCGTGGAACGCTGGAGACGCTGCGCCAGCGCGGTGAAACTCTGTTTACCGGTCATTTCACTGGGGCTGACGGTGTGGGGCGCCCTTTCGCCACTCAAGCGATCGTGCCTACGAAGCGAAAACGCCCGCCGCAGAACGAGTTTTTCCGCTCCGCCGGTCTCGACGCCAATGCCTGTTCGGGCTGCCATAACATGCCGGTGGCTGGCGGTGCCGGTGAATTCGTCACCAATGTTTTCGTTTCCGAAGGCTTCGAAAGCGCGGATTTCGAAAGCCTCGATCCGCAATTTTCCAACGAGCGCGGGACAAATCACCTCTTCGGCGCTGGACTGGTAGAGCTACTCTCCCGTGAGATGACGCGCGATCTGCAGGCCACCAGACGTGCTACGCTTGCTAAAGCTCGCGCCTCTGGGGAGGCCGTTTCCAGCGAGCTGATGACAAAAGGCGTCCGCTTCGGCACCATTACCGCCCATCCAGATGGCATGCTTGATCTGACAAAGATTGACGGCGTGGATGCCGATCTCGTCATTCGACCATTCACTCAGAAAGGCGTGATGACTTCTTTGCGACAGTTCACGGTTAATGCGTTGAATCACCACCACGGCATTCAGGCCGTGGAACGTTTCGGCAAGCGCTGGACCGGAGAGGACGATTTTGACGGCGATGGCGTGGCTGACGAGATTGCCGACGCCGACATTGCCGCACTTGTTGCCTGGCAGGCGGGGCTTCAACCGCCGATCCGCAGTACACCCGAGGATGACGAGTGGCAAAAGGCTGCAGAGCGCGGCAACGCCGTCTTCGACGAGCTCCAATGCAGCACCTGCCACATCCGTGCCCTGCCGCTGTCCTCGCTTGAGTTTGCCGATCCCGGCCCCGTGGATATGGCCGGGACGTTGCGCAACGGCGAGTCTGAAGCTGATGCCGTATATGATCTCTCCTTGCTCGAATGGGCAAAAGACCTGCCGCGCGATGAAGAAGGCAACTGGCTCGTCCCGCTTTTTGGCGACCTCAAGCGCCACACCATCGCGGATCAGGAAGTGTCCGCCTTCGGCAACGAACTGCTCGCCCAGCGCTTCGTGGAGCGCAATGTCTTCATGACCACCGAACTCTGGGGCCTTGAATCTACCGCTCCCTACGGCCATCGCAACGACATGACCACAATAGACGAAGCCATCCGCGCCCATGGCGGTGAGGCCCGCGCATCGCGTGACGCCTATATCGCGGCCGAAGAAGCAGACCGCAGCGCATTGATCGCCTTCCTGCGCACGCTGGTGATTGGGGAGGTGGAGTGATGTTGAAGCGTTGGCGTATCGACACCCCCCTCTGTCCTGCCGGACATCTCCCCCACAAGGGGGGAGATTGGCTGTCATCTGGAACCGCACAAACATCGCCGAATGCGTCGGCAAAGTCGAAACGACTAATCTCCCCCCTTGTGGGGGAGATGCCTGGCAAGGCAGAGGGGGGTGAACACCGCCGCCATGCATTGAGCCTGGTGATCCTCTCAGCCACCCTTCTCCTCTCCCACCCGGCACTCGCTGCGCCCCTCGCTGACATCCCCGTCATGCACGAGGAAGCACAATTCGCCGGTCTCACCCACGCCTATCGCGGTCCGTGGGAATACTTTGTCGGCGGCGGCGCGGCATCATTCGACTGCAATGGCGACCGCATGCCCGATCTGTTCATCGCGGGCGGGCGTGATGATGCGGCACTTTTCGTCAATGAAAGCACCAAGGGCAGCCCGCTAAAATTTTCCCGCCGCGACCACGGTCTTGGCCGCGATGGCATGCGTGTGCTGGGCGCCTACCCGCTCGACATTGACAATAACGGCCACATGGATCTCGTGCTCCTGCGTCTTGGCGAGAACCTCATCCTGAAGGGTGGTCCGAACTGCAGTTTCGAAAAGGCCAATGACGCATTCGCCTTCGATGGCGGGCGCGCCTGGACAACCGCCTTTTCCGCCATGTGGGAACCGGACGCCCGCTTCCCCACGCTTGCCTTCGGAAACTATGTCGACCGTTCCGCCCCCGGCTCACCCTGGGGCACCTGCCACGACAACGTGCTCTACCGACCAGAGCAAGGCGCCAACGCCCCGCTCTACGAGGAAGGCCGCGCACTCACCCCCGGCTACTGCGCGCTATCCATGCTCTTCACCGACTGGAACCGCTCCGGCACGCCGGATCTGCGCATCACCAATGACCGGCACTATTATCGTGGCGGCGAGGAGCAGCTTTGGCATGTGGAGCCGGGCCGAAGCCCGCGGCTTTATTCCCGCTCCGAAGGCTGGCGGCACCTGACCATCTGGGGCATGGGCATCGCCGAAGCAGATATAGACGCTGACGGCTATCCCGAATACGCGCTCACTTCCATGGGCGACACCAAGCTGCAGAAGCTTGACGAGGAAGCCGAGGAAGATCGCCCGATCTATACGGACATCGCTTTCGACCGTGGTGCCACTGCTCACCGCCCCTATCAGGGTAATGACCTGAAACCCTCAACCGGCTGGCACGCAGAGTTCGCCGACTTCAACAATGACAGCTTGGCCGATCTTTTTATCGCCAAGGGCAATGTTGAAGCCATGCCGGATTTCGCGACGGTTGATCCCGACAATCTGCTGATCGGCCAATGGGACGGCTCCTTTGAGGAAGCCGGCGGCTTAAGCGGCATCGGCCTGCCGACCAAAGGCCGCGGCGCGGTGGTCACCGATTTCAACGCCGACGGTCTGCTTGACCTCTTGGTGGTCAACCGTGAGCAGAATGTCTCGCTCTTCCGCAACAAGGGCATGAAGCAAGGCGATCGCGCAGTTGCGGGCGGCAATTTCGTCGCCGTCGAACTCGCCCAGAAGGGGGCGAACCGCAACGCGGTCGGCGCGCTCATCTCGATCAAGATCGGCACCAGAACCGTCAACCGCACCATACAGGTAGGCGGAGGCCATGCCTCGGGTCACGCAGGTTTCATCCACGCAGGCCTCGGCACCTCCGAACGCGCCGAAATTCGCGTAAAATGGCCCGACGGCGAATGGAGCCACCCCTACCGCGTCTTCGCCAACAATTTCGTCAGGATCGAGCGCGGGGAAGCGGAGGCGCGCTATTGGTATCCGGTGGAGTGAGGAGAATTGCACACCAGGGTAATTCTACCTATGGTAGATACTCCCTCGTAAGCGATCATGCTCCTGCATTGAACAGCTCCAGCACTAATCCAGACAGTGGCAACGACAGCAAACCGCGTCGCGTCCCAATGCGCATTAAAGCGGCTCCGAAGATCCGGCAGATCTATTGGTGCCAGTTTTGGAAGGAAGCACTGTTACCGGAGATGTGGAAGGAGCGACCCGTCGTCATTTTTTCCTATAGAAACACACTCAGCGGGCATTCACTTGTTCTGCCGACTTCCACAGATCCTCAGGAGGGTGAAAGAGCGCGCTGGGCTCACCCGCTCTCGTTAAGCGTAGACGGACAGAGAAAGAGCTGGGTGATCTGCAATCACTTCTATACGGTTTCAAATGCCCGCCTTTCGCCCTCGAAACGAATTCCTCGGATCCCGGATGCAGAATTCCAGCAGATACTGAAAATCTGCGCGGACTGGCTCCCGCGCCTGCCATAAATACGTGATTTGACACCAATCTGGCGAATGCTTACATTCGCACTACTCGTGGTGCTCGCAGGAGTATCCACTTCCCGAAAGGGAGCGACTTGCGAAGGGAGCCCTGGGCTCCCTTTCGTTTTTTATCGGCTAAACAGCCCCTCAAGCTTCCCTGATCGCATAGCCTGCACCGCGGATCGTGCGGATGACGTCCGGCATCTTGCCGTGGTTCACGGCCTTGCGCAGGCGTCCGACATGGACGTCGACGGTGCGTTCGTCGATATAGATGGTCTCGCCCCAGACATTGTCGAGAAGCTGGGCGCGGGAGAAGACGCGGCCGGGATGCTGCATCATGAATTCCAGCAGGCGGAACTCGGTCGGCCCGAGACGGATCTCGTTCTTGCGGCGATAGACGCGGTGGGATTCCCGATCGAGCGTGATGTCGCCCACCGTCAGAACCGTGGAGAGAACCTCAGGCTTGGCACGACGCAGGAGCGCACGCACCCGGGCCACGAATTCCGGTGTGGAGAAGGGTTTGACGAGATAGTCGTCGGCACCCGTTGAGAGCCCCCTCACCCGATCACTTTCCTCGCCGCGCGCGGTGAGCATGATAATTGGCAGGCGCTCGGTCTCGGGCCGCATGCGCAGGCGGCGACAGAGTTCGATGCCGGAGATGGCAGGCACCATCCAGTCGAGCACGAGCAGGTCAGGCACATTTTCCTGAAGCCTCATCTCGGCCTCGTCACCACGCGTGACGACCTCGACCTGATAACCTTCCGCTTCCAGATTATAGCGCAGCAGGACGCATAGTGGCTCGTCGTCCTCGACCACCATCACTTTCGGCGCAATCATTGGCTGACACCCTCTATTCGGCGCTGACCGTCATCTGCGTCTCGTCCAGCTTGGGACGCTGAACGGGAAGCTGCTCGCCGGTCATCACGTAATAAGCATTCTCGGCGATGTTGGTCACATGATCACCGATGCGCTCCAGATTCTTGGCGCAGAAGAGAAGATGCGTGCAGGCAGTGATGTTGCGCGGATCTTCCATCATGTAAGTGAGAAGCTCGCGGAACACCGACGTATAGTGGATGTCGATCTTCTCGTCTTCATCACGCAGCGTGGTCAGGCCCTCGCTCTTGCGAGCGACATATTGGTCGATGACCGATTTCACTTGCACGATGACAAGTTGTGCCATCGCGTCGATGGAATGAGCGAGGCTGCGCGGGGTGGCGCTGTCGCCAACCGCACCGACGCGCTTTGCGACATTCTTCGCCAGATCGCCAATACGCTCGAGATCGCCCGCCATGCGGATGGCACCAACCACGGCACGCAGATCCTGCGCCATTGGCTGGCGCTTGGCGATGAGCGTGATGGCGCGCTCGTCGAGCTCGCGCTGCTTGGCATCCATGATCGCGTCATCTGAAATGACACGCTGCGCCAATGCATTGTCGGAAGTGATGAGTGCCTTGGTGGCCGATTGGGTCATCGCACCGGCAAGATCGCCCATCTCGCAAAGAAGCTGGTCGATCCTGTTCAGTTCCTCGTCGAAGGAGGTGACTGTATGTTCGCCCATGTGACTGGTCCTCGTAACCGCTGAATTCCGGAATAGATCAGCCGAAGCGGCCGGTGATGTAGTCCTGGGTGCGCTTGTCTTCCGGATTCGTGAACATCTTGTCCGTCGGCCCCTCCTCGACGAGATTGCCGAGATGGAACATGGCCGTGCGCTGCGACACGCGGGCCGCCTGCTGCATGGAGTGTGTCACGATCACGATCGTGTAGTTCTCGCGCAGCTCGTCGATCAGCTCTTCCACTTTGGCGGTGGCGATCGGGTCGAGTGCCGAGCACGGCTCGTCCATGAGGATGACTTCGGGCGAAACCGCAATGGCGCGGGCAATGCAAAGGCGCTGCTGCTGACCACCGGAGAGGCCGGTGCCCGGCTCATGCAAACGGTCCTTCACCTCGTTAAAGAGGCCGGCCTTCTGAAGGCTTGTCTCGACAATGCCGTCCAGCTCGCTCTTGGAGTTGGAGAGCCCGTGAATGCGCGGGCCATAGGCGATGTTCTCATAGATCGACTTCGGGAACGGATTGGGCTTCTGGAAAACCATCCCAACCCGTGCACGCAGTTCTACCACATCAATGGCCGGATCGTAGATATCCTCACCATCAAGCGTGATGTCGCCACGCACGCGGCAGATGTCGATCGTGTCATTCATGCGATTGAGGCACCGCAGGAAAGTGGACTTGCCGCAACCCGACGGACCGATCAGCGCCGTCACCTGGTTCTGGCGCACGTCCAGATTGACATCAAAAAGAGCCTGTTTCTCGCCATAGAAGACGCTGACATTGGAGCCGCGCATCTTGACGGTATAGGTCTCGCTGTCGGGCTGGATTGCGTTTTCTACCTGAGCTTCTGTCAGCATGTTCATATCCCTTGGCTCCACCTACCAGCGACGCTCGAAGCGCTTGCGCAGGATCACGGCTATTGCATTCATCAGGACCAGGAAGCCCAGAAGAATAAGGATAGCCGCAGAAGTTTTCTGTTGGAATGCAGGCTCCGGAAAATCCGCCCACATGAAGATCTGTACCGGCAGGACGGTAGCCGGCGAGGTAAATCCGCCCGGTACGTCCACGATGAAGGCTACCATGCCGATCATGAGAAGCGGTGCGGTCTCGCCCAGCGCCTGCGCCATGCCGATGATGGTACCGGTGAGAATCCCGGGCATTGCCAGTGGCAGGACGTGGTGAAAGACGGTCTGCACCTTTGATGCACCAATGCCGAGTGCAGCCTCGCGAATGGACGGAGGCACGGCGCGCAATGCAGCACGTGATGCAATGATGATGGTCGGCAATGTCATCAAGGCCAGCACGAAACCACCGGCAACGGGTGCCGAACGCGGAAAGGAAAACCAGTTGATGAACACGGCCAGGCCCAGGAGACCGAACACGATGGACGGCACGGCGGCGAGGTTGTTGATGTTCACCTCGATGATGGCCGTCAGCCGGTTCTTCGGCGCGAATTCCTCAAGATAGATCGCTGCAGCCACACCGATGGGGAAGGCAAGCGCAAGTGTTACCAACATGGTAAGTGCGGAACCAACCACCGCACCCCAGATGCCCGCCATTTCAGGTTCGCGGCTTGCCCCGGAGAAGAGGAAGATTTCGTTCCAGCGGTTCTCTGTCAGGCCCTGCGCCTTCAATGCATCCACCCATACGATCTCGCGATCGGTGAATTTGCGCTGTGCCTCCGGCGTATCAACGATCCGGATTGCAGCTTCACCTGCAGCCTGCGGCGCATCCGCAAGCAGCACCAGGCCGGTCGCAGTCGCACCACCGTCTGTCGGTTGCACTTCCTGCAGCTTGATGATCTGCCCCTCGGCTTCAAGCAGAACAGACGAGGCACCCGAGGTCAGGCGCAGCACACCTTCATCCTCGGTCGCACCGGCTTGTCGGGCAATCTCCACCACGACATCGTCAGAGAATGACAGCGTGGCTTCGCCATCCGCGGTCGCAACCTCCGGCGCACTGGCAAGCGCTTCCCGGCGCCCTTCCTTGGCCACAAGCCCCTTCAGGTAAAGGTCTGAGAAATCGTCGAGCGGCAGCGCCACCTGACGCGTATCACCCGGCTCGACAGCACCGCTTTCCAATGCTTTGCGCAGAAGCGTCGGTGCACCGGTCGAGACCAGTCCACGCAGAGCGCGCCGTTCCTGGCGCCCCTCAACCGATGGGAACTGGCTCAGGATCGCGTCATTCACGATACCGGAGAAATTGGTGGAGCTCAGCTCGTCCATGTCCACCTGTTCCGCCGACAGGTTGAGCGGAAGAGTGACATAGTTCATCCGGAAGGCCGGAAGGGCCTGCGTCACGATGGTCGAAAGCAGGATCACCAGAAACAGGCCGGAGAGTGCGACGGCACCCGCGCCCATCCACTTGAACCGCCGCTCGGCCGCGTAACGCGCCTTCAGCCGGGCCTTGGCCGCGTCGTTGGTGTGCAGGCTGGTCGAGCCCGCTTCGGTGGGTGTCGTATCAGTCATATTGCTCACGATACTTCTTCACGACCCGGAGGGCGATAATGTTCAACACAAGGGTGACACAGAACAGCATGAGGCCGAGTGCGAAGGCAGCCAGCGTCTTGGCGCTGTCGAATTCCTGGTCCCCGACAAGCAGGGTCACGATCTGCACCGTCACCGTCGTCACCGCCTCAAGCGGGTTCGCGGTGAGATTTGCCGCAAGACCTGCGGCCATGACCACGATCATGGTCTCGCCAATGGCACGCGACACCGCCAGCAGCATGGCCGAAACAATGCCGGGCAACGCGGCAGGAAGCACAACCTTGCGGATCGTCTCGGACTTTGTCGCGCCAAGACCCGCCGATCCATCGCGCAGCGACTGGGGCACGGCGTTGATGACGTCGTCAGAGAGAGACGAGACAAATGGGATGATCATGATGCCCATCACGACACCCGCTGCGAGGGCGGATTCGGAGGCGACATCCAGCCCGACGCCCTCGCCCATGCGGCGGAAGAAGGGCGCGACCGTCAGCGCAGCGAAAAAGCCATAGACCACGGTCGGAATACCGGCGAGGATTTCCAGAACCGGCTTGGCAATGGAGCGCACGCGCTTAGATGCATAGTCGGAAAGATAGATTGCCGACATAAGTCCCACGGGAGCGGCGACGATCATCGCAATCAGCGTGATGAGCAGCGTACCCACAAAAAGCGGAATGGCACCGAAGATGTCTTCATTGACCGCACCTGCCTCCTGGCCAGCGCCAGTGAAGGCACTCTGCGGGCTCCAATGCGTACCGAAGAGGAACTTGTAGATCGGCACCTGCTGAAAGAAGCGCAGGCTTTCAAAGATTAGCGAAAGCACGATGCCGAGCGTGGTGAGGATGGCGACCACGGAAGCCAGGATGAGAAAGACGCGGATGATGCGCTCGACCTTGTGGCGCGCACGAAAGCGTGGAGAGATGAGCCTGTGCGCCAGGAAGAACCCGGCAGCGGCCAGCGCAAGTGCAAGCACCGCAGCGACCCACTGGCTCGTCGCATGGGCGCTCTTGAAGACCTCCGCAGCGGCGTCTTTCATCTCGTTGGGGAAACCGGCAATGCCACCAAAAGCGGTGGCGCGGGCATCACGAATGAAAGCCTGCTTTTCGGGCAGGTTCAGCGTCGCAAGGTGATCTGCAAAACGCGATTCAACGATCGATGCCTCGATCGAGGGTGTGGCCAGGCTCCAAGGGAAAAGCAGTAGAAGCGCAGGCCCCGCCGCCATCAGGGCAACAAACAGACCATGCTGGCTGGGAAGAGAATGAAGATTGGCGGCACGTCCACCACCTACCGTCATCGCACGGGAGCGACCCGTGTAAAAAGCCGCGAAAAACAGCACAATGAGCGCGATGACTACATAGGTGATCATACCGGTCCCGCCTGTTTGCAACACACGCCAGTCATTTGCGGCGCATCCGAGAAGAAGTGCCGAGCCCTAGGGCCGCACCTTCTATTATCCTGTCCCGGGGCAGTCTGAAAACCCGCCGGCTATGGAAGCCGGCGGGAAAGTTCCTTGGGAGGAACGGCTTAAGAGCCCATGCCCTTCAGAGCAACAGCGTTGTCACGCTGGGCGGTGCGCTCGTCATCCGGAAGCGGGATCAGACCCTTGTCAGCCAGGTAGCCTTCAGGGCCCCAAGCTTCCTCGGAGGTGTACTCCTTGATGAACTCTTCCATGCCGGGAATAGCACCTACATGCTCCTTCTTGGCGTAGATGAAGAGCGAGCGGGAAACGCCATAGTCGCCGGAAGCGATGTTGTCGAAGGTCGGCTCAACGCCACCGATCGAAGCGCCCTGCAGCTTGTCGGCGTTCTGATCGAGGAAGGAAAAGCCGAAGATGCCGAACGCATCAGCATTGGCTTCAAGCTTCTGAACGATCAGGTTGTCGTTCTCGCCAGCTTCAACGAAGGCGCCGTCTTCACGGATTTCGGTGCAGCCATCAGCTTCTTCGATGGCTTCCGGGCAAGCCTCTTCCATGACCAGCTCAACGAAAGCGTCGCGCGTACCGGAGGTCGGGGGCGGGCCAAGCACCTCAATCTTGGTGTTCGGCAGGCCTTCGTCGATGTCGGACCAGTTGGTGTGCGGGTTGGCGACAACTTCGCCGTCAACAACAACATTTTTGGCCAGAGCTGCAAAGATCTGTTCCTTGGTCAGGTCAACCTGCTCGCCGCCCTTGGAGTTGGAAAGCACGATGCCGTCAAAGCCGACCTTGATTTCGATCGGCGTCACGCCATTGGCCTTGCACTCTTCAAGCTCGCCGTCCTTGATCGGGCGCGAAGCATTGGTGAAGTCGGGATGGCTCTCGCCGACGCCGCCGCAGAAGAGCTTCATACCGCCACCCGTGCCGGTGGACTCGACGACCGGCGTCTGGAACTGACCGCTCTGGCCGAGACGCTCGGCAACAGCAGTGGTGAACGGGAAAACGGTCGAAGAACCGACGATGCGGATCTGGTCGCGTGCGGCTGCGGTACCGGCGGACATCGCAACAGCGACTGCTGCTGCCGACGTCATCAGGATGAACTTCTGCATTAGGGCTACTCCCTGTTCGGAATTCGTCATAGCCACCACAAAGTGGCGACGGGGAGTCGCTTAAAGCCCCTTTGTAACAGTTGCATGACAGTTCCGTGTCATCGCGATTAAGATACTGTTCAATAAGCAACAGCTTGATCGCGTAACACCGATCCGCGGGGCCAAACACCTCTCCGCAATAGGCGAACCTGCCAGACCGGATTAGGTTCCACCAGATTGCGGATTAGCTTTTTACGAGATTCCCGCTACCCAGGCGCGGTCCTATCCCTGCCGCGCCCGGCGCTCGTCCTGAACCTCTTCACGAGACCAACGATTAATCTTCTCGATCAGGGCTTTGGGGCTGATGGGCTTGGAAAGATAATCGTCCATGCCTGCCTCCAGACATTTCTCCCGATCCCCCTTCAGGGCGTGTGCCGTAACACCGATGATCGGTACTTCCTGTCCGGCAGGTCCGGTCTGACGGATCGCTTTCGTTGCCTCAAGTCCGTTCAGCTCGGGCATGGACACATCCATGAGGATGATCCGCGGATTGAGCTTCTGGAAAGCCTCAAGTGCCTCGCGTCCGTTGTTGACGATTTCAAAGCTCAGGCCACTCTCTCCCAGAATTTGGGTGAAGACGAGCTGATTCACTTCATTGTCTTCGGCGACAAGGATGTCTGCTCCATAGACCGCCTGTTCCCGGGTCGGCTCGTCAGCCCTCGCCACCTTGTCCGTAACGTCAGGTGTCTGCGCCTTCTCGCCCGCTTCAGGCAGGTCCTCCTGCACCTGTTCGGCAATAGTCGGGGCCTGCTGCGCGCATTCCGTCTCGCCTGAAGAATAGCGCGCACGCTGGATAGCCGACACGAGTGCACGCAACAGGCTGCTGCCGCGCGCGGGCTTTATGAGCTGCGTGTCAATGGCCAAGTCATTCGCCATACCAAGTGAAGGCGATTGGTCGACCGAAGTTAAAAGAATGATCGGAGTGTCTGCAATGCTTGCATCATCCCTGATCAGGCGGGCAACTTCACCTCCGGTCATGCCGGGCATCTGATAGTCGAGGATGACGCAGTCGACCTTCACGCCAAGCTCTGCGGCAGCCTTAAGGACCGCCAGCCCCTCATCACCACTGCTTGCTGCACAAGCATCAAAGCCCCAATGCGCCATTTGCTCGGCCAGAATGGTCCTGTTCGTCTCATTATCGTCGACGACAAGCACCCGCGCCCCTGACACATCGCTGGGTGCGATGTTTGGCTTCGCGCTGCCTTGCGCCATGGGAAGCTGCAGCGTGAACCAGAACGTGGAGCCCTCACCCTCGGTGCTGCTGACACCGATTTCGCCATCCATCAGCGCCACAAGGCGGGAAGTGATGGCAAGACCAAGTCCCGTACCCTCATGGCGTCTCGTGGAAGAAGCATCGACCTGACTGAACTTCTCGAACACAAGGTCAAGCTTGTCCGGCGGAATACCAATGCCGGTGTCTTCGATACGCGCCTCAAGCAATACATTGCCATTCTCGGCGCGGCCATTGATATCGATCAGCACGTGACCGCTCTCGGTGAATTTCACCGCATTGCCTACGAGATTGGTAATGATCTGACGGAAGCGTCCGATATCACCCACCACTGCTTCGGGCAGCGCTGGCGCCACGCGCACGATCAGCTCCAGGTCCTTCTCCTTGGCTCTGGAGGAGAAAAGCGTGGCTACATCCTCAACAGCTTCGGCGAGGTTGAAGGGTTGTGGATCGAGCGTCAACTGCCCGGCATCGATCTTCGAGAAGTCGAGGATGTCGTTGATGATGTTCAGCAGAGCATTGCCAGACTTCAGGATGATCTCGGCGAAAGTCTTCTGCTTCGAGTTGAGCTCGGTTTTCACCAGAAGCTCGGCCATTCCCAACACGCCGTTCATTGGCGTGCGAATTTCATGGCTCATATTCGCCAGGAATTCCGATTTCGCCTGATCAGCGGCAACGGCTTTCTCCTGCGCCTCGCGCAGCTCTTCCTCGCGCCGCTTCATTTCGGTGACATCCGTGGTCGAGCCAATCAGATAAACCGAACCATCTGAAGCTTCGAGGATATCCTTACGCGCGATCTGGTAGTGAAGCTGACCAAGCCGATCCAGCCGCTGCTCCTCAATCTCCTGGCGCTCACCGGTTTCAAGCACATATTTATCGCTGTCAGTAAATGCGACGCCCGATTCACCGAATATCTCGATATCCGTCTTTCCAACGGCGTCCTCGGCATCCACGCCAGTCAGATACGTCCAGCCACGATTGACATAGGCCAGGCGCAGATCGTCCTTCTTCGCATAGATTGCGACCGGGACATTATCCACCAGATTGCGGAAAATCTCGTTCTCGCGCATCGAAACGCGGAGTTGTTCTTCGCGCTCCCTGATCTCGGTAATATCAACCCGCACGCCGACAAAGGTGCCGTCATCCGTGCGCGTGTCGAAAACCTTGTACCAGCGGCCATCAGGATGCCTACGCTCATAGACACGGCGCCTGGATTTGAAGAGTTCGCAATAGCGCTCGATCCAGGTCTCGCGATCCGTATCGTAGATCGCATCTATCTCCGGGTCACCGCTGTTGCGGAAATAGCCATTATCATGTGCGGCAACAATGGCATCTCGCAGCGGTCGTCCCGCCTCCAACGCAGGCACAAGACCCGGCAAAGCCTGATGGATCACGTCATTTGCCAGCACGAACCGGTCATCACGATCGTAGATGACAACGCCAGCCGGTAGCGTATTGATGACATGCGCCAACTGTCTGCGTGCTTCCTCGGCATCGCGCTCACGGCGCTTCAGATCGCTGACATCGAAGATCGTACACGCCAGATACTGCTTGCCCGACAGCGCGCTGATGCGGTTCTTGCGCACGATACGTGTCTGGCCCATACCGGTTTCCTCGAAGTCCTCTTCGACCCGGTATTCTTCTCCGGTTTCAAGAACGTTCCGTTCGCTTTCTTCAAAAAGCTCGGCATTCTCTGCACCGACCACTTCCCTAGCTTGCCTGCCAACAATCGCGGCAGGCTCCAGCCCATGAATATTCGCGAACGCCTTGTTTGCGAGCACGAAATTCAGTTCTTCGTCTTTCACAAAGATTGGGTTGGGCAGCTCATCAAGCACGGCCTGCGCAAGTTTGGATTGCTCCAGAACCGCGGCGAGATCGGCCTCCCGTCTCTTGAGATTGGTAATCTCGTAATAGGTGAGCATCCGGCGACCACGTGAAAGCCGGGTGATGGCAAAAAGCATTGTGCGGCCATCCGGACGAGTCACTTCCCGTGGTGCCATCTCGCCAACCCGGATCTCTTCCAGGCGCTGCGCCTTATAACTTTCCCACGCAGCCGATTCGACAGGATCGTAGAGACCTCTGGCGCGCGAGCGCTCCATCAGCTCCCCGGCATGTTTGCCGGACAGCTGTTCGTCGTCGCCGTAGCCCCACAATTCGCGATAGGTGCGATTGACGATGGATGCCGTCATGTCGGACTCCATCACGATCACGCCCATGCGCAGACTGTCGATGCTTCGTCTGAGATCGGAGAAGGCGAGTTCTGCTTCTTCCTTGGCGCGTGCCAGTTCTTCTTCGCGGCGCATGCGATCGGTAATATCGCTGCGGATGCCAACGCGATCCCCCTGCTCCGTGAGCTGATCGCGACGCAGCATGTATCGTCCGTCAGGAAGCTCGAAGATTATATTCTGGCCAAGTTCTTCCTTCTTGTTGCCGGCATGTTCGTGCAGCAGTTTGCTGTCACCGAGCACGCCGGTACGATTCAGCTCCGCCAGCACGTCGTCCAGCGGGACGCCCGGCTGCAATATTTCGGACCGACCGAGACCGTTCCGGAAAGCTTCATTGCACGCAACGAGCCGGTCGTCGCTGTCCCAGAGCACAAAGCCGTCATCAAGCGCGTCAATAGCCGATTGCAGACGGCTGCGAGCGGCTTCGGCTTCCTGCCGCGCCTTTTCCAGCGCCACTTCATGACGTTTCAGTTCAGTAATGTCGGTGCAGATACAGACGGTTCCGCCATCTTCCATCCGCATCTCGCGATGGAGAACATAGCGACCATCGGTGAACGCAATGATGTTTTCCCGCTCGCCGGGATTGCGCCGCTCTTCTATGAAGTGACGTTTGAAGTCTTCACTGTCTCCGTCAATGACCCACAGCTTGCGCTCAAGAACCGCATCCAGAAGCACTTCGATGCTGACACCTGGCCGTATGACATGTTCGAGGCCGGGATACATCTTCACCATGGCCTGATTGTAGAGTACCAGCCGGTCCTCCTCATCGAAACAGGAGAAGGCCTCGCGGGTGACGTCAAGGCCAGCAAGCAGGCGCTCGAAATGCCCTTCTCCGCTCAATTTGTCGCGAAGTGCCCGCTGATGGCTTTCGCGAAGCGAGATGTGTTGGTTGGCTTCGGCAAGCTCACGCGCGATGCGAAAAGCATTGTCGGCACGATGACCGAGGCCGCGGTATCCGGTAAATGTGCCTGCTTCATCGAACTGGGGAATGCCGCTCACGGCAATCCAGATCGGGTCGCGCCCCGGTCGATGCAGCTCGAAAATGTGATTGTGAAAGGGCAGCCTGTCATTCACGCGCACCCAGTGCGCCCGATCAGCCTCGCCATTATTGCCGGCACCGCGCAGCATATCGAGCCGCGCCTTGCCAATAAGCGTTAGAGGGTCAACCTTGGTTGCACGCCGGAACCCGTCCGTGAGCCGTATCAGGCGCAGATTTGCATCAGTCTCCCAAAACCAATCCGCTTCAAGCGAGATAAGCGCAGACTGAACCTCGACGTCGAACGGACATTCCTCCTGCTCGACGTCCCCGCTGCTGAATAGGACTTTCCGGTTCGGAACATCGTCCAGAACCTGTGTTTCATCATGCGCTTCCAAGAAGCCTGCCCCGTTAGATTCTTCCCCCATGGGGCCACAATCGCAATCAAGGCTTAACGATCTACTAAGGATAACAAAATCTCAAAGCGGCAAAGTCCATCGCGATTTACGCAATGACCGAGAATGCCATAATCCAATGATACTGAAAGGAAAACTGGTACTCCCAAGGGGACTCGAACCCCTGTTTCCGCCGTGAGAGGGCGGCGTCCTAGACCGCTAGACGATGGGAGCAGCAGACGGTCGCGATATAGGTCTGATTGCTGCGGATTGCAACAGAAGAAAAGCGACGCCAGCAAACTTTCTTCAGCGCGGCTCGATCAGGTCCCACTTGTTTCCGTAGAGGTCCTCGAACACCGCCACCGTGCCATAGGGCTCGCTGCGAGGCTCTTCCAGAAAAACCACGCCCTTCTCGCGCATCGCAGCAAAGTCCCGCTCAAATTTGTCGGTGTGAAGAAAGAAACCGACGCGCCCGCCGGTCTGGCTGCCCACTGCCTTCTCCTGCTCCGTGCCGGATGCCCGCGCGAGAAGAAGGTCGGCACCCTGCTCAGGCCCGACTACCACCCAACGCTTCTCTCCGCCAAGATCGGTGTCAGCCTTCAAATGGAAGCCGAGCTTATCGCAATACCAGTCCGCGGCGATCTGATAGTCGTCCACCACCAGCGTCACCAGTGCGAGCTTCCGGCTCCCCATGCTTATCGCGACTCGGTCAGCGCAATCCGCCCGACCACGCCCAGTTGCTCCAGGTCATAGATGATGATCTCGCGTGCGCCATCCTGGCTCTCGACGATGACAGACACTCTCTGCCCCTCGATGGCATGAGATATAACCCGGCTTCCGGCTGGCAACGGCAGGGTACCTTCGCTTGGTGATGCGATGCTGGCGGAAGGCTCACCGCCTTCCATAGTCAGCGACTTGTAGACAAAGGCGAGCACCACAGCCATAACCGCGGCAAAGAGAATGCCCAGATTGATGGCCATGAAGCGGATGAGCTTGCGCCTCACCCGTTCCACCGCCGGGTCCAGCGGTTCTTCTTCCTCACGATCCTCGATCGGGTCCTGGGCAGTCATGAATAACACTCACGGAAAGACTGTATGAGCGGTCCTGATAACGAAGCAGACCACGAATTGAAAGCATTGCTTGTTGCGCCTGAAGAGGCGGGGCAGCGCCTCGACCAGTGGCTCGCAGCAAAACTCGCTCCGGAATTGTCCAGAAGCCGGCTTCAGACACTCATCAAGCAAGGCGCGGTGCTGACGGCGGGCGAGGTGGCCACCGAGCCTAAGCGCAAGGTCGGCGCTGGTGAGGTATATGAGTTGAAGCTGCCGGAGCCCGAGGCACCTGAGCCCATGCCGGAGAACATTCCCTTGCACATCCTCCACGAGGATGAGGCGCTCATCGTGATCGACAAGCCAGCCGGGCTGGTCGTGCATCCAGGACCCGGCAACTGGACAGGGACGCTCGTCAACGCCCTGATCCACCATTGCGGTGATACGCTATCGGGCATCGGCGGCGTGCGCCGCCCGGGAATTGTCCACCGTCTCGACCGGGAGACGAGCGGTGTCATGGTCGTTGCCAAGACCGATACGGCACATCGTGCCCTTGCAGAAGCTTTCGCCGACCACGGGCGGCAGGGCGATCTCGAACGCGCCTATGTCGCACTTGTCTGGGGCAAGCTTCCCCGCAAGGTCGGCACGATCAAAACCTATCTCGGCCGCTCCTCCAGCGATCGCACCCTGCGTGCAGTGGTGTCACAGCATCAGCCAGACGCGCGGGAGGCGATCACTCACTATCGCGTTCTCGAAACCTTCGGTCTCGACAGTTCGGGCGAAGCATTGGCCTCATTGGTGGAGTGCCGGCTGGAAACGGGCCGCACCCATCAGATACGTGTGCACATGGCCCATCTGGGCCATCCGCTGATCGGCGATCCGGCTTATGGACGCGCCTTCCGAACGAAGGCAAATCGTCTTGAAGAGCCGGTGGCCAATGCCGTGAATGCCTTTTCCAGGCAGGCGCTCCATGCCCGCCTGCTGGCGTTCCGGCACCCTCTGAGCGAAGAGGTCATGCGCTTCGAGGCTCCGATTCCGCCGGATATGGCGGAACTTATGAGACAATTTGCCAGTTTGTGAAGCAAGACCGAGGCGAGCATAGTATCATCGTCAACACTGCGGTAACGCTTTGTTGAGCGTTCCGGTATGCTTTTGGCTTTCGGAATTTGTTCCTATATATGCTAGGGGAGTGGTGCGTTTAAGCGGCCACAGCAATGGCTCGCCTCTAGTGAGGGAGCTGCTATCGATCAGGAGGGTGCTCCATGGCCCAGACTTTACCAAGCATTGTATCGGGCGAAGGCGGCCTGACACGATATCTCGAAGAGATTCGTCGTTTCCCGATGCTGCAGCCCGAAGAAGAATACATGCTCGCCAAGCGTTATCACGAGCATGGTGACACGAATGCCGCCCACAGGCTTGTGACAAGCCATCTGCGTCTCGTGGCAAAAATCGCCATGGGTTATCGCGGCTATGGCCTGCCAATTGGAGAGGTCATCTCCGAAGGCAATGTCGGCCTGATGCAGGCTGTGAAGAAATTCGAGCCCGAGCGCGGATTCCGCCTCGCGACCTATGCGATGTGGTGGATCAAGGCGTCCATCCAGGAATATATCCTGCGTTCGTGGAGCCTTGTGAAGATGGGCACGACTGCGAACCAGAAGCGTCTGTTTTTCAACCTGCGCAAGGTGAAGGGCAAGATCCAGGCTCTGGATGAAGGTGACCTGAAGCCCGAGCAGATCAAGGAAATCGCCACCCGGCTCAATGTGAGCGAGGAAGAGGTGATCTCGATGAACCGCCGCCTTTCCGGCGATGCATCGCTGAACGCCCCCATCCGCGCAACCGAAGGCGAGTCCGGCGAATGGCAGGACTGGCTCGTGGATGACCACGAAAGTCAGGAAGACATGCTGGTCGAGCAGGATGAACTAGAATCGCGCCGGCGCATGTTGGAAGATGCGATGGATGTTCTCAATGACCGAGAAAAACGCATCTTCATGGCGCGCCGTCTCTCGGAAGAACCGCTGACACTCGAGGAACTCTCCGGCGAATTCGACATCAGCCGCGAGCGTGTACGCCAGATCGAGGTGCGTGCATTCGAGAAGGTTCAGGAAGCTGTGCAGGCATCTGCGCGCGAGCAGGCACGCGCCGCCTTGCCTGGCGCTGCGGAAGCCGGCGCGATGTAATCCACGCCTGATCTGACTCAAAGAAAAAAGGCCCGGTGGTTTGAACTCCACCGGGCCTTTCTGATTCAGCAGTCACTTGGGGAACCTCAACCACCCTCGGCGGCGCGCTCCCAACCGGCAATGACTTCGTTGAACACCCTCGCCCCCGGCGCTCCCTTTTCCATGGTAAAGAGCGCGCGGCGACCGGATTTGTAGGCAATCGGAATATCGATCCAGTCCTGCCTGCGCATGACCGTCAGGTTCATCTCTTCGTCGGCCTGGCTGTCACTCAAGGCTACAAGGAAGAAGCCATCGGCGATCTTGGCCGGTATGCCGAGAAGCGGGTTGCCGGTGTCCTGCTCGGAACGCTTCATCGCAATGCGCTGCACACTCTCCACACCGCCGCCACCAAAGCCGTCAGGCGTCAGGAAAATCAGCTCTACGATATGGCTGGCAGGCAGGGAATCGTCCGCATTTCGGCGGATCGTCATCTTCAGCTGGATCTGTTTCTCGGGGATCGTAGCATCGGCTCGTATTGCCGGTTCGGGTGGCTGGTCAGCCCCCGGCGATTCCTGGACGACCGACCATACGACATTGCCGCTGGAAGCGGACCCTTGTGCAGACGTGGTGCTTTCCTCGTAGAAGATTGCCCGCTGGCCAACAGGCAGGGCCTGCTGCGACTGGGCACCTGCTGCCTCGCCCGATGTCGCGCCCTCCGCGGTTTCGCCGCCCTCTGCCGAACCCGGTGTGGCCTGCGCAACGGAAGTGCCTTCGCCAAGACCGGGCTCGCCGCCTGCAGACCCCTCATCCACCTCTTCACCATTTGGGAGAAGGCGCTGGGTGAACTTGTTGGCTTCCGGTTCCTCGACGGTTTCTTCGCCTGCAGCCTCTTCCGGCTCGGCCGGAGCTGCAACCTGTTCCGCCTCTTCCGTGGTTTCGGCCTCTTCTGCTGGTTGTGAACCGCCACCATCGGCTGGCTGTGCGGGGTCAATCCGCGCCACAAGCGCATCAAAATTATCAAAGCCTGCAAGCTGCGAAACATCATCCCGGAACTGCCAAAGGCCAAAGCCGACAGCGCCCAGCAGTGCAAGGAAGATCAGGATGAGGCCCACCCCGCCAATGCCTTTTCGCCGGCGAGGTTCGTCTTCATAAGTCTCGTAAGCACCATCGCGCGGCTCATCGCCTTTAGGTGCATATCCGTCGCTTTCTGCAACGGCGGCCCCGCTGTCCGGCGCAGGCCTGTCAGGCACATCGCCTGGCTCTTCCATGTGCCGCGCTTCAACAGGAATGACGGATACCGGTTCGCGGTCGTCTTCGGGAAAGGCAGGAGTGTCGGAGCGCTCCGACATGTCTGCAGTCACCGGATCTGGAGAAACCGGCTGGATTTCGTCGCGGGAAGAGTGATGCTCAGGCTCCGATGGAGAGCGCGCTTCCTCTTCCGGCACGGCAGGCGTCACGGGCTCAACCGTGGTGCCCGGCCTGTTGAGCTCTGCCAGCACGTCATCCAGATGGTCCGGCTGCGGCTCAGGCGGTGCGGGTGGAGCAGAGAATTCTGCTTCCACACTGGCGATGGCGTCTTCCAGCAGCGCCTTCTGCCGCTCGACCACCGCTGCGGGGGGCGGAGGTGTAACGGCGGCAAGCTTTGCGTCAATCGTTGCACGGGCCTTCTGATAGACCTTCTCGCGCATTTCCGGCGTGTTTTCCTTCAACCCGCCAATTGTCTTCCGCAAGACTGCAGTAAAATCCGCCATGCTTAAAAATTCCGCTCCTGCCTGCGCACCCCGTCAGGGTTTTCACCACCAACGGGGCGGCTCAAGCCCCACCAAACGCATGTTTGCACATCCGAAATCGGCGTTAGACTAGTCTTGAAACGGGTCAGTCACAAGTATCGCGTCTTCCCGCTCGGGGCTGGTGGAAAGTATCGCCACCGGTGCACCGATCAGTTCTTCAATGTGACGGACATATTTGACCGCCTGCGCCGGCAGATCATTCCAGCTGCGTGCGCCCTTGGTCGTGTCTTTCCAACCTTCCAGCGTCTCGTAAATCGGCTCAAGCCGCGCCTGCGCACCCTGGCTTGCAGGCAGATAGTCGATCACCTCGCCATCCAGCTTGTAGCCCGTGCAAACCTTGATTTCGTCAAGGCCGTCCAGAACATCAAGCTTGGTCAAGGCGATGCCGTGCATGCCATTGGCGATGACTGCCTGGCGCACCAGAACCGCATCGAACCAGCCGCAACGGCGCTTGCGGCCCGTTACTGTGCCGAATTCATGGCCCTGCGTGCCCAGAAAATTGCCGATCTCGTTGTCCTGCTCAGTCGGGAACGGACCCTCGCCAACGCGGGTCGTGTAGGCCTTGGTAATGCCCAGCACATAGCCCACACCGCCGGGACCGATGCCCGTACCCGTGGCCGCCTGACCGGCTACCGTGTTGGATGATGTAACGAAGGGATAGGTGCCGTGGTCGATATCGAGCATCGTGCCCTGCGCACCTTCAAACAGGATGCGCTGACCGGCCCGGCGCGCATCGTCCAGGATCTTCGAGACGCGGTCGACATAGGGAAGGATCTGACCCGCTACCGAGCTCAGCTCTTCCATGATCGCATCATGGGTGACTTCCGGATGACCGAGACCGCGACGAAGCGCATTATGGTGCGTCAGCAGACGGTCAACCTTGCGCGGAAGGGTCTCCAGATTGGCCAGATCAAGCGCGCGTATTGCACGGCGGCCAACCTTGTCCTCATAGGCCGGACCAATGCCGCGGCGTGTCGTGCCGATCTTCGTGCCGCTGTTTGAAGCAGCATCCTCGCGGAAGCCGTCGAGTTCCCGATGCAGTGACAGGATAAGCGACGTGTTCTCGGCGATCTTGAGATTGTCGGGCGAAATGTCGACGCCCTGCTCCTTCAAGCGGGCGGTCTCTGCCACGAATGCATGCGGATCGAAAACGACGCCGTTGCCGATGACCGACAGCTTGCCCTTGCGCACGACACCGGAGGGCAGCAGCGACAGCTTGTAGCTCACACCATCGATAACCAGCGTATGGCCCGCATTGTGCCCACCCTGGAAGCGCGCGACCACATCGGCGCGTTCGCTCAGCCAATCGACGATCTTGCCTTTACCCTCGTCGCCCCACTGGGAACCGACGACCACTACATTCGCCATGCTTGCGTCCTCTTCGATGCCCTTCACGCGGGCGGTATTTCTCAAAGCCCCCGCTCTATATCCTCTGAAGGCAGCACTTGCGACCCTTCTTTGCACGAGATGAGGATTCTCACGCATATTTCGCGAACTAACCTGTTTGGTTACTCGCCATTGTGGTGTACCTCACGCTCCGAATGTTGAGAGAACGAGTATTGCCATGGCGAATGCTGCCTATCCGCTTCTGCTGCTGACCACCCTGTTCTGGGGTGGCAATGCCGTGGCCGGCAAGCTGGCCGTCGGGCACATTTCCCCCTTCGCGCTGACATCGCTGCGCTGGATCCTGGCAGTCCTGATCCTGCTACCCTTCGCATGGCCGCGGGTGAAACAGGATCTGCCGGTCATCCGCAAACATGCCGTGACGCTGTTTCTGCTTGGCACGGTTGGCTTCACCTTCTTCAACGCCGCGCTCTACATGGCGCTGATCCATACCGCGGCGATCAATGCCGCGATTGAGCAGGCGGCAATCCCGATGCTGGTGATCGTGCTGAACTTCCTCATCTTCCGCACGCGCGTGACATGGCTTCAGATCGCAGGCTTCCTGCTGTCGCTTCTGGGCGTCTCGCTGACGGCCAGCCACGGCAATCTGGCGCGTCTCGCGCAGCTTGACGTGAATATCGGCGATTTCATCATGCTGATCGGCGTGCTCGTTTATGCGCTTTACACCGTGTTTCTGCGCTACAAGCCTGCGATCCACTGGCAAAGCACGATCACCGTTCTCGCCGGTGCCGCCTTTGTCTCGTCACTACCGTTTCTTGCCTGGGAAATTGCAAGTGAGCGTTTCATTGCTCCCGATGCCAAGGGCTGGGCCATCGGCGTCTACACCGTGCTGTTCCCGTCCATTATCTCGCAGGTTTTCTATATCCGGGGCAACGAGCTGATCGGTCCCAACAGAGCCGGGCTCTTCATCAATCTGGTGCCGATCTTCGGCACTCTGCTGTCGGTAGTGATTCTGGGCGAGAACTTTCAGCTCTATCATGCTGCAGCACTTGTTCTGGTGTTCCTCGGCATCGGCCTTGCGGAATATTCAGGCCGAAAGGCCTCGCAGAGAACACCCAGTGTGCGCGCCTCCCTCGACGGCAAATGAAAAACCCCGGCATTGCTGCCGGGGCCTGGAACATGACGTTTGAGATCGATCAGGCGCCGATATCGAAACGCAGCGGCTTGGCCGAAATCACCTGCTCCTGCGCCACCAGTTCTTTCAGAACCTCCGGCGGGAACGGCGCATCGAGGTAAAGCAGCGCGATCGCGTCACCACCCGGCTTGTTGCGACCAAGCTGGAAGTTGGCGATATTCACGCCGTGCTTTCCGCAGACAGAGCCCAGCATGCCGATGAAGCCCGGCGTGTCGTGGTTGGTCGTGTAGAGCATGTGCTCGCCCACTTCGGCATCAAGATTGATACCCTTGATCTGGATGAAGCGCGGCTTGCCGTCGGAGAAGACCGTGCCCGCAACCGTGCGCGTCTTCTTCGGCGTTTTGACTGTCAGCTTGATATAGCCGTCAAACACGCCGGACTTGTCGCGCTTGACCTCGGAAAGAATTACGCCGCGCTCCTTCGCCATGATCGGTGCGGAGACCATGTTCACATCCGCGACCTGCGGGCGGATGAGGCCAGCAAGCGTCGCCGAAATGAGGGCCTTGGTGTTCATCTCGGAAGTCGCACCGTCGAAAAGCACTTCAACCTCGTCGATGGCTTCATCGGTGACCTGGCCGACAAATGCGCCAAGCACTTCGGCCAGCTTGATGAACGGTTTCAGGCGTGGCGCTTCCTCGGCCGAAATCGACGGCATGTTGATCGCGTTGGTGACAGCACCCTTCACCAGATAATCCGACATCTGCTCGGCCACCTGGATTGCCACATTCTCCTGTGCTTCCGACGTCGAGGCGCCCAGATGCGGCGTGCAGACGACATTGGGCATGTTGAAGAGCGGGTTTTCGGTCGCAGGCTCCTGCTCGAACACGTCTATACCGGCACCGGCAACCTTGCCGGACTTCAGCGCCTCGACAAGATCCGCCTCCACGACCAGACCGCCGCGTGCACAATTGATAATGCGCACGCCGTCCTTCATCTTCGAGATCGCCTCGGCATCGATGATGCCACGCGTCTTGTCGGTAAGTGGCGTGTGCAGCGTGATGAAATCGGCCTTGGCGAAGAGTTCGTCCAGTTCGACCTTTTCCACGCCCAGTTCTGCCGCACGCTCTTCCGAAAGGAACGGATCGAAAGCGGCTACATGCATCTTCAGGCCGATGGCGCGCATCGCGACCACCGAACCGATATTGCCACAGCCGATGAGACCCAGCGTCTTGCCGGTGATCTCTACGCCCATGAAGCGGTTCTTTTCCCACTTGCCAGCATGGGTGGAAGCATTGGCTTCGGGGATCTGTCGTGCGGTCGCAAACAGCATGGCAATGGCGTGTTCTGCGGTCGTGATAGAATTACCGAATGGCGTGTTCATCACGATGATACCGCGGCGCGAAGCCGCCGGAATGTCGACATTGTCGACACCGATGCCGGCGCGACCGATGACCTTCAGATTGGTCGCTGCATTGATCAGCTTCTCGGTTGCCTTGGTGGCAGAGCGGATTGCAAGACCATCATACTGGTCGATGACGGAAAGCAGCTTTTCCTTGTCCTTGCCGAGATCGGGCTGGTAGTCGACCTCGACGCCGCGCTGCTTGAAGATTTCGACGGCGGTGGGCGACAGCTTGTCGGATACGAGTACGCGTGGCATGGCGTCAGTCCTTCGCTATGACAAATTGGGTATCTGAATGAGCGCCGGGAGCGGAAACGGATGCCCCTGCCCTGCCCCGTGTTTCGTGTCAGGGGCAGGATATCAAATCAGCGCTGCATGAATTCTCTGATGCTCAGGACCTTCAGGCCTTGAGCGCGGCCTTCTGCGTCTGGAACGCCCAGTCGAGCCAGGGCATCAGCGCTTCCAGATCGGAAGTCTCGACCGTGGCACCGGCCCAGATGCGAAGCCCCGAAGGTGCGTCGCGATAGGCGCCGATGTCATAGGCGACATCCTGCTTGTCCAGAAGCGAGACCATCCCCTTGGCGAAGGCGGCTTTCTCGTCAGCGGGAAGCGCCTCGATCTCGGGGTCGACGATGGTCAGACAGACGGAAGTGTTGGAACGCGTGGCCGGATCTTCCGCCAGATGTGCAATCCAGCCATGGCTTTCGACGAAACGGTCAATGACGGCGAAATTGGCATCCGCCCGCTTGATCAGGCCATCAAGCCCGCCTTCGCGCTGCGCCCATTCAAGCGCATCGATATAGTCCTCAACGCACAGCATGGAGGGCGTATTGATCGTCTCGCCCTTGAAGATGCCTTCGATCAGCTTGCCGCCCTTGGTGAGACGGAAGATCTTCGGAAGCGGCCAGGCAGGCGTGTAGTTTTCCAGCCGCTCAACCGCGCGCGGGCTGAGGATCAGCACGCCATGTGCGGCCTCGCCCCCAAGCACCTTCTGCCAGGAGAAGGTAACCACATCGAGCTTGTCGAATGCGAGGCGCTGCGCGAAAGCCGCGGAGGTGGCATCGCAGATGGTCAGGCCTTCGCGGTCCGCGGGAATGAAATCACCGTTAGGCACCCGAACACCGGAGGTGGTGCCGTTCCAGGTGAACACGACATCGCGGGAGAAATCGATGGTAGAGAGATCCGGCAGCTTGCCGTAATCAGCCTCGATGCGACGTACATCATCAAGCTTGAGCTGCTTGACGACATCGGTCACCCAGCCGGAGCCGAAGCTTTCCCAAGCGACCATGTCGACACCGCGCTCGCCCAGAAGCGACCAGAGGGCCATTTCGACGGCGCCTGTATCGGAGGCGGGAACGATGCCGATGCGATAGTCATCGGGAACCTGCAGCACTTCGCGCGTCAACTGAATGGCGCGTGCCAGCTTTTCCTTGCCAATCTTGGCGCGGTGCGAGCGACCGAGCGGGGCATCGGAAAGCGCATCGAGCGACCAACCGGGACGCTTCGCGCAGGGACCAGAAGAAAAACGGGGATTTTCCGGACGCTTGTCCGGCATGGGGAGTGTGCTCATGATATTCTATCCTCTCAGATAGCACGCCCCTCGGTGGGGAGGGGTGGCCCACGGACGGGGATAGGGCCTAGCACACGCCGCGTCAAGCGGTTTGACGACACATCACCTACCAAAACGAAAAACGGGCGCCGAAAGCGCCCGTCATCGCAATTCTGTTTTGAGATCGGCTTACCAGAGATCGAACCGCAGGCCGACCCGAAGCTCATGCTTGGAAAAGCCATTGTCCTCACCCTGAACACCGGAGGCACCGGCAGCAGCACTGCCAGCATCCCACTTGAACATGTTGCCGCCATCGACATGCATGTAACGATAGCCAAGATCCAGCTTTGTGCGTTTGGTCATGTCATAGGAAACGCCTGCCATGAGGGCATAAGTAAGCCGCCAGTCGCGTTCGCCATCATGCGTGGTCGAAGTGTTCACGAAGCCCGCGCAGCTTCCCGTGCCCTCGACGCAATAGGTCGTGTTATTCAACTCATCCCAGCTCACATAGGTGTAGCCAAGACCTGCGCCGAGATATGGCGTGATACCGATCACCGTGCCAAGGTCAATATAGGCATTCGCCAGAACCGAATAAGCCTCGAATTCAGCCCCGTCCTCCGACCGGCAAGTCGTGCCCGCACCACCAGCAGGACATGGGCTTGCAGATGTCGTTGTCCCAAAGAAGTTGGTTTCCATTCGTTCCAGCGTCAGGTCGCCACGGAACATATCATTGAAGTGATGGCCAAAGCCGGCGCCAAAGCTGAAATCGTCACCAAATTCGCCTGAAGCGAACTCGTTGTCGTAATAGTTCGTGCCGTCAAAGGTACGATAGGTCGGATTGCCGCCCGAGCGCGTTTCCACGGCGTAGCCGATATCGCCACGCAGATACCAACCGGAACCGATCTCCACTGGTCTGTACTGCGGCACCTCTTCGATAACGAGAGGCGGATCATAATCCGCAGCAAGGGCATGAGGGGCGCTTGCTGCGCCGAGAAGAACCACCGGCAAGGTGGCTTTGAAAAGCTGGCGCATCTGATTTCACTCCGCAAATTGCGACGGAGCCTATGGTGCCCCCCGCCGCTGTCTTCACCATTGTTAACCATGGTGGTTAAGCCGCGGTTAAGGCTAACGAAGTCTTGAGGCTGTTTTTGACGCGAGGCGAGCATCAAAGAAAAACCGCCCGGAGTTTCCTCCGGACGGTTCTTCCACTCACTGCCTGAGCTGGAGATTACTTGTAGACGGGCGGATCAAAGCTTGGCGGCTCATAGGAGACCACCTGTGGCTTCACGCAGTTTGCGCTTCCTTGGCCGCCAAGAGCGTAACGGATACCCGCGCGCGCCTCGTGGACATGCATGCCCTCGTCATAACCTGGGCCTGCGCCCTGTGCGATGCCGAACATCTGGCCACCGGAGATGTTTGCGTAGCGATAGCCCGCATCAAGCTCGAGGCTGTCGGTTACGCAATAGGAAGCACCTGCCATCAGCGCCCAGGCAAAGCGCCATTCGGCATTGCCTTCGTGATAGGTCGTCGTGGTGCCAATCGTGTTCGCCAGATCATCCCACTTCACATAGGCACCACCGATACCCGCACCAACATACGGCGTAATGCCGGCATAAGTGCCAAGGTCAACATAGGCGTTGGCCAGCAAAAGCAGTGCACTGTAGGAGGTAGTGTCGACGGAAACCTGCGTGCCGTTGTCGGTCGAACCGGTGAAGTCGGCCTTGAGCCAATAATCGGCCGTCAGATCGGTGCGGAAGTGCTTGTTGATCTTGTAGCCAACACCACCACCGATAGAGAAGGCACCCTTCAGCTCATGAGTGGCGAAGGTCTGCGCTTGAATAGGCGGTGCGGTGTAATAATGAATGCCCCGAAGCTCGGACCAGTGATAGCCCGCATCACCACGCAGATACCAGTTACCGGTAGACACCTGTTTCTCCACCACCTGCGGCGGCTGGTATGGCGGCATCTCGACAACCTGCGGCTCGAACGGATCGGCAGCAAAGGCGCTGGTGGTGAGGAGCAGCGCCCCTACGGCAACAGAATGCTTAACGGCTTTCAGCATGAACCCCATCCTCTCGGCGGCACCCAAGGTGCTGCCTATTTTCACTTAAGCTCATGGTTAAGATTGAAGGAAAAAGGTTAAGTCGTACTTAACCGTGAAAGGCCGCAGCCAGCACCTTTTCTACGTGCGACTTGCGCCTAGGCAGGCGCGCAAAGAAAAACCGCGGTGATGCACCCATCACCGCGGTTTTTGATCTTGATGATCTGTAGCTATAGTCAGGCAGCCGAGCGCACATCGCTGATGGCGCTGATGATGTCATCCACCACGGTATTGACCAGATCCGGATTGTCGCCTTCCGCCATGACGCGGATCAAAGGCTCCGTACCCGACGGCCGGATGACGAGGCGCCCACTCTTGCCCAGCTTCTTCTCAGCATCGGCAATTGCCGACTTCACCTGCGCGTTCTCAAGCGGCTTTCCACCACCGGTGCGCACATTCTTCAGGACCTGCGGAACGGGCTCGAACTTGCGGCATACTTCACTTGCAGGCTTGTTCTGACGCTTGATGCAGGCAAGCACCTGCAAGGCGGTGACAAGACCATCGCCGGATGTGGAGAAGTCCGAGAGGATGACGTGGCCTGACTGCTCGCCGCCCACATTCAGACCATGGGCGCGCATATGTTCAACCACATAGCGATCGCCCACCTTCGTGCGGTGCAGCTTGAGTTCACGCTCACCAAGGAAGCGCTCAAGGCCCAGATTGGACATGACGGTCGCCACCACGCCACCGCCGGTCAGGCGACCGGCCTCGTGCCAGGACTGGGCAATAAGCGCCATGATCTGGTCACCGTCGATGACCGAACCGTTCTCGTCCACGATCACCACACGGTCAGCATCGCCATCAAGCGCGATGCCGATATCGGCGCGAACTTCATGAACCTTCTTGGCCAGGCTCGCCGGGTGGGTGGAGCCGCAATCATCATTGATGTTGAGGCCGTTCGGGTCATTGTGGATCGTTATGACCTCGGCACCGAGTTCCCACAGCGCAGCTGGCGCAACACGGTAGGCAGCGCCATTCGCGCAATCGATCACGATACGCAGACCCGAGAGGGACATGGCGCGTGGAAGCGTACGCTTCGCGTGCTCGATATAGCGGTCATGCACACCATCAACACGCTTCGCGCGGCCAAGCGAATCCGCATCCGCCAGTGCCAGCTCGACTTCCTTGTCCAGCATCGCTTCGATGCGGCCCTCAATCTTGTCGGAAAGTTTGTATCCGTCAGGACCGAACAGCTTGATACCGTTGTCGTGATAGGGGTTGTGCGAGGCGGAGATCATGACGCCGATATCGGCGCGCAGGGAACGCACGAGCATGGCAACAGCCGGCGTGGGGATCGGGCCGAGAAGGAAGACGTCCATGCCTGCGGCGCAAAAGCCCGCCACAAGTGCGTTTTCGATCATATAGCCCGATAGACGGGTATCCTTGCCCAGAACCACCCGATGGCGATGATTGCCGTTCTGGAAGGTCAGACCTGCAGCCATGCCAACTTTCATGGCAACATCTGCAGTCATCGGAAAACGGTTGGCGCGCCCGCGAATGCCGTCGGTGCCGAAATATTTTCTGGCCATCTTCTAGACTACCTGAACTGGTTTGGAACTCTTCCCCACGAAGCAATCCCTACCCTTTGCCACAGATCACCGGGCGATAAGGCATCACATTATGTGAGAAGTTGTAAACTAACCATATGAACAGCGGCTTGCCATTCATGGTTAGCAAAGTCTTAGCGGCAGCATCCCGTAAAAGAAAGCGCCGCAACGCGTTCACGTTGCAGCGCATGATGTTCTGGGGACAATGGCTAAGCTACCCCTGGGGTTGCGGCTCCATGCCGGCATCCGGCTCTTCGCCATTCTTGCCTTCCTTGCGGGCACCGGCCTTTGGAACCGTGGAGCCACGCGAAGGAGGCGTGTCGTCACCCATGTCGCGCGAGGGCTTGTCGCCGCGCATGATCGCCTGGATCTCATCACCCGAAAGCGTCTCGTATTCGAGAAGACCTTCAGCGATCGCGATCCATTCCTTGTTTTTCCTGGTGAGAATGTCACGCGCCGTCTCGTACGCCTCATCGATCAGACGGCGGACTTCGCTGTCGATCTTCTGCTGCGTCTCCTGCGACATGTTCTGCTGGCGTGCAACCGAGTGACCGAGGAAGACTTCTTCCTGGTTCTCGCCGTAAGCCACCTGGCCGAGCTCGTCCGAGAAGCCCCACTGGGTAACCATGGCGCGGGCAAGCTTGGTTGCCTGTTCAATGTCGGAGGAAGCACCGGAGGTGATGTTCTCCTTGCCGAATTTGAGCTCTTCGGCCACGCGGCCGCCCATCATGATGGCAAGACGCGAGATCATCCACTTGTAGCTCATGGAGTAGCGGTCGCCTTCCGGCAGCTGCATCACCATGCCAAGCGCGCGACCGCGCGGAATGATCGTCGCCTTGTGAACCGGATCTGCCTTCGGGACATTGAGAGCGACGATGGCGTGACCGGCCTCGTGATATGCGGTCAGCTCCTTCTCTTCCTGCGTCATGGCGTGCGAGCGGCGCTCGGCACCCATCATGACCTTGTCCTTGGCGTCCTCGAATTCCTGCATGGTCACCAGCCGCTTGTTGCGACGAGCAGCCATGAGTGCGGCTTCGTTCACCAGATTGGCAAGGTCCGCGCCTGAGAAGCCAGGCGTGCCGCGTGCAACAACCTTCAAATCGACATTCGGAGCAAGCGGCACATTGCGCACATGAACCTTCAGGATCTTCTCACGACCCGACACATCCGGATTTGGTACAACAACCTGGCGGTCAAAACGGCCCGGGCGCAG
This sequence comes from Nitratireductor sp. CH_MIT9313-5, assembly GCF_037029545.1. Lineage (NCBI taxonomy): Bacteria > Pseudomonadati > Pseudomonadota > Alphaproteobacteria > Hyphomicrobiales > Phyllobacteriaceae > Nitratireductor > Nitratireductor sp. CH_MIT9313-5. Next base: position 444,227 of record NZ_JAYMER010000010.1, on the reverse strand, counting down.
AAGTGCAGGATCAAGGACGTCGGGACGGTTGGTGGCTGCAATAAGGATGATGCCCTCATTGGCCTCAAAGCCGTCCATCTCGACCAGAAGCTGGTTCAGCGTCTGCTCGCGCTCGTCATTGCCGCCGCCAAGACCGGCACCGCGGTGACGACCAACCGCATCGATCTCATCGATGAAGATGATGCAGGGCGCGTTTTTCTTGGCCTGCTCGAACATGTCACGGACACGGGATGCACCCACACCGACGAACATCTCGACGAAGTCTGAACCAGAGATGGTGAAGAATGGCACATTCGCCTCACCCGCGACGGAGCGCGCGAGAAGCGTCTTACCCGTTCCGGGAGGACCGACAAGCAGCACGCCGCGCGGGATCTTGCCGCCGAGACGCTGGAACTTCTGAGGATCGCGCAGGAACTCGACGATCTCTTCCAGATCTTCCTTGGCCTCATCGACGCCCGCAACGTCCTGGAACGTCACGCGCCCATGCGCTTCCGTCAAAAGCTTGGCCTTGGACTTGCCGAAGCCCATTGCACGCCCCGAACCGGACTGCATCTGGCGCATGAAGAATATCCATACGCCCAGAATGAGGATCATCGGCAGCCAGGAGATGAAGTAGCCGAGGATCGAATTTGAACCGTCATTCTCCGGCCGTGCATTGATTGTCACGCCGCGCTCTTCCAGTCGCTGCACAAGTGAATCGTCACCCGGCGAGTAGGTCTGGAATGTGGCCTTGTTGTCGGTATAGGTGCCGGTAATCCGGTCACCGGTGATTGTCACCGTGTCTACCCGTCCTGCAGAAAGGTCCTGCAGGAACTCGGAATAGGCAATATCGCGCGATGCACTGCGCTGCTGCGGCGCCTGGAACAGGTTGAACAGTGCAATGAGCAACACCGCGATTATCGCCCACAGCGCGAAATTTCTGTAGTTCGGATTCATAAAGCGTCCCGTGAGTGCGCCGAGGCCGGCAACGTCATTTGGATATCTGTTCTAACATAGGGAGCGCGCATGGCCTTGCCAAGCGCATCTACCTCATTCGGTTAAGCCTTGCCTGCCATTATGGCCGCGCAGAGGCAAGGTCAGCGGTATTCTTGCGCCGATCACTTTGCCGATAGCCGTTGCAAGTGTCAGATCAAAGCTCGGAAGCAGATGCGCCCAGGGCGCGACAACCCGCTCCAGAGCAAGGAACTTGTTCTGGACGTCTTCCTCAACCGGCTCGCCCTCGCAAAACAAGGCAGGCTCTGCGGCCCGACCATGCGCGACCACATATCCGCTGGCTGGAGAAAGCAGCGTTCCCTCGAAGCGCCCGTCCCACATGAATGGCTTGCCCGTGTCCACCCGCGCCAGGTCGATTTTCGGCAGGCCACGCTGCTCTCGCGTGAAGGCAATCAGCCCCTGACGCGGCGCAATGACAGCGCGTGAAAGGCTTCCGCCTCTCCCATGAACGAGCTGCTCAAGCAAACGCTCGGCAGAAGCCTCGTCCGGCAAATGCGTCGCACCACCTGCCACGGCACTCAACACTTTGATGGCAAGAAGGGCCACATCATGCGGCAGATCAAGCAGCGCATCCCGGTTCACCACAAGGCGTCGATCGGCATCCAGATCCAGATAGCTGTCGCAGAAGGACGCGAGGCGGGCATTGTCAGCAAGGCGTTTGGCCATCGCTTCCCTCTGCACCTTCAGAAGGTCTTCCACCCCCGTTCCTGCAAGCTGCTTGCGGGTCGCCACCCGCTCGTAATTTCGGTTTTCGTTGCTCGGATCGTCGATCCACGAAATTTGACGCGCACCAAGCCAATCGCGCAGGTCCTGCCTGCGGCATCCGAGCAACGGCCTCACGAACCAGACCCGCCCGCGGTAGAGCGTGGCCAGTGCAATTCCTGCTATGCCGCGCCCCTCTCCGCGCATACGGCGCATTGCGATGGTTTCGGCCTGATCGTCTGCCGTATGGCCGACAAGCACGACCCGTGCACCGAGTTCTGCAGCGCATTGCGAGAGCAGCGCCATGCGCGCCTCGCGGGCAGCGGCCATGATGCCCGTGGCAGGTTTGCGGCCAGTCCAGCGCATTGTACGATGGGAGATCCCACGCGCCGCGCATAATGCCGCCACGAGCTCCGCCTCTCCCGCGGAAGCCTCTCGCAATCCGTGGTCCACGGTGACAGCGTGCAGCGACCAGTGCTTGCCGCGCGTTTCGATGTAGGACTGCGCCGCAAGAAGCAATGCAAGAGAATCGCTTCCACCCGACACGGCAACGACGACAGCTTCGCCGCGCTTCATGTCCAGACTGTCAAAGGATTTGAATAAAGCGGTCACGCTCTCGGCTCAGCAGCCGGCGAAAGACCGTTCTTGTTCGACACGCTGCTTGAGCGCATCGGAAACCTGCGGATAGCGTTGGCTGATCTCGCTATAGGTGGCACAGGCCACATCTCGTTGATTCATCGCAGCAAGTGCGATGCCGAGCTTGAGAAGCATTTCCGGGGCCTTCTTGGCGGAGGGGTGGGCCCGGTTTGCCTGCAGGAAAATCTCTGCGGCCTCGCGGTGGCGATCCTGCCCCAACAGGGCTTCCCCGAGCCAGAACTTGGCATCCGCCTCGTTTTCCCCTTCGGGATAGCGGTCGAGATATTGCCGGAAACCTGCTTCGGCCGTCTTGTAGTCGCCGGAAAGGATGAACTCGTAGGAGTTGCGGTAAAGCTCGTCCGGGCTGCTCGTGTCCGGAAGGGCCGCCATTTCGGTATCCGTCCCGTTCTCCGGCAGCATGTCCATCGGAATTTCGTTGTCGCCGGCAATGACATTGCCGTTCTCATCAAAGGTGATGGAGCCAAGCGTACGCGGCGGCTCACCGGTCTGTGACGCTTCATTGCCCGATCCGGAAGGTGCAGATGCCGTGGCGGTACCGCCCGCATCTGCTTCACTGCCGCCCGCATCCGGCGCCTGTGCCGTTTGCGAGGAAGCGGAACCGGCTGAAGAGCCGGCATCCGTTTGCTTGCCTTCAAGCTCCTGGAAACGGAACTCGTTGTCTTCCTTCATGCGGCGGATTTCATCCTGCGTCTGCAGGAGTTGGAAGTTCAATTCTTCCACCAGCCCGTTTAGACGACGGACCTCTTCCTGAAGCGCGGTGACCCTGGGATCGACCGCCTGCACACGTACGACAGGCGCATCCTGCGCCCCCACCTGCATTTTCGGTACCGGATGAAGCCCGCCAGCGCTCGCCGAACCGGCCGCGATGGCTAGAATGACGGGCAGCAGTCCGGCACGTAACACGCTACTGCGAAATGACATTTCGTCTCTTTCTCCAGAAACAGCTCGAGAATTCGGTCAATGACACGACCGACGCTCCTTTTAACAGGACGTGAGACTTCGGCCAAATTTTGATTGTACTTCGTCGAAGCAATGAGAAAGCACGGAAAGCATGAAAAAAGGCGGCACCGAAGCACCGCCTTTCCAATCTTGTCATGCGCTGTGGCGGAAACTAGCTTCCGGCACCATTGAGCACGGTTACAGCACGGCGGTTCTGCGACCAGCAGGAAATGTCGTCACAGGTCGCAACCGGACGTTCCTTGCCGTAGGAAATCGTGCGGATGCGGTTGGCTGCCACGCCCTGGCTGACGAGGTAATCGCGCGCAGCGGCGGCACGACGCGCACCAAGCGCCAGGTTGTACTCACGCGTACCACGTTCGTCGGCATGACCTTCAAGCGTGATCGTGTAGTTGGAATAGCGGTTGAGCCACTGCGCCTGGCGCGCAAGGGTGGCCTGGGCATCGGCGCGGATCAGCGTGGAGTCCGTATCAAAGAAGATGCGGTCACCGACAGTGACAGTGAACTCCTGGGTAGAACCGGGTGTTGCAGCCGATGCGCCTGCGCCAGCACCAAGGCCGAGCTCGGCGGCATTGTTCGGCACCTGCTGCTTTGAGCGACAGCCGGCAACAGCCAGGGCTGTGAACAGCACGATGATGGCGGGATTTTTCGTGAGCGCTGCGATACGGCGCATTGCCGTCTCTCCTTAAAATACAGGTGAACTGCTTCAGGCTCCAGTAACCATACCAAAGTTAAGGAACCCTCAAGAAACAGGGTTAAGGAAAGGTTGCGGGTCGGTTTCCTGCCCCTCTCCCCCTCTAAACGAAGCTGCCGAAGCAGCTCCGTTATGTGGCATACCTACTGCCAAATGCGGCTGAAAGGCGGCGATCAGTTGCGCAAGGGCGACCAGGCAGGGTCCGAAGCAAAGTCGGGCGTAGGGATCTGCTGTTCGTTACGGCCGGTCAGATCAATCGAATAGAGCTTCGGGCCGGGAGCACCTGCAGCCTGACGGAAGAACATGATCACACGTCCGTTCGGCGACCAGGTCGGACCTTCCTGCAGATAGCCGGAGGTGAGAATGCGCTCGCCCGAACCATCGGTGCGCATGACCCCGATCTGGAACTCGCCACCGCTCTGCTTAGTGAAGGCGATAAGGTCACCGCGCGGCGACCAAACAGGGGTGGAATAGGAGCCGTTACCAAAGGAAATGCGCCGCTGATTGCTGCCATCCGCGCCCATCACATAGATCTGGGCCCGGCCGCCACGGTCGGATGTGAAGACAATCTGGCTGCCATCCGGTGAGTAGGAAGGCGACGTATCAATCGCGTTGGTATCCGTCAGACGAGCGGTTGCACGAGTGCGCAGGTCCATCGTGAAGATGTTGGAATTACCGTCGTCACGCAGGAGGCTCATGATGACCTTGTCACCATTGGGCGAGAAGCGCGGCGCAAAGGTCATGCCGGGGAAATTGCCCACAAGCTCCCGCTGACCCGTCTCAAGCTGCAGAAGATAGACCTGAGGCTGCCCGCTTTCGTAGGACATGTAGGTCAGTTCCTGCTGCTGCGGCGAGAAGCGCGGCGTCAGCACAATGGAGCGGCCATTGCTCAGATAAGCATGGTTGGCACCATCCTGATCCATGATCGCAAGACGCTTCACGCGGTTATCCTTCGGGCCCGACTCCGCCACATAAACAATGCGGCTGTCGAAATAGCCCTTCTCGCCGGTGAACTGCTCATAGATCGTGTCAGCAATGATATGCGCGATGCGGCGCCAGTTCTTTGCATCAGCAAAAAGCTGCTCACCCACCAGCTGCTGGCCGGTGAAGGTATCCCAAAGGCGGAATTCCGCACGCAGACGACCGTCTGCCTCCTGCGTCACACGACCGGTAACCACGGCCTGCGCATTCAGAACCTTCCAGTCCTCGAAGCGCGGCGCGACATCGGGATTGGAAATCTTCTCGATGAATGCCGCCTTGTTGATGGGCGCGAACAAGCCGGAACGGCGCAGATCGGCGGCGATTACACCGCTGATTTCCGCGCCCCTGCTGTCACCCGACAAGAAGTCGGTGACCGCAATCGGGGTTGGCTCGACCACACCCTTGTTCACATCGATTTCCACCAGCGCACGCGCCGGTGTTGAAGCCATACCGATCATCGCAGCGGCAAAGACCGCGATGGCCAGAGATGCCTTGAGGATATTTCGCATCAGCAATTGCCTCTTCGTTTCGGTTTCGCCGGTCAGTTTCGTCAGAACATGTCAGATGGATCGAAATTCACGATGACGTCTGCCCAGGCACTATATTTGTCGGCAGGCAGGTTATAGGGCGCGCATTGCAGGATGGCACGACGTGCCGATGCTGCCGCTGCGCGCTCGACCGTCGAACCGCTGCCCCCGGAAATGATCTCCGGCGAGCCTTCGACAGCCCCGCTCGGATCAAGCTTGAACTTCACCGAGACGCGGAGATTTTCCGCATCCAAGGCACCGGCAGGCACATTCCAGCAGCGCTGGATCTGGCCGCGAAGCGCGTCCATCTCGCTCTGTGTCAGCTTTTCACCAGCGGTTTTGCTCTCGCCGCCGAGTGAAGCCTGTTCCTGCGATCGTTTGGCCCCGCCACCGGATGCCTTCTCCTTGTTCAGGAGCGCGGCAACCTGGTCCAGAACCTCGGACTCTTTCTTCTCGCTCTTCTGAGCCTGCTGCTGGGCCGGTTTTTCTTCCGCCTTCTGGCGCTCAGGAGCCTTGGCGGTTTGCGGCTTGGGGGGCTGCGGACGAGCCTGCGGGACAGGTGCACTGTCAGGCAGCTTCAGGCTTTCCTCGACAGGATTTTCAGCCACCAGCGGTTCAGATGTCGGCTCCGGTGTCACTTCCTGACGCGGCTGTGCTTCTGGCTCGCGCTCGGGCTCAGGTGCCGGTTGCGGCTTCGCCTCGGCAATCTTCGGTTCTTCGACCGGTTTCTCGACTGGCTTGGGGACAGGCTTGGGCGCTGGCGGAGGCTCTGAGGCCTGTTCGACAGGTCTTGGCTTGGCTTCCGGCGTCGGCGGTGCTTCCTGATCCTGATCCGCCTCACCAACCTTGGTTGCGTCTTCAACCGTGTCGGGCCGCTTGGTCGGTGTCGGTGCTGGCTTGTCCAGCTTCGGCGCTTCCTTCTGGCCTTCCTGTATCTGCGTCAGCGCATCGACAGGAATGATGTCTACCGGCAGCGCCTCGACATCCGCCACCTCGAAGGCGCGCGGCGCCGACAGCGTGAACAGGCCGACGCCGAGCATCGCAGCGTGCAAAGCAACCGATGTGGCAAGCCCCGCCTTCATGGCCTTAAGAGTCCTGTTCCTGGAGTGTCACGAGACCGAGATTGCGGAAACCGGCCGCCGAAATGCGCGCCATCACCCGCATGACCGTTCCGTAGTCGGCAGCCTTGTCGCCACGCACATAGATGCGTTCTTCGTAGCCCGCCTGAGCGATGGCTTCGAGTTTCGGCACGACTTCGTCGATCGGAATCTCCGTCTCCTGAAGGAAGATCTGCCCTTCATTGTTCACCGACACGGTGATCGGCTGCGTCTCGGAATTCAGCGCCTTCGCCTGCGTTTCGGGAAGATCGATCGGCACGCCAACCGTCATCAACGGTGCTGCAACCATGAAGATGATGAGAAGCACCAGCATCACGTCCACGAAGGGCGTGACGTTGATTTCCGACATCAGCGCCTGCTTGCGGCCGCGCCTTCTGTGCCCACCGGCCCCGCGAGGGGCGCCTACCGACATGCCCATGCTAGTTGCTCCTCAGCCCTGATTCCGGGGCGCGACCTTTTCATCGATTTGCCGCGAGAGTATGGCCGAGAACTCATCGGCGAAGCCTTCCATGCGCGCGCCGATCTTGCCTGCGTCAGAAGTCAGCTTGTTGTAGCCGATAACGGCGGGAATGGCGGCGAGCAGACCGATCGCGGTTGCCAGAAGCGCTTCCGCAATACCGGGAGCGACAACGGCGAGATTGGTGGATTTCGATCCGGCAATGGCCTGGAACGACGTCATGATACCGACCACGGTACCGAACAGGCCGATGAACGGCGCTGCCGAACCGATGGAGGCCAGAAAGCCGAGCCGGCCCTCAAGCCGTTCCATCTCGCGGGCAAGCGCCAGATCCATGGCCTTGTCGATGCGCATCTGCAAACCATGCGGTGAGCGCGCACCCTTTTCGAAGCTTTTCTTCCACTCGCGCATTGCGGCAACGAAAATGGAGCCCATGCCGGTTGTCTTGCGCTCCGAAAGCGAACGGTAAAGCTCTTCCAGCGACTGACCGGACCAGAAGACCTGCTCGAAGCGGTTGAGCGCCATGCGCATGCGCGCATAGGAAACCAGCTTGTCGACAATGATGGCCCACGACCAGATCGAGGCACCCAGAAGCCCGATCATGACGAGCTTCACCACCCAGCCCGCTTCCCAAAACAACGACCAGATCGACAAGTCACCACCCGGCGCGTTGAGCGCTATACTTTCCATGAAACTTCGTCCTCGTAAGATAAGGGCAGCATCTATCTGACTTCACGTCCCCGCCCACTTGCTCTTCTCCCGCCAATCAAGCGGTAAAAGCGCCCCCAGCGGGCTTTGCTCAGCGCTCTTCTTTCCTTCAATTTTGTTAAAAGGAAGGCGCAACGGACCATAGCCATACCGCTCAATGTCTTGAGGCTTTATGGTTAATTAAGCGTTACGCTGACGCTGCGGAACTGGAGGTGCAAGGCTGTTTTTAGCGCGGAATGACTAACCCGCTTCACCAAGAAAAGCCGCAGCCCATTGCTTGGGAAAGCGCCTCGGCTTGCCGCTGGCGCTGATGATTGCGGCCTCAACGCGGGCCTTTATCAGAAGCGTCTCATCACGTTGGATTGTCTGCGCCATGAATATTCGAGCGCCCGAAAGCCGCTCCACCTTCGTCTCCACCGTCATGATGTCGTCGATCCGAGCCGGCTGAACGAAATCGATCTCCATCCGCCTGACGACCCAGGCGAGCTTTTCGCCACCATGCTTGCCTTCTTCGAGCTCCGTGTGATGTACACCGGCGAGCCGCAGAAAGTCCGACCGTCCGCGCTCCAGAAATTCCAGATAGCGCGCGTGATATACAACGCCCGTGAAGTCCGTGTCGGCAAAATAGACGCGCGCGCGATAGCGGTGCCCCTCGCCCGTCAGCTCGCCCGCCAGCTCATTTTCGCCAGCCATCAATCCTCCTCCTGGAAAAGATTGATCTGGGTGGCGGTGACGGCCTGCGGCGGCTCCAGCCCCATATGCTGCCAGGCACGCGCGGTCAGAACGCGCCCGCGAGGGGTGCGTTGGATGAAGCCCTGTTGAATGAGATAGGGTTCGATGATGTCCTCGATCGCATCGCGCGGCTCGGAAAGGGCTGCTGCAATGGTCTCGATTCCCACCGGTCCGCCGCCAAAATTCGATGTGATCATCGTCAGGTAACGCCGATCGAGCTGATCGAGCCCCATGGAATCCACTTCGAGCCGTGACAATGCCTGATCTGCTACCTCGCGTGTGACCTTCTCGGCGCCGGCAACGGCCGCAAAGTCGCGCACGCGACGTAGAAGACGCCCGGCGATACGAGGCGTTCCCCGCGCGCGGCGGGCGATCTCTTCCGCGCCATCCTCGGCCATGGGCAGGCCCAGAATGCGTGCCCCGCGCGTCACGATATGCTGCAACTCGTCGACCGTGTAGAAATCAAGTCGAACGGGAATACCGAACCGATCGCGCAGCGGTGTCGTCAGCAGACCTAGGCGCGTTGTCGCGGCCACCAGCGTGAATTTTGCAAGATCGATCTTGACCGACCGCGCCGCTGGCCCTTCGCCGATGATGAGATCGAGCTGATAATCCTCCATCGCAGGATAGAGGATTTCCTCAACGGCAGGATTGAGCCGGTGAATCTCATCGATGAAGAGCACATCACGCTCTTCCAGATTGGTGAGCAATGCCGCCAGATCACCCGCCTTGGCGATGACCGGTCCGGAAGTCGAGCGGAAGTTGACGCCCAACTCGCGCGCCATGATCTGCGCGAGCGTCGTCTTGCCCAGTCCGGGCGGACCGACAAAAAGCACATGATCCAGCGCCTCGCCGCGCCCGCGTGCGGCTTCAATGAAAACCTTCAGATTGGCCCGCGCCGCCTTCTGCCCGACAAAGTCATCCAAAGTCTGCGGCCTGAGGGATGCATCCACATCCTCGCCGCGCTTGTCAGCCGTTATCAGGCGATCGGCCTCACTCATGAAAGAAGCTCCATACCAGGCACAGTTCTTGCTGCCCGCTTGTCAAAAGTTACACTGCTCGAACAGCCGCTCCGCTTGCCAGCCCATGCGATTAGAAAATCCGCGAGATCCGACACGGGCGGGTCTTCGTCGAAGACCAGCATCCCAAGCTCTTCCGCATGCTCTACAGCGATGCTTTCCGCTGCGAGAAGCTTGCGCAAAACTTCGATCACGGCCTCTGCCGGATAGTTCATCCTGCGCATCAAAAGCCAGACTGTCTCTGCCAGAGCCAGCGCACTGATGAAAGCCGGGTCCTCTGCTGTTCTTGCTGCAAAAAAGTTCGCCGCCGCCCTGTTCTGATCCGGATCATCCACGACAAGAAAGCGCAGCAATACATTGGTATCGACACCGATCATGAATTCTGCGACCCGTCCTGCCGTTCAACCCGTTCATGATCTTCAAGCACCGCGTCTTCGACCGCCCTTTCCATTGTACTGACAGCCAAGACTTCCCCCGATGGCGGACGTCCGAGCATGCCCGAGAGTTCCGACACCTGAACATTCTTGGGCATGGCCACGATTTCACCATTGCGTATCGTGATGTAGAAGCGCGTCCCTTCGCGTAGGTGAAGCTGGTCACGCACCTCTTTCGGTATTGTCAGCTGCCCCTTGGAAGAGAGGGTGGCATAGACGCCCATCTTACTGCTCCTGATTTTCCTTACTGACCATCATATAGTAAGGAGAATGGCCAGCCAACCTACCGCGCCAGCTCTTTCAGGCCGAGCCGGATGAGCGCGCCCGCATCGGCCCCTTCGCCCGCACTTTTCATGGCAGCAGCAACAGCGCTCGCTGCCTGGTCGCGCGAATAGCCGAGATTGGCGAGTGCCGAAACGGCGTCGGCGACTGGAGCTGGTGCGGCATTCTCCCCAAGCTCCTGCTTGAGACCGATCGTGCCTGTGGCATCTCCGGCATAGGCTGGAGCCTTGCTCTTCAGTTCCGTCACAATCCGCTCGGCAACCTTCTTGCCCACGCCTGGCGCGCGCGCGACCATCGCCACATCCTTCAGCGCAATGGCATTAGCCAGCTCCGCCGTCGAAAGCGTCGAGAGAACCGCCAACGCCACCTTGGCTCCTACCCCCTGCACATTGTTCTGCAGCAGGCGAAACCACTCCCGTTCAAGCTGCGTGCGGAAGCCGTAGAGGCGGATCATGTCCTCGCGCACATAGGTCTCGATATAGAGCGTGACCGCCGTCCCCTCGCCTTCAAGACTGGAGAGCGTACGCGCCGGGCAATAGGCGACATAGCCAACGCCGCCGACATCCACCACGCAATGGTCCTCTGCAATCTCGTCGATGATGCCCTTGAGCTTGCCGATCATTTCGCAAGTTCCATGGCTAGCCTTGCAGGAGCGGACTGCCGGTGATGGGCGTGGCAAATGGCGATGGCGATGGCATCAGCCGCATCGTCGGTGTCGAATTTCGCTCGGGGCATAAGGACTTTCACCATCATGTGAATCTGTTTCTTGTCGCCATGCCCGACGCCGATCACGGTCTTCTTGACCGCGTTGGGCGCATATTCGCTGACGGGAAGACCTGCAAGTGCGGGTACAAGCATGGCAATGCCGCGCGCCTGTCCCAGCTTCAGGGTAGCCGTGGCGTCCTTGTTCACGAATGTCTGCTCAACGGCTGCTTCCACGGGCATATGCGCGTGCAGGACGTTCGACAAACCGTCATGAAGCTGGCACAGGCGCGAGGCCAGATCCGCCTTGCCGTCGGACGTGACCGTTCCGGCCGCCACGAAATGGAGACTGTTGCCGAGACTTTCTATGATGGCCCAACCGGTGCGCCGAAGCCCCGGGTCGATGCCGATGATACGAATCGCGCTGTTCATGGCCCCACAATAGCCAGCGACAGGCGCATTGCCACCAAATGCGTGTGGCGGCAGCCTCTGTGCGCAAACATCTGATCGGGAACATGCCAGACATCACGTTCGATACGAGCTTCTATCTGCTCGCTACCACCATAATGCTCGCCGGAATCGCCCGCGGCCTTTCAGGTTTCGGAACAGGGCTCATAGTGGTCCCGGTTGCGGCAGCGCTCTATGATCCTGTCATGGCGGTGGTGATCGTTGTCATCATCGATTCCCTGCCGATCGTTCCGCTGACCCTGCCCGTGCTCAAGCATGTGCATTGGCGGGAAGTGCTGCCCGTAACACTCGGACTCGCCCTGTTCATACCCGTGGGCATCATGGTGCTGAAACTCGGCGACCCGCAGATCCTGCGCTGGACGATCTCCATCATCATTCTCGTCTGCGCTGTGTTCCTATGGAAAGGCTGGCGCTATCACGGCCCCAGAACATGGCCGGTATCCACCGCGGTCGGCGCAGTTTCGGGCCTTCTGGGTGGGATCGCTTCCATCCCGGGGCCGCCGGTCATCATGTACTGGATGGCGTCCGCAGCCCCGGCATTCATCATCCGCGCAAATCTGATGGCCCTGTTCATGCTGGCAGAGGTCTTCGCCTTCGCCAACCAGTGGGCCGCAGGATTTCTGACAGCCGAACGCGTTTGGCTCGGCGCCGCAATGGCACCACTCTACATGACGGGTCTCGCTATCGGATGGCTGCTTTACGGCCGGTCGGCCGACGCGACCTACCGGCGCATCACCTTCAGCCTTGTCGTCGCATCAGCGCTGCTGGCCATGCCGCCCGTGGGTCAGGCCTTGCGCAGCGTCATAGGTGCTCTGATCGTGTGAGGGTCAGCCCCGACCGAACGCGGTGCGCAGCAGCGTGATCTGATCCGAGACAGGATTCGTGCTCAGCGCTTCGTCTTCACCGTCTGCCTCGTGAGGACCGTAGATTTCCTCATCCATGCGACGCACAAGCGCTTCCAGACGCAGGGAACGGTCGACAAGGTCGCGAAACTCTTCCGGCAGACCTTCCCAGCCCGGCGCATCGCGCCCGGTGGAAGCGGTGTCGAGGCGCACTTTCGCTTTCTCGGCAGCCACCTGCTCGCGCGTCATTTCACCGGCATTGGCGGCGCGCTGCAGGAGAAGCCAGGAGGCAAGCTGCATCAGCCGGGTGGTCAGGCGCATGGATTCGGCGGCATAAAGACCTGCAGAGGTCTTCGACAGACCCTTGGCCGCTGCACGCCCCGGTCCGTCCAGATATTCTGCGGCTTCCTCGACCAGTCCCATGCCTTCATTGTAAAGCGGCTTGAATGACTGGGAGAAAACCCTCCGCTCGGCCAGCTTGACCGTTTTGGCGCTGCCCGTACCCGTCGTTACCATGCGAGATCCGCCCCGAAATCTAACTCTGTGCGCCGGCTGATAAGCCCTGCAGCGCTGAATGTGAAAAGCTGCCGGGGAAGATGCGCCTCACACCGCGTGAAGGCAAGTCCCCTCTTAACAAAAGGTTAACGCACAATCCGGCCAAAAAAAGAGCCGCAAAGGCGGCTCTCAGGAGTTTAACAGGGAGGCGTCAAACAGAATGGCACCAGCCACTCGGTAAGAATCCAGATCACTGGATACCCACAGTAAACACTCATAAAGCTTAATGTATGGTTAACATGCGCCGTTAAGTTTGACTAAAACTCGATCCGCGCAGCTTCGCCACCCTGTCGAATGCATCGGGTTGAACGACTCACTCTTCCTTCTTGACCATGTCCCGCAGGCGAAATTTCTGGATCTTGCCGGTGGAGGTCTTCGGGATCTCCTCGAAGACGATCTCCTTCGGGCACTTGAAGGAGGCAAGCAGGCTTTTGCAATGCGCGATCAGGTCCTCTGCCGTTGCTTCCTTGCCGGGCTTGAGCTCTACAAACGCAATCGGGGTCTCGCCCCAGCGCTCATCCTCCTTGGCAACCACACCGCAGGCAGCGACAGCGGGATGCTTGTAGAGCGCATCCTCGACCTCGATTGACGAGATGTTTTCGCCCCCGGAGATGATGATGTCCTTGGACCGGTCCTTGAGCTGGATGTACCCATCGGGATGCATCACACCGAGGTCACCGGAATGGAACCACCCACCCGCGAAAGCCTCCTGCGTCGCATTCGGGTTTTTCAGGTAGCCCTTCATCACGATGTTGCCGCGGAACATCACCTCGCCGATAGTCTCGCCATCCGGCGGCGTTTCCTTCATCGAGACCGGATCCATCACGGTCAGGCCCTCAAGCGCGGCGTAACGCACGCCCTGACGCGCCTTTTGTTTCGCCTGCTCGGCCGGTTCCAGATTGCTCCAGTCGGACTTCCACTCGTTGACGACCGAAGGACCGTAGGTTTCCGTCAGGCCATAGAGATGCGTCACCTGGAAACCCTGCTCGGCCATGCCGGAAAGCACGGATTCCGGCGGTGGTGCGGCAGCAGTATTGAACACGACCGTCTGATCGAATTCCCGCCGCTCTTCGTCGCGCGCATTGATGAGCGTCGACATGACGATCGGCGCGCCGCACATCTGAGTAACGCCGTGGTCCGCAATGGCATCGTACATGGCTTTCGCCCGCACCCAGCGCAAACAGACATGCGTGCCCGCCTGCACCGACAGCGTCCAGGGAAAGCACCATCCGTTGCAGTGGAACATCGGCAGCGTCCACAGATAGACCGGGTGGCGCGGCATGCTGGCATGCACGGTGTTGGAGTAGCACATGAGTGCCGCACCGCGATGGTGATAGACCACACCCTTGGGGTTGCCCGTCGTCCCGGACGTATAGTTGAGCGAGATCGCATCCCACTCGTCATCCGGCATCTTCCATTTGAATTCGGGATCACCCGAGGCAAGAAACTCCTCGTAATCGATACGGCCGATCCGCTCCCCCTTTGGGTAGGGTGCATCCGCTGGGTATTCGCTGTCATCGTAATCGATGACGAGCGGCTCGACATGGGCCTGCGCCAGCGCCTCCCGCATGACCCCCGAAAACTCGCGATCGACAATCACCACCTTGCTTTCGGCGTGGTCGAGCTGGAAGGCAATGATGGCCGCATCAAGTCGCGTGTTGAGAGAGTGGAGCACGCCTTGTGTCATGGGCACTGCATGATGCGCCTCCAGCATGGGGGGCGTGTTGGAGAGCATCACGGTTACCGTGTCACCCTCGGCGATACCGTTGCGCGACAGCGCGGACGCCAACTTCACGGAACGCTCATAGAACTCTGCGTAACTGCGCCGAATGCGTCCGTGGATGATGGCCGGATGATCGGGGAAGGTCCTTGCAGCACGCTCGAAAAGGGTTAGCGGCGTCAGCGGCTGATGATTTGCGGGATTGCGGTCAAGATCGAGTTCATACGGGTTCGCCATCATGCCCCTCCCAAGGCAGTTTTCCCAGTTAAAGCACACAGTTGCGCTGTCGTCACCATCCCCACGGAAGGGCGATTGCCGCCCTACCCCCACATGCCGCTTACGCCGTCATGTATGAGCTTGATCGAAACGATGAAGACCATCGCATACATGAGCGGGTAGAATATCTCCGCCCGCATTCTCTTGATGAGCCATACGCCTGCAAGCGTAGCCAGCGGCGCAAGAGGGGCCAGCGCCAACGATATCGAGAGGTTTGTGGTATCGAACTGCCCGAGCGCGAAATAAGGTATCAGCTTCACCGCATTCACCACGGCAAAGAAGACAACGCTTGTGCCTGTGTAGAGCTTCGGGTCCTGTTTCAGAGGCAGCGCATAGACCTGGTAGGGCGGACCGCCGGCATGGGCCACGAAGCTCGTAAAGCCAGCAATCGAGCCCCAGAAGACACCGCGCGGTGCATTGTGATTTGCCACGCGTTCCCGACGCCCTGCTTTCTCCACCAGCCAGCGCAGGAAGAATATGAGCGCCACCACGCCCACGATCAGGCGCACATGCGCTTCCGTCACGACAGCGGCAGTAAGCCAGCCGATGCCGATACCTATCAACGCGCCCGGCAGCATGACGATCAGCGTCCGGGGGTCATAGTAGCCGCGCCAGGCCCATAGCGACACCAGATCCATCACGATCAGGATCGGCAGAAGGATTGCGGCAGCCTGTACCGGTGGAACAACTAGCGAAAGAATGGGCACGCCAAGAAGCGCCATCGCGCCGCCGAAACCGCCTTTGGACATACCCACAAGCAGCACCGCCACGATCGCTGCTGCGATGAATTGCGGCTGTGTCAGGAGGTCGGTCATTCTGTCGCCCGAATTCACTACGCATCAATGCGACGCGCCCGGCCGAAGGTCGCGCAGTCGACGCAAATGGATAAAGCCTTGCTTGCCCATGGAACATGGGACTATGCGAGAGGTGAGACTTTGCCCACAATGCCAGTCATGGAAAGTGAAAGCCAGCAAATGCAGACCGAACGCTGCCGCCTTGTACTGATCACGCCCGATATTGCGGTTGTTCCCGATGTGGCGGAGCGGTTGAAGAATGCCTTGGAAGCAGGCGACGTCGCTTCGGTCATCATTCCCGATTGGGGGATGGATGAAGACCAATTCCAGGATCATGCAGCAACCCTTTCGGGAATTGCGCAGGAAGCGGGAGCCGCATCACTGATCGCGGGCGCACCCCGCGTTGCAGCCCGGATCGGGGCCGACGGCATCCATGTTGACGGGAACCGCTTCGAGCTCGACGATGCCATCCGCCAGTATCAGAACCGCATGATCGTTGGCAGTGGCGGCGCGCGGACCCGCGACGTCGCGCTCGATCTGGGTGAGGCCCAGCCGGACTACATGTTCTTTGGTCGGTTCGGCTACGACAAGACGCCGGAGCCGCATCCACGCAATCTGACGCTTGGCACATGGTGGGCGCAGATGATCGAGATCCCGTGCATTGTCATGGCCGGCTCCGATCTCGCTTCAGTCGGCAAGGTTGCGGAGACCGGCGCGGAATTCGTCGCCGTCTCGGAAGTGGTCTTCAGCGCTGATGCAGACGCGGCTGAAGCCGTGCGCGCGGCCAATCAACGGCTTGAAGACGTTGCTGCAGCCAGCGCGGAGACGCAGGACTGATGCAGAAACGCGCTTGCCTGATACTTGCAGCAATGCTGTTGGCGCAGCCCCTTGGTGCTCAGGAACAGCAGGCCGCTGACGAGCCGCAAATTGAGGAAGTGGACCCAAACCGCTTCGGCAAGCGCACGGATGCCGCATTCGGTGCCTTTCAGCGGGGCCTCTACATAACTGCCCTTCGCCTCGCCACGCCGCGAGCGGAGGCAGGCGATGCAGCGGCGCAAACCTTGATCGCCGAGATCCACGCCCGCGGGCTTGGCGTGCCGCGCAATGCGCGCGAAGCGGCCAAATGGTATGCGAAAGCGGCTGAACAGGGTGTGGCCGAAGCACAGCTTCAATATGCGCTGATGCTCGTCGACGGAAACTTTGTCGAGAAGGACCCGGCAAAAGCGCGTGAACTTCTGGAAAAGGCCGCGGAAGCCGGTCACAGGCTGGCACAGTTCAACCTCGCGCAGTTCATACTCGCCAATGGGGGCGGCGCGCAGGCACAGACCGAAGCCATCAAGCATTACGAGGCTGCAGCCAAGGCGGGTCTGCCCGACGCGCAATATGCACTTGCCCTTGTCTACGCCAACGGGATTGGCGGCAAGGCGCAGGACGACGCAGAGGCGAGGCGCTGGCTTGTGAGGGCCGCGCGGCAGAACTTCGACACAGCGCAACTTGATCTTGGCACCTGGCTGGTTGAAGGGCGCGGCGGCAAGGCCGATCCCGAAGCCGGTTTCAGCTGGCTGAAACGTGCAGCCGATAGCGGCAATGTCGCCGCACAAAACAGGGTGGCAAAGCTTTATCGCGCCGGCGTTGGCGTCGAAGCCGATCCGATTGCCGCCTCCGCCTGGTATATTCTCGCCCGCCGCGCCGGCCTGGTCGATCGCGAGATGGAAGATTTCATGAACGGGCTGACACAAGAGCAGGTCGAACAGGCTCTGCAGCGCGCCAACCAACTGCGCCGATAAAAGCGGCAAGCCGCCCTGTGATGCAGGTTTTGGCTTGCCTGTCTTGCCTCTCAGCCCATTTTATGGTCTTGGAACGCCGACGAAAACGCCTGAGCGCGTCTCTTATCAGGACAGACCAGATGAAGATCAACGGAAACGAAATCCGTCCGGGAAATGTTATCGAACACAATGGCGGGCTGTGGGTAGCGGTCAAGACCAATGCCGTGAAGCCCGGCAAGGGTGGCGCCTACAATCAGGTTGAGATGAAGAACCTGATCGACGGCACGAAGCTGAATGAGCGCTTCCGCGCTGCAGAGACGGTCGAGAAGGTTCGCCTTGAGCAGAAGGACTTCTCCTATCTCTATGCGCAGGATGATGCGCTGGTCTTCATGGACACCGAGACCTATGAGCAGCTTGAACTGCAGAAGGATTTCGTCGGCGACCGCGCGGCATTCCTGCAGGACGGCATGACTGTCACGGTCGAGCTTTACGAAGATAAGCCGATTGGCATCTCACTTCCCGACCAGGTCACCCTTGAGGTTGCCGAGGCTGATCCCGTCGTAAAGGGTCAGACGGCGGCGTCCTCCTATAAGCCTGCAGTCATGGAAAATGGTGTGCGCGTCATGGTGCCGCCCTTCATCCAGACCGGCGAGCGAATTGTCGTCGACACCAACGAAATCACCTATCTGCGCCGCGCCGACTAATTCGGCTTTCGCAGAGTAACAGACGAGGACAGACGCGATGGCGCGTTCCGCGATCATCAATGTCATGGTGCAGGCCGCCATGAAGGCAGGCCGCTCGCTGGCCCGTGATTTTGGCGAGGTGCAGAACCTGCAGGTCTCGCTCAAGGGCCCCGGCGATTATGTCAGCCAGGCCGACCGCCGCGCCGAGGAAATCGTGCATCAGGAACTTTCCCGCGCACGGCCGGGCTATTCGTTCCTGATGGAAGAGCGCGGCGTGGTGGAAGGCAGCGACGACCAGCATCGCTGGATCGTGGACCCTCTCGACGGCACCACGAATTTCCTGCACGGCATTCCGATCTTCGGCGTTTCAATCGCCCTGGAACGTCAGGGCCAGATCGTTGCGGGCGTCATCTACAATCCGGCCATGGACGAACTCTACACCGCCGAGCGCGGCGGTGGTGCGTTCTTCAATGACCGGCGCATGCGCGTCGCCGCCCGCCGCGAACTGACTGACTGCGTGGTCGGCACCGGCATTCCGCATCTGGGTCGCGGCCACCATGGACAAGCGCTTCTCGACATGCGTCACATCATGGGCGAAGTGTCAGGCATTCGCCGCATGGGCGCAGCCTCACTCGATCTTGCCTATGTTGCAGCCGGTCGCCTGGACGCTTTCTGGGAAGACGGCCTGCAGCCATGGGACATGGCCGCCGGTCTTCTTATGGTGCGTGAGGCCGGTGGGTTCGCTACAGACCGCTCGGGCGGGCAGAAGATATTCGAGACCGGAAATGTCGTTGCCGGCAACGAATTGATCCACCGCGCGCTGCTGAAGCAACTGCAGAAGGCGCAGCGCGACTAGTTCGATCACTGCTGTTCAGCGTGGGACATCTTCCCGCGCTGTGCATGCCTTTATGGCTTCACGCGCCGCCACGGGCGGCTGCCAACCAAATCTCTCCCGAAATGGCGATGCATCAAGCAACAGCGGATCGAACAACTGTTCGGCCATGTGGCTCATGCCTACTGCCTTGAGTCCTGCCCGCAAAAAGCTGACAGGCACTGGCACGAGCCGCGCAGGACGCCCGGCCCCATCCCGCAGCAGTGTCAGCACTTCTGCCAGTGTCACCGCTTCGGCATCGCATATCTCATAGGCACCAGACCCCGCAGTTCCCGACGCACCGGCCTCCAGAACACGGATGATCGCGTCGCACAGATTGGTCACCGCACAAAAGCTGCGCGCCGCATCAACGGAAGCGAAAGGCAGCGGCACCGGAAGGCGTGCAAGACGCATGAGTCGCGCCCAGTTTCCCGGAGCATCGGCCCCGTAAACGAGAGGCGGGCGAAGGCTGATGGCCAGCCGCTTCCCATCCCCCTTGGCAAAGGCGCTCACATGCTTCTCACCCAAAAGCTTGGATCTGCCATAGGCGGCCGCCCTGTCGCCGTCACTTTCCGCGCGGCGCGCGGCTATGCTGCTCATATTGACGAGGAGTTGCACTCCGGCCTTTTCCATGGCTGAGACGAGCCGCGCAGTACCTGTATCGTTGGCCATAAAGAACTCGGATTCGTCATTAACTCGCCCGTGGGCGGGACCGGCCAGATGCACCACGGCATTCACGCCGGAAAGCGCCCTCGCCCAATCCGTATGCGGACTGATCTCGCCGACGACGAAATCGTCACTGCCTGCCGCGGCCGTTTCGCTGCGCAAGGCCCTGCGCACCTCGTGCCCGTGCTCGGTGAGCATCCTGCACAAATGCCTACCGACAAAGCCTGTCGCGCCCGTCACGAGTATCTTCATTGACCGTTCCCGTCCCCGCCATTGCTACATCCGCGTCTCGTGGCGGAACCCGCATTACATGCTACACGTTGCCCCAGCGCCGCAACCGGCTTTCAATTTGGTCACAATTGCGCTTACAGTCTGGGCGCTCGGGCACATACCGATGAGGAGAGAATGGCCTTCATGAAATCGCTGGGAGCGGAACGTCTCACCGTGGATGAACAATATGATCCGCGAAGCCTGTCGAGCCCCCACGTCTTTTTCTATTCGATGCTCATTTTCCTGGCCATCGTAGGGTTCGTGGCCGCAATTCTCTATCGGCAGATTTCCGCGGCATTCCAGAGCAATCCGGGCCTGAACGGGCTGATACTCGGCGTATTGGCCATAGGTGTTCTCCTCGCACTCATGCAGGTGATCCGGCTTTTCCGCGAAGTGCGGTGGGTAAACTCCTTCCTGGCCGGCACGGAAGCAACCGAGCCTGTTTTGCTTGCGCCCATGAAGTTGCTCTTGAGCCGGTCCTCAAGCATGGCCCTGTCTACCAGCTCCATGCGCTCCATTCTCGATTCGATCGCCACCCGCCTTGATGAAAGCCGCGATACCTCGCGCTATCTCATCGGTCTGCTGGTCTTTCTTGGCCTGCTCGGCACCTTCTGGGGCCTGCTTCAGACCATCGGCTCAATTGGCGACACAATCCAGTCCCTCGACCCCGGAACCGGGTCAGCGAACGACATCCTGGATTCGCTCAAGACCGGCCTCTCCGCCCCGCTGGCGGGCATGGGCACGGCCTTTTCCTCATCGCTTTTCGGCCTTTCCGGCTCGCTGGTTCTCGGCTTTCTCGACCTGCAGGCGGGTCGCGCTCAGAACCGCTTTTACGTTGAACTGGAAAACTGGCTCTCCACCGTCACCGATCTCGGTTCCGACCTTGGAGAAGGCAGCCGCGCCGGCCAGTCGGAAGAACTGAAGGAACTGGCAGAGAAACTGCGCAACATGCAGGAAAGCGGCAGCGCCTCCAATCCGAAGACCGCCGCCGCCATGGCCTCGCTTGCCGAAGGCATTTCGGGCCTCGTGAAGAATATGCGCCAGGAGCAGCAGATGATGCGCGACTGGGTAGAGGCCCAGGCATCCGACCAGCGCGCGCTGCGCGAGACACTGGAAAGTATCGCGGTCTCCCTGAAAAAGCGCGAGCGTGAGGACAGCGAATAAATGGCTCTGGCGCGTAACAGGCGCAGGACAGGCAGCGTTGACTACTGGCCGGGCTTTGTCGATGCCATGGCCACACTGCTTCTGGCGATCATGTTCCTGCTGTCGGTCTTCGTGCTGGCACAGTTCTTCCTCAGCCGTGAGATTTCCGGCAAGGACGAGGTGTTGGACCGGCTGAACGCGCAGATCAACGAACTGACGCAGCTTCTGGCACTCGAGCGCGCCAGCAATCAGGATGCCGAAGACACCATCGCCAGCTTGCGGGCCTCTTTGGAAGATGCGACGGACGAGCAGTCCCGCCTGCAACAACTTCTGGCAAGCGGCAGCGGCCAGAGCGAGGAAGCGCAGGCAAGGCTTGGCGCACTCACCGAAGAACTGAACGAGGAGCGCGGCGTCAGCCAGCGCGCGCTGTCGCAGGTGGAACTGCTCAACCAGCAGATTTCCGCACTGCGCCGTCAGATCGCGGCACTGGAAGCAGCACTTGATGCTTCCGAAGAACGTGACCAGGAATCGCGTGGAAAGATTGCCGATCTCGGGCGCCGCCTGAATGTTGCGCTTGCCCAGCGTGTGCAGGAACTCAACCGCTACCGGTCCGACTTCTTCGGACGCCTGCGTGAGATCCTTTCAGATCGCGAGAATATTCGCATCGTTGGCGACCGTTTCGTCTTCCAGTCGGAAGTCCTGTTCCCGTCTGGTGCAACCGAGATTAATCCCAGCGGCCAGGAAGAGATGCAGAAACTTGCTGACGCCATTCTCGACCTGCAGAAGGAAATTCCACCCGAGATCAACTGGGTGCTGCGCGTGGATGGCCACACCGATGACGTACCCCTATCCGGCACGGGCCGCTTCCGGGACAATTGGGAGCTCTCAACCGCACGCGCGACGGCAGTCGTGAAATTCCTCATTGAGCAGGGCGTTCCCGCCAACCGTCTGGTCGCCGCAGGCTTTGGGGAATATCAGCCACTCGACCCCGCCGACACGCCGGAAGCCCGCGCCCGCAATCGTCGCATCGAACTCAAGCTGACTGAACGCTGATTCTTCCAACCAGGTAAAATGTATGTCCTTTGAAAAGCTCGACAAGCTCGGAACGAAGCTGCACGCCCTTTCGCACGCGCTCGCCATTCTCGGTGCAGATGAAGCGACGCATATGGCCCCTGGTGGCGGTGAAGCGCGCGCCGAAGCGATGTCAGTTCTTTCGGGCATGTATCACCGCGAATCCGTTGCACCGGAAATCGCCGACTGGCTTGATGCAGCCGAACAGGAAGACCTGAACGGCGACCAACAGGCAGCCGTGCGGGAATGGCGCCGCCGCTATATCGGCCTCACCTGCCTGCCCCCGGAATTCGTGGAGCGGCAAACGCGCGCTTCCATGCGCTGCGAACAGCTTTGGCGTGATCTGCGCGCCCGCAATGACTGGGCCGGTTTCGCACCGGTCTTGCAGGAAGTGGTTGAGCTGGAGCGCGAACGAGCGGCCCGTCGCGGCGAAGTGCTCGGCCTCTCCCCCTATGATGCGCTGATCGAAATGTATGATCCCGGCAGCCGCGTCGAACAGGTCGCGCCTGTATTCGAGGAACTGAAAAACTTTCTGGTCGACTTCGTGCCACGCGCGCTCGAAGTGCAGGAAAAGCGTCGCGAAAAGTCGCCCACCCGCCCGCTTTCGGGCAATTATCCGATCGAAAAGCAGCGCGAACTTGGCTTGGCGATGATGGCCGCCGTGGGCTTCGACCTGACGCATGGCAGCCTCTCGGTCTCCCACCATCCCTTCTGCGGGGGCGTGCCTACAGACGTGCGCATCACCACGCGCTACCGTACGGATGAATTCCTGTCGTCCCTGATGGGCACGCTGCACGAAACAGGCCACGCCCTCTACGAACAAAATCTGCCCAAGGAATGGGCGCATTGGCCTCTGGGCGAAGCGCGCGGCATGTCCATGCACGAAAGTCAGAGCCTGTTTGTCGAAAAGCAGATCGGCCGCAACCCGGCCTTCTGGCAATGGGCGCTACCTCTGGTTGAACAGCATCTCGGCGAGAGCTGGTCGCAGGACGAAATTCTCGACCATGTGCATCATGTGGAGCGCGGGCTGATCCGCGTGGACGCCGACGAGGTCACCTATCCGCTCCATGTCATCCTGCGCTTCGAAATCGAGCAGGAACTGATCGGCGGCAGTCTTGAGGTAAAGGATTTGCCGGAAGCGTGGGATGAGCGCATGAAGCGCTATCTCGGTCTCTCCACGATCGATTCCCCGAAAGACGGGCCGATGCAGGATGTGCATTGGCCATCATCCGCATTCGGCTATTTTCCGTCCTACACGCTCGGCGCAATGATGGCCGCCCAGCAGTGGAGCGCGATCAAGCGTGAGATGCCCGATCTGGACGAACAGCTTTCGTGCGGCGAATTCGAGGCCGTCAATGACTGGCGCCGCACGCATATCTGGAGCCAGGCCTCACGCTGGTCCACGCCCGAATTGATAGAGCGCGCCACCGGCGAACCTCTCAACGCAAAACACTTCCGCGAGCATTTGGAAGAGCGCTACGGAAGCTGAGGCTTGCATCCGCCTCCTGCTGCTGCCGCTACTCCGCCGCCGCGCTCTTGAACACGTTCGCGCCCGCATCGAATTGCAGCCTGGCAAGACGCGCATATGCGCCACCGCGCGCGACAAGCTCCTCATGCGTGCCTTCTTCCACCACACGCCCCTCCTCCATCACGAGGATGCGGTCAGCCTTGAGGATCGTCGCCAGCCTGTGCGCAATCACCAGCGTGGTGCGTCCTTCCATGAGCCGCTCCAGCGCCTTCTGGACCAACGCCTCGCTATGAGCATCAAGCGCCGAGGTGGCTTCGTCCAGAAGCAGGATCGGCGCATCGCGCAACAGCGCGCGCGCAATCGCCAGCCGCTGCCTCTGCCCGCCTGAAAGCGTGACACCCCGTTCGCCGACCGGCGTATCATAACCCCGGTCAAGGGCCTGGATGAACTCGTCCGCCAATGCCGCCTTCGCCGCAGCTTCTATCTCCGCAGGGCCGGCGTCTGGTTTGCCAAAGGCAATGTTTTCGGCGGCACTGCCCGAGAACACCGTCACGTCTTGTGGAACAATCGCCATTGAAGAACGCAGCGCTTCCGGGTCCACCTCGCGAATATCGACCCCGTCCACCGTGATCCGACCGGAGGAGACGTCATAGTACCGCAGGAGCAGGCCGAAGATCGTGCTTTTGCCAGCCCCGGAGGGCCCGACAATGGCGACCGTCTCTCCCGGCTTCACCGATAGGCTCAAGCCGTTGAGTGCGGAAGTTCCCTTGCGCGAGGGATAGGCAAAACCGACATCGTCGAAGCGTATCTCGCCGCGCGTGGGGGATGGCATAGGCACCGGATCTTTCGGTGCAGCCACCGCCGGTTTTTCATCAAGCAACTCGCCCATGCGCTCGGCCGCACCGGCGGCCTGCGAAAGCTCGCCCCAGACTTCCGACAAAGCACCAAGCGCACCGGCGGCAAGCACGGCATAAAGCAGAAACTGCCCCAAAGTGCCGCCGCTCATCTCGCCCGAAAGAACCGCATGAGAGCCCACCCAAAGTACTGCCACGACGGAGGTAAAGGTGGTGAAGATGGCAAAGAAGGTCAGTACGGATCGCGCAAGTATGGA
Source organism: Nitratireductor sp. CH_MIT9313-5 (assembly GCF_037029545.1). Lineage (NCBI taxonomy): Bacteria > Pseudomonadati > Pseudomonadota > Alphaproteobacteria > Hyphomicrobiales > Phyllobacteriaceae > Nitratireductor > Nitratireductor sp. CH_MIT9313-5. The sequence goes on along the minus strand of NZ_JAYMER010000010.1, from coordinate 419,560 downwards.
TTTGCGCGCGGCCTGATAGGCGGCCTCCACTGCAGAGGAAAAACGCCCCGCAGCACGCTTTTCGCCCGTAAATGCCTGCACCACGCGCACCGCACCAATCTGCTCCCCTGCATAGGCCGTTGCCTCGGCCAGCGTATCCTGCGCGGCCCGGGAACGGCGTCGCACCGAACGCCCGAAAGCCATGAGCGGAAGCACGATGAAGGGTATGGCCACCACCACCAGCAGAGAGAGCTTGGGACTGGTCAGCACCATCATTGCGACAGAACCTGCCCCCATCAGCGTGTTGCGCAATGCAACCGATGCCGATGCGCCCACGGCTGACTTGATCTGCGTGGCATCAGCCGTCAGACGAGAGACGATCTCACCCGACTGCTCACGGTCGAAGAAGCTTGGCGACAGCTTCATCACATGCGCGAACACGTCCTCGCGCAGGTCAGCCACGACCCGCTCGCCAAGCGTGATCACGAAAAGATATCTCCCCGCAGAGGCAACAGCGAGAACCGCGGCCACCACGATCAGCATGGAGAAGTAGTTGGCGATGAAGGCGCTGTCGGATTCGGTGAAGCCATGGTCGATCATACGACGCACGGCCAAAGGCAGCGTGAGCGTGGCGCTAGCGGCTAGCAGCAGAAATACACACGAACCCGCAAGCAATCCGGGATAGCGTGTCACATATGGCACGAGACGACGCAGCGGCCCCAGTGAGCGTCGCGACCGGTCCTCTTTTTTCACTTCGTCCTGCATTCTACCCTGCCCAACCGGAAGCTTGATCGGCACCAACCAGCCAAGCCCCCTTGTGTCCCAACGGCGCGTGATGTATAGGCACGCCAACCTCAGGCAAGCCGTAGACCTCATTGGCCGCGGCTTCAAGTTTTTGAGCGTGGGCGACTTTGCCGCATCGGCAGCCAGCGCGAAGTGACCAACAGGAATTTAGGACCGAGCGATGAAAGCCGATATCCATCCCGACTATCACACCATCAAGGTCGTCATGACGGACGGCACCGAGTACGAGACCCGCTCCACCTGGGGCAAGGAAGGCGACACCCTTCAGCTCGACATCGATTCCTCCACGCATCCGGCATGGACCGGCGGCAACCAGACCCTGGTCGACCGCGGCGGCCGCGTCTCGCGCTTCAAGAAGCGCTACGAAGGCCTCGGCATCTAAGCCCCTTCTGGACGTTAAGTACGAAGAAGCCCGGCCATCGCGCCGGGCTTTTTCTTTGGTGCGTGAGGAGCCAGCCCCCCCGAGGGGGCTGGCGGATGGCTTTTTATCCATTCTTCTCGTGCCAGATTGAGTGATCAATCTTGCCGGCAAGTTCAGGATAGTCGGCGGCGTGGAAGACGGGCAGTTCACCCGCCTTGCGCTGCTTGAGATAATCCTGGGTCAACTTCACCACCGTGCCGGATAGCATGACGATGGCGATCAGGTTGATCGTCGCCATGAGACCCATGGATGCATCGGCCGCATTGAAGACAGTTGCGACGCTCTCATACGCGCCCCACAGCACCATCAGGAGAACCGCACCGCGCATCAGCACGATCGGCAGTCCGCTGCCCATGCCGAGAAATGTCATCGCATTCTCTGCGTAAGAGTAGTTGCCGATGATCGAGGTGAAGGCGAAGAAGAAGATCGCGATGGCAATAAAATAGGCGCCCGCCCCGCCGATATGCGTGGCAAGAGCATCCTGGGTGAGCTGCACGCCTTCAACGCCGTTGCCCGGCACGAGCGCGCCCGACAGAAGGATCATGACTGCAGTCGCGGTACACACAAGGATGGTGTCAATGAACACGCCCAGCGCCTGAACAAAGCCCTGAGACGAGGGATGATGCGGCTCGGGCGTGGCAACCGCCGCGATATTGGGAGCCGAACCCATACCCGCCTCATTGGAGAACAGGCCGCGCTTCACGCCATTGAGGAGCGCAGCCATCACGCCACCTGTCGCACCGCCTGCCGCTTCGCGCAGACCAAAGGCGCTGCCGATGATGTCTGCCAGCACCCCCGGCACCTGCCCGATATTGGTGATCAGGATGTATACGGCCAGAAGCAGGTAAAGGATCGCCATGAACGGAACGAGCACCTCGGCCACGCGCGCGATCTGGCGAATGCCACCGAAGATGACGATGCCTGCCAAAACCGCGATCACAACGCCCGTACCGACCTTGGGGGCACCGAACGCGCCCTGCATCGCATCCGCGATCGAATTGGCCTGCACGGCATTGAAGATGAGTCCGAAGGCCAGGATCAGGAAGACAGAGAACAGCGCGCCCGCCCAAGGCGCACGGAGTCCGCGCGCGATATAGAAGGCAGGGCCGCCGCGGTAGCGCCCGTTCTGGTTCTTGACCTTGTAGAGCTGCGCCAGCGTGCTTTCCGAATAGGCCGTGGCCATGCCAACCAGCGCCACCATCCACATCCAGAAGATCGCGCCCGGCCCACCTAGGCTGAGCGCCACCGCGACACCGGTCAGATTGCCGGTACCAACGCGAGAGGCAAGGCTGACCGTCAATGCCTGAAAGGGCGAAATGCCTGCCTTGTCTTCGCTCCGCGAGGAGCGGATGACCCGGAACATCTCGCCGAAATGCAGGATCTGGATCAGCTTCAGCCGAAACGTGAAATACAAGCCTACACCGAGCAGCCCGTAGACCAGGATGTAACCCCAGAGTATGTTGTTCAGGAAATCGATTATGACTGACATTCTAGTCCCTTCCCGCTGCAATAGGGAATGATCAGGCTCCCATTGCGAAAGCCTGCCCTCACGAATATACACGTTAAACGTGCAGTTACTTCAACTTATTGCCGAGTGGAACTGGACTGTCCACCCGAACAAGTGGAATTGTCAGGGAAATTAGGGCGCTGGATCATCGTGACGAGTAGAAGCAGCGTCGATGTGCCCCAAATCCCGCTCGGGGTTCACACGATCCCGCACCTTCTGCTTCAGCGTCTTGATATCGGGAAAACCGCCATCACGTTTGCGATCCCAAACCAGTTCGCCATCGACCTCGACCTGGAATATGCCGCCGCTGCGTGGGCGCAGGCAGACCTCGCTGGCGGAAAGCTCTGTCGAAAACGTGGAGAGCAACTCCTGCGCCATCCAGGCCGCGCGAAGCAGCCACTGGCACTGGGTGCAATAGGTGATCGTGATGCGGTGCGCCGGCGAAGACAGGTCTGCACTCATCACCGGCGCTCCCGAAATCAGGCCGCGCTGAGCTTGGCCATGGTTTCGTCGTCCACCTCGAAATTGGCATAGACGTTCTGCACGTCGTCATCATCTTCAAGGGTCGCGATGAGCTTGAGGATTGACTGAGCGCGCTCTTCGTCAACCGGAGTGCCCGTCTGAGGCTTCCAGATGGCCTTCACGGATTCAGCTTCACCGAGGCTTGCCTCGAGCGCGGTGGTCACGTCACCGATATCCTCGAAGGTGCAAGTGATGACATGGCCGTTTTCATCCGACTGCACGTCCTGCGCACCGGCTTCGATGGCAGCTTCCATCACCTTTTCAGCGTCTCCGGCAGAAGCGGGATAAATGATCTCGCCCACACGGTCGAACATGAAGGAAACCGAACCCGTCTCGCCCAGCGACCCGCCGGACTTGGTGAAGGCAGCGCGGATATTGGATGCAGAGCGGTTGCGGTTGTCGGTCAGCGCCTCGACGATGACGGCGACACCACCCGGGCCATAACCCTCATAGCGCACCTCTTCGTAATTTTCCGAATCCGTGCCGGAGGCCTTCTTGATCGCGCGCTCGATATTGTCCTTGGGCATCGACTGCGCCTTGGCGTTCTGGATGGCCAGACGCAGGCGTGGATTCATTGCAGGGTCTGGCAAGCCGGCCTTGGCTGCAACAGTGATTTCACGAGCAAGCTTGGAGAACATCTTGGAACGGACCGCATCCTGGCGACCCTTGCGGTGCATGATGTTCTTAAATTGGGAATGGCCGGCCATGGGGCTCCTTCTCCGGGCTTTTCTGCATGTTCAGATTGCCGGGCCTTATAGTGAAATTGACAGCCAACGTCCAGCAGAACGGCCATTTCTGCGCCCTCTTCACAATTGCGCAACATCGCTATCTACCAGCTTCGCATCAGGGTTGCTTCGGCCTAGGATGACATAACGCAACAGGAGGACGCCCAATGTTCGTCACCAGACTGTTCGCATGCGCGGCCTTTGTGGTCGCACTGGCTTCCGCCGCCGATGCCCAGACCCAACGCCCGAGCACCTGCATGGCCGTGGCTCACTCCTTGCCACAGGCCACCTATGTTGCAGCGCCCCTGCATGAAGCCGCGACCGACGACACGGTGAGATTAACCTATGCGGGCCACTCCACCTATCTGATCGATACTCCCGCTGGCATTCGCATCGCCACCGACTTCTCCGGTGCCTATGGGGCCTCGCCGATCCCGAACGTGGTCACGATGAACAAGGCGCATACCACGCACTTCACCCTCTCCCCACCGCCAGGTATCGACCACATCCTGCCGGGGTGGGACGATAACGGCGGAGGGATTTCGCATTCACTGCTCGTGGACGACGTCTATGTGCGTAACGTGACCACAGACATCTCGCGCTATGGCGTGTTCGAGGCCGATGCGAATTCGATCTTCATTTTCGAGGTCGCTGGCCTGTGCATCGGCCATCTGGGCCATCTGCACCACCGCCTGACGGATACGCATTATGCCGAAATCGGTCGTCTGGACATCGTGATGGTGCCAGTCGACGGCGGCATGACCCTGGCCTTGGACGGAATGAGCGAGATCACGCGCAGGCTTTCATCTTCGATCATCCTGCCCATGCATCGCCATCGCACACCCATGTCCGCCTTTACCAGCAGGATGGGCGAAGGCTTCGATATAGAGTTCCGCGACGGCAATAGCCTTGAAGTGTCGCTCTCAAACCTGCCCCGGCGACCGACGATTATCATCCTCGCCGGGGTGTGAGCGAGGCGCTAGTGCAGCGTGGACTTGTTGGCCGCATCCTTCTCGCGCTTGCGCCGCGCCAGCATGTTGAGGCTTTCGACAAGAGCCGAGAAGCCCATGGCTGCATAGATGTAGCCCTTCGGCACATGGAAGCCGAAGCCATCGGCAATCAGCGTCATGCCGATCATGAGAAGGAAGCCGAGAGCCAGCATGACCACGGTCGGGTTCTTGTCGATGAAGCGTGACAGGGGTTCAGCGGCCAGCAGCATGACAGTGACTGCCGAAATGACGGCGATGAACATAATCGCGATCTCGTCCGTCATGCCAACGGCAGTGATGATGGAATCGATGGAGAAGACGAGGTCGAGCAGCAGGATCTGGAAGATCGCCGCACCCAGCGTCATGTTCACCTTGCCCATCATCGTATCCTTGTGATCGACGGGATCCACCGAGTGATGGATTTCCTTTGTCGCCTTCCAGACAAGGAAGAGACCACCGGCAATCAGGATGAGATCGCGCCAGGAGAAGCCGTGACCGAAAGCCTCGAAAAGCGGATCGGTAAGCTGGACGATGATGGAGATCGTGCCCAGAAGCGCAAGCCGAAGAATAAGCGCGGCGCCGATGCCAAGCCGACGGGCATTCTTCTGTTGCTCTTTCGGCAGCTTGTTCGTGAGGATCGAGATGAAGATCAGATTGTCGATGCCGAGCACGATCTCAAGCACGACGAGCGTGAAGAGCGCCACCCAGGCCTCTGGATTGGAAACGAACTCAAAATGCCCGGCAAGCCATTCCATGATCAGTGATCCCTCTCAAAATCCGCTCAACTATGGCGATAGTTATGTGGTGGCAGTAGCTGGCGGTCAACGCCAGAAGGCGGGTATTGTTTCCTCAAGCCGCGCGCCAAGCCGCAGCGGCGCGACTTTCTCGGCCAATCCCGTGCGGTCGGAAATCTCCACGGCAAGTCCGCAGATCGTTGCCGGACCCGTCGCAGCCTCGAACCGCCCCTTGGGCACCTTGAAGAGGAACCGGTGCAATGGCTCCTCCTTCTCCATGCCAAGGGACGAGTCGTAATCGCCACACATGCCGGCATCGGTCAGATAGGCGGTGCCATTGTTCAGGATCTGATGGTCTGCCGTGGGTTGATGCGTATGCGTGCCCACAACGACGCTGGCGCGACCATCAAGAAAATGCCCCATGCACATTTTCTCCGAGGTGGCCTCGGCGTGGAAATCGATGATTGCCGCATCCACCTGATCACCCAGCGGACAGGCCGAGAGGATTTCTTCCGCACTGGAGAACGGATCATCAAGCTCTGGATGCATGAAGACGCGACCCATGATGTTGGCCACCAAAACGCGCGCGCCGTTTTTGGCCATGAACACGCCGGACCCGTGCCCCGGCGTTCCCTTGGGAAAATTGGCGGGCCGCAGAAAGCGTTCCTCGCGCGGCGCGAATGTCAGTGCTTCGCGCTGGTCCCAGACGTGGTTGCCCGTAGTCACCACGTCAGCGCCGGCATTGAGCGTGTTATTGAAGATTTCCTCGGTGATGCCGAAACCGCCAGCCGCGTTTTCGCCATTCACCACCACGAAATCGAGATTGAAGTCCGAGATGAGGCCCGGAAGCCTCTCGAAGACCGCATTGCGGCCGGCACGGCCGACCATATCGCCAAGAAATAGAAATCGCATGAAAGGCTTCTACAGGTCAGGCGCGAAGCGGCGCAAGCCGCTTTCCGTCATGATTTCCGGAATGACCACGTCATGCGGCTCGTGGGGCACCTCGTCCACCTCCTGGCAGTCAAAGGCAATACCCACAAGCTTCGGCGTGTGACCATGTGCAGCCATGCGCGCAAGCACGCGGTCGTAGAAACCACCACCATAGCCAATGCGGTGACCCCGCGCATCGAAAGCGGCAAGCGGCACCAGGATGAGGTCAGGTAGGAGCACCTGCGCCTCTGCATTCGGCCCCATCGTCCCGAACCCCATATTCACGAGTTCAGCACCCCGAACAAGCTCGCGAAAGACGATTGTTCGCGCATCCAGTATCGCCGGAATCGCCAGGCGGGCACCCCTGTCACGCAGGGCTCCCATAAGGGGGCGCACGTCCATTTCCGAGCGAATGGGCCAGAAACCCGCTGCCACGCCATACTTTGCGGAACTTATCTCCTCGACACGATCCGCCAGAGATAGAGCAGCTTCGAGCCGGTAGTCGGCAGACAAAGCATCGCGGCGCGCCAGCGCGTCCAGCCGCAGCTTCTTTTTCATGTCGGATTTGGTCAGTGTCGTCATGCGTGGACACTAAACCAGCGCAGCCTCATGATGAAAGCGAAGAAGAGAGGCAAGGATGCGATCCACGGCGACCGATGGATTGTCGATCCCGGGAACCTACAAAGTAGGTGGGCGCCGTGTAACCAAGCCCACGGGCAAGGTCAGGGACAGCTCCCTTCAGGATCATTAAGGCCCCGGGGAAATGATATCCTGTCGGGAAGCGCAGATCGCAATGCCAGATATAGTCTGCGCACACCCCTTTCGCCAGTGGCTTGAAGCCTTGCATGAAGGATTTCCGGTCAATAGTTTCCGCCGCACGTAACAATCCTTCAGGAGGCTTGCCCCATGCGGTTCGAAGGCACCGGTTCCTACATCGCTGACAAGGACCTCATGGTCGCGGTCAATGCGGCCATTGCGCTGGAACGTCCGCTTCTGGTCAAGGGCGAGCCGGGCACCGGCAAAACGGAACTGGCGATCCAGGTTGCCGACGCACTGGGCCTTGATCTCATCCAGTGGCACGTCAAATCAACCACCCGCGCGCAGCAGGGTCTTTACGAATATGATGCCGTCTCGCGCCTGCGCGACAGCCAGCTCGGCGACGACCGCTTCAACGACATCAACAACTATATCCGCCGCGGCAAGCTGTGGGAGGCTTTTGCCGCCCAGAAGAAGACTGTTCTCCTGATCGATGAGATCGACAAGGCGGATATCGAATTCCCCAACGACCTGCTGCAGGAACTCGACAAGATGGAGTTCCATGTCTACGAGACCGGCGAGACGGTGAAGGCAAGACAGCGCCCCATCGTCATCATCACCTCCAACAACGAGAAGGAACTGCCCGACGCCTTTCTGCGCCGCTGTTTCTTCCACTATATCCGCTTCCCCGAGCCCGACACCCTCGCACGCATCGTTGAAGTGCATTATCCCGGGATCAAGCAGCGCCTCGTTTCCGAAGCGCTGAAGCAGTTCTACGAGATCCGCGAAGTGCCGGGCCTCAAGAAAAAGCCGTCCACGTCCGAAGCGCTCGACTGGATCCGCCTGCTGGTCGCCGATGATGTTGCCCCCGAGGACCTGCGTGGCGACGCGAAGAACGCGCTGCCAAAGCTGCACGGCGCGCTCCTGAAGAACGAACAGGACGTCCACCTCTTCGAACGCCTCGCCTTCATGGCGCGCCGGCAGGGATAGAAGCAAGGGATACCTGCACGCTGGCCCATTCCACTGGTCCATGGCTGCTGCCACGATCCTTCGTTCCAAAACAGGGGGAACGACATGACCAACATCACCATCCGCCCGATCACCCGCGGTGACGAGGCTGAGTGGCGCCGCATGTGGACGAAATATCTGGAATTCTACAAGACGAGCGTGCCCGAGGAAGTCTATGCAAGCACCTTCGAGCGCCTGTTCTGCGATGGCGAGTTCGAGCCGAACTGCCTGATCGCGGAGATGGATGGCAATCCGGTTGGTCTCACCCACTATATCTATCACCGCACTTGCTGGGCCGTCGCCAACAACTGCTATCTGCAGGACCTCTATGCCGACCCGGAAGCTCGCGGCAAGGGCGTGGGCCGCGCACTGATCGAAGCCGTCTACGCCAAGGCGGACGAAGTTGGCGCGGCTGCTGTCTATTGGATGACACAGGACTTCAACGAAACCGCCCGCAAGCTTTATGATCGCATCGCGAAACTGACGCCATTCATCAAGTATCAGCGAGGCTGACACGCATCCATGTTCATCCCCTTCTTCCTTCAGCTGAAAGCCGCGCGTGTTCCCGTTTCGCTTAGGGAATATCTCACGCTGCTTGAAGGGATGGACGCGGATATTGCCACCTATGATGTCGAGGCCTTCTACTATCTGGCACGCACCACGCTGGTGAAGGATGAGCGGCACATCGACCGCTTCGACCAGGTCTTCGCCCACTGCTTCCGCGGCGTGGAGGCGGTGTCCGGCGAGGCTGCGGTGGATGCGCGCGACCTGCCCGAGGAATGGCTGCGCCGCCTTGCCGAAAAGCATCTGAGCGAAGAGGAAAAGAAGCTTGTCGAAAGCCTCGGCGGTTTCGACAAGCTGATGGAAACGCTGAAAAAGCGTCTGGAAGAACAACAGGGCCGGCACCAGGGTGGCAACAAGTGGATCGGCACCGGCGGCACCTCGCCCTTCGGTGCCTATGGCTACAATCCCGAAGGTGTACGCATCGGGCAGCACGAGTCGCGCCATCGGCGCGCGGTGAAGGTGTGGGACAAGCGCGAGTTTCGCAATTTCGACGACTCCATCGAGATCGGCACGCGCAACATCAAGGTGGCTCTCAAGCGCCTGCGTCGCTGGGTGCGCGAAGGGGTGCAGGAAGAATTCGATCTTCCCGAAACCATCCGCTCAACTGCCGAGCACGGCTATCTGGACGTCAAGACAAGGCCGGAGCGGCGCAATGCGGTCAAGCTTCTGATGTTCTTTGATGTCGGTGGATCGATGGATGATCACATCCGCATAGTCGAGGAACTGTTTTCAGCGGTGCGCAGCGAGTTCCGCCATATGGAATATTTCTACTTCCACAACTGCCTCTATGAAGGTGTGTGGAAGGATAATGCGCGACGTCATGCAGACGTGATCCCGACCTTCGACGTGCTGCACAAATATGGTTCGGACTACAAGGTGATCTTCGTCGGCGATGCTTCAATGTCGCCCTACGAAATCGCTTATCCCGGCGGTGCTGTTGAGCACTGGAACGCGGAAGCTGGCGCCGTGTGGCTGCAGCGGGCTCTCGAGCATTGGCCCAATGCGGTTTGGCTGAACCCGGTGCGCGAACAGCACTGGAGCTATACGCATTCCATCCAGATGATCCGGGAGATCTTCTCCGACCGGATGTATCCACTCACGCTTCAGGGGCTTGAACAGGCCACGCGCGAACTCTCCCGCACGCACTGATCACCAAATTCAGGCTATGCCGCGACGCCCGACCTTCGCGTGATGCAACGGCTTCATGGCAGGGTCCCGCCCATCGGGAGCCATGACACCCGTGCCACCAAAAATGATCTGCAGGAATTCAACCAGCCACTGCTTGAGATGGGTGTCCCAGATCATCCGCCCGCCCAGATGATCGCGCCCAGGCTGCGCGCCGGGCAACACGAAGCGATGCGCACCGCGCACCACCCAACGCTGCATCATCACCCGCGTCAGCTCCGCATGAAACTGCACGCCCCAGGCATTCTCGCCATAGCGGAAGGCCTGATTGGGATAATGGTCGGCGGTCGCCAGTAGCGTTGCATCCTTGGGCAACGAAAAGCCCTCGCGGTGAAACTGGTAGACCATTTCCGGCCAATGCATGAGCTTGCGGCCGGCCTCGGTGGCTCGCAGCGGATACCAGCCGATCTCCACAAGTCCGTCATCATGGCTCTTCACCTGACCGCCAAGATGTTTCACAAGCATCTGCGCACCAAGGCAGATACCCAAAAACGGCTTGTTCTCCTTCAGCGGGACTTCCAGCCAGTCGGTTTCACGCTTGACGAATTCGTCGCGGTCATTGGCACTCATGGGACCGCCGAACACGACGGCCCCTGCATGTTCTTCGAGCGATTCAGGCAGGGCGTCGCCAAGCGGAGGCCGACGGATATCCAGCGTGAAGCCCGATGCTTCGAGAAGCTGCCCAACCCGACCCGCACTTGATAGCTCCTGATGCAGCACGACCAGGATCTTGTTGCTCATTCCCCAACGCCCATTCTTCGCGGTTCTAGTTCTTCGAGGCGCTTTCCTGCACCTTCTGTCGCATGACCACCCTCGTGCGAGAATCGACGCCGATCAGCTCGGCCACCCGCCACACGAGATTATCCTCAAGCTCGTGCACTTCACCATCGGCAAGGACGATTTCCCACATCAACCTGATGAACTGCGAGCGTGCCTCTTCACCCAGATGCCGCTTGAGCACGCTGGTAAAGCCATAGAGATCGACCGAATCCTTCTCCGCCTCATCCGCCGCCTTGATCAACTCGGCGAGTTCATCGCCATGCAGCCCGTAGGTGCGCGCAAGCGTTTCTCTCAGACGCGCCTGTTCCTGCGGCGTGTTGACCCCATCCGCTTCCATCACGTGGATCAGGATTGCTGCTGCTGCCACACGCGGATCTTCCGCATCCAGGTGGCTTCCGCTGGCCTCATGGCCGGGCAGTTCTTTCAGAAACTGTAAAATGCGCTCGAACATGAAGCCTCGGAAAAAATTTGCTGCGTCCGTCCCGCCATCAATAAGCGAAATGGACGCAGCATTATGTAGTTCCCAGGCAACAGTCTCAGAAGAGTCTGAAGCCCTGCTGGGTTTTTGTATCGTCGTCGTCGGGATCGACACCCGGATCATCGGGAATGGGCGGCCGCTTCACCTTGTCTTCTTCGGCAAGCCGCTTGCGATGGGCAGTTGCCGGTACTGTCGTGTCCGCCACTGGTTTTGGCTTTTCCGCCGCCGTATCGGCAACCGGTTCGGGCTTAACGTCAGTCACGGGCGCAGCCGCGGCAGCTTCCGCTTTCGGCTGGGCCTTTGGCTTCTCCTGAACCTCATCTGCCTGGACCATGTCGCCCTTGACCGACGTGGTAGCCGCTTCATCCTGCTTGGTCTTGTCGGCAACTGGCGGCTTCACCTCGGTCAGGCCTTCCTCGACAACGATCTCAGGCTCATCGGATTTGCCTGCAGAAGAGGCTCCCGCGGGGGGTGCACTTATGGCAGGCAGTGGCTCCAGCGCATCATTGGCATCGAGAACCGGCGCCAGCCGCTCCACAGGAACGCGCCATTCATAGGCATCGAACCGACCCGACGGTGAGACGGGCGCCCAGCGCTCCGAAACCTGACCATCGGCGATCCATGCCGGATCGCGCGGCGCACGCAGCGCCTTCTGGAGCCAATGGCGCACACGTCCCTGCTCGCCGGTCTCAGCCTCTTCTATATCAGCAAGGATCAGGAAGGCGCTTTCGCGCGGTGCAATGCGTATCGCAGCTTCCGCTGCCTTGCGCGCTTCGGAATACTCTCCCGCCTCAAGCGCTGCTCGCGCCACGGCCAGCTCGGATTCCACATTGTTCGGCTTCAAGCCGCGCAATTTCCGTGCACGATCCAGACGGTCATGGGTGGAATCGCCGGGGCGTGCATGAAGATAGGCATCAGCCAACTCCGGATGCGGCTCCTTCTTCCAGGTCGATTCCAGAACCTTCGCGGCCTTGCGCAGCTCGTTATTGCGGAACAGCGCCTTCGCGGCCGTCACGGCTGCCGGCACGAATTCCGGCTGCAGCTTGTGTGCCTCAAGCGCGGCACTGCGCGCAGTTGTGGGATCGCTGTCCAGCACTTCCATGGCTTTCGCGGTCAGGAGAACCGCGCGACGGCGTTTGATCGCGTCCTTGTCCTGATGCTTGGCGCTCTTCTGCGCATCCACAAGTGAAAGCGCGCTGTCCCACTCTCCTTCGCGGGCTCGGATAGCCAGTGCTGCGTTGGAAGCCCAGCCAAGCTGCGGTGCCTGCTTGGCAGCCTCGCCAGCATAGTGCTCCGCAGCTTCACGCTCGCCCAGCCGTTCGGCTTCCAGATACAGGCCGCGCAGGCCAAGAAGCCGTGTCTCGGGATCTTCTGCCATTGCGGCAAACTTCTTGCGCGCCGTCTCGTGATCACCTTCCAGCATCGCCGCCTGCGCATCCAGAAGATGGATGAGAGGCTCCTGATCCGACGAAATCAGCTTCGATGCCTGCGCCCCCATGCGACGCGCGACGCCACCGTCACCGGCTCCTGCTGCAATCAGCCCCGTCGAAAGCGCCTGATATCCCCGATCCCGGCGCCGCACCCGAAAATGGCGCGCCACGGTCTTCGGGCTGTACCAGATGCTTTTCAGCAGCCACCAGGTGATCATCACGGCAGCAACCACGCCCACAAGCAGGACTGCTGCCACCATCAGCGTGACTTCGTAGCGATAGCCCCCGAAGGTGACCACCAGATCACCCGGGCGTTCCGCCAGCCAGGCAAAGCCCAGACCAAGCGCAAAGATCAGCAGAAAATAGAACAGGATTCTGAACATCAGCAGCCCCTCAAGCCGGCTTCAGCGCGCTTGAGAGCGCATCTTCGAGAATTTCATCAGCCGCCTGGCGCGCCCGAAGCTTTTCGGCGAAGGCGGATGCCCTTTCCTTGCCTTCCGGCGGCAGGCTTTCATACTCGGCCAGCGCCTTCTCGTAATTGCCGGCCAGCACGGCAGCCTCCATGCGTGCTGCAATCGCGGAAATGCTTTCGCCCTCGACCTCGCCGACGGGGCGGACACTGACAACCGACTTCGCCGACGACATCAGCCGGTCCACGATACCCGCATCGGGTGGTGCTGCATTTTCAAGGGCGGCAAGCCGGGTAGCAACCAGCGGAGCTGCCTCGGCCAGTTCTTCGCGGGTGGGTATACCCTGCTCGGCATAAGGTTGAAGCGGCTCCAGGCCCGGCGCGTCCGGGGCGATGGCCGTGAATGTCTCAAGCTCGCTGGCGAAGGGAGTGCCACGCTCCACCGCCGACTTCAGCGCTGAGGCAGCAACGACCAGCGCAAGCTTCGGACCTTCATCCTCTGCTTCCACCTGCTGGGCCAGTTCGTCCAGCCGCCCTGCGACACTCTGCAGCTGCTCGCTGTTGCCTGAAGCAGCCTGCTGTGCGGCATTTGCAGCCTCACGCAATGCAGCCAATTCCTGCTGAAGTGCTTCGACCTGATCGGCGGAAACAGCATTTTCAGGCAATGCGGAAACACGCTCCTCTAGGGCACTCAGTGCCTCCTGGATGGCCGGATCGGCCTCTCCCGCACCGCTTCCGGCCGGAGACGATGCCGCGGTCTCAAGCTCCTGAACCCGTGCCTGCAGCGCTTCCAGCCCCGCGTTCTCGCCCGCTTCACCGGAAGACACCGCCTCCTGGAGATTGGCAACCGCCTGCTCCACAGCCTCGATACGGCTCTTCAGGGCTTCCACCTCTTCCGCCTCAACGCCGCTACTCGCGCCCGAGGAAGCCTCTGCGGCCTCGGCAGTCTGCGTGCGAAGCTGTTCGACTTCAGAAGAAAGCGCCGACAATTGCTCGCGCAGTCCCTCGATCTCGGCGGGATCGGAGGTCTGCTCCTGCGCCGCATCCTGTGTGGAAAGTACAGGCAAATAGCCCGAAACTTGAGCACCGGCACCCAATGCCAGTGCTATCACGCCGCCTGCGACACCTGCCAGCAGGCTGCGCCCCGTGCCACCCGTCTTGGCGGCCGCGGCTGGAGCACTTTTTGACGTTGCCCCGGTCGAGGAACCGGATGCCGCAGCCCCCGCAGCCACACCCGAAGCGGCAGCACTCTTGGCGGGCTCATCTTTTCTGTCAGTGGATGAGGCAGCGGGCTTTGTGTCGCTGGCCTTTTTCTCACCGGAAGTACCGGGCTTGTCGGTCGGCTTCTTTTCACCGCTCAGATTTTCAGAGGTCTTTGCTCCTGTAGCCCCGGAAGAAGCTTGCGGCTTCACCGGCTCGTCGCCCTTGGCGGGTGCGGTCGGCTTGGCCGCTTCGGACGACGCTGCACCCTTCGGATTGGCGGCAGGGTTGTCAGCGGACTTCACCTTGTCTGCCTCAAGATCGATGGTCACCGGCTCGCGGCTGGTCTTCGAGTGGCGGGTCCTGGGGGTTTTGACCATAGGGCAGCTCCGCTGGAATATACGAACTGGAGCGCTTGTGCAGCGCAATACAAGGTAACTATCACACCACCGGGATGAAGGAAGGGCCTGACAGACGATTTAGCGCAACAAAGCTAACTGCCCCATCATGCCTTCCTCATCCGGCTGGGTGGCAATGCAGATGTTCGCCGCCAGCACATCGTCCAGCCTTTTAGCCACCCGTGGCGAGATGCAGACAAACCTTGTTTCATTCAACGGAGCTTCAGGCCCGCGGTTCCCTGCCGCACGCATGTAGACATCGGCGGCAAAAGCGGAATAGAGCAACACGACATCAACGCGTGATACGGCTGCCGCATCGACCGCCAGCGCGCGTGTGTCATAAGTCTCCAGCACCACGACTGAACGACCCGCAGTCTGCAGGCGCTGCTCTATCAATGCTCGCCGCACCCGCCCGCACAGAATGGCGATCAAATCTCCGGGCCTGCTTGCATCAATCAACTGTTCCGCAAGATGTTCGGCATCACCCGCATCCGACGCGCTGACCCGCAAACCGGCAGCTTGCGCAACCTCGCCGCTCTTCGATCCCACGGCAAATGCGGGCCGCGTGTGCAGCGCCTGCAACAAGTCGCCCGGTGCATGCCGCACCGCATTCGGGCTGGTGATCGCCACCAGCGAGACTGCGTCGAGTTCTGAAGGTTTACGCGGATCGACTGGCACGGTCTGCGTCAGCGGCACTACCACTGGCGTCAGCCCCAGGGCACGAACACGCGCCGCCGTCTCATCGGCACCCGGTTGCGGACGCGTGATGAGAACCCTCAACTTCACACCCAGTCACTAAAGAAGCTTGGCCCTGCCATGTCACGTATCCGCGCTCCGGCATCACGGCCGATCTCAATCGCATCTTCAGCCGCACCTTCACCCGTGACCTCATGCACTTCGCGGCCATCCGGTGTCAGGATCATTCCGTAGAAGCTCAATCTGCCGTCCTCAAGCTTCGCCTCGCCGGCAATCGGCGTGCGGCAGGAGCCATCAAGTGTGGCGAGAAATGCGCGCTCGCAGGCGAGCTTTGTACCAGTCGGTTCGTGATGAATAGGCGCAAGCAGCGCCTTGATCCGCTCGTCACCGATTCGGCTCTCGATGCAGATTGCACCCTGACCGAGTGCGGGGGGGAATGCCTGCGCGTCCATGATCTGGGTCGCGACATGCTCCATCTTCAGCCGCTTCAGCCCGGAAAGAGCGAGAAGCGTGCCTTCGGCGACACCGTCTTCCAGCTTGCGAAGCCGCGTCTGCACGTTGCCGCGAAACATGCCCACTTCCAGATCGGGGCGCATGCGCAATACCAGCGCCTGCCGGCGCAGCGAGGAAGTACCCAATTTCGCCCCTTGCGGCAGGTCCTGTATTCGCTTCACGCTGCGGCCGATAAAGACATCCCGCACATCCTCGCGTTCGAGAAAGGCGGAAATCTCCAGCCCGTCCGGCAAAACCGTCGGCATATCCTTGGAAGAATGAACCGCCAGATCGATGCGCCCATCGAACAGGGCTTCCTCGATTTCCTTGGTGAAAAGGCCCTTTCCGCCTGCTTCCGACAAGGGGCGGTCCTGAATGCGGTCGCCGGAGGTGCGGATGACGACAATCTCGAATGCCTCTTCAGGCATGTCATGCGCAGCCATCAGCCTGGCGCGCGTTTCTGCCGCCTGCGCCAGCGCCAACTGGCTGCCGCGCGTTCCGATTCTCACCACATCAGTTTGCATGCCGTCACGTCCGTGCTAACCGGCTCTTCTCAATCAAGCCAACGCCCCTTCCCTAAAGGTCAAAGGCGCATTGGGCAACAAAGGTGAACAGGGACGACATGACGCGGGTGCTGGGCATCGAGACGAGTTGTGACGAAACGGCGGCAAGCGTCGTCACCCGCGACGCGTCCGGCAAGCCTCAGATCATCTCCAATATCGTGCTGAGCCAGATCGAGGAGCATGTCGCATTCGGCGGGGTCGTGCCCGAGATTGCTGCCCGCGCCCATGTGACGGCGCTCGATGGGGTCATCAAGGCCGCTCTCGAGGAAGCCAGCATGAAGCCCGCTGATGTGGATGCCATTGCAGCAACGGCCGGACCGGGATTGATCGGAGGACTGATCGTCGGCCTCACCACGGCCAAGGCATTTGCCGCAGCCCTTGGAAAGCCCCTGATTCCGATCAACCACCTGGAAGGTCATGCGCTGACACCGCGTCTGACCGATCAAGTCGCCTTTCCCTATCTCCTGCTGCTCGTCTCCGGCGGCCACAGCCAGATCGTTGAAGTGCGTGGCGTCGGTGACTATCGGCGTTGGGCGACGACAATCGACGATGCGCTCGGCGAAGCATTTGACAAGACCGCCAAGCTGTTGAGCCTGCCCTATCCCGGCGGTCCGAATGTGGAGAAGGCGGCCAAGACCGGCGATCCCAAACGTTTCTCATTCCCACGCCCGCTGAAGGGCGAAGCCCGGCCTGACTTTTCCTTCTCCGGCCTCAAGACAGCGGTACGGCGCACAGCGACGGAACTGGCTCCATTGTCGCGGCAGGATGTGAGTGACATCTGCGCATCCTTCCAGGCTGCCGTAACGGAGAGCCTTATCGATCGCGTCGCCCGTAGCCTGACGCGTTTTCGCGAGGAACATCCTGACTTGCCTGCTCCCACGCTGGTGGTTGCGGGGGGTGTGGCTGCGAATCTCACAATCCGCGCGGCACTCGAAAACTCGGCACATGAAGCAGGCTTCGAACTCGTTGCCCCGCCATTGCAGCTGTGCGGCGACAATGCCGCCATGATCGCCTGGGCCGGGCTTGAACGATTGGAAGCGGGTCTGGCAGAAGAAGCACCGATGAGTTTTCGGCCGCGTCCCCGTTGGCCGCTGGATGAAACTTCCACACCCGTCTTCGGCGCGGGCAAACGCGGAGCCAAGGCATGAAGATTGCTGTTCTGGGAGCTGGTGCATGGGGCACGGCCCTTGCTCTGAACGCCCTGCGAGCCGGCCACAAGCCCCATCTATGGGCCAGAGACCCGGGCCTTGCCGAACAGATCATGAGCGGCTCCAACAGCCGCTATCTGCCTGATATCGCCTTGGATGATGGTTTGACGGCTTCTGCAGAAATGGAAGCGACTCTGGAGCAGGCAGAGCTCGTTCTCGCCGTCACGCCTGCGCAGACCCTGCGCAGCGTTTTGTCCAACGCCAAACCGCATTTGAGCCTCGACATTCCAATCGTGCTGTGCGCCAAGGGCATCGAGCGCGAAAGCGGCAAGCTCATGTCGCAGCTTGCAAGAGAGGTTCTGCCATATAACCCGATAGGCGCCTTGTCCGGACCAAGCTTTGCGACAGATGTCGCCAAGGGTCTGCCGACCGCCGTCACTGTCGCCGCCGTGGACGAGGCGCTTGCGCGGGACCTGGCTCAAAAACTTTCCGGTCCGCATCTGCGCTGCTACGCCACGGATGACCTGACCGGTGTCGAGCTCGGTGGCGCTTTGAAGAATGTGCTGGCGATTGCAGCGGGTGCAACACAAGGTGCCGGGCTGGGTGCAAGTGCAGTGGCCGCCATCATCACGCGCGGCTTCGTCGAACTGCGCCGCATTGCCCGCAGCTTCGGCGCGCGCGAGGAAACACTGATGGGGCTCTCCGGGCTCGGAGACCTGATCCTCACCTGCTCATCCGCCCAGTCACGCAATTTTGCCTATGGGCTTGCGCTCGGGCGTGGGGAAAATCTGGACGGCCGACCGCTCGCCGAAGGCGTTCACAGCGCTGGTATCGCGGCAAGTATTGTCGAGAGAAAGGGCTTTGATGCCCCCATCATCCAGAGCGTCAGCGATCTTATTGAGGGACGTGTGACCGTGGAAAATGCGATGAAGGCGCTGCTGTCGCGACCATTGAAGAATGAAGCCGGTTGAACGAAGGGACGAACATCGATGATTTTCGCAATTCTTTGCAAGGACAAGCCCGGGCATCTGCAAACCCGCATGGACACGCGGCCCGAGCATGTCGCCTTTCTCAACGATCTCAACGACAAGGGCACCCTGAAATTCGCAGGCCCTTTCCTCGACGAGGACAGCAAGCCCTGCGGCAGCCTGGTAGCCATCGTGGCTGCAGACAAGGCAGAGGCGAAGGCCATCGCCGACAGTGACCCTTATGCAAAGGCCGGTCTCTTCGAGCGTGTGGAGATCCGTCCGTGGAATTGGGTCTTCAACAATCCGGAGCAGGCGTAAATGGCCTATTGGCTTTTCAAGTCCGAACCCAACACCTGGGGCTGGGAGGACCAGAAGCGCAAGGGTGAGGCCGGCGAGGAATGGAACGGCGTGCGCAATTATCAGGCGCGCAACAATATGCGGGAGATGAAGCTCGGCGATCTGGGCTTCTTCTACCATTCGGTGAAGGAAACCCGCATAGTCGGCATCGTGGAGGTCTGCAAGGAAGTCCACCCCGATTCCACCACGGATGATCCGCGCTGGGAATGCGTGGACATCAAGGCCGTGCAGGATATGCCTGAACCCGTCACGCTGGCGCAGATCAAGGAAAACCCCATCCTCGCCGATATGATCCTCGTCAACAATTCCCGTCTCTCGGTCCAGCCGGTGCGCGAGGAAGAATGGTTCGAGATTTGCCACATGGGCGGCCTGAAGCAGGATTGACAAGATGCGGCGGCTGACGCCGGAAGAAGCCGAACATTTCATCCGTGAAAACACGGCTCTTCTGGCGCCGCCGCACGTCCCCGAAATCTGCCTTCACCTGGCCGATGAAGCCCATGATCTGTGGCAGCGCACTGAAGAAGAGCTTGAGGAAATAGGTCTGCCCCCGCCCTTCTGGGCCTTTGCCTGGGCAGGTGGTCAGGGGCTGGCGCGCCATGTTCTCGACCATCCCGCGATTGTGCGCGGCAGAAGGGTCCTGGATTTCGCAACCGGCTCCGGTCTCGTCGCAATCGCTGCCTGCAAGGCGGGTGCAGCAAGCGTTCACGCCGCAGACACCGATCCCTTCACGCTCTGCGCCTGTCGGCTCAATGCCGCGGCCAATGGCGTGTCGTTCACGACCACGACGGAAGATTTGATCAAGACCACGCCGGATGCGGAAGTCATTTTGGCCGGCGACGTGTTCTACGATCGCGAAATGTCGGCAGCCGTGAGCAACTGGTTCTCGATACTCGCGGAAACGGGCAAGACCGTTCTCGTGGGCGACCCCGGCCGCAGCTATTTGCCCACAGACAGGCTTGAGCGCATTGCCGAGTATCAGGTGCCGGTCACACGCGCTCTCGAAGATGCCGAAGTCAAACGCACGACCGTCTGGCGCTTTGCCTGAAATCCGCGCTTGCGGTATCCTTGAGCTTCTATTTGAGCACGGGAGATTTTATCCATGGATTTCGGCGGAATGAATTACATCGCCATCATTGTCGCTACAGCGGCAGCCTTTCTCTTCGGTGGCGCCTATTACGGCGCAGTTTCGAAACGCTGGCTGAAAGCTTCACGCATCAACCCGAGTGAAGCCAAGATGACAGCCGTCCACTTCATCACCTCGATCCTCGGGGAGCTGATAATGGCATGGGTGCTTGCAGGCCTGATCGGCCATCTGGGCACCGGGCAGGTGACCATCATGAACGGCATCATTTCCGGCCTTTTCGTTTGGGCCGGTTTCATGATGACAACGACGGCCATCAACCAACGCTATCAAGGCTATGGGTGGGACCTGACCATTATCGATGGCATTCATTGGCTGGGCGTAGCCGTGATAATGGGCGCGATCATCGGCTGGTTTGGCGTGTAGTGGTTGAGAGGCGGCGCAAAGCCGCCTCGCCCGTCAACTTTCCTTCTGCTCTTCCAGCGAATGACGCATGATGAGCGGCATCTGGCTCATGGTGAAGATCACCGTGATCGGCATGATGCCCCACACCTTGAACGCCACCCATGTGTCGGTGGAGAAGCTGCGCCAGACGATCTCGTTGACCACCGCCAGGAACAGGAAGAACAGCCCCCAGCGCATGGTCAGCTTGCGCCACCCTTCCGCATCCAGCTTGAAGGCTGAATCGAAGACATAGCCAAGCAGCGACTTGCCGAAATAAAGCCCGCCCAGAAGGATCACGCCAAAGAGCGTGTTCACGATGGTCGGCTTCATCTTGATGAAGGTGTCGTTCTGCAAAAACAGGGTCAGCGCACCGAACACGAAGACGACAATGCCGGAGATCAGGGGCATCATCGGCAGCGTCCGCGTCAGTAGCCATGAGGCGGTAAGCGCAATTGCGGTGGCCGCCATGAAAAGGCCGGTCGCGATGAAGATCGGACCGCCAAGCGCGCCTAACGCAGGAAAGCGCTCGGCCAGCCATTCACCGCGCGAATTGGCAAAGAAGAAAACAACCAGCGGCCCAAGCTCAAGCACAAGCTTCAGGAGCGG
Source organism: Nitratireductor sp. CH_MIT9313-5 (assembly GCF_037029545.1). NCBI lineage: Bacteria > Pseudomonadati > Pseudomonadota > Alphaproteobacteria > Hyphomicrobiales > Phyllobacteriaceae > Nitratireductor > Nitratireductor sp. CH_MIT9313-5. Next base: position 398,386 of record NZ_JAYMER010000010.1, on the reverse strand, counting down.
ATTGATCTCCTTGCGCTTCGGGTCGGACGGATCGCGTTCGATGATGCGGGTCAATGGGTGTGCTCCTTGTTAGAAGTAGGCGCTGCACCCCCCTCTGGCCTGCCGGCCATCCCCTCAAGGGAGGAGATCAGTCGCGGCCTTGCCGTGCTTCCATGGTCGGGCATGAAAAACGCCGATGAGAGCCGATCTCCCCCCTTGAGGGGGAGATGCCTGGCAAGGCGGAGGGGGGTATTGAAACGCAACATCACCAAATCACCCAATCCCCGCAATTGCCTTGGCAAAATCCTCTGCCGAAAACGGCTCTAGATCCTCAACACCTTCGCCCACGCCGATGAAATAGACGGGCAGTTTGTGCTTGGCGGCGATGGAAACGAGAATCCCGCCGCGTGCGGTGCCGTCGAGCTTGGTCATGACGAGCCCGTTCACGCCCGCTACATTGCGGAAGATCTCCACCTGATTAAGCGCGTTTTGACCGGTGGTGGCATCGACGGTCTGCAGCACCGTGTGCGGCGCTTCCGGGTCATGCTTGCCAAGGACGCGCACGACCTTTTCAAGCTCGGCCATGAGCTCGGTCTTGTTCTGCAGGCGCCCGGCCGTGTCGATGATGAGCACATCGGACCCATTCCGCTTTGCCTCGTCGAAAGCGTCATAGGCAAGGCCTGCTGCATCCGCGCCAAGCTTGCTTGCCACCACGGGTGAATTGGTCCGCTCGCCCCAAATCTTCAACTGCTCGATGGCCGCTGCACGGAATGTGTCACCGGCTGCCAGCGTCACTTTCAACCCGCCAGCAGTCAGCTTGGCGGCCAGCTTGCCAATGGTGGTGGTCTTGCCGGTGCCGTTCACACCGACCACGAGGATCACATGCGGCTTGTGCGACAGATCAAGTTCGAGCGGCCTGGCGATTGGTGCCAGCACCTTCTCGATCTCCTCGGCCATGATGGCCTGAACTTCCTCACCCGAAACATTCTTGCCATAGCGGCCGGATGACAGCGCGTCGGTTACACGCATGGCTGTCTCAAGCCCGAGATCGGCCTTCAGAAGCACGTCCTCAAGGTCCTGCAGCGTGTCTTCATCCAGCTTGCGCTTGGTGAAGATGCCCGAGATGCTTTCGCGCAGCTCCCGCGAGGAGCGCGACAGGCCTTCGCGCAGGCGCTGGAACCAGGGCTTGCGCACTTCCGGTTCCGGCTCGACGACCTCTAGCGCTGCACGACGTTCAACCGCAGCGCCAACGATCACGCCCGCGCCATCAGCACTGACGTCATCACTCTGGTCCTGGTCTTCCGTCGATGCATCGTCTTCGGCAGTAGGGATCGAAGCGGCTGTTTCCGCCGCCTGTTCGATCTCCTCAAGCGCCTCGGCTTCGATGAAAGCATCCGCTTCCGGCTCCGGTTCAACCTCCGGCTCCACTTCATCGGCGGGCGCGCTTTCCTCAACCGGCGCTGCTTTGGGCGCAGGCACGGCGGGTGCTTCTTCGGCAACCTCAGGTGCCTCGGCAGGTTTTTCCGCTACCGGCTCTTCATCAGCCACCGGCGCTGGCGCATCTTCAGGTTCGGCTTGCTGAGGCTCGTCCTGCCCCTCCTCGACGGAAGCGTCGGCTTCAGAAGCAGCGTCCTGCTCCTGCGTTTCAGGCTTTTCTTCCTCTTCCGGCTTGTCCTTGCCGAAAGTGAAGACCTTCTTGATGAATCCGAATGCCATGCGTGCCTATGCTGCCTCGGCCAGGGGACGTGCGATCAGCTTGTCGCCGTCATGGCCGGTTATGGTTGCCTCGACGATCTCGCCGGGATTGCCTGTGTCGATTGCCGCAAGCGTAAAGCCTTCCGTGCGCCCCAGCCCCGGCTTTTCGACAAGAATACGCTGACGCGTGCCATCCAGCGACGCAAGATGCGCGCGATAGGCGGCGTCGCCGACCGCCCTCAGCCGGGCTGCGCGATCCTTCACTAGACTGCGCTGAAGCTGCGGCATGCGCGCTGCAGGCGTGCCTTCGCGCGGCGAGAAGGGAAAGATGTGCAGATGCGACAGCCCGCACTCGTCGATGATCTTGACCGAGTTCTCGAACATCGCTTCCGTCTCTGTCGGGAAGCCCGCGATGATATCCGCGCCGAAAACCGCGTCCGGCCGCAACCGCCGCACCTCCTCGCAAAAGGCGATTGTGTCGGCGCGCAAATGGCGACGCTTCATGCGCTTCAGGATCATGTCGTCGCCATGCTGCAGCGAAAGATGCAGGTGCGGCATCAGCCGCTCTTCCTCGGCAAGCGCACGCATCAGATGCTCGTCAGCCTCGATGGAATCGATGGAAGAAAGACGCAGCCGCTTCAACTCCGGAACCTGTGAAAGGATAGTGCGCACAAGCTTGCCAAGACGCGGCGCGCCGGGAAGATCAGCGCCGAAGCTCGTGAGATCGACACCCGTCAGAACCACCTCGGCATAACCGTTATCGACCAACCTGCGCACCTGATCCACCACAGCACCCATCGGCACGGAGCGCGAATTTCCGCGCCCATAGGGGATGATGCAGAAGGTGCAGCGATGGTCGCAACCGTTCTGCACCTGCACGAATGCGCGGGCACGGCCCTCGATGGCATCGACCATGTGAGAAGCAGTCTCCTGCACCTCCATGATGTCGTTGACGCGCACCTTCTCGAACTGGTTCACGCCGAATTCCGGCAGCGCGCGATAGCTGGAGCGTTTCAGCTTCTCTTCATTGCCAAGAACGAGATCGACCTCGTCCATCTCGCCGAAGGTCCCGGGCTCGGTCTGCGCGGCACAGCCGGTGACGATGATGCGTGCTTCCGGGTTCTCGCGCCGCGCCTTGCGGATGGCCTGACGTGCCTGACGCACGGCTTCGGCAGTCACCGCGCAGGTGTTGACGACGACAGCTCCACCATGGAGCTCACCAAGCCCCGCCGCACCGGCTTCACGCTTGATGACCTCGGACTCATAGGCATTGAGCCGACAGCCGAATGTCAGGACGTCGACACCCATCAGGCCACACTCTCCTCGTCGCGTTCCCAGACACCGGTTTGGGGATCGAAGCGACCCGAGAATTCCCATTCGGCAGGACCGGTCATGATGACGTGATCGTCTTCGCGCCAGAGAATATGCAGCGGGCCACCGGGAACATTGACAGTAACCGATCGCCCTGTGCGCCCGGTGCGCGCTGCACTCACTGCACCAGCACATGCAGCCGATCCACAGGCACGCGTCAAACCAGCACCACGCTCCCAGGTACGCAAATCGAGTTCGCTGTCGGAAAGCACGCGCGCGATCGAGATATTCGCCTTCTCCGGAAAAATCGGATGGTTTTCGAGCAACGGCCCGAAACGCTCCAGGTCATAGTCCCATACATCGCGTTCGACCCAAAATATCGCGTGCGGATTGCCCATGGATGCGACGGATGGGGAGTGCAGCACAGGCGCATCGATCGGCCCGACCTGCAGCTCGATCATGCGGGTATCCCGGAACTCTTCAGCCAGCGGTATATCTTTCCAGCCGAAGCGGGGCTTGCCCATATCAACGGAAATGCGGCCGTCCTCATGCTCCTCTGCATTGAGAATGCCCGCGACCGTCTCGAAAGTAAAAATCTTCTGTCCGGTCTCGGCAGCCAGCGCCTGCACGACACAGCGGGTACCGTTGCCGCAGGCCTGCGCCATGCTGCCGTCGGAATTCAGGATCTCGATATAGTTATGCGTGCCCTGGGTCCTGGGATCATGGATCGCCATGATCTGGTCGAAGCGAGTAGAGGCGTCTGCATTCAATGCGCGAGCGGCATCAGGCGATACGCGATCTGCACGACCGCGCATATCGGCAACGATGATGTCATTGCCAAGCCCGTTCATCTTCGCAAACTGCGCCAGATCCGCCATAAGTTCCGTTCCGATAAATTATCGGCCCTATATGGCGGATGATGGCGGCAATTACCAGATGGTCTGGCGTCAGGCGATCGCGACTATGCCAAGCACGGCAAGCAGGAAAAGCACCAGAACGATACCGATAAGTATCTTCACGCCCGTCATGGCCGCACCGGCGACACTGTTCATGCCCAGAAGACCGGCAACGGCAGCGATTATGAGAAGAATGAGAATCCACTTGATCATGAAAAGACCCCTCTGCAGGTGTTGAACCTGCACTCTGAATGCGTTCGCGACGCGCCGGGTTCCATCGCCTTCACTTGCCGCAGCAAAATTCTGCCATAATTCGAGCGTCCGGAAACCGGTTCTTAACCACCAACATATGTGTTAATCCTACACTTGTGCCATGGTACCGGCACGCTCCAGGGAATGATCATGGCATCGACGGAGAAGGGAATGCGAAACTCAAAAACCGGCTTGATTGCCGTATCCTTGATGGCGCTTGCGCTTGCTGGCTGTCAGTCGGGTAGGCTCAATCCGATTCAGAGCTCGGCGCCCGCCGCCCCGCAACCTCTGACGGCTGCACCTGCCGGCCAGGTCACGCAGAACCGACTGCCACCGCCGGCCAATCCCAGCCAGTTCCCTCAGGCGCCCGGAGCTGACGATCAGACGCAGATGGCCGCAGTCGATCCGACCGACGGTGCTGACCTGACGCCCGGCGCGGATGCCTCCGCCACTGCGGCAGACATCTCCAAGAACAGCCTCGTCGGCTCGTGGAGCGTGGCATCCGGCGGCGCAAGCTGCCAGATGTTCCTGACGCTGACGAAATACGGCAACGCTTCGCGCGGCGGCACACGCGGTTGCTCCGGCGACCTGCAGAACATGCGCGGCTGGGATGTCGCGGGCAAGCAGCTCGTTCTTTATGACGACAGTGGCAACACGATTGGCCGCCTTTATTCCAGCGGCGCAGAGCGGCTGGACGGTCAGACCAGCGGCGGTACCGCCGTCTCGCTGTCGCGCTGATCGATCAAGGAGCCGGCGGCCCAGCCCCCGGCTCCAGCCTCCACCCTTTCCAGAACCGACCCGACGGCGGAACTGAATGTCCCTGCGCGACGGCCTCACATCGCACCCGACGGTCATGCAACGCTATGACCACCTGGTGGATTCGGGCGATGTCAGGCGAGACGAGGAGCAGGTCAGGCTCATAAAAGAGCTCGACGCCCTTGCCGAACGGATCGAGAAACACCGCCTCTCACGCAAGTCCAGCGCTCTTGGCTGGCTCTTTGCACGCAAGCGCGAGAAGGAAACGGTCACCGGTCTCTACATTCATGGCGGCGTCGGCCGCGGCAAGACCATGCTCATGGATGTGTTCTACGAGCTCTTGCCGGTGCGAAAGAAGCGTCGCGCCCACTTCAACGACTTCATGGCCGACGTGCATGACCGTATCGGCCGACATCGCGCTGCGCTGAAGAATGGCGAGACAAAGGAGAGCGATCCCATTCCGCCTGTGGCCCGTGAACTTGCATCCGAGGCGTGGATCCTGTGTTTTGACGAATTCAACGTCACGGATATCGCCGATGCAATGATCCTCTCGCGCCTGTTCTCGGCATTGTTCGCAGAAGGCGTCGTCCTGGTGGCCACCTCCAACGTCGCACCGGCCAATCTTTACAAGGACGGGCTCAATCGCGGCCTGTTCCTGCCTTTCATCGATCTGCTTGCAGAACATGTAAAGGTGCTGGAAGTCCGCTCTGAGACCGACTACCGGCTTGAAAAGCTGAACAAGCTCCCTGTCTATCTCTCTCCGGATGATGAGCGTGCTCAGGCCACCATGGATCAGGCATGGGAAACGATTGCCGAAGGCCGCGTTGCTGCCCCGGCACAGATTGAGGTGAAAGGGCGCAAGGTCGAGGTGCCGCTGTCTGCCGGTGATGCGGCGCGCTTCCACTTCGACGATCTGTGCCGACGCCCGCTTGGTGCGCGTGATTATTTGGCCATTGCCAACCAGTATTCCACCATCTTCATCGACCATGTCCCGGTGTTGGGACTTGCGCAACGCAACGAGGCCAAGCGTTTCATCCTTCTGATCGACACGCTTTATGATTGCCACATACGCGTGTTCATCTCAGCTGAAGCCGAGCCGACCGCGCTATATACCGCCGATCGCGGTACGGAGCAGTTTGAATTCGAGCGTACCGCCTCCCGGCTGATCGAGATGCAGAGTCGCGACTGGCAGCAGCAGCACGAACAGAAATTGCCTGTAGCAGCTCAATAATTCTTACCTTTACGTAAGACAAAAACAGTCTAAACGATTGAAAAGGCTCATGCATAAATAACCGGTTGAATTTTTCGACCTATCAGACTATGCCAACGCTGTTTTGCGGCTGGTCCTCAACAGCGCAAAATCGATCCTGGCCGGGTCCCTCGATGGTGACCGCGGCGCGTCAACAAAGGGGGACTTTCACCACATGGCACGCAACAAGATTGCCCTTATCGGCTCGGGCATGATCGGCGGCACGCTCGCCCATCTCGCCGGCCTGAAGGAACTGGGGGACATCGTCCTCTTCGACATCGCCGAAGGCATGCCTCAGGGCAAGGCCCTCGACATCGCCGAGTCCTCCCCCGTAGACGGCTTCGACTCCAATCTCGTTGGCGCGAATGATTACGCAGCCATCGAGGGTGCAGATGTCTGCATCGTCACTGCAGGCGTTGCCCGCAAGCCGGGCATGAGCCGCGACGACCTCCTCGGCATCAATCTCAAGGTCATGGAGCAGGTTGGCGCGGGCATCAAGAAATACGCCCCCAACGCCTTTGTCATCTGCATCACCAACCCGCTCGACGCGATGGTCTGGGCGCTGCAGAAGTTCTCCGGTCTGCCCAAGAGCCACGTCGTCGGCATGGCCGGCGTATTGGACTCCGCACGCTTCCGCTACTTCCTCGCGGAGGAGTTCAAGGTGTCCGTTGAAGACGTGACGGCCTTCGTTCTCGGTGGCCACGGCGACACCATGGTGCCGCTCACCCGCTACTCCACCGTTGCCGGCATCCCGATCCCGGATCTGGTGAAGATGGGCTGGACCACACAGGACAAGATCGACCAGATCGTACAGCGCACCCGCGACGGTGGCGCAGAGATCGTCGGCCTGCTCAAGACCGGTTCGGCCTATTACGCGCCCGCTGCTTCCGCCATCACGATGGCCGAGAGCTTCTTAAAGGACAAGAAGCGCGTTCTGCCCTGTGCCGCACATCTGACCGGCCAGTATGGTGTGAAGGACATGTATGTCGGCGTTCCCACCGTAATCGGTGCCGGCGGCGTCGAGCGCATCATCGAAATCGACCTCAACAAGTCCGAGCAGAAGCTGCTCGACAAGTCGATCGAGTCCGTCGAGGGCCTGTGCAAGGCCTGCGCGGAAATCGCGCCCAATCTGAAGCAATAGGAGCCTGAGGCCCGATGAACATCCACGAATACCAGGCCAAGCAGCTGCTGAAAGGCTACGGTGCGCCCGTAGCCGACGGCGTGCCTGTCTTCAACAAGGACGAGGCGGAAGCTGCAGCAAAGAAGCTGCCCGGACCGCTCTATGTCGTGAAGAGCCAGATCCATGCCGGCGGACGCGGCAAGGGCAAGTTCAAGGAGCTCGGGCCTGACGCCAAGGGCGGTGTTCGCCTTGCCAAGAGCGTCGAGGAGGTCGTCACCAATGTGGACGAGATGCTCGGCAACACGCTGGTCACCAAGCAGACCGGCCCGGAAGGCAAGCAGGTCAACCGCCTTTACATCGAAGACGGTGCGGATATCGATCGCGAGCTTTACCTCTCGATCCTGATCGACCGCACCGTTGGCCGCCCGGCATTCGTTGTCTCCACGGAAGGTGGCATGGACATCGAGGCAGTTGCGGAAGAAACGCCTGAGAAGATCCTGACCCTGCCAATCAACCCTGAAACGGGTGTCACGGCAGATGACGTGAAGAAGCTCAACGAGGCGCTGAAGCTGGACGGCGAAGCGGCTTCGGACGGCGAGAAGCTGTTCCCGATCCTCTACAAGGCCTTCACTGAGAAGGATATGAGCCTTCTTGAGGTCAACCCGCTGATCGTCATGGAAAATGGCCGTCTGCGCGTTCTCGACGCCAAGGTCTCCTTCGACGGCAATGCTCTTTTCCGTCACGACGATGTTGTCGCCCTGCGCGACACGTCCGAAGAAGACGAGAAGGAAATCGAAGCATCCAAATACGACCTCGCCTATGTTGCCCTCGACGGCAATATCGGCTGCATGGTCAATGGTGCCGGCCTCGCCATGGCGACCATGGACATTATCAAGCTCTACGGTGCAGAACCCGCCAACTTCCTCGATGTCGGCGGCGGCGCATCCAAGGAGAAGGTGACGGCAGCCTTCAAGATCATCACCGCCGATCCGGCCGTGAAGGGCATCCTCATCAACATCTTCGGCGGCATCATGAAGTGCGACGTCATCGCCGAAGGCGTTGTCGCAGCCGTCAAGGAAGTTGGCCTCAAGGTGCCGCTGGTCGTGCGCCTGGAAGGCACCAATGTCGATCTTGGCAAGAAGATCATCAACGAGTCCGGCCTCGATGTCATCGCCGCCGACGATCTCGACGATGCGGCCAAGAAAATCGTGAATGCCGTGAAGGGAAGCTGAGCCAAGATGTCCATTCTCGTCAATAAAGACACGAAGGTCCTGGTTCAGGGCCTTACCGGCAAGACCGGCACGTTCCACACCGAGCAGGCGCTTGCCTATCACGGCACGCAGATGGTCGGCGGTATCCACCCGAAAAAGGGCGGCACCACCTGGACCGGTCAGGGCGGTGAAGAACTTCCGATCTTTGCTTCCGTTGCCGAAGGCAAGGAACGCACCGGCGCCAATGCGTCCGTCGTTTATGTTCCGCCGGCAGGTGCAGGTGCCGCCATCATCGAGGCGATCGAGGCCGAGATCCCGCTCATCGTCTGCATCACGGAAGGCATTCCGGTGATGGACATGGTGAAGGTGAAGGCACGTCTGGAAAAGTCGAACTCCCGCCTCCTGGGACCGAACTGCCCCGGCGTTCTCACCCCCAACGAGTGCAAGATCGGCATCATGCCGGGCAACATCTTCAAGAAGGGCTCCGTCGGCGTCGTTTCGCGTTCCGGCACGCTCACCTATGAAGCCGTGTTCCAGACCACCAATGAAGGTCTAGGCCAGTCGACGGCTGTCGGCATCGGCGGCGACCCGGTCAAGGGCACCGAGTTCATCGACATGCTGGAAATGTTCCTCGCAGACGACGAAACCGAGTCCATCATCATGATCGGCGAGATCGGTGGTTCGGCTGAGGAAGAAGCTGCCCAGTTCCTGAAGGACGAAGCCAAGAAGGGCCGCAAGAAGCCAATGGCCGGCTTCATCGCGGGCCGCACGGCACCTCCTGGACGGACCATGGGCCACGCTGGCGCCGTGATCTCCGGCGGCAAGGGCGGCGCGGAAGACAAGATCGCAGCCATGGAAGAGGCTGGCATCAAGGTCTCCCCATCGCCCGCACGCCTTGGCACCACGCTGGTGGAAGCCATCAAGGACTTCCGTCCGTAAGAAAATCAGGAACGCCAGCCCGCTCCGGCGGGTTGGCGTTTCATACCGCTTGAGCACATGACGGTTAAACCGTCCGCGCCGGCCGGCGAGCAGGCCGCATTGCAAGGAGCCGGATCGTGATCCGGAGCGCGAAAATGGCACGGCAGAACCAAGCCAACGACGAATTCTCCCTCACCTCTTTCCTCTACGGCGGAAACGCCGCCTATATGGAAGAGCTTTACGCTGCCTATCAGCAGGACCCTTCTTCGGTCTCTGAGGACTGGCGCGACTACTTCGCGCAGCTGAAAGACGATGCGGCTGACGTGAAGAAAAACGCCGATGGCGCTTCCTGGAAGAAAAAGAACTGGCCCATCGAGGCCAATGGTGAGCTTGTCTCTGCGCTCGACGGCAATTGGGGCGAGGTCGAGAAGCATCTCGACAAGAAGATCAAGGAAAAGGCATCGAAAGGCGGCGTAGCGCTGAACGAAGCCGAGCTGCAGCGCGCCACCCGCGATTCCGTCCGCGCGATCATGATGATCCGCGCCTATCGCATGCGCGGCCACCTGCACGCCAATCTCGATCCGCTGGGCATCGCGAACCCTCTGGAAGACTACAACGAGCTGTCGCCGGAAGCCTATGGCTTCACCGAAGCCGACCTCGATCGTCCGATCTTCATCGACAATGTGCTGGGTCTCGAGACGGCGACGGTTCGCCAGATGCTCGACATCCTCAAGCGCACCTATTGCTCCACCCTCGGCGTGGAGTTCATGCACATCTCCAACCCCGCAGAGAAAGCCTGGATACAGGAGCGCATCGAGGGGCCGGACAAGGGTGTGACCTTCACCGCCAATGGCAAGAAGGCCATCCTGCAGAAGCTGATCGAGGCCGAGGGCTTCGAGCAGTTCATCGATGTCAAATACAAGGGCACCAAGCGCTTCGGCCTTGATGGCGGCGAAGCGCTGATCCCGGCGCTTGAGCAGATCATCAAGCGCGGCGGCCAGATGGGCCTGAAGGAAATCGTTCTCGGCATGGCCCACCGCGGCCGCCTGAACGTGCTCTCCCAGGTCATGGAAAAGCCGCACCGCGCCATCTTCCACGAATTCAAGGGTGGCTCTTTCGCCCCTGACGATGTGGAAGGCTCCGGCGACGTAAAGTACCATCTGGGCGCCTCTTCCGACCGCGCCTTCGACGGCAACAATGTCCACCTTTCGCTGACCGCAAACCCCTCCCACCTCGAGATCGTTGATCCGGTGGTAATGGGCAAGGCGCGCGCCAAGCAGGATCAGGTCTTCGGCCGCAAGCGCGAAGAGATCGTGCCGCCTGCCGAGCGCGCCAAGGTTCTGCCGCTGCTCCTGCATGGCGATGCTGCCTTTGCCGGTCAGGGTGTCGTGGCCGAGTGTCTCGGTCTGTCGGGACTGCGCGGTCACCGCGTGGCCGGCACGCTCCACTTCATCATCAACAACCAGATTGGCTTCACCACCAATCCGCGCTTCTCGCGTTCTTCGCCCTATCCGTCAGACGTGGCGAAGATGATCGAGGCGCCGATCTTCCACGTGAATGGCGACGATCCGGAAGCTGTGGTCTATGCGGCCAAGGTGGCAATGGAATATCGCATGACGTTCCAGAAGCCGGTCGTCATCGACATGTTCTGCTATCGCCGTTACGGCCACAATGAAGGCGACGAGCCTGCGTTCACGCAGCCGATCATGTACCGCAAGATCCGTGAGCATAAGACCACGGGCGAGATCTATGCGAAAAAGCTGATCGAGGAAGGCCTGATCACGCAGGACGAGATCGACCAGATGAAGGCCGAATGGCGCCAGCATCTGGAGACCGAATTCGAGGCCGGCCAGGCGTACAAGCCAAACAAGGCCGACTGGCTGGACGGCGTCTGGACAGGCCTGAAGCGGGCCGACCATGAGGACGAACAGCGCCGCGGCAAGACTGCCGTTTCACTGAAGACCCTCAAGGAACTCGGCAAGAAGCTGACCGAAGTGCCGGAGGACTTCGAGGTCCACCGCACGATCAAGCGCTTCATGGAAAATCGTCGCAAGATGATCGACACCGGCGAAGGTATCGATTGGGCGACGGCGGAAGCGCTTGCCTTCGGTTCCATCCTCATGGAAGGCCACCCCGTGCGCCTCTCAGGTCAGGATTCCGAGCGCGGCACCTTCTCGCAGCGTCACTCGGTTCTCTACGACCAGCGAGACGAGAACCGCTACATCCCGCTGAACAATCTCGGACCACAGCAGGCCTATTACGAGGTCATCAACTCGATGCTCTCCGAAGAAGCCGTGCTCGGCTTCGAATATGGCTTCTCGCTGGCAGAGCCCCGTGCGCTGACGCTTTGGGAAGCCCAGTTCGGTGACTTCGCCAATGGTGCGCAGGTCGTCTTCGACCAGTTCATCTCGTCTGGCGAGCGCAAATGGCTTCGCATGTCCGGTCTCGTCTGCCTTCTCCCGCATGGCTATGAAGGTCAGGGTCCGGAACACTCCTCTGCACGTCTGGAACGCTTCCTGCAGCTTTGCGCAGAGGACAACATGCAGGTGGCCAATGTCACCACGCCTGCCAACTACTTCCACATTCTGCGCCGTCAGCTGAAACGCGACTTCCGCAAGCCGCTGATCCTGATGACGCCGAAATCGCTGCTGCGCCACAAGCGCGCCGTCTCGCAGCTTTCGGAAATGGCCGGCGAGAGCACCTTCCACCGCCTGCTCTGGGATGATGCGCAGATGCTGCCCGACCAGCCGATCAAGCTGGTGAAGGACTCCAAGATCCGCCGCGTCATCATGTGTTCCGGCAAGGTCTATTACGACCTTTACGAGGAACGCGAGAAGCGCGGGATCGACGACATCTACCTGCTGCGCGTGGAACAGCTCTATCCGTTCCCGGCCAAGGCGCTCATCAACGAACTGTCGCGCTTCAAGAATGCGGAGATGGTCTGGTGCCAGGAAGAGCCCAAGAACATGGGTGCCTGGTCCTTTATCGACCCGTATCTCGAATGGGTGCTCCAGCACATTGATGCCAAGCACAAGCGGGTTCGTTACACTGGCCGTCCGGCGGCCGCCTCGCCTGCAACGGGCCTCATGTCCAAGCATCTCGAACAGCTGGCCGCCTTCCTTGAAGACGCTCTCGGCGGCAACTGACCTGAACAGAACCAACGGAAACTGATCCCATGGCTACTGAAATCCGCGTTCCCACTCTCGGCGAATCCGTCACCGAGGCTACCATTGGCCGCTGGTTCAAGAAGAAGGGCGATGCCATCACGGCTGACGAGCCCATCGTAGAGCTGGAAACCGACAAGGTTACGGTTGAGGTCCCCGCCCCCGCATCCGGCACGCTGCAGGAAATTGCAGCCGAGGAAGGCACGACCGTAGAAGTAAACGCGCTTCTCGGCATGATCGGCGAAGGCGAAGGCGCCCCGGCCAAGAAGGAAGAAAAGCCTGCCGCCAAGGCAGAAAGCGCCAAGACCGAAGAGAAAGCCTCCGGCGGCAAGCTGGTCGATGTGAACGTCCCCTCCGCCGGCGAATCCGTGACGGAAGCGCAGGTCGGCGAGATCTACAAGAAGGTCGGCGACAGCGTTGCTGTCGACGAGCCCATTCTTGAGCTCGAGACCGACAAGGCCGCTCAGGAAGTCATGGCACCGGTAGCAGGCGTCATCCGCGAGATCGTTGTCTCCAGCGGTGACGAGGTTCAGGTCGGTGCGCTTCTACTGCGCATCGAGGAAGGCGCATCTGCCGGTTCGACGCAGGCAGCCAGCGCATCGCAGGAAAAGGCTTCGGCTCCCGCTTCCGGTGAAGCATCCTCCGGCCGTCCGCCAGCACCTGCTGCAGCCAAGCTTCTTGAAGAGCGCGGCATGAAGGCTTCCGACGTTCAGGGCTCCGGCAAGCAGGGCCAGGTTCTGAAAGGCGACGTTCTCGCAGCCGAAGGCAAGGGTGCGCCAAGCCAGCCGGCCGAGAAGCCGAAGGCACCACGCGCACCGTCCGGCGCCGAGGATGAGGCTCGCGAAGAGCGCGTGAAGATGACGCGTCTGCGCCAGACCATCGCCCGCCGTCTGAAGGAAGCCCAGGACACGGCAGCCATGCTCACCACCTTCAACGAGGTGGACATGAAGCCGGTCATGGACATGCGTTCCAAGTACAAGGAGCTGTTCGAGAAGAAGCACGGCGTGAAGCTGGGCTTCATGGGCTTCTTCACCAAGGCAGTGACGCATGCCTTGAAGGAAATCCCGGCGGTTAACGCCGAGATCGACGGCACCGACATCATCTACAAGAACTTCTGCCATATCGGCGTGGCCGTCGGCACCGACAAGGGCCTCGTGGTCCCCGTCGTTCGCGATGCCGACCAGATGACGATTGCAGAGGTCGAGAAGGAAATCGGCCGCCTCGGCAAGGCAGCTCGCGACGGCAAGCTTGGCATGGCAGACATGCAGGGCGGCACCTTCACCATCTCCAACGGCGGTGTTTACGGTTCGCTGATGTCGACCCCAATCCTCAATGCTCCGCAGTCCGGCATCCTCGGCATGCACAAGATCCAGGAGCGTCCGATGGTTGTCGGCGGCGAGATCGTCATCCGCCCGATGATGTATCTCGCGCTGTCCTACGATCACCGCATCGTTGACGGCAAGGAAGCCGTGACCTTCCTCGTTCGCGTCAAGGAAGTGCTGGAAGATCCAGAGCGCCTCGTTCTCGATCTCTAAGGCAGGATGGGACTGAGCCATGATGGCCGGCCTCAAGGCTTTGACAATCGCCATTCTTCTGGCAGGCAGCACAGGCGCTAGCCTGGCGGCCTGCCCGCAGGAACTGGCAGTCTATACGGAAGCCTATGACGGTCGGTCGGCTCTGGAATTTGTTGCCGACACGCGCAAGCCGGACATCCACCAGCATTTCCGGCTGCTTCTGCGTGGCGCCAAGCCGTATTCCGGCACTGTCGAACTGCAGGAAAGCGGCACACGCAGCCTTGGCAGGATCGATGGCATGTGGTCCGGCGCGATCTATGCGGTCCAGAGCGATGGCAGCGTTACACCGCTCAAGAAGCGCGGCAGCAAGGCCGCCCAAAGCATCATCCTGAGCGACCTGTCCTACACCTTGAACCGCCACAAATTCGCAGACGGCACGCCGGTGCTGCCTGTTTTCGACCTTTACCACCTCACGGGCTGTCAGGAGTGACGGCCAAATCCACCGCAAAGCGGAAGGAAGAGAAATGTCCTACGATCTCGTCGTCATCGGAACCGGCCCCGGCGGCTATGTCTGCGCCATCAAGGCGGCACAGCTTGGGCTGAAGACTGCCGTTGTCGAAAAGCTGCCCACCCATGGCGGCACCTGCGTCAATGTCGGCTGCATTCCCTCCAAGGCGCTGCTGCATGCCACCGAAATGTTCGCTGAAGCCGGTCATTCCTTTGCCGATCTCGGCATCGAGATTTCCAAGCCGAAGTTGAACCTGAAGCAGATGCTGGCGCACAAGACCAAGACGGTGGAACAGAACACCAAGGGTCTCGACTTCCTGATGAAGAAGAACAAGATCGATGTTCTTCGCGGCGTCGGCTCCATCGCGGCCAAGGGCAAGGTCACCGTCAAGGGCGACGACGGCAAGGAACAGACGGTCGAGACCAAGAACATCGTCATCGCCACCGGCTCCACCGTTGCGGGCATCCCCGGTGTTGACGTGAAGTTCGATGAGAAGGTCATCGTCTCCTCCACCGGTGCTCTCGAATTCGAGAAGGTGCCGGGCAAGATGATCGTGGTCGGCGGCGGCGTGATCGGGCTTGAGCTCGGCTCCGTCTGGGCACGTCTTGGTGCCGAAGTCACCGTTGTCGAATATCTCGACAAGATCCTCGGACCGATGGACGCCGAGGTCTCCAAGCAGTTCCAGCGCATGCTGGCCAAACAGGGCCTCACCTTCAAGCTCGGCCAGAAGGTCACCGACGTCTCCAAGGCCGGCAAGGGTGCGAAAGTCACCTTCGAGCCTGCCAAGGGCGGCGATGCGGAAACGATCGAGGCCGATGTCGTTCTCGTTTCGACCGGCCGCAAGCCCTTCACCGAAGGCCTTGGCCTCGACAGCGTTGGCGTCGAACTCGATGACCGCGGCCGCGTGAAGACGGACAAGCACTTCCGCACCAATGTGGAAGGCGTCTATGCCATCGGCGACGTGATCGCCGGACCGATGCTTGCACACAAAGCTGAGGATGAAGGCATGGCTGTTGCCGAAATTCTCGCCGGCCAGGCCGGTCACGTGAACTACGACGTAATCCCGAGCGTCGTCTATACGAGCCCGGAAGTCGCCTCTGTCGGCAAGACCGAGGAAGAGCTGAAGGAAGCTGGCGTCGAATACAATGTCGGCAAGTTCGCCTTCTCGGCCAATGGCCGCGCACGCGCCATGCTGCATACGGATGGATTCGTGAAGATCCTGGCCGACAAGAAGACCGACCGCGTGCTCGGCGCGCATATCGTCGGCTTCGGGGCAGGCGAGATGATCCACGAAGTTGCGGTGCTTATGGAATTCTCCGGTTCGTCCGAAGACCTCGCACGCACATGCCACGCTCACCCGACCATGTCGGAAGCCGTGCGGGAGGCAGCGCTTGGAGCATTTGCCAAGGCGATCCATTCCTGATCATTTGAGCAATCACTCAAACAAAAAAAGGCCGCTCTCGCAGCGGCCTTTTTCTTTGCTTTGCAAATCGTACTTTTACTGTGCAGCCGGTGCATCCGTGTTCGGAGCGGGAGCGGTGGGCTCTTCTGGAGCCGGCGCATCGGTTGCAGGAGCCTCCGTCGCCGGAGCTTCCGGAGCATCGGTGTTTGCTGCCGGGGCTTCAGCCTCAGGTGCAGCCTCCGGAGCCGCAGGCGCGGTTGCCTCGCCACCTTCTGGCGCGATTGTCGTTTCTTCCTGAATTGTCACATCAGCATCATCAGCGCCGCCCCAGATGCCTGCACCGCCAAATGCAAGGAACAGGACGATCAGGATAGCAGCGAGAACGGCAACGACGATCATCGTGCTGCCGCCACCCGAAGATGACTGCACGACAGTGTGGTTGGACGGCGGCACTGCCGGATCTGCTGCTGGATCAGTGCGCGGATCGACTGGATCGTTCGGATCACGCGGCCTGTTGTAATTTGCCATCGGAATGTCTCCCATCTGAGGCCTTGATTGACGGTAGAACGCCTGATCAAGATGAGAGTTCCGGTTGAAGCAGCGTCTCAGCGCATCTCAACAGGCGAAACGGTGTAGCCGCGCTCCTGAAGGAGCGCCACCAGCCCCTCTTCTCCGGGAAGGTGAAGCGCCCCCACGGCGATGAAGGCACCGCCCTCGTCGATGAAGTCCGCAGCCGCCTTGGCCATGCTGTGGTTGCGCCGGGTGACCATGACTTCCTCAAAGGCGGCATATCCGGCTTCTGTATCCTCACCCGGCATGACCGCACCCATCATAGGCTGGAACATGCCGGTTTCACCTGCGGTATAGAGCACGATCATGGTCTCGATGACGTCATCGATCCGGTCGCCAAGCGCCAGCGTGCCGAGCAGACCCTCGATGTGAAAGTCCATCGGCAGAGACGCCATGGCCTGGAACTGTTCCACCATGGTCTCAAGTCCGGCCACAGCCTTACCTTGGCTCGCCGCATCCGCCGCCAGCAATGCATCAAGCACCAGCGCGCCCTGCTCCTGCCTCTGCGTTTCGCACTCGGGCAGAGAGGCCAGCGAGACGAGCATCCAGGGTTTCATCTTGATTACCGTCTGAAGCGGGATTCCCCGCTCCTCAAGCGCTGCCTTGAGTTCCGCCTGCTGTCGCTCGTCCAGGTGATCGGTGAGCTTTTCCGCACCCGTGAACATCATCAGTTCGGGATGCTGGGCCATTGCCGCCATCATCGCCTTGCGGTCCAGCACATCCGTCGTCTCGATCACGACAGTTCTGGCTTCCTCGAAGGCCACTTTCGCGGCCTTCGGCAGATCCACAACCCGTGGATCGGTCACATGCATTGTGCCAAACAGCCAGGACGGCGCAACGCCTTTGGCTTCTACCTTCCAGAGCAACCCGCTGCCGTTGGCGACCTGAGCTGCCTCTTTCTCGATTGCCGCAAGGCGTTCCGGCTGGTTTGCCGCGAAGTCGCTCAACAGATTGCGACCACGGCAATGATCCTCGGCCCGCACCTGCGTTGCGCCCAGCAGCGCCAGGATGAAGCTGGTGAATGCGAGCATGTTCAACACGCCCAAAATCCGCAGCAAGGCAGTGCTCAGCTTTTCGGAAAGGTCTCGGAACATGGGCTATATCCAGTCCTCACGCGCGCGGATGCGCTGCGTCATAGATTTCAAGAAGACGGCTGGTGTCGACGGCGGTGTAGACCTGCGTGGTCGACAGACTTGCGTGTCCCAGAAGCTCCTGGATTGCACGCAGATCCCCTCCCCGCCCCAGAAGATGGGTCGCGAATGAATGGCGTAGCGCATGCGGAGTGGCCGTATCCGGCAGGTTCAACGCCGCGCGCATCTTGCGCATCTCCCGCTGGATGATGGCCGGCTGAAGCGGCCCGCCTTTTGCCCCGCGAAACAGCGGCTCTTCCGGTGGAAGGTGCCAGGGGCAAAGCTTCCGATATTCACCGACAGCCTCCGCAACAACGGGAAGAACAGGCACAAGCCGCGTCTTTCCGCCCTTGCCCTTGATGCGCAGCGCACCTGCACTCTTCCCGCTTAACTCGCCTGCCCTCAGCCCCAGAGCTTCGGAAATGCGCAGGCCGGAGCCATAGAGAAGCGCAAGTACCGCAGCATTGCGCGCGGCAATCCAAGGTTCCTCGGCAAGCTGCCCTTCGCCAGAGACAACCTTCCGCGCATCGGCTGCGGTCAACGGTTTCGGCAAGCCTTTGGATGCCTTGGGTGAGCGTACGGCGCTGACGCCTGCAGCATTGACCAAGCCCTGCCGCTCAAGAAATTTCAGGAGTGAACGAATGCCTGCCAGGCCACGCCCCAAACTGCGTGCGCCAGCACCGTCGCGCCTGCGCATTGCCAAAAAGGCCCGAAAGTCGGATGGCCGCAGATCGGCAATATCCTTGATCCCGGGCGCATCGCCCAGATGCCCGGTCAAAAACTGCAGAAACTGCCGCGTGTCGCGCTCATAGGCGGTAACGGTAAGTGCGGAAAGCCGACGCTCACCTTCCAGCCGCTTCAGCCATTCCACGCGCGCCTGCTGCAGATCGGGTCTGGCGCTGATCAGAAATGCTTCGCTCATGCCGTGCCTCCATGAATACAATCTCGCTCATGGAGGTTAGCCAAGCGTGAAGGTATCAGGCTCCCTCAATCTCTTCGCGCAGCATTTCCAGCTCAAGCCATTCTTCCTCGAGCTTTTCACGCTCCTGCCCCTTCTTCTCAAGTTCTTGCGTGAAGCGGGCAAAGGCTGCAGCGTCTTTCGCGTAGAGATCGGGATCGGCAAGCTTTTTCTCGAGCTTCTCCATTTCATCCGTGAGGGTCTCGATGCGCCCCGGCAATGTCTCAAGCGCATATTTCTGCTTGTAGGAGAGCTTGGCGCTGTTGCCGCGCGGCTTTTCTCCGCCCGAACCCTTCGGCGATGAAGCTGCCTTTTCCGCAGTGCGCGCCTTGCGCCGCTCCAGCTCCTCGCCCTTGCGCTGCGCCATCATGTCCGAATAACCGCCGGCATAGATGATCCAGCGGCCTTTGCCATCCGGTGCGATGGTAGCAGTGACTGTACGGTCAAGAAAATCGCGGTCGTGGCTGACAAGCAGAACCGTGCCGGGGAAGCCTTCCACCAACTCCTGAAGCAGGTCCAGCGTTTCCATGTCGAGATCGTTGGTCGGCTCATCGAGCACGAGCAGATTGGCTGGCCGCGTCAGGAGACGTGCGAGGATCAAACGTGCCCGCTCGCCGCCGGATAATTCGCGCACCGGCGTGCGCGCCTGTTCCGGCTTGAACAGGAAGTCTTTCATATAGGAGACGACATGCCGCTCCTCGCCACTGACGACCACACTGTCGCCGCGGCCATCGGTGAGGAAATGCGCCAGCGTTTCATCCGGCTTTGGCGCGTCGCGCTTCTGGTCAAGCACTGCCACTTCCAGATTGTGGCCGAAGCGGATCGTTCCCTCATCCGGCTCCAACGCGCCGATCAGCATTTTCAGAAGCGTCGTCTTGCCGGCACCATTGGGTCCTACAAACCCGATGCGCTCGCCGCGATTGATGCGAAGCGAGAAATCTCGAACAACTCCCAGCTCTCCATAGGATTTGGAGATGTTCTTGGCCTCAACGACCAGCTTGCCTGACTCGGCCGCATCGGCGGCCTTCATCACCGCCAGCCCTTCGGCCTTCTGGAAATTTCGGTGCTTCTCGCGCAGGCTTTGCAGCTCACCAAGGCGGCGCACATTGCGTTTGCGCCGCGCGGTCACGCCGTAGCGCAGCCAGTGCTCTTCGCGCGCGATCTGCCGGCCAAGCTTGTGCTGTTCGCGCTCCTCTTCCTCCAGCACGGTGTCGCGCCACTCCTCGAAATGGGCAAAGCCCTTGTCGAGCCTGCGGGTGATGCCCCGGTCCAGCCACACCGTGGAGCGGGTGACGCGTTCCAGAAAGCGACGGTCATGCGAGATGGTGACGAGCGCAGAGCTCATCCGTGCGATTTCATCCTCCAGCCATTCGATCGTCGTCAGGTCGAGATGGTTGGTGGGCTCGTCGAGAAGAAGCAGATCAGGCTGCGGTACAAGCGCCTGGGCAAGTGCCGCACGCCGTGCCTCGCCGCCCGAAAGTGTATGCGGCTCCTCTTCGCCCGTCAGCCCCAGACTGTCGAGCATCAAGGTCACACGGTTGATGTCATCGGCAGGCCCTAGCCCAGCCTCGACATAGGCGCGAACCGTCTTGTGCCCCTGCCAGTCCGGAGCTTGTGCGAGATAGCGGATGGTTGCGGTGGGTTGGCGAAAGATCTCGCCGTCCTGCGCCTCGGCCAAGCCTGCCGCGATCTTCAGAAGCGTGGACTTGCCCGATCCGTTGCGCCCGACAAGCGCGATGCGCTCACCCGGTCCAACCATCAGACTGGCCCCGTCCAGAAGAGGGGTTCCGCCAAAGGTCAGCTTGATGTCTTCGAGCTTTAGAAGCGGTGGTGCCATCAGGCAATTTCCTCGTCGTTGAGATGGGCGACCAGCATGGCGCGGCCTTTTTCCAGCCTGATCGCGAGCCTGTCAGCCACATAATTCGAAAGCGTGAGTGAAGACCCGAATTCGACCTCCACATGATCAAGCGGCCAGCGCGCGCCCTCGACCGTCAGTCCGGACAAAGGCTCAAACAGCAAAATGCTGAAGATCGTGCCGGATCGATAATCGAATTCATGCTGGACGCCGGTCGCCAGATGCCTTCCTTCCTGATTGCCGCTCGTAACCATTGTCGGCACGCCCATTTCGCAAAGCCGCACGACCTGGGTGAGATGCAGATGGGCATGATCCGCGCGCTCGCCGCCGAATGCTCCGGCAAGGACGAGCTCGGTCGCGCCCTCTTCAAGCGCATGATCTATGGCAAGCTCGCCGTCAGTCTTGTCCTTCTCCGGTGGGAACTCGCGGGTCGGCACATGCGCGAATGCATCCCGCATTGCAGCGTCTACGCTATCGAAATCCCCCACCCAAAGCTCCGGCGTCACGCCAAGCGCGGATGCATGGCGCATGCCTGAATCGGCAGCGATGATGCGGCTGCCTTCAAGCATGGCTGAGAGGCGGCGCGTGGGGTGGAGCTCACCGCCCAGAAGAATGACAAAACGGCTCATGGGCAGAGGACTTACAGCATTGGCGCACAAGACGAAACGGCCTTCGTGATGCCCTGCCGCGTGCGCGGTAATGACTGGACTTGCGCAGCATGTCCGACGGCCCTATCTTCGCGCCGATCTAACGGGGTGCCAGGCGAAACGGCCTGAGCTGAGAGGCATCACGCCAACCCGCCGAACCTGATCCGGGTCATACCGGCGGAGGGATTAGACTGTTCACGCAGCACCCTTCGAACATCTGACAAGAGGTGCTCATGCGCATTGCCCCTTATGCCATCACGCTTGCTGCGACCCTTCTGGCCACCACGGCTGGCGCGCAGGAAAAGCTCACCGTCTACACCTACGAAAGCTTCACGGCCGAATGGGGTCCGGGCCCGCAGATCGAGAAGAATTTCGAAGCCGAATGCAATTGCGAACTGGACTTCGTATCCGTTGCCGATGGTGTCGCACTGCTCAACCGCCTGAAGCTTGAGGGCGAAGGAACGGAAGCTGACATTGTTCTGGGCCTTGATACAAACCTGACCGAGGAAGCGCGCAAAACCGGTCTCTTCGTACCGCACGAGACCAATCTGGCCAATCTCGACATCCCGGGTGATTTCTCCGACGACATCTTCGTGCCCTTCGACTACGGCTATTTCGCCTTCGTTTATGACAGCCAAGCCGTGTCCACCCTGCCGAAGAGCATGAAGGCGCTGGTCGATGCGCCTGCCGACATGGTGAAGATCGCCATTCAGGACCCGCGCACTTCCACGCCTGGACTTGGTCTCCTCCTTTGGGTGAAGGCTATCTATGGTGACGAGGCGCCGCAGGCCTGGGAGAAGTTGCAGGACAAGATCCTGACTGTCACCCCCGGCTGGAGCGAGGCCTACGGATTGTTCTCCAGCGGTGAAGTGGCCATGGTCCTATCCTACACGACCTCACCGGCCTATCACATGATTGCCGAGGACACCGATCGCTATCAGGCGGCACCTTTCGCTGAAGGCCACTACATGCAGATTGAAGTCGCGGGCAAAACCGTGAAGGGTGCAGACAATCCGCTGGCAGACCAGTTCATGAGCTTCATGACCGGACCGGGCTTCCAGGATGCCATTCCCCAGGGCAACTGGATGTTCCCCGCAGGCAAGACGTCGGAACCGCTTCACCCGGCATTTGACGAACTTGTCGAACCGTCCGAAACGCTGCTTTTCTCGCCCGCCGAAGTTGCCGAGAACCGCAAGGCATGGGTGGATGAGTGGCTGTCGGTCATGAGCAAGTGACACGGAAGATCGGGCGGGGACGCATCTGGGCAGGCATTGCAGCCCTGAGTTTCCTCGCCCTGCTCATCGGCGGCGCATTTGCAGGCCTTCTTGCCGAGGCAACAGGCTCCTGGCGGGCGGCTGTCGACGCCTTCGACTTCTATCTCCTGCGCGTAATGCGTTTCACGCTGCTGCAGGCATCCCTGTCCACCTTGTTGTCGCTGATCCCGGCGCTGTTCGTCGCGCGCGCGCTCGCGCGTCATCCCCGTTTTATGGGCCGTGGTCTGATCCTCAGCCTGTTTGCCGTGCCCCTGGCACTGCCGGCAATTGTCGCTGCACTCGGTGTCCTTGCCCTGTATGGCAGGGCAGGCTTTCTGGCGCCATTCCTGTCTCTTGTCGGCAACCGGCACTGGGAAGGCATCTACGGGCTCACCGGCATCCTTGTCGCGCATGTCTTCTTCAACATGCCTCTGGCCACCCGGCTGCTTCTGGCAGCGCTGGAATCCGTGCCCACCAATTACTGGCGGCTGGGCGCACAGCTCGACATGGGGCCGGTGGCATCCTTCCGCTTCATCGAATGGCCCGTGCTGCGCACTGCCTTACCTCAGGTGGCAGCGCTGGTGTTCATGCTTTGCGTCACATCTTTCACCATTGTTCTGACCTTGGGCGGAGGACCGCGCGCCACGACACTCGAGGTGGCAATTTATCAGGCGCTGCGATTTGACTTTGACCTCGCCCGCGCCCTGGCGCTGACCATCGCTCAAATCGGGCTGACATTGCTGGTCGTCTTCATCCTCGCCCGGCTCGGCGCCTCCATATCTGCCGACACCAATCTGCCCACGGCCCCACGCAGGGCCATCTTCGCCTCCAGGGCCGAGACGGCAATCAACACGCTCATGATCCTGCTCGCGCTGCTGTTCGTTGCTGGCCCCATGGTCGCGACGCTCCTTGCCGGCATGGAAGCGGACCTGGCGCGTCTGGCCGCAGATCCGTCCGTAAGGAACGCCACGCTTACCAGCCTCTTACTGGCAACGCTTTCCGCCCTGCTGTCCGTTGCCCTGTCTCTCTCGCTCGTAGTTGCCAGACGTCAACTGGAGCTTTCAAGAAGAGCGCAAACCCCTGGCCTGCTTGAGATCATGAGCGATGCTGGCGCAAGCTTTGTTCTCATCATCCCCCCGGTCGTCATTGGCGCTGGCTGGTTCATCCTCCTGCGCCATTTCGGCAATGTGTTCACCTTCGCCCCGATCATGGTGGTGACGGTGAATGCAGCTATGGCGATGCCCTTTGCAATTCGCGCCCTTCGTCCTGCCCATGACGCGGCGAGCGCGCGCCACGAAAAGCTTTGCCGAAGTCTCGGCATCAGGGGCGTCGCCCGGCTGCGCCTTGTCGATTGGCCCGTTTTGCGCCGCCCCATGGCCGTCGCCTTCGCCTTTGCTATGGCGCTCTCTCTGGGAGACCTTGGTGTCATCGCGCTGTTTGGAAGCGAATCGGTGCAAACGCTGCCATATCTCCTTCTCCAGCGCATGGGCAGCTATCGAACGGATGATGCAGCAGGCCTGGCCCTGTTTCTTGGTCTGCTTTGTCTTCTGCTCATGCTCGTCGCCGGTCGGTTGTCCAGGGAAGCCCGTTCATGACAAAACCCGCATCCATAAAGCTCGACGAGCTGCGCTTTAGCTATCCCGGCGGCACCGAAATGCGATTCGACCTGGCGATAAACCCGGGCGAGAAGGTAGCTGTCATGGGCCCCAGCGGATCAGGAAAATCGACATTGCTCAATCTCGTGGCCGGGTTCGAAGAGCCGCATGGGGGACGTATTGCGATAGACGGGCGAGACGTCACCGCGCTGCCGCCCGACCAGCGCCCTGTCTCGATGGTGTTTCAGGAAAACAACCTTTTTTCCCACCTTACTGTCGCTCAGAATGTCGGGCTGGGCCGTTCGCCATCCCTCCGGTTGAGCGCTGAGGACGAGCACGAGATAACCTCGGCACTGGAACGAACCGGCCTGGGCGACAAGGGCAAGCGACTGCCCGCAGCCCTTTCAGGCGGGGAGCGTCAGCGTGTCGCGCTGGCGCGGGTTCTTGTTCGCAACAGACCCGTGCTTCTTCTCGATGAGCCTCTGGCGTCCCTTGGCCCGGCACTGCGAGAAGAGATGCTGGCTCTCATCAACACACTGCACGAAGAGCGCATGATGACGATCATGATGGCAACTCACGCACCCGAAGACGCAGCCGCTCTCACGGACAGGCTTGTTCATGTGTCGGACGGACGCATAGCCGGTGTGGGCTCAACCCAGGATTATCTTGGCGGCCGTGGTTCTGAAGCCTTCCGCGACTATCTGGGAAAAAATCGCTCCTGAGCGACGTTGGAAAGCCCTGATTTCACCACTATGTTCACTCAAAGCCGACATGAAAGGCCAAGCCTGCTTCTTGTCTTGTGGTCGCAGCTGTGGCTAGTTCCACCGCGTGACTGGTCTCGAAGAATATCAGAAGGATAAGCGCCCTGTCGCAGCAGATTATCCGATCTCCGAGTGCACCGCGTGCGGTGAGGCACGGCAGCCTGAAAAAAGGTGCTGTGTTTCTTCTCACGACCATTCTTGCCGGCTGCCAGTCACTTGATCTCAACGAGACCAATTTTGTTCCGTCGTCCAACCCGGTGACGGTGGACACGGTGATGCGGGGTGATCGGCTTGCCGGTTTGGCAAAGCGCCAGCACCCGAAGATCCTCAAGACCTATGGCGGGGAATACTCCGATCCGAAGCTTGAGCGCATGTTGGCGCGAGTTGTGGGCAAACTGACGCTTGATCCTGACAATCCGGATCAGACCTATCGCATCACGATCCTTGATTCGCCGAATATCAATGCATTCGCCCTGCCGGGTGGATATCTCTATGTCACCCGCGGACTTCTGGCACTCGCCAACGATTCGGCCGAAATCGCCGCAGTGCTGGCGCACGAGATGGCGCATGTGACCGCCAATCACGGTCTGGAACGCCAACGTCGCGAAGCCGAAGCCAATCTCGCAACCCGTGTGGTCGACGAGGTACTTGGCAGCAACGGCACCGCACGCGCAGCAGCCGTACGCGGCAAGCTCCGCCTGGCGCAATTCTCGCGCAATCAGGAACTGGAAGCGGATGCAGTGGGCATTCGGTCCATCGGACGCGCGGGCTACGACCCCTATGCAGCCGCCCGCTTCCTGCGATCCATGGATCAGTACCAGTCTTTCCATAATGTCAGCGGCAGCTCCGATGCCAGCCTCGACTTCCTGGCAAGCCATCCCAATGCGCCGCGCCGTATCGAGCTGGCGCAACGCCACGCCCGCAGCTTCGGTCCGCCAGGAAGCGGATTGAAGGAGCGCGAGCAATATTTGGCGGGCATTGATGGTATTCTGTTTGGCGACAAACCATCCCAGGGCTATGTGCGGGAACGCTCCTTCCTGCATCCGGGTCTCGGCGTGGCATTCACGGTTCCCACCGGCTTCGTACTGGACAACTCCACCGGTGAAGTGGTTGCGGCTGGTCCTGGCAATCTGGCTTTCCGTTTCGACGGCACGACGGTCGATCAGGGCACGCAGCTGACGGATTACCTGAGCGGCGGCTGGCTCGACGGGCTCGACCCGTCCTCGGTGCAGACGACGACCATCAACGGCCTTCCCGCTGCACGTGGACGTGCCTATTCAGCGGACTGGCAATTTGACGTGACAGTGGTGCGGGTGGGTGAACAGGTCTACCGGCTGCTGACCGGCGCGCCCAGAAGCAGCAACCAGCTTGATGCCGTCGCCCGTGAGATTACCGGCAGCTTCCGCATGATGAGCCAGTCGGAAGTGGCCAGCCTGCGACCGTTGCGTGTCCGCGTGGTGAGCGTGGGACCCGGCGACACGGTGGCAACACTTGCGTCACAAATGGTAGGTGTGGAGCGCAAGCTGGAACTGTTCCGGCTGATAAACGCTCTTGGACCCGGCTCCAGCCTGAGTGTCGGCGAGAAGGTCAAAATCATCACCGACAGGTAACCACAAGCCGTTCAGGCAGGAGCACGCAGTTCGGGATGTTTGCGCGTCAGACATTCCTGCAGCTTTTCAAGCGCTCGACTTTCGATCTGGCGAACGCGCTCCTTGGAAATGCCAAGGCTCTCGCCGAGCGCCTCAAGCGTCGCACCTTCCTCAGACAATCGGCGCTCACGCAGGATCTTCAGTTCACGGACATTAAGGGTCTCGAGCGCCTGCTCAAGCCAGGCTGTACGTCTCTCGCCGTCAATGGATTCCCCTGCAACATCATCAGGCAGAGGATCTTCACTGACCAACATATCCATACGTTCGGAGGACTGCTCGCCATCGCTCTTGAGCGGGGCATTCAAAGACGTATCCGAACCCGATAGGCGCGCATCCATTAGAGCGACGTCCTTTTCGGGCACTTTCAATGCCTGTGCCACCTCGCGATAGAGATCGCCAACTGGCATGGCCTCTCCTCCCGCACGCTGCATCTTTGCGCGTAGCCGGCGCAGATTGAAGAACAGCGCCTTTTGGGCTGAGCTGGTTCCACCGCGAACTATTGACCAATTGCGCAGCACATAGTCCTGCATGGAAGCGCGAATCCACCATGTGGCATAGGTCGAGAAACGGACTTCCCGGGCAGGATCAAATCGTGCAGCGGCTTCCAGCAGGCCGACATAGCCTTCCTGAATGAGGTCGCCTGCAGGAAGACCGAATGAGCGGAACTTGGAAGCCATGGCGATCACGAGACGCATATGGGCCAATGTGATGCGGTGAAGCGCTTCCTGGTCCTGTGCCTCTTTCCAGCGGCGGGCCAGTTCCTGCTCTTCGTCCCGCTCAAGATAAGGAGCCTTCATGGCGGCTCGGACCATATCCTGTCTCGTGCTATCCTGCATCTATGGCTCCCTTCGGCAGGAGCAGAATGGACATCAGTCAATTCTGCCGATCACGAAAGGTAACAACCGGGTAGCAGAAAGGTTCCGCTGCTCTACCACCTGCACGAGGCTCAAGCGCCAAAGAAAGAGCCCAGTGGCTTTATCAACCACCGGGCTCCTCTGGAACTGTCGTCTGTGAGAGCAGAAACAAGCCGATCAGGCTGCTTCTTCCTTCGCAGCCTCTTCGTCTTCAGCCTTGGCGCCGCGACGTGGACCTTTGTTCAGATTGGTCTCGATGAGACGCACTGCTTCCGTTTCCGACATGCGGTTGACTGCTGCGATCTCGCGCGCCATGCGATCGAGTGCAGCTTCGTAAAGCTGACGCTCCGAATAAGACTGCTCCGGCTGGTTTTCCGCACGATAGAGATCGCGGACAACTTCAGAGATGGAGATCAGGTCGCCGGAATTGATCTTTGCATCGTATTCCTGCGCACGGCGCGACCACATGGTGCGCTTCACGCGCGCACGGCCCTGCACTACCTTCAGGGCGCGGTCGACATAGTCGGTCTCGGAAAGCTTGCGCATGCCGATGGAAGCGGCCTTGGCGACCGGAACCTTCAGGCGCATCTTGTCCTTCTGAAAATCGATAACGAACAGCTCCAGCTTGTGGCCCGCAACTTCCTGGTCCTCGATCTCGACGATCTGGCCTACGCCGTGGGCCGGATAGACGATGAACTCGCCGGTCTTGAAACCATTCCGCTGCGACGATTTTTTCTGCTGGGTTGCCATACGCCTAACACTCCTGTTTTTATGGGGTCAGAGGAGATTCGCTTCCCTGCCCGGCCGCAATGCCGATACGGGCTGAAATGGCGTGAACATGTGGGCTACATGCCGCAAGGGCATCGGCAGTCATGCCGATCCTCAAGGCCCCGTTAAGTCTTGGCCTTGGAATGTAACGCACCTTTCGAATGATTAGGTTTTCTGCGCCATCTGCAGACGTGTTGTAATCGGCATGTCCTTGGACCCTACCACAAAAAGCTGAGGAAATCAACTATTTGCCATAGTTGAGGCTCTCAGGCGTCGCCACCCGATTCTCTCGAACACATTTCGCGACAAAGCGTCGCAGACGATGTATGGCGCGCACTGAAATGCCGGGACTTAGTCGCCCTGGCCGGGCTCCGACGAGAAATATTTCTCGAACTTGCCTTCCTCACCATCGAATTTCTGGGCGTCCTCGGGCGGCTCGCGCTTGATGGTGATGTTCGGCCATTTCTCGGCATACTCGGTATTCACCTGAAGCCACTTGTCCAGACCCGGCTCGGTGTCCGGCTTGATGGCTTCAGCCGGGCATTCCGGTTCGCAGACGCCGCAGTCGATGCACTCGTCGGGATGAATGACGAGCATGTTCTCGCCTTCATAGAAACAGTCGACCGGGCATACCTCTACGCAGTCCATATATTTGCATTTGATGCAATTGTCGGTCACGAGATAGGTCATCAGGAACTCCCGGGCGAAGGCGAACGGCAAAGCCGCTTCCGCCGACATCGTCTGCTAGTGATTACCCGCAAGGCCGCTTGGAACTGAGGGCTGCGAAGATCGTGGCGGTGAGGTAGCCGCTTTGTCGCACGCTGGCAAGAGTTGGCTGTTGCGCCAGATCATCGTGTTGGGAAACAGCTTTCCAAAAGCTTTCGTTCTAGCTGTCTTCACCGAAGATGCGCTGCAGCTGACGGCGGTCTTTCTTGGTGGGACGCCCTGCCCCGCGGTCACGAACCGCCACATCCGCCGGTGCAGCCTCGCGTCGGGGTTCGGGAGGCGTCAGATCCTCGTAAAGCTGACGCGCCTCCTCCGCCGGACCGCGACGTGTGCCTGGATCAAGCAGCCGGTAGACAAGAATGCGTCGCTCCAGCGTTATGGTGAGCACATCGCCGATCTTGAGCTGATAGGCCGCCTGCTCGATCCGGTTGCCGTTTACCCGCACCTTGCCCGCCTGCGCCAGCTTGGCAGCGAGTGACCGCGACTTCACCACTCGTGCGAAGAACAGCCACTTGTCAACGCGCTGCCGGTCACTGGCCACCAAGTTGCATCCTACTTCTTGAGTTGGTCCTTCAATGCTGCAAGCTTGGCGAAGGGTGAGTCCGGATCAATGCGCGCTGGCCGCTCGGGCCGCGGCTGACGCGGTCCTGCGCGACCCTCGCCGGCCTTTCCGCCCTTGCGTGGACCGCCCTCATGGCGCTGGCGCGGGCCGCGTCCCTTCGCACCCTTGCCCTTGCCCTCGCCCTGGCGCTCACTGCCACGCTGCGGGCGACGTCGCTCGAAACGTGCCGGACGCCAGAGCAGAACCGGCTTCGGCTCTTCTGCCTCACCCTCACCTTCCGCCTTTTCAGGCGCATCGCTTTCAGCCTTGGCTTCAGAGTCGGTCTCGGCTGGCGCCTCGGCAACTGCCGTCGCAGCACCTTCGGCAACGGGCGCTTCGCTCGAAGCGGGCGCAACCTCGCCTTCTCCTGAAGCTGCAGCCGTTTCGGAAGCTGTCGCGGCAGCATCAGCATCAGCCTTCGGAGCAAGCTCTACCAGACGCTTCTCAACCTCTTCGGCAGTCTTCGCTTCCGCGCGATATCCAAGGCCTTTGAGAATGGCTTCCATGTCATCAGGCGTCGCACCGAGAATGGACATCATCGCCGGTGTGACAAGAAACGCCGAGCCGTCATATGCACCTTCAGGACGCTCCGCCTGACCGATCTTCCATGAAAGTGCGGGACGGATGAGATCGGCAAGGCGCTCGAGTATGTCGACACGCACCGCACGGCGACCAAGATTGCGGAAGCCTGCGAGACGATAAAAGGCGCGTTCGAATTCCGGCTCGGTGACGAGCGAGGTCCGGCCCGAAGCAAGGGCGGCCACCACGTCTCCATAGCCAGGCTTGTCCTTCCCGTCGTTCGAAAGCGCCCAGAGAAGCGTGGAAAGTCCTGCAGGACCAGGCTTGATCAGTGCCGGAACAAAGATGTGATAAGCACCGAAACGCACACCAAGACGACGCAGGGCCGCGCGGGCATCCTGGTCGAGCGAACGCACCTCTTCCGCCACATCGCGGCGGTTCAGAAGGCCGAAATTCTCGACAAGCTGGAAGGCGAGGCCGCGGGCAATGCCGGTCAGGTTGTCCGCCTGCTTCAGATCAACCAGCGGCTTGAGCTGGCTTTCGATCTGGAAATTGACATAGCGATCAACGCGCGCGGCAACCTTGTCACGCGCGGGACCGGTAAGCTGCTCGTCTGCAAGAAGCACCGCGCGCGGACGCAGCGGGTCATCACCGGCAACGAGAGTGGCCACGGGCGCTCCAAGCCAGCGCACGACACCTTCCGACGAAAGGGCCAGGTCGCCATTGGCCGCAGCCGCGAAACGCTCTGCGCGGGTATCGAACTCTGCGGCAAGCGCCTTTTGCGCAGCAGTCTTCACCGCGCGCGCGTCCTCACCCTCGGCAGTCTTGTCCGCGGTAAAACGGAACCCCTGCATTTCACCCACGTGGTGTCCCTCCACAAGGACTTCACCAGCGTTACTAACTTCAGCTTCCGGCATTCTGTTCTCTCTCAGG
The DNA here is from genome assembly GCF_037029545.1 of Nitratireductor sp. CH_MIT9313-5. NCBI lineage: Bacteria > Pseudomonadati > Pseudomonadota > Alphaproteobacteria > Hyphomicrobiales > Phyllobacteriaceae > Nitratireductor > Nitratireductor sp. CH_MIT9313-5. The sequence goes on along the minus strand of NZ_JAYMER010000010.1, from coordinate 367,592 downwards.
CGCTTCATGAGCACGGAAGTCCTGCGGTCCACGAAGCGTTTCGTCAATCGCTCATGCAGCGCATCGGACAGGCTGTCCTCGATCTCCCGCGTTTTTTCCTGCCAGTGTGTCGGATCCGACAACCACCCTGGCCGGTGGGAAACAAAGGTCCAGGTGCGAATTTGCGCAATCCTGTGCGAAAGCGTGTCGATCTCACCCTCGGTGGATGACGCACGCCGCACCTGATCGGCCATGTAATCTTCATCAACATGCCCCTGCCGGGCAAGGTCTTGATAGACGGCAGCCACAATTTCAGCGTGTTGTGCAGGTGCAATCTTGCGGTAATCGGGCAAGGCACAGGCTTCCCACAGCAGCGCAACGCGCTCCCGCCTGTCGGCGAGGCTTGTCACATCCTCATCATTGGCCAGATGCTCAAGCACGCGCTGATCGGCAGCGGGAAGCGCCTTGGTAAGGCCTTCACGGTTGGGCGGCGTCTCCAACGAGTTCCGCAAAGCCCTTAGGCTGGAGAAATCGAAAGCCGCTGTGCGCCACTGCAAGACCTTTGCCGGCTCGAACTGATGCGTCTCGATGCGCTCGACCAGCGCGTCATCGAACGGATCGACATGCCCCGTCACGCCGAAAGTGCCGTCGCGCACATGACGTCCGGCCCGTCCAGCGATCTGGCCAAGCTCGGCGGCGGAAAGATCGCGGAACTGAAAGCCGTCGAATTTGCGGTTCTGCGCGAAGGCAACATGGTCAACATCGAGATTGAGGCCCATGCCGATCGCATCGGTGGCCACAAGATAATCGACATCACCGGACTGGTAGAGCGCAACCTGCGCATTGCGTGTGCGCGGGCTGAGCGCACCCAGAACAATTGCCGCACCGCCACGCTGACGGCGGATCAGTTCGCCGATCGCGTAAACCTCGTTCGAGGAGAAGGCGACGATTGCGGAACGACGCGGCAAGCGTGTGATCTTTTTCGAGCCCGCATAGGTAAGCACCGACATCCGCGGCCGGGTGATGACCGAAATCCCGGGCAACAGCCTTTCCAGGAGCCCGCGCATGGTACCCGCACCCAGAAGCAGCGTCTCATCGCGCCCGCGCAGATGTAGCAGCCGATCGGTGAAGATGTGCCCACGTTCGAGATCTGCTGCGAGTTGAACCTCGTCGATTGCGACGAAAGCCGCAGTCGTCTCGCGCGGCATCGCTTCGACCGTGCAGACGGAATAGCGCGCCTTGGGCGGAACGATCTTTTCTTCACCCGTGATCAGCGCGACATGTTCAGGCCCAACACGCTGCACCACGCGCTGATAGACCTCGCGGGCGAGCAGCCGCAGCGGCAGGCCGATGACGCCAGTGCTGTGCGCCACCATGCGCTCGATCGCCATATGCGTCTTGCCGGTGTTGGTCGGACCCAAAACCGCCGTGACGCCGCGTCCGGTCAGCGCGGTCGGAGATGTCTGTTGTGGCTGAAAATTCATCCAAAGCCTTTTCACTGCAGCATGGGCTGCGCCCGCGCTAGACATATAGGATGGCAGCACAAGAGCAAAAGGCAAAAAACCGCAGCGTTAACAATTGGAACGAGTCTGGAACGAATCAGCGACGAATCGGCTTCTGACCGGCTTTCCCCTTTTGTTCACCGCTAGATCTAGTCGGTCGTGCGAGATTGAGGGCAGATGCTGATTCTGCCGCCCTGGCAGAGCACCCCGAACACCGCCCAATCGTTAATACGAGCGCAAAGGCCGGCGGCCGAGCGGGAGCGGGCGAACCAAAACATTGAAAGCGTTTAACTTTCCTAACGACTGGTTAACCCCATTTCACCGCTGTTGGGGTGCAGGATTAACAAATCGCTCAAAGCGAGAACGAATCGGTGACGAATCGGACATTGCAAGAAATTCTCTGTATGTTCACCACAAGATGTAGCGTTATCCACCAGCTATCAACAGGCTATCCACCGATAGCAAACTGAACATTGTGGAAGAAGGTGGAGGCTGGCAACCACACTGTATTATTCTGGGACACCCGCCCGCAGACCAAAGATTAACGCCCAGCCGGCGCGGGAGCATGGAACTCCCGCTGCAATGCTGTGATTGTTATCGCAATCAGGCCTCAAAGGCCTCGACACACATGGCAACCCCCATGCCGCCGCCAATGCAGAGCGTGGCAAGACCCTTGCCGCCGCCACGACGCCGCAGCTCATAAAGCAGAGTGTTGAAGACGCGCGCGCCTGATGCGCCGATCGGATGACCGATGGCGATGGACCCGCCATTCACGTTCACGATATCCGGATCCCAGCCCATGTCCTTGTTCACCGCACAAGCCTGCGCGGCGAATGCCTCATTGGCTTCGACGAGATCGAGATCACCAACCTTCCAGCCCGCCTTTTCAAGCGCGCGGCGCGAAGCAGGGATCGGACCGGTGCCCATGATCTGAGGCTCGACACCGGCCGTGGCCCAGGAGGCAATTCGCGCAAGGGGCTTCAGCCCACGACGCTCCGCCTCCGCCTCGCTCATAAGGAGGACACCCGCAGCGCCATCGTTCAAACCGGATGCGTTGCCCGCAGTGACAGAACCATCCTTGGAGAAGGCCGGACGCAGCTTCTGCATCGCCTCAAGTGTGGCGCCATGACGGATATATTCGTCGTCCTCCACGACGACCTCGCCCTTGCGGCTTTTGATGGTTACGGGAACGATCTCGTCCTTGAAGCGCCCTGCCTTCTGCGCGGCTTCGGCCTTGTTTTGCGACGCCAGTGCAAAAGCGTCCTGCTCGTCGCGCGAAATCTGGAATTTCTCCGCGACATTTTCGGCAGTGACCCCCATGTGATAGCCGTTGAAGGCGTCCCACAAGCCGTCGCGGATCATGGTGTCGATCATCTGGAAGTCACCCATTTTCACGCCGCTTCGCAGATGTGCGCAATGGGGAGCCAGCGACATGGATTCCTGGCCACCGGCAATGACAATCTCGGCATCACCACAGGCAATCTGCTGCATGCCGATCGCAATGGCGCGAAGGCCCGACCCACAAACCTGGTTGAGGCCCCAGGCGGTCGTCTCGATCGGCAGGCCTGCATTGACTGCCGCCTGACGCGCCGGGTTCTGTCCCTGGCCGGCCGTCAGCACCTGACCGAGAATGACCTCATCGATATCCGCAGTCTCGACCCCAGCCCGCTCGAGCAGCGCCTCGATCACTGTGCGACCGAGCTCGTGTGCGGGAGTATGAGCAAAGGAGCCATTGAAGGACCCGACCGGCGTGCGCGCCGCACTGACGATGACAATCGAATTGGCTTTGTCCATCTTAAACTCCTGAGAATAGGTCGCGCCGGAGGATATATGGGCGTCACTTCTGGTCAATCAAAAGGCAGGTCGTTGAACGCTTTTTGGGCCAGGAGCAAACCGGCTTTGCTGCACTGCGTATAAACCGCTTTCATTTGCCGCATTCTTTCGCATATCCTGCACGCAAAGGGCAGGACGATCGCGAAGCCTGCCTAAAAAAGCGCCAGGGAGGGTCGAGGATGCCAGAGAAGGACGATCCGGTCGTCATCAAGAAATATGCGAACCGGCGCCTCTACAATACTGGAACCAGCACCTATGTGACGCTTGAAGACCTTGCCGAGATGGTCAAGCGCGATGAGGAATTTGTCGTGCAGGATGCCAAGACCGGCAATGACATCACCCATTCGGTTCTGACGCAGATCATTTTCGAACTTGAGAACGACAAGGACGGGCAGAACATGCTGCCCATCTCCTTCCTGCGCCAGCTGATTGCCTTCTATGGCGACCAGATGCAGATGGTCGTGCCGAGCTTCCTGGAACAGTCGATGCAGGCCTTTTCCAAGGAGCAGGAACGCATGCGTGAGCATATGCAAAAGGCATTTGGCGGCAAACATGCCGACATGATGGATTTCAGCGCCCCGATGAAGATGATTGAAGAGCAGACGCGCCGGAACCTGGAAATGTTTCAAAGTGCGATGCAGATGTTTGCGCCTGCAGCATCCCCCGCGCCCAGCCGCCCTCAGCCAAACGAGAATGAGCGCTCGGCCTCGCCCTCGAAAGACGAAACGCAGGACGATCTCAACGATCTGCGCGAGCAGATTGCTGCAATGCAGCGCAAGCTCGACGCCATGGGTCGCGACTAGGCCTGACTACCTTCAAACGAGAAAAGACCGGCCGCAAGGACCGGTCTCAAATCTCAAACGCTGCACTGCCGATGAAGGAAGCTTACGCGTCCTTCGGCTGGAGAACCTGGCGACCGCGATACATGCCCGACTTCAGGTCGACATGGTGCGGACGGCGCAGTTCGCCGGAATTCTTGTCCTCGACATAGGTCGGGTTCTTAAGCGCGTCCGCCGAGCGGCGCATGCCGCGCTTGGACGGAGTCGTTTTCCTTTTAGGTACAGCCATTGTTCTGCTCCGATATGCGGTCAAACCGGCCCTACGGCCCCCATTCAGGGTGCCCCGCAAGCCAGTCGGGTATCTGAATTCGGCTCGCCTATACACTGCAATTGCAGCTTTGGCCAGTGGGCGAGCCCATGTTTTTGCAGCCAGCGCCTGTTTCGCCGGCACTTAATCTCCGCTTTTTTCCGCACGCAGATCGTATTGATCGACCACCACCGGATGGATCAGCTTTGCGTGCAGCAGAAGCAGAATGAGTTCGGCATCCTGGCCCTCCCCTTCTTCCAGTGCCCGCTCCAGCCTCCTGCGCGCGCTTTCCGCTCGGCTCTCACCATTCTCATGCGTGAAATGCTCTTCACCCAAGGCACAAAAAGCCATGAGTTCCCCGGCCGGCGGATAGGCGGTTTCGGCCGGCTCATTTCCCCCATCACCAGCAATGATTCCAACGGCTGCCAGCTTCACGCCCTCTGGCACCTGCGCAGGATGCAAGCCGGAGAAGCGTAAGGCCCGGTCGAGATTGCGCATGTCCTGCGAGCGGCCGAACCGCCCGAAGAAGCCGATGGATGCGCCGCGTTTTACCATCAAATCCGCTCCTTACTTGACGCAACCGACATAGCCACCGGCTTTCGCAGCGCGTCGTTCGATCAACCCGGCAAGGCGCGACAGCCCCGGTCCCGGCCGTGCAGGGTTGCGCTCTACCGGGTTGGGCAAGGTCACTGCCAGCAACGCGGCCTGCCGTGCGGAAAGATTAGCGGCACTGCGCCCGAAATGATGCTGTGCGGCAGCCTCGATGCCGTAGAGGTCCGGTCCCCACTCCGCAATATTGAGGTAGATCTCCATCAGGCGCTTCTTCGGCACGACCGCGTCGAAATAGAGCGCCAGCGGCACCTCAAGAGCCTTGCGCAGGAAAGACCGCCCCTGCCAGAGGAAAAGGTTTTTCACTGTCTGCATAGAGATGGTGGAGGCGCCCCGTGCCTTTTCACCCTGCAGCGCATCCTCGATCACGGTGTTCAATGCGTCCCAGTCCACCCCGGAATGGGAACAGAAGCGCCCGTCCTCCGACATGATGACCGAGTGCACCGCCACGGGAGCCACATCCTCAATGGATGTCCATTGCCGCGTATAGCCCTGCAGCGTGACGAGATCCTTCATCATGAGAGTGGACACCGGATGCACCCACGAAATCCGGTACAGCAGAGAAAGCACGAGCGGCAGGGCCAACAGCGCAAGAACGGTCAGCAGCGCGTAGCGTAAAACACGACGCAAAGGGCGGCCCTCAGCCTTCTTCTTGCGTCGCCGTCTGACCGGCCTCTTTTCACCTTCCACCTGCGGTGCCGCCACGGATGCTCCCCTTTCGCTGCTCTTCGATAGCCCTGCACGCAGCCGCTGGCAACGCTCAAGAAGCAAGCCGCACACTACGTGCCCTTGACCGCGCTACATTTTGACGGCATCGCTCCGCGCATGGATGAGACAGCCCCACCCTTCGAAGCCCTTCTGGCCCTACGCGCGGAAGAAATGGATGCCCTTCTGCGGGAGATCTTGAGCGATCGCCCGTCAGACGGTGAATTGGCGCGCCCGAAGGGCTTGCTTGCGGCCATGCGCCATGGCGTGCTGAACGGCGGCAAGCGGCTTCGCCCCTTCCTTCTTGTGGAGACCGCCTGTCTCTTCGACGCCGGACATCATGCGGCCCTGCGCGTAGCCGCGGCTTTGGAGTGCGTCCATTGCTATTCACTCATCCATGATGATCTTCCCGCCATGGATGATGACGACTATCGACGCGGACAACCAACCGTCCACCGCGCCTTCAGCGAAGCCGATGCCATCCTGGCCGGTGACAGTCTGCTGACCTACGCCTTCGACATCATCACCGACCACAAGACCCAGCTCTCGCCCATCGTGCAGGTGGAGCTTGTGAAGAAGCTTGCACGCGCCGCAGGCCTTGGCGGCATGGCAGGCGGACAGTCGCTCGATCTGCAGGCCGAACAGACACCGCCCGACGAACAGGGTATCATCCTGCTGCAGGCCATGAAGACCGGCGCGCTTATCCGTTTTGCCTGCGAGGCTGGTGCATTGATCGGCGGCGCCGATGAGCGCCAGCGCGAGCATCTGGTCCAGTTTGGCGAGATCATCGGGTTGGCTTTCCAACTCGCTGACGATCTCCTCGACATCACCTCCAGCGCCGAGCAGATGGGCAAGGCGACAGGCAAGGATGCCGCCGCCGGCAAGGCAACTCTTGTCGCCATGCACGGCGAAGACTGGGCGCGAAAACAGCTTGCAGGCCTCGTGGACCAGGCCGAACAGCTGCTCATGCCATTCGGGGAAAAAGCTGCCGTCCTGCGCCTGGCCGCGCGCTTCGTTGCCGATCGCGAGCATTGAATTTGAGTTTACGCTCAATGCTGACGCGGCGTTAATCACGGCTTAATCCGATTGCTCGATTTTTACTCCCGGGAACTGGGGTTTAATGGGGCAATTCATGACATCTGTGGTTACACGCCGATATATGCACAGACGGCTTCTGGCGGTACTGATCGGCTTTGTCATGACCGTCGCACTGGGTGCGAGCGTACTTCTCTGGCAGGCCGAGCGTGCAAAGACGCAAGCCCGCTTTTCCGGCCTGATCGGCTACATGACCGACGCGACCAGCGACGTGATTTACAGCGCCATGCGCATGCAATATGCGAGCCTCCACGCCGCCAGTCTGCGCAACGTGCCGGTCAACTTTTCCCGCCGCAGCGCCTCGGGCCGGTTTGGCATACCCCTGGATCTGGCCGCAGCGCCCTCACCATCAACCGCTCTTGCCCCCATGGAGGACGCACGCGCAGCACTGCAATCCGCATTGGAAGCCCTGGAGAACGGTTACAACGCGATGGAGATGGCACTCCACGGCGATGTCACCACACTTGAAAGCCAGCGCTTGACGGCGGAAGAAGAAGGAACTGTCGGCGAAGGCGCCTCCTCCTATTCCGGCGAGGCATTCCTGCAGTTCCTGACCGGCCAGAGCGCACCTGCTTTCGTGCGCGAAATGTGGGAAGGCGACGGCGAGGCCTCGCTGAAGAACGAACTGAAGGCGATCATTGGCCTGGCCAACCGGCTCGACATCTTTGGCGACTACTCGTCTTCAGCCGCACGGCGCGTGTTCGCCGAGATGCAGTCACTGGCAAACGGATCGATCGTCCCGCATCTGAGCTCGATCTCCAACGAGCTAAATATCGAGATGGCCGACACCTATGGCACGATGCAGTTGACCATCCTGGTCATCAGCCTGGCCATCGCGGTCAGTGCGATCCTGATTTCGGCGCGCGTCTTTCTGCCCATGGTTGGACGGGTGGATTCTGCCCAGCAGGCGCTTCACGAGACAAATCAGCAGCTTGCCGAAGAGAAGATCAAGGCCCAGTCCGCGGACAAGGCAAAGTCCGAATTCCTCGCAAATATGAGCCACGAGATCCGCACACCGATGAATGGCGTGATGGGCATGGCAGAGTTGCTCGCCCGCACCAATCTCGACCAGCGGCAATCCATGTTTGTGGATGTGATCGTGAAGTCAGGCTCGGCACTTCTGACAATCATCAATGACATTCTGGACTTCTCGAAAATCGATGCCGGACAGCTTCGACTGGAGGACGCGCCCTTCAGGCTCGGCGAAGCCATTGAAGATGTTGCAACTCTTGTCTCGCCGAAAGTGGCAGAGAAAGACCTCGAACTGATCGTCCGCATCGATCCGGAAATGCCGGTCTCCTTTATCGGCGATTTGGGTCGCTTCCGTCAGGTGGTCACGAACCTGGTCGGCAATGCGGTCAAATTTACCGAGCGCGGACATGTGCTGATAGACGTCTCTGGCGCAGCCAAGGGCGACTGCGCCAGCGTGACCGTTCGCGTAGAAGACACCGGCCCCGGCATTCCTCCGGACCAGCTCAAGGCGGTTTTCGAAAAGTTCGCCCAGGTGGATGCATCTTCGACACGACGTCATGAAGGTACAGGTCTTGGCCTGGCGATTGCCTCGCGTCTTGTTGAACTGATGGGCGGCCAGCTTCAGGCAGACAGTACCGTTGGAGAGGGCTCCGTCTTCTGGTTCACGGTGGACCTGCCGCTGAATCACGAGGCACAGCCGCCAAAGCCCCTTCCGATAGACGTGTCGGGCGCACGCGTTCTTGCCGTCGATGACAATCCCATCAATCGAAGCATCCTGTTGGAACAGCTGAAAAGTTGGGCTTTCGATTGCGCCGCCGCCGAAAGCGGCCAGATGGCAGTCGCCTTCCTCAAACATGCACGCGAGCTTGGAAGCGCGGTCGATTGCGTGATCCTGGACTATCAGATGCCGGGAATGAACGGGGCGGAAGTCGCACGTGCGATCAAGGCGGACCGGCGCAATGCCGATCTACCGATCGTTCTTCTGACCTCCGTCGATCAGGCCGAGACGATGCGAGTGCTCTCCGATTGCGGAATTGCCGCCCAGTTGAACAAGCCCGCCCGCTCGTCAGCCCTTCTGGAAACCCTCGTCAGCACCATGCAGGGAGCGGCGCGCCAGAAGAACTCGCCCATCGAGCCACTGGAGGTGAATGTGAAGCCTCTGCGCCAGACGCGCCACAAGCAGGAAACAAGGCCTGAAGGACGCCTCGATATACTTGTCGCCGAGGACAACGAGGTGAACCAGCTCGTCTTTTCGCAGGTTCTGGAGGGTCTGGGCGTAAGCTACCGCATAGCCGGCAATGGCCGCACCGCTACACAGATGCATCGCTCGCTCAATCCGAAGCTTGTCCTCATGGATGTTTCCATGCCGGAGATGAACGGGTTCGAGGCGACGGCAGCCATACGCGAGGCCGACAAGCTTACCGGGCGGCATACGCCGATCATCGGCATTACGGCTCATGCGCTGAACGGCGATCGCGACAAGTGCATCAACGCTGGCATGGACGACTATCTGACCAAGCCCATCTCACCGCAGAAACTGGCTTCAAAGATCAGCGAATGGCTGGAAGAAAAAATGGCGGCCAGCGCCTGACGCGGCCGCCATCCATCATTACCGTGGCGGAAACCTACTCCGCCGCTTCCTGCTGCCCGAAACGCTGTTCGATATAGTCGGCAACCATTTTCTCGAAATCCTGCGCGATCTCAGGTCCGCGAAGCGTTGCAGCCTTCTTGCCGTCGATGAAGACAGGGGCCGCCGGCGTCTCGCCGGTGCCTGGCAGCGAAATGCCTATATCCGCATGCTTGGACTCACCGGGCCCATTCACGATGCAGCCCATAACGGCAACTTTCAAAGCCTCGACACCCGGATAGCGCTCGCGCCAGACCGGCATGTTGCGCGCAATGTCGCTTTGGATTTTCTGCGCCAGTTCCTGAAACACGGTCGAAGTCGTACGGCCACAGCCCGGACATGCGGCGACCACCGGCACGAACTGGCGGAAACCCATGGTCTGAAGCAATTCCTGCGCCACCTGTACCTCGCGGGTACGGTCGCCACCCGGTTCGGGCGTCAGCGAAATGCGGATCGTGTCTCCAATCCCCTGCTGAAGCAGAATGCCCATGGCAGCGGATGAGGCAACAATACCCTTGGACCCCATTCCGGCTTCCGTCAGACCGAGATGCAGCGCGTGATTGCTGCGCTTTGCAAGCTCGGTATAGACGGCAACCAGGTCCTGCACCTGGCTGACCTTGGCCGACAGGATGATGCGTTCGCGCGGCAGGCCGATCTCTTCGGCCAGTTCCGCCGAAAGCAGTGCCGACTGCACGATCGCCTCCCGCGTCACTTCCTGCGCGGTCATCGGCGAGCCATTGGCCTGGTTCTCGTCCATCAGGCGGGTCAGCAGTTCCTGATCAAGCGAACCCCAATTTACACCGATGCGCACCGGCTTGTCGTAGCGGATTGCCGTCTCGATAATCGCAGCGAACTGCTTGTCCTTCTTGTCCTTGAAGCCGACATTGCCCGGATTGATGCGGTACTTCGCCAGCGCTTCCGCGCAAGCGGGATGGTCGGCAAGAAGTTTGTGTCCAATGTAATGAAAATCGCCAACGAGCGGAACATTCACGCCAACGCGCTCAAGGCGCTCGCGAATTTTCGGAACGGCGGCCGCCGCTTCGTCACGATCCACCGTAATGCGTACGATCTCGGAACCGGCACGATGAAGTGCTGCAACCTGCGCGACCGTGGCATCAATATCTGCCGTGTCGGTGTTGGTCATCGACTGCACAACCACCGGCGCATCGCTGCCAACGGTTACGCCGCCCACATCCACATTCACCGAAGGGCGACGGGGAAAGGGCTGGCTGAGATAGTCAGGGAGGCAATTGCCGCTCATGGCGTGTTCCGCATATTCAAGCCGCTTGAGGCCTTCAGGTGGCCGAGGCAAGTGTGAATGTCAATGGTTGCGCCCATCCGAAACTGGAGAGTTGATGATGGAACCACCTGCCGGATGTACCGTTTCCTTGCCAGTTGGGAACATGAAAGGAAACGACCTCCATGCACCGCTACCGGGATTCCATGGCTGATGATCTGCATGATCAGATTGCCAGCCTCTCCAGCGAAGTGGCCGATCTGCGTCGTCAGATGTCGCGCAAGAGCGCGCGCGCCTACCACGACACCCGCAATATGGGCGCGGAATTCGGCGAAATGCTGCGTGAATATGTAAGCGCCGCCCTGCCTGAAATCCGCCGAAACGCGCACCGTCTGGAACGCACGGCGCGCGACAATCCTGCCGCCAGCGCTGGTGTCGCCGCTGCCGGCCTTGTGGCCATCGGCTTGGCTGCCACTTTCTTCCTGCGCCGCTAGCGCGGACCTGTTACGCGATGACGCCCCGCCAAATGCGGGGCGTTCGCAGATCATCACGACTATCCCACCGTTGCCCCGGCTTCCATACGCGCCTGCTCAATCGCTGTTTCGATAAGCCTGAGCATGCGACACGCAGCCTCACGCGCTGTTGATCCGCACTCTCCGCGCACCCGCATTCCCTCCAAGACATCCATGAGCATTCCCGACAAAGCCGCGGGAGGCAGACCGAGATCCTGCAAAGCAACGCATTTGCTGTCGGCGGTTTTCGCAATCTCTTCGGTAAAAGCGGTGACAAGCACATCACGCCAGCAACTCACAATGTCAGCTGCAATTCGGTTCTCCATATCGATCAGCTCGGCGCCATGCGCTGACGCATCGATCTCGTCGATCAGCTCGAAAACCGCGCCGTCCAGTGCCGCCAGGATGCGTTCGCGCAAACTGCCGGACTGCCTGAGTGCCGCCTTTGCCTTCGCACTGGACTGCTCCAGGAGATCCTGCCCGACCGCACGGAAAATATCCGCCTTGTTCCGAAACTCGAGATAGAGCGCCGGGCGCGAGATTTCTGCTGCCTTGGCAATGTCATCCATCGTCGTTCGGGCAAATCCGTAAGTCAGAAAAGCCTGAAGTGCGCCCTGCAGAATTCGAGATCGCTTGTTTTCGCTCAAGGACAGCCTTCGCTTTCTGGTGAAGAGAGTTGTCAGCAATCGAAGTTGACAAAATTACGGATTTTGTCAATGTGTTCGCAGAAGAAGACCTGCTCCTCGTCGCGCTCTTCAACTTTTACGATTGGACAGGGGAATCCTCTTACCTTCCGTGTCAGGAGAAAGCTGGCTACGGCTTTCTCGCGTAACAGGAGCATTGTAGTATTCTGGTTGTGCATTTCTCGGCACGAATTTCCGGGTCGCCAGGTGACCCTCATCCGGGCTCTGCCAGGCAGACGTCTCACACTGGAAAAGTAGAATGGCAAAGATAAAGTTCCACAAGGTCGCAGCCGTCATCGTGCTGCTGGCAACCAGCGCGTGGATTGCGACCGGTGAATTTGCGTCCGTAGGCAGCGCCAGCGCCGAGGCTGAGCAGAAGCGCGAGGAAGCTCAGGATGCACCTGCCCGCAAAGTGGAACTGAAGACCGTTCAGGTTGCGGTGCCGCCGCGTCTGCAGCATGCCCGCACCATTCGCGTTTCCGGCTATACCGCGCCCGACAAGAAATCGGTACTCGCTGCCCGCTCCTCCGGCATCGTCGAAGAGCTGACCGTAGAGAAAGGCCAGCGCGTGAGCGAAGGGGAAATTATCCTGAAGCTCCAGACCGAGGGCAAGGAATCAGCACTTGCTTCCGCCCAGCAGGTACTTGCGCAACGCGAAGCAGAGGCCACTGCAGCCGAGCGCTTGTCGAAGAGCGGGAATATCGCCCGCCTGCAGCTCGATGCCGCCCGCTCCGCCCTCGCCAGTGCGCGTTCGGCCGTTGAGGCCGCACAGGCAGATCTCGATCGCGTGGTCGTGAAAGCCCCCTTCTCCGGCCTAATCGATTCCGTGCCGGTTGAGAAAGGCAGCTCCATCATGCAGGGCAGTGAAATTGCTACCTTGCTCAAACTGGACCCGATATTGGCTATCGGGGAGGTGTCTGAACGTGATCTTGGCACCATCAAGCCCGGCGACAGGGCGCGCATCCGTTTGGTGGATGGGCGCGATCTGGATGGTGTGATCCGCTATGTCAGCCGCGAAGCCTCTCCGCAGACGCGCACCTTTCAGGTTGAAGTCGCCATCAAGAACGAAGCCGGATCAATCCCTGCCGGTATGACGGCAGAGATCAGCATTCTTTCCGAGAGGGTGGAAACCGTGGCGCTTCCCCGCTCGGTCGTCACACTCAGCAATGAAGGCGACCTCGGCATTCGCGTTGTCGGCGACGACGACACCGTCTCATTCTACCCCATAGACATAGTCGATGACACGCCCGGCGCACTTTACCTCGCCGGCATCCCGGAAAACGCACGGGTGATCGTGGCGGGACAGGACCTCGTCCGTGATGGAGAGAAAGTTCATCCCGTCGATGCCGACCCCGAGCTCATCCGCAAACTCGCTGGCTCCCTTTCGGATCAAGCGGTTCAGTAGGAACCAGCCCTGATGGATATTGTTCGTCTCGCCATCCGCAATGCGCGCCTGACGCTGTCGATCTTGATGTTCTTCATCGTCGCCGGCGCGCTGGCCTATCAGTCCATCCCCAAAGAGGCTGAACCGGATGTTCCGATCCCGATCATCTATGTGAGCCTGTCCTACCAGGGCATTTCACCGGAAGATTCCGAGCGCCTCCTGCTGCGTCCGGTCGAAACCGCTCTGAAAGGACTGGAAGGCGTCAAGGAAATGCGCTCCTCCGCCTATCAGGGCGGCGGCTATGTGCTGGTCGAGTTCCAGGCCGGATACGACTTCTCCAACGCCATCGAGGATGTGCGCGCAAAGGTTTCCGATGCAGAGCGTGAGCTGCCGCAGGGCGCGGATGAACCCGGCGTTCACGAGGTCAATGTCTCGGAATTCCCGATCCTCGTCGTAACGCTCTCCGGCGATGTGCCGGAACGTGTTCTCACCAATGCCGCCAAGGAGCTGCGGGACCGCATCGAGGAAGTGCCCGGCGTTCTGGAAGGAGCGATCCAGGGCGCGCGCGACGAACTCGTTGAGATCATCATCGATCCGGTCAAACTATCCTCCTACGGCCTGCAGCTGAACCAGCTTATCGGCGGCGTTAACGCCGCCAACAGTCTGGTTGCAGCCGGCGCACTGGAAGGCAGTGAAGGCAAATATGCGGTCAAGATCCCCTCACTGATCGAAGACGTGGAAGATGTGGCCAATCTCCCCATTGTGGCCACACAAAACGCAGTCGTCCGCGCTCGCGACCTGGCAACGGTCCGCTCCACCTTCACCGATGCGGACACCGTCACGCGCCTGAACGGCGAGAATGCGATCGCGATCGAGGTGAAGAAGCGTGTCGGCTCGAACCTCGTTGAGACCGTCGATGAAGTAAAGGCAATCGCTGAAAGCTTCGTGAAGGAAACCGGCGCTGGTGTGAATGTCACCTTCAGCCAGGACAAGTCGGTGATGATCCGCGACATGCTTTCGGATCTTCAGAACCACGTTCTGATTGCCGTCATCCTCGTTTTCATCGTCGTGCTCTACACACTGTCCGGCCGCGCCTCCTTCCTTATCGGCCTCGCCGTGCCGGCATCCTTCCTCATGGGCATCTATGCCCTGTCGCTGATGGGCTACACGGTCAACATGGTCGTGCTCTTCAGCCTTATTCTGGCAGTTGGCATGCTTGTCGATGATGCAATTATCGTCACTGAATATGCAGAGCGCCGGATGACGGAAGGCATGGACCGCGCAAGCGCCTTCGAGCTTGCCGCAAAGCGCATGGCAGGTCCTGTCATCGCGGCCACCATGACCCGCATCGCCGCCTTCTCGCCCCTGCTCTTCTGGCCGGGTATCGTGGGCGAGTTCATGAAATATCTGCCGATCACGCTGATCGTGACCCTGGCAGCCTCCATGATCTACGCCCTGATCTTCACGCCCACGCTCGGCGCCTTGATCGCGAAAGCGGAAGTGCAGGAAGAGCCGAAGCCTGATGGCTGGTATATCGGCCTCGTCCGCAAGGCCATCCGGTTCCCCAAGACCGTGCTGCTGCTCACGGTGGCGCTGCTTGTGGGCGTGCAGTACACCTATTCCCAATACGGCGCAGGCGTGGAGTTCTTCCCCGAGGTAGAGCCCGAATATGGCCTGATGTATGTCCATGCGCGCGGCAATCTCTCGCTGGACGAGATGGACCGTCTCGTGCGCCCGGCTGAGGAAAAACTCGTCGGCTGGCCGGGCATCGAATCCGTATATACCCGCGTCGGGCAGACCCGCGGCGGCGGCCAGGACATTGACGAAGATGTAGTTGGCGTCATCCAGTACGAGTTTGTCGATTGGCGTGAGCGCAAGCCGTCCAACGAGATCCTCGATGATCTGCGCGCAGAGATGGCGCAGATGCCGGGTGTGGAAATTGAAGTGCGCGTACCCGAAGCCGGCCCGCCAACCGGGCAGCCGATCCAAATTCAGCTCTCCGCTGCTGATCCGCGCAATCTCAACGATCAGGCTGCACAGGTCGCCGCCATGATCGGCGAGATCGATGGCGTGATCGACATCTCTGATGGCCTGCCGCCGCCCGGCATCGATTGGGCGATCCGCGTCGACCGTGCAAAGGCTGCGCAATATGGCGTCAGCCCTGCATCAGTTGGCACGGTCGTGCAGTTGGTTACCAATGGGCTGAAGCTGTCGGATTATCGCCCTGCTGGCGTTGATGACGCCGTCGATATTCGTCTGCGATTGCCTCAGGACCGGCGCACGCTTTCAACACTCGACCAGCTTCGTGTGCAGACCGCACAGGGCCCTGTGCCAATCTCCAATTTCGTTGAACGCGAACCGGAAATGGCGACGGGTATCCTGAACCGCATCAACAGCCAGCGCACCGTGTCGGTCACCGCCAATGTGGCCAGTGGCTTCCAGGTTTCGGAAGTCCAGGCGCAGGTTGCACAGGCGATGCAGGAGGTTGATCTCGGTGCCACACGATGGAAGCTTGCAGGTTCCAGCGAAGAAAGTGACGAGGCAGCCGCCTTCCTTAGCAAGGCATTCGGTGCTGCAATCTTCCTGATTTTCGTGGTGCTGTTGGCGCAGTTCAACAAGTTCACCAGCGTCTTTCTCGTGCTGATGACCGTAGTCATGGCGACGATTGGCGTTTTCCTCGGCCTGCTTCTGACGGGTCAGCCCTTCGGCATCGTCATGTCGGGCATCGGCGTCATTGCGCTGGCCGGTGTCGTGGTAAACAACAACATCGTGTTGATCGACACATATGACCGTCTGCGCTCGGAGGGCATGGGCAAGCAGGAGGCGATCCTGCAGACTTGCCGCGAACGTGCTCGCCCCGTGTTGTTGACCGCCATATCGGCTGTACTGGGCGTGCTGCCCATTGCCTTTGGTCTCGGCCTTGAGCTTTTCGACCACGAGGTCACTATCGGCGCACCATCAACCCAGTGGTGGGTCTCGCTGTCCAGCGCGATCGTCTACGGTCTGACCTTCGCAACCATCCTGACGCTGATCGTGACGCCTTCGGCGCTGATGGTCTTCACCCGCGAAAATCGCCCTGCGGGAGAAAAGCGCCGCGGCATCCTCGCCCGCATTTTCCGCCGCAGACCGGCGCAGGAGCGCAGGGAACCGGTTATGGGCGAGAACGACGATCTGCCCTACTCCAAGGCAGCCGAATAAAGCATGAGGAGCGGGTTCTGGAACCCGCTCCAATTGATGTGCGTTGTGAGGGTGTTGGTTCATCTTTTACAAGGGCAACACTCATGTCACTCGGCACAATCCTGATTATCATACTGATTCTTGTGCTTATCGGCGCAATTCCAGCATGGCCCTATTCCCGCGGTTGGGGTTACGGGCCGTCCGGTATCCTGGGACTGATCCTCGTGATCATCCTGATCCTGGTTCTGATGGGTCAGATATAGCCTGAACAGCCTCAAGGACGCGCCCGACCTTCGGGTCGGGCCGTCTCCTCTCTGCTACTCGGCAGCTTGTGCGAGGATCTGGTCGGCCGGGGCCACGATCTGGGCGAGCAGCACCACGAGCGCAAGAAGCCCGGCCAGACCAAGATAAACGACCTGAAAGCCTGTATGTTCGGCCACATAGCCGATGAGCGAGGGGGCAACCAAAAGTCCCGAATATCCGATGGTTGTTGCCACGCTCATGCCGGCGCTCGACGAAATACCCGGCTGGTTGCCCGCAGCCGAAAATGCAATCGGCACCATATTCGCAATACCCAAGCCAGTAAGCGCGAATGCGAAGATCGCAACGGCGGGAGATGTGGCAAGGCCCGCTCCGATCATCCCGACTACGGCCAGAACACCCGAAATCCGCAGCATGCGAACCGCACCGAACCGGTTGCGCAAACCATCACCAGCAAACCGCATCAGCGCCATGGCGCCGGAGAAGGCCGTAAATGCAAGGCTGGCGACTGCAATGCTGGCACCCATTTCCTCGCGCAGATAAAGTGCTGCCCAGTCGAGGACGGCACCTTCCGGCGCCATGCAGAAGAGCGTGATGATCCCGACAAGATAGATGGCCGGATTTCGCGGCAGGCGCATCTTGCCCCGATCTTCCAGAACCGGACGCCGCTCCAAGAGCAGATGAGGCCACGCAATAACCGCCAGGGCAATTGCGGCAACACCAACCGTGACGGCATGGAAGACATAACCGTTGGCTTCCAACAGGAGGCCACCGGCACCCGCACCCACAAAGCCGCCCAGGCTCCAGAAGCCATGCGCCGATGACATGATCGCCCGTCCGAGACGGCGCTCAACCAGCACTGCATTCGCATTCATCGAAACGTCCATCGCGCCGAGCATGGCTCCAAACAGGGCGAGCATCGCGACAAGCAATGGCAGGGACGGAGCAAGAATGACGGCAAGAAAAGCCGTTGGAAGAAGAATGGCCGACAGACGCAGAAGCGGACGCGTTCCGAACGCACCGATTAGCATCCCGCTCACCGGCATCGCACTCACGCCGCCAATCCCGAAGACCAGGATAAGCAATCCCAACTGGGTTTCGCTCAGGGAGAAGCGCTCCGCCAGTTCTGGGATCTGCGGCGCCCAGCTTCCAATCATGAAGCCATTGGCAAAGAAACAGGCAGCGCCGGCCCAACGGCCGCGGATATTCGTGCGATCAGTCATGACATTGTCCAAAATGGCGACCCGCACCTCAAAACCGAGTGTGCGGGAAAGCGCCACATAGCGCGCGAGGATGACACCACGTCAACAGGCATCATTGCTCCTGCATTTGGTCCAGAAGAAGAAAGCCGGCCCCGAGGAGCCGGCTTTGGTCTTCTGCCTATGCAGAAATCGCCTCAGGCGCCGTTCTCGAATACCACGAGCAGGTCCTTGGCGTCGATTTGCTCACCGGCTTTCACCAGAACCTCCGACACCACGCCGTCACGCTCTGCATGCAGGGCCGTTTCCATCTTCATGGCTTCGATGGACAGGAGAACATCGCCCGCCTTTACATCCTGACCCGGCGTGACCGAGACGGAGGAGACGACGCCCGGCATCGGCGCGCCCACATGTGCCTCATTGCTGGCCTCCGCTTTCGGACGCGTCTTCGCAGCACCCGCATGGCGGCGATCCGGCACCTTCACGCGGCGCGGCTGGCCGTTGAGTTCGAAGAAGACCGTGACCATGCCCTTCTCGTCCGGCTCGCCCACTGCCAGGCAGCGGATGACCAGCGTCTTGCCGCGCTCCAGGTCTACGAAGATCTCCTCTTCGGTCTCGACACCATAGAAGAAGACCGGCGTCGGCAGGACGCTGACAGGGCCATAGGTCTCCTGCGCTGCGGCAAAATCGAGGAAAACCTTCGGATACATCAGCCAGGAGACAAATTCGAAATCGCTGACTTCACGACCAAGCTTTTCTTCCAGCTCCTTGCGATCCGCCTCCAGATCGGCCGGCTCCAGAAGCGAACCGGGGCGTACGGTGATGGGCTTCTCGTTCTTGAGCGCCTTTTTCTGCAGCGCTTCGGGCCATCCGCCCGGCGACTGACCGAGATCGCCGCGCAGCATCGAGACGACCGAGTCGGGGAACGCAATGTCCTTCCTTGGATCAACGACCTCCTCGACCGACAGGTCCTGGCTGACCATCATCAGCGCCATGTCGCCAACGACCTTGGACGACGGCGTGACTTTAACGATATCGCCGAACATCATGTTGACGTCGTGATAGGCACGCGCCACCTCGTGCCAGCGGGTCTCAAGCCCAAGCGAACGTGCCTGCTCCTTGAGATTGGTGAACTGACCGCCCGGCATCTCGTGCAGATAGACTTCCGAAGCAGGGCCCTTAAGGTCGCTTTCGAAGGCCGCATATTGGTTGCGCACGGCTTCCCAATAGAAGGAAATGCGGCGCACCCACTCGCGGTCGAGACCCGTATCCCGCTCGTCGCCCTTGAGCGCCTCGACAATGGAGCCGAGGCATGGCTGGGACGTATTGCCCGAAAGCGCGTCCATGGCCGCATCCACCGCATCCACGCCACTCTCGACAGCCGCAAGAACAGTCGCCGCCGAAATGCCAGATGTGTCATGCGTGTGGAAGTGCAATGGCAGATCCGTCGCCTCGCGCAGGGCCTTGAAGAGCGCGCGCGCGGCATTCGGCTTCAACAGGCCGGCCATGTCCTTCACGGCGATTATGTTCGCACCGGCCGCCTCAAGCTCCTGCGCCATGCCCACATAATATTTCAAGTCATATTTCGAGCGTTCCGGATCAAGGATGTCGCCGGTGTAGCAGATGGTCGCTTCGCAGAGCTTGCCACTCTCGCGCACAGCATCCATCGCCACACGCATATTTTCGACCCAGTTCAGACAGTCGAAGACGCGGAAAAGATCGATGCCGCCTTCAGCCGCCTTCTCCACGAAGAGCTTGACCACATTGTCTGGGTAGTTGGTGTAGCCAACGCCGTTTGCGCCACGCAGAAGCATCTGCAGAAGCAGGTTTGGTGCACCTTCACGCACAAGCGCCAGACGCTCCCAAGGGTCTTCCTGCAGAAAGCGCATGGAAACGTCAAAGGTCGCACCTCCCCAGCATTCCAGCGACAAAAGCTCGGGCAGTGCTCGGGCATAGACAGGCGCAATGCGCGCTATGTCATGTGTGCGCATGCGCGTGGCCAGAAGCGACTGATGCCCGTCGCGCATTGTGGTGTCGGTTACCAGAACGCGCTTCTGCTCACGCATCCACTTGGCGAAGCCTTCCGCGCCGCGCTCATCCAGAATCTGCTTGGTGCCGTCAGGGACCGGGCCATTGAGATAGGGCACGATCGGCGCAGCCGCATCCGCCTTGGGCCGCGGACGGTCGCGCGCCTCCGGATGACCGTTGACCGTAACATCGCCCAGATAGTTCAAGAGCTTGGTCGCACGGTCGCGGCGCTTCACCTGATCGAACAGTTCCGGCGTCGTGTCGATGAAACGCGTCGTGTAGGTGTTGTTGCGGAATTTCTCATGGCGAATGATCGCCTCAAGGAAGGTCAGATTGGTGGCGACACCGCGAATGCGGAATTCGCGCAGCGCACGGTCCATGCGCAGGATTGCCTCTTCCGGCGTCGGCGCCCAGGCCGTCACCTTTTCCAGAAGCGGATCGTAGAAGCGGGTGATGACCGCGCCCGAATAGGCCGTACCACCGTCGAGACGGATGCCGAAACCGGTCGCACCGCGATAGGCGGTGATACGTCCGTAATCGGGAATGAAATTCTGCTCGGGGTCTTCCGTGGTGATGCGGCACTGCAGGGCGTGACCGTTAAGCTTGATCTCCGACTGAACCGGAACGCCGGTGTTGCCGTTGCCGATCTCTTGGCCTTCGAGAATGCGGATCTGCGCCTTTACAATGTCGATGCCGGTCACTTCTTCGGTGACCGTATGCTCAACCTGGATACGCGGATTGACCTCGATGAAGTAGAAGGAGCCGGTGTCGGCATCCATCAGAAACTCGACCGTGCCTGCGCCGATATAGTTGGTTGCCTGCGCGATCTTCAGCGCATAGCCGCAGAGTTCTTCCCGCTTGGCGTTGTCGAGGTAAGGAGCCGGCGCCCGCTCAACGACCTTCTGGTTGCGACGCTGGATGGAGCAGTCACGCTCGAACAGATGCACGGCATTACCATGCGTGTCGCCCAGCACCTGCACTTCCACATGGCGAGCGCGCTCGACGAGCTTTTCCAGATAGACCTCGTCCTTGCCGAAGGCGGCCTTTGCCTCGCGCTTGGCTTCCATCACCTCGCGTTCGAGATCTTCGGCCTTGCGAATGGCGCGCATGCCGCGACCGCCTCCACCCCAGGAGGCCTTGAGCATGACCGGATATCCGATCTCATCGGCCATCTGGCGCACCACAGCCATATCGTCCGGCAGCGGCTCGGTGGCCGGGACCACCGGCACACCCACCTCGATGGCGAGATTGCGCGCGGCCACCTTGTTGCCGAGGCGGCGCATCGTCTCTGGCTTCGGCCCGATGAACGTGATGCCGGCTTCGGCACAGGCTTCCGCAAATTCCGGGCTTTCAGAGAGCAGCCCGTAACCGGGATGAATGGCATCGGCGCCTGAAAGTTTGGCAACCCGCATCACCTCTTCGATCGAAAGGTAACTTTCGATGGGCCCGAGATCCTTCTCCAGATGCGGCCCACGCCCCACTTGGTAGGACTCGTCGGCTTTGAACCGGTGCAGTGAGTATTTATCCTCTTCCGCCCATATCGCGACCGTTCTAATGCCCATCTCGTTGGCAGCGCGAAAAACGCGGATGGCAATTTCAGAACGATTTGCGACGAGAAGCTTCTTGATCTGCACTGGCATACTCCGGTGAGGGAAACATTATTACGTGCATTTCACCGGGGAAGATGTTCAGCGTCACTCCTCCCCCGCGAAACGCCACGCATTTGTTAGCGCGCCGATTGCTGCAGCGCAAACGCATATATCGCAAGGTGAGGTCCCAAATGAGCATATCTTTGCGCATTGCCCCTATGGAGTGGTTGCGAACGCAAAGAAAAACGGCCCGGCATTTCTGCCGGGCCGCTTTCTTGCGAATATTAGCAAGGACTACTGCTGGAGATAGTCGTACTTGCCGTCTTTCCACTCGTAGAAGACGTAACCCGGCAGGGTCACGTCGCCCTTCTCGTCGAAGGAGAGTTCGCCCAGAACGGTGTCGAAGGTGCCTTCATTGAGCGCCTTGACCACTGCGTCATACTCTACAGAACCAGCATCATTGGCAGCTTTTGCCCAGGTCTGGATGGCTGCGTAGGTGTAGAGCGCGTAGCCTTCGGTGGTCTTGCCAGCAGCTTCAAGAGCTTCAACAACCGGCTTTGCAACTTCGTTCTTGCGTGGATCCGGAGAGAAGGTCATGAGGGTGCCTTCACCGGCATCACCGGTAATGGCCCAGTACTCGTCGGTCACGAGAGCGTCACCGGAAACGAGAACCGTATCCATGCCCTGCTCGCGCATCTGGCGTGCCATGAGGCCAGCTTCGGTGTGATAACCGCCCACATAGAGAACACCGATGCCTTCCTGCTTCAGCTTGGAAACAAGCGCGGTGTAGTCTTTTTCACCAGCGGTGTAGGCTTCGTAGAGAGCTGGCTTGCCACCGGCAGCCTCATAGGCAGCCATGGTCGCGTCGGCCAGGCCCTTGCCATAGGCGGTCTTGTCGTGAACGAAGGCCACTTTCTTGTCACCGAAATTCTCGACGAGGAAATTGCCGGCCACTTCACCCTGCTGGTCGTCACGGCCGCAGACGCGGAATACGCCGTCGCCCGGACGCTCGTCGGTGAACTTCGGATTGGTCGAAGCCGGCGTGATCTGCACGATGCCTTCTTCAGCGTAAACGCTGGAAGCAGGGATCGAGGAGCCCGAGCAGAAGTGACCTGCCACGAATGCCACGCCCTGACCGGCAAACTGGTTTGCAACGGCAACAGCCTGCTTCGGATCGCAGGCGTCATCACCAACTTCAAGAACGAGCTGCTCGCCATTCACGCCGCCAGCCGCATTGATATCGGCAACGGCCTGCTCGGCACCGGCCTTCATCTGCGCGCCGAAGGAAGCGTATTGCCCCGTCATCGGACCAGCAGTCGCGATTACGATTTCGGCCCAAGCGGACCCCGTCATCACAAGGCTAAGCGCTGCGCCAGCCAGAAGTGCTCTTTTCATGGTATCTCCCTTTAACACCTGATGTTCCCACAGCTGTCCGGAAATGGTGTTCGGCTTTCCGGTTCTGCCGCGCGGGTTTGCACCCGCTTAACCAGCATCAAAGCTCAATTCTGACGCGAAGTGAAGCTATTGTTCTGGTTAATCATGAATCCGCGGCGGCTTTCTTCGTCCAGTTGATCGGACCGCTTCGCGAATATTGAAAACTGTACTGCGTGCTCATCTGCCGCGCCCGTGTGATTCGCTTGCCAAAGAAGGCAATCGCCATAAGCACCAGTACATCAACGATGTAATAGTATGGCGACAAAAGCGTGCCGTTGAAGAGCGCGAAATGGATGAAGCGCGTCGCAAGCCCAAGAAGCAACACATAGGCTGCAAGCTGCAGATTGGGCTGCCAGGCGCTCGCCACTGCCTTTCCGGTCAGATAGGCGGCACCGCCTGCCAAAAGCACGGTGACGAAGACGAATTCCCAGATGGAAACTTCCCAGATGAGACCGTTTGCATTGCCGTCCATCAGTGTGCCCCTCCTTCAAGATAGGCTGCACGTACTTCTTCTTTCTTGAGAAGTTCCTGCCCCGTGCCGCTCATCGTGATGTTGCCATTGACCATCACATAGCCGCGATGGGCGAGCTTGAGCGCATGGAATGCGTTCTGCTCCACCAGGAATACGGTCAGCCCCTCGGTCTCGTTCAGTTCGCGAATGGCATCGAAGATCTGCTTCACGATCAGTGGTGCCAGACCAAGCGATGGCTCGTCCAGAAGCAGAAGCTTCGGCCGGCTCATGAGCGCGCGTCCGATGGCCAGCATTTGCTGTTCGCCACCCGATAGCGTGCCGCCACGTTGATGCTGACGCTCCTTCAGACGCGGGAAAAGGGTGAACACCTTTTCCAGGTCCGACTTGAAGTGCTTCGGGTCGACGAGCGAAGCGCCCATTTGCAGATTTTCCATCACGGTCATGCGCGGGAAAATGCGTCGCCCTTCTGGAGACTGGGCGATGCTCATGCGCATGATCTCGTGGGTGGGCATCGAAGTGATGTCCACACCGTCATAGATGATCTGTCCGGTGCGCGCCTGCGGATTGCCGCAGATCGTCATCATGAGAGTGGACTTCCCGGCACCATTGGCGCCGATCATCGTCACGATCTCTCCGCGATGCACCTCAAGATCCACGCCGCGCAAGGCGCAGATCTTTCCGTAATAGGTCTCGACGCCGCGGACCGAAAGCAATGTATCTGCCGCGTTCGTCATACCTTGCCTCCATTATTGTTCTTGGCCGCACCACGACCGGGGCGGCTGGACGAAACCTTGCCTCCATCGACGCGCTTGGAGAATTCCGTGTCTCCGCCTTCGGCCAGAACACGGGCCTGGCTTACCCATCCCTCCCGCTCGATACGACCGGGGAACGCGAGGTAGGAGCCGACCCACTCGACCTCTTCCTGCCCCCAGGCTGCAATCTGCCCGAAGGTCCAGATGCCAAGCGCGTTCAGCTTGCGCTCGTTCTGCGGACCGATACCCTTGATGCGGGTCAGGTTGTTGGCGCCAGAGGCCGGAGGATTGATGGTCCCAAGCGGCTGACGACCCGGATAATTCCCGGCATCGGCAATGACGATTTCCTGAACTTCCGGAACATCCGACGAGGCATGAACCTGTTCTTCATGCTCCTCGACGACTTCCTTCACGTCCTCCAGGACTTCGGGAACGTCAATCTCTTCCTCGTCATCCACGCCAAGATAGGCGGCGATCACCTTCGGATCGGCTTTCACCTCGTCGGCCGTACCGTCCGAAATCTTCACACCGTAATCCAGGACGATGATGTGATCGGAGATCTCCATCACGACGCCCATATCGTGCTCGATCAGCAGCACCGAGGTACCATGTTCGTCGCGGATATAGCGCAGCAGCTCGTTGAGCTCGGCGGATTCACGCGGGTTCAGACCGGCTGCAGGCTCGTCCAGGCACAGAAGCTCGGGCCCGGTGCACATGGCGCGTGCAATCTCCAGACGGCGCTGTGCACCATAGGGAAGATCGGACGCCGGATCGTCGGCGCGGTCGATGAGATGCGTGCGCTCAAGCCAGTAGACGGCTTTCTCGATCGCCTCTTCTTCCGCCTTCTTGTAGCTCGGCAGTCCAAGAATGCCGCCGATGGAGAAGCCTGACGCGACCACCAGCGGATTGTGCTGCGCAACGAGCAGGTTTTCCAGGCAGGTCATGCCGCCAAACAGGCGGATATTCTGGAAGGTACGCGCCACTTTAGCCTTGTGCGAGATTTCATGGTCGGGCATCCGCTCCAGAAGATAAACCCCTTGGCCACCCTCCTTATGGAAGCGCAGACCGCTGTCGGTGACCGTCTTCACCGTATCGTCCTGTCGCCCCGGACCGTGACGCATGATGATGCGTCCTTCGGTCGGCTTGTAGAAGCCGGTCACGCAGTTGAAGACCGTGGTCTTGCCCGCGCCATTCGGCCCGATCAGGGCGGTGATGTCACCCCGCCCCACATCGAAGGAGAGGTCGCCGACTGCGACCAGTCCGCCGAATCGCATCGTCAGATGCTCCACCGAGAGAACAGGGTCCTGCTCCCAACGACGAAGCGCTGCGCCCTCGGGCGCTTTCTTTCCCGTCATCGCGTTCATCAGTGACCCTCACCCTGTGCAACCATGTCAGCGCCGATCTTCTTCTTCTCCTTGAGAACAGCCGAAGGTTCACGCGTCGAGACAAGCCCGCGCGGTTTCCAGACCATGATCAGAACCATGGCGAGGCCGAAGATCAGCATGCGGTACTGGACCGGATCGAAGCCGGGACCAAACACCTGGCTGAGGAAACCGAGATTACGCAGCATCTCAATGCCACCGATCATGACGACCGAGGCAATGACCACGCCCACCTGCGACCCGAGACCACCCAGAACCACGATGGCAAGGATGATGGCCGATTCCAGGAAGGTGAAGCTCTCCGGCGAGATGAAGCCCTGGCGCGTTGCAAAGAACGACCCGGCGAAACCACCAAACATCGCGCCAATCGAGAAGGCGGTCAGTTTCGTGTTGCGGGTGTTGATGCCAAGTGAACGGCAGGCGATCTCATCTTCACGCAGCGCTTCCCAGGCACGACCGATAGGCAGTCGCCGTAGTCGCATCGTGACGAAGTTCGTCAGGAGCGCGAGGGCGAAGATGATGTAATAGAGGAAGATGAACCGGTGGATCGGGTCATAGGCAATGCCGAAGAAGTCGGCAAATCCACCCTCGCCACGTTTCAGTTCCAGACCGAAGAAGGTTGGCTTCGGAATGCCCGAAATGCCGTCAGGACCGCCGGTAAATTCATACCAGTTCAACAGCACGACGCGGATGATCTCACCAAAGGCCAGCGTGACGATGGCCAGGTAGTCGCCCCGAAGTCTGAGCACCGGGAAACCAAGCACCATACCCCAGACCGCGGCCAGAAGACCGGCAAGCGGCAGTGCCACCCAGAAGCCGATGAAGTCGAAATACTGGGCCAGAAGCGCGAAGGAATAGGCACCCACGGCGTAGAAGGCGACGTAGCCCAAATCGAGAAGGCCCGCGAGCCCCACCACGATATTCAGACCCCAGCCGAGCATGATGTAGGTCATGATCAGGATCGCCAGATCAATGAACTGACGGTCGCGACCCGGGAAGAGCATCGTGAAGAAGAAAGGCAGGATACAGGCGAAGATGAAAAGCCCGCGCAGGAGCCACTTGCCTGTTCCCGGTGCTGCATTGCCGAGTGCGGCGACCTTCTTGCCCAGTGTTTCCGTTGCGGGCTTGCGCGCATTGAACACGAAGACGTTGAGCGCCAGCCGCCCGGCAAACGCAATCAGGATCGAGACGAACCACGCCACCCAGCGAGTGGTAACGTCCAGCCCACCCGGTGCGATGTCCGTGCGCACATTGATGAAGAACAGGCCAAGCACGCCAACCAGAACGGCAGCCGTCAGCGCATCACGCAACGAATCCTGCATGGTCTTTCCGGTTGGAACAGGCGGTTGCGTGCCGTCGCGGCGCGCTTCTGCCTTGGCTTGAGCTCCGGCGGGCTTTTGGATGTCCGCCGGTACATTCTTTGCAGGTCCAGCCATCACACCTTCTCCACTTCGGGTTGGCCTAGCAGGCCGGATGGCAGGAAGATGAGCACGATCGCGAGGATCGAGAACGCGGCAACGTCCTTGTACTCAACCGTGAAATAGCCTGACCAGAACACTTCGATCAGGCCAATCAGCAGGCCACCGAGCATCGCGCCGGGAAGCGAGCCGATGCCACCAAGAACAGCCGCGGTGAACGCCTTAACGCCGGCAAGGAAGCCGATATAGAAGTCGATCACACCGTAAAGCAGCAGGAACATGAGACCGGCAACGGCAGCAAGTGCGGCGCCCATCACGAAGGTCAGCGAAATCGTGCGGTCGACATTGACGCCCAGAAGGGCCGCCATCTTGCGATCCTGCTCACAGGCGCGCTGCGCGCGACCCAGCGAGGTGCGATTGATGAGCATGGTGAAACCAGCCATCAGCACGAGCGTCGTCAGGATGATGATGATCTGCATGTAGGAAAGCTGGACGACAATGGCGCCGGTTTCCGTGTTGCCTTCCATCAAGGTGATGCCACCCTGGATCTGCGGCGGCAGCGGCTTGACGCGGGCACCTTGCGTGATCTGCACGAAGTTCTGCAGAACGATCGACATGCCGATGGCCGTGATCAGGGGCGCAAGGCGGAACGAACCGCGCAAGGGCCGATAGGCCAGACGTTCAACCGTCCACCCCCAGGCGGAGGTGAAGATCATGGCGACGATCACCACGATGAGCAGAACGAGCGGCAGGAAGGCGAAGCCGAGTACACTGGTCAGAATGAGGAACATCGCCAGCGCGATGAACGCGCCGATCATGAAGATATCGCCGTGGGCGAAGTTGATCATGCCGATGATGCCGTACACCATCGTGTAGCCGATGGCGATGAGACCATAGATGGAACCCAGCGTCAGCCCGTTGATAAGCTGCTGGACGAAATATTCCATATTTCGCGTATCTCCCCTGAGCGGCTTGAGGTGAAGCCGCTACGTAATTGTTGTTCCCTGGTCGCCTGGTCGGACTTCTCTTGGTCCAATATTTTTCCTGCGACCTTGTTTATCGTGCCATGCCCGCATTGTGGCTTAACCGTGGCGGGGAGGCTATCACCCGCACTGTGCAATGTCCTTGTGTTGAAGGCCAGATTTTTTTCAAATTTTCGAACAATCCCCGAATAGAGGCGCTAACCGCGCACTATTCTTGCGCGCACTCAAGTTCTTCGGCAACGGTGTTACGGCGCGGACAGATTCTCCCGTACACCATTCACGGTCATACGCATCTCATGCCACTCCCATGCAGCAGGGCAAACCTTGTCTGGGCACTTGGTGAGTACATGAAACACCAATGCAATCCGAGACTTCCACTGATCTTGAGAAACGATCAGAACCGCTGCGGACTGAACGCAGAGAGGTCAACCGGCGGCGCTTCCTCAAGAACAAGGCTGCGCACGATCTTTCCAGTTGCCGCCCCTTGTGTGAGCCCAAGATGACCATGCCCGAACGCCAGGACCACGTCGCGATCGCGGCGTGAACGGCCGATCACCGGCAGCGAATCCGGCAATGACGGACGGTAGCCCATCCACTGGCGCCCTCCCTCGCGCTTCAGGCCGGGCAGAAAGCGCGAGGCCTTCTCCAGCATTGCCTGCGCACGTGCATAATTTGGCGGACGCTTCAACCCGCCAAGCTCCACCGCTCCACCGATCCGGATGCCGGTAGCAAGGGGAGAAACAATGAAGCCGTGCCCGCCGAAGATGAGTTGCTTGGCAATGGGGAACGCATCAAGGGGAAGCGTGGTGTTATAACCCCGCTCCGTCTCGAGCGGGATCGTGTCGCCGAACAGTCTGGCAAATTTTCGGGAATAGGCACCGGCCGCCACGACAATTTTCCGGCAATCAACACTGCGTCCATCCGTGAAGCTAAGCCGCAGGCTATCGCCCTCACGCGTTATCGTGGCAACCTCTCCGGGCAGGAACCGCGCACCATGAGCCTCCGCATGCGCCCACACCCGCTGTCCCACCTGACGCGGATCGGCAACCGTGTACCAGCCAGGAACATAGGTGCCGCGCTTTATGAACGGCGCAAGCCCCGGTTGAATGGCTTCGAGCTCGGCCCCCTCGACATGAGTGAACGAGATTCCGCATTTCGCGCGGGCGTCCCAACCCGGGAGCGAAGCCTTGAACGCGGCCTCGCTCGTGTAAAGCTCGAGACTGCCCTCTTTGTGCAGCATGTCGATGCTGCCCGCGCGCTTGAGCAGGTCTGGCCAGGCTTTGGCGGAAAGCTTCATCAGGGAAGCCTGCGCCGCCAGTGCGCTTTCATAGCGTTGAGGTCTGCTTGCGATGAGAAAGCGAACCAACCAAGGCGCGATCTGCAGAGCGTATGCCGGTGGAATTGCAAAGGGACCGAGCGGGTCAAACAGCCAGCGCGGCACCTGCCCCATCATGCCCTTCTGCGAAAGTGGCAGCACATCCGCAAAAGCCAGGGCACCAGCATTTCCTGAACTCGTTTCCTCGCAGATACCGGAGCGATCGACAATCAGAACCTTCTGCCCGGCTTCGGCAAGATGCGCAGCCACATTGACGCCGATTATGCCGCCGCCGAGCACCACGATGTTTTCAGCCACTTGGCTCCCCCCTCACCTGCTTGCAGATGACCTCATCCGCACTCCCGTCCTCTGATATTCCATTGCTGCCCATCCGACCCCTGGGCTGCAAGAGACTTGTGTTGCGGGAGACAGTTAATGCAGCACTTAAAGCGCCGCATGGCACGCCCTGACTGCAATCCCGCCACCGCTACAATCGTTGTTGCGCATAACTCTGTTGATATATCTCGAACATGCTGGTGCTTGGGAAGCCGCACCAGCTATGAAGGGGTCAGATATATCAACAAGGACTCAAATGATTCCCTTCGCGCCACCGACCACGGAACCTGCCGCAATGCGTGCTTATCGCGCGTTGGAGAAAATGATCGTCACGTTGGAACTTCCACCGCGTACTGTCACCACGGAAGGCGCACTCATCGATGTCCTGAAACTCGGGCGGACCCCGGTGCGGGAAGCCATTCAGAGACTGTCATGGGAAGGTTTGGTGGAGGTCAGGCCGCGCGCCGGGCTCGCTATCGCCCCGCTTAATGCCAGTGACTGGCTGAAGGTTATTGATGCCCGACGCGGGCTGGAGGTGACGCTGGCAAAGTCTGCAGCCCGTTTCGTGACGGCAGATCTGGCGGCACAATTCCGCCATGCAGCGCTACGCATGCAGAAGGCGACCGTGGCAGGCAATGCCATGGCTTTTCTAGAAGCAGATCGTGAGGTGGATGAAGCTATGGCGCTGGCATCAGACAATCCGCACGCAGCACGCGCCGCTGCACCTCTGCAGACCCATAGCCGACGCTTCTGGTATCGCTTTCAAGCGGATTCAGGTCTTGCTCCTGCGGCAGAGCAACATATCCACGTTATCCAGGCCATTCTTGATGGGGACGAACGCGAAGCGGCAAAGGCTGCGGATCAGCTCGTGACCCTGCTTCGGCGAAACGCCGAAGCCGCAGCGCGCATCTGAAGCACCAGGTGCTTGAGCGGATCGGGGCAATTCAGTCCTCAGACGCCCTGCCCCACGAGTGTGGAGAAGTTGTCGTCCCAGCCCTCTCCGGCGGCCATGATGCAGCTGTTACCATTCACATCGGTCGTGAGTATCGTCCAGCTGCCTTGGCTGGATGTGAAGACTTCCATCACCGCTTCCGCACCCAGCATACCGACAGCCTTCTGGCTTTCGTTGAACTGAAGGCCGAGCTGGTTGACCAGATCGTCACGTGGCGCGCAAACGCTCGCCTCACTGGTAGCCTGCTGCGATCCGGTGAAGAGTGCGACGGCGGCAAGCGCCGTCAAGCCGAAGCCGGCTTTCATGGCCTTAATCATTTTGTACCTCCTGCCACCTCGTCGGTCGTCTGACGGGGCATCGCTCAATCATTCACGCTTTTTTAGCGTCTTGTCCGGGAGGTAACGGATTCGCGGCACAGGCGTTCCCTCGCCCTTGTATCCACGGCATTCACATTAATGAGAGTTGCAGCTGCGCAACGCTTCGGATCTGCGGCTCACACTGCATCGAAACGGCTGGCCAAAGAAGAAAAGCCCCGCCTCCGGAGGAGGCAGGGCTACAAGTTCCCGGGAGGAGCCGGCTTTCTCAGTTCATGGTCGGGATGACAAACTCCGCTCCATCCTTCACCCCGGAAGGCCAGCGCGAAGTAACCGTCTTCGTTTTCGTGTAGAAGCGGAAGGCATCGGGTCCGTGCTGGTTCAGGTCGCCGAAGGCAGACGCTTTCCAGCCACCGAAAGTGTAATAGGCAATTGGCACCGGGATCGGCACATTCACACCGACCATGCCCACATCAACCCGAGCCGCGAAGTCTCGCGCCGCATCGCCATCGCGGGTGAAGATCGCGACACCATTGCCGTATTCGTGGTCGTTGGGGAGCGCCAGCGCTTCCTCATAGTTCTTCGCACGCACCACCGAAAGAACAGGCCCGAAGATCTCTTCCTTGTAGATGCGCATGTCGGGCGTGACATTGTCAAAGAGGCAGCCGCCCATATAGTAGCCGTTCTCATAGCCCTGCATCTTGAAGTCGCGGCCGTCCACGACGAGCTTTGCGCCTTCCTTCACGCCCAGATCGACATAGTTCTTCACCCGCTCCAGCGCATCGGCTGTTACCAGCGGGCCGAAATCGGCCGAGCTGTCGGTGGACGGGCCAACCTTGAGGCTCTCCACCCGCGGGATGAGCTTTTCCACGAGCCGGTTTGCAGTTTCCTCGCCCACCGGCACCGCGACGGAGACGGCCATGCAGCGCTCGCCCGCCGAGCCGTAACCCGCGCCAATCAACGCATCCACGGTCTGGTCCATGTCGGCATCCGGCATGATGATGAGATGGTTCTTCGCGCCGCCAAAGCACTGCGCGCGTTTGCCGGTAGCGGCTGCACGGCTGTAGATATATTGCGCGATCGGCGTGGAGCCGACAAAGCCGACAGCCTTGATGTCCGGATCATCAAGAATGGCGTCAACCGCCTCCTTGTCGCCGTTGACCACATTCAAAACACCTTCAGGCAGACCGGCTTCGATGAAAAGCTCTGCAAGCTTCATCGGCACGCCCGGATCGCGCTCCGACGGCTTCAGGATGAAGGCGTTACCGCAGACAATGGCCGGAGCAATCTTCCAAAGCGGAATCATTGCGGGAAAGTTGAAGGGCGTGATACCGGCCACCACGCCAAGCGGCTGGCGCATGGAATAGACATCAATGCCCGGACCGGCACCTTCGGTATATTCACCCTTCATCATATGCGGTGCACCGAGGCAGACCTCGACAACCTCGAGACCGCGCTGAAGATCCCCCTTCGCATCGGGGATCGTCTTGCCATGCTCGCGTGCCAGAAGCTCGGCCAAATCGTCATAATCGCGATGCGCAAGCTCCAAAAACTTTCGCAGAACACGTACGCGCCGCTGCGGATTGGTCGCCGCCCAGGCTGGCTGAGCTGCCTTGGCATTCTCCACCGCCTCACGCAGCTCGGCTGCCGAAGCCAGCGCCACTTTCGCGCGTACCGTGCCGTCCATGGGCTGCATTACATCCTGGCTGCGCCCGCTTTTGCCAGCCACATGCTTGCCACCGATAAAATGCCCGTATTCTTCCACTGGATGCCTCCAAATCGCGTCCTGCGTTCATGTTACCCGCCAGTGCGGTCCGGCGGCAGGCACCGCGCCGGGAGATGCGGGATACCTTTTAATTCGCCTTCATTTTCTCCGCTCCACACAGCAAAAGCAACGCGCGCGGAAAACAAGCCGTTGTGCAAAAATTAAATGCGCAATAATATGTCGCGTGCATAAAACGCTTAACGGGAGGAGCGTCCATGAATTGGGATGATGTGAGGATTTTTCTGGCTGTCGCGCGCGCGGGGCAAATCCTGGGCGCCGCTAAACGCCTGGGCCTCAATCACGCGACCGTCTCCCGCAGGGTCGCTGCACTTGAAGAGTCGCTGGGCACACAGCTCTTCCATCGACTGACCACTGGATCGGAGCTGACGCCAGCCGGCGAGCGCCTGATGGAATCGGCAGAGCGCATGGAAG
Source organism: Nitratireductor sp. CH_MIT9313-5 (assembly GCF_037029545.1). Taxonomy (NCBI): domain Bacteria; kingdom Pseudomonadati; phylum Pseudomonadota; class Alphaproteobacteria; order Hyphomicrobiales; family Phyllobacteriaceae; genus Nitratireductor; species Nitratireductor sp. CH_MIT9313-5. Next base: position 334,559 of record NZ_JAYMER010000010.1, on the reverse strand, counting down.
CCGACATGATCGCTGCCCGAGCGGAATTGGGCGGTGAGGGAGAAGCGGTTTCAGGCACGGTGCGCATTGGCGCGCCCGACGGCTTCGGCGTCGCCTATCTGGCACAGCGTCTTGGACACCTTACCGCGCAGCATCCGGGTCTGTCGGTGCAACTGGTCCCGGTCCCCCGTTCCTTTTCGCTCTCGCGCCGCGAAGCCGATATTGCAATCACGGTCGAACGTCCGACGGAAGGTCGCCTCGTCGCGCAGAAGCTGGTGGACTACACGCTCAACCTGTATGCCTCACGCGCATATCTCGAAGAGAACCCGGCGCCCACAAAGGTTGAAGAGCTGAAAGACCACCGGCTTGTCGGATATGTGCCCGACCTCATCATCAGTCGAACGCTCGACTATGCCACCGAGATCTATGAAGGCTGGGAAGCAGCTTATTCCGTTTCCTCGGCTCTCGGCCAGGTGGAGGCGGTGCGTGCCGGTTTCGGCATAGGCATCCTGCACAGCTTCATCGCCCGCAACCATCCCGAACTCGTGGAGTTGAACCTCACCCAGCCCATCCGCCGCAACTACTGGCTCGTCTACCACGAATCCATGCGCCCATCGCGCCGGGTGCAGAAGGTCGCCGAGTTCATTTCGAAGCTCGTGGAGAAAGAGCGTCAGGTCTTTGTCTAGCTCCTAGACAAACACCCGCCCCACCTCGAATTTCCGCGGCAGGAGACGATGCAGATACTCCCGTCCTTCGGCTGAAATCTTATTCGCTTCAGGCTCCAGGTAGGTCTCCGGCATGTGGCGGGTTTTCGCAGCCACTGCTTCGAGCGGCACCAGCTTCAAGGCGGTTCGCATACCATCGAACTGCAGCGCGACCGAGCCATCGCCCTGCTCGACACTGGCAACGGCAAATGCCCCCGCTTCGAAGGCCTCGCGCGCATCCGTCTCGTTGATCGTCGCGATATTCCCGCGGGGGAGATAGCCGAGTGTATCGACGCGGGCGCGCTGACCAGGCAGATCTTCCGCCAGCATCCGCTCCACCGCCTGTCCGAGATCTGTGCCGGAAAGGCGGACATTGCCATGCGCGTCGCGCTCAAGCATTTCAGGCGGGACGAGACTTTCGACGAGAGACCTGCCGCTGCCATCGGACACACCCTCCGACATCGCGACAATGCAGCGCCCATGTGTGGCAAGAACCGATTTTACATCTTCAATGAACCGGCTGCGATCGAAAGCACGTTCCGGTACATAGGTCAGATGTGGGCCGGATGTCTCGTCCGTTGCCCAGGCAGAAGCCGCAGCCGTTAGGAACCCGGCATGGCGCCCCATGACAATGCCGACATAGACGCCCGGCAGCGCGCGAAAATCCAGATCCACGCTCAGAAAGGCGCCGGCCACGAATTCCGCAGCCGAGATGAAGCCCGGCGTGTGGTCGTTCTCCATCAGGTCATTGTCGATGGTCTTCGGCGCATGCATGAAGGTCATGCGGCCGCCCGCGGCATCCCGCAAAATGGCCTGCGTGCCGGACGTGTCATTGCCACCGATATTGATGAAGGCATCCGCACGAACAGCTTCCAGCCCCTTGAGCACTTGCGCGCAATAGGCCTCATCCGGCTTGTCGCGGGTCGATCCGAGAGCCGCGCTAGGCGTGGCCGCGATGGCGCGCAGCTCATCCTCGCTCAGATCGGAAAGCGTAACGAAATTCCCATCGCGAATGCCGCGTACACCATGAAGCGCGCCCAGCACACGTGCACCCGGATAGCGCCGTTTGGCTTCCAGCGTCGCACCGACAACGGTTTGATTGATGACGGCGGTCGGGCCTCCGCCCTGCGCGATTACGAAAGTCTCGGCCATTGAAAATGCTCCCCGGTAATCGGATGGAAATGTGCCACGCTCGCGCACAATCGAAAAGGCGCCTCAGCTGTCGCCAACCCGCTGCCGCACCATGGGCAGCAGAACCAGCCCCAGAACGAAGAGCAGAAGAATGGGCGTCACGCCGAGTCGCTGTGCATCCTCGACCGACAGATCGAAAAGCCGCGACGAAAAGAATGCCGTGGCCGCGGCAACCGCGAACGGTCCGATAAAGGTCGTGGCCTTGCCCGACAGCGCATAGAGGCCGAAGGCTTCCGTCAACCGCTCCTGCGGCACCTGATCGACCAGAAGCGTGCGCGAAGCCGCCTGAATCGCACCGCCTGCAGCACCAATGAAACCGCCTGCAATGAAGAACGCGATGTCGGGCGCGGAACTGTCCGTGGTGCCAAGGGGCACGAAAAGCAGCTCGCTACGCGTGGTGGAGATGACCAGCAGGCAGCAGGCAGACAGCACAAGGATCGAGATCGAGACCACGAATTTCGGTCCGAACCTCTGATCCATGCGCCCGCCAGCCCATGCACCGATCGCACCGGTGATATTGGCGAGAATGCCAAACAGGCCGATCTGCGTGATCGACCAATCGAGAACGCCCGCAGCATAGATGCCGCCAAATGCATAGAGCGCATTGAGCGCGTCGCGATAGAGCATGGAGGAGGCGAGAAAGCTGAAATAGCTGCGCTGCGAGGGCAGGCTTTTCAGCGTGTTCATCAGCTGACGCAGCCCGTCCCGCACTGCACCAGCGACCGCCTCGCGGCGGGGCTGATCGGGCGTGAAGAGGAACATCGGGATGACGAAGACGAGGAACCAAAGACCTGTCAGGGGCCCGGCCGCTCGGTCGCCTTCACGTGCCGCAGCATCCAGACCAAAGATCGGTTCGACGCCGAGAAGGGTGCGCCCCGTCTCCGGCGAGGCCGACATGAAGCCGAGCACGAGGATGAGCGAGACCAGTCCGCCCAGATAGCCAAGCCCCCAGGCCGAGCCCGATAGCCGCCCCAACTCCTCGCGAGGCACCAGCCCTGGCATCATCGCATTGTTGAAGACGGCCGCGAATTCCATGCCGAATACGGCGAGCGAGACGAGCACCAGCACGAGCCAAAGATGCTGCATGTCCGGTACGGCGAACCAAAGCGCCATATTGGCGAGAATGCCGATAATTGCGAAAACGGCGATCCACGGTTTTCGCGGTCCCGACGCATCCGCGATGGCGCCAAGAATGGGCGAGGACAGCGCAATAAGCAGACCGCCTACGCCTGTCGCAAGCCCCCAAAGCTCCTGCCCCTCTGCCGCATTGGGCGCAACGGCAGAGGCGAAATAGGGCGCGAACACAAATGTGATGATGAGCGTGTGGAAAGGTTGCTGCGCCCAGTCGAAAAGCATCCAGCCCCAGATCCCGCGCCGCGAGACCCGCTTTTGCTCGATCACTCCACCCGTGGCACTCACCTTCAGATGCTCAGATCGGCCATGAGGCCGGACGCGACGGTGAGCTTCGAGACCGAGATGTCACCGGTATCGATGAGCGATGTGAGGCGGTCGCGCACCCGCGCCACCCGCTCTCCGCCGGACTCAACCCAAAGCACTGCAGGATCATCAGCTTCCGGATTGGCCCTGATAGCAGCCACCGCCACATCGCGGCGCGCGGCATCGATCATTTCGGTCGCACGATTAAGCGCCAGGCCATCATAATAGTCGGCAGGCGTGATTGTGCGCGCAGCGTCCTCGATACGGCTGATGCGGAACGCTTCCGAAATGCCGAAGAAGGTTCGTGCTGCACGGGTCAGGCTCGTATCGGCCTTTTCCGCCGCCAGCATGATATCCGGCACCAGCTCGATGACGCTGAGGCTCGCCAGCCGCTTGGCCAGTTCCTCTGGTGCCCCGTCAGCCACGAACTGCGCGCGAAGCTCTTCGCTTCGGTTCGAGAGGAATGCCGGCAGCAGATGGTCGAGTGCCGGCTCCAACTCCTTGCGTGCAGCCTGCAGACGCGCAATGCGCTCGCCCACATTTGCCTCCTCGGAGGCATATTTGAGCTGCCAGGCGGTGGCTGAGAGCAGAAGATGCCAGACATGCTGGTATAGCTTCAGCTGCGCCGCACCGTCGATCTTGTTGTCCAACGCATCGATTGCGGCAAACAGGGATCGCAGGTCGAAACCGTCGCGCACCACCGCGTAAGCGGCAACGATCTGCGGTGCCGACCGGCCCGTGCGGTCCTGCAGACGTGTGATGAAGCTTGGGCCGCCACGATTGATCACGTCATTGCCAAGCTCGGTGGCAATAATCTCGCGGCGCAGACGGTGGCCGCGGATTTCCTCGGCATATTTTTTCTGCATTTCCTTCGGGAAATAGCCGAAGAGATCGGCCTCGAAATGTGTTTCGTCCGGGATTTCGCTGGCCACCAGCTCATCGAACAGAACGATCTTCGCATAGGCCAGCAGAACGCCGATCTCCGCGCGCGTCAGCGGCTCGCCGCGTGCTTCGCGTTCCGAGATCTCCTGCGGCCCGGGCAGGAACTCTACCGCCCGGTCGAGCAGGCCGCGCTGCTCCAGAAGCGTCATCATCCGCGACTGGTGCGGAAGCTCTGACAGCCCGCGCTGCTCGACAAGCGAGATCGCCAAGGTCTGCTGGTAGTTGTTCTCAAGCACCAGCTTGGCGACTTCTTCCGTCATCTGCGCAAGCAGCTTGTTGCGTGCCTCCCGCGTCAGTGTCTCTGCGCGCATTGCTGCAGCCAGCGCGATTTTGATATTCACCTCGACGTCGGAAGAATTCACGCCACCGGAATTATCGATGGCATCGGAATTGGCGCGCCCGCCATGCTTGTTGAACTCGATGCGAGCCAGCTGCGTCACACCCAGATTGGCACCTTCGCCAATCACCTTGGCCTTGACCTCCGGTGCCGTGACGCGGATCGCATCATTTGCGCGGTCACCGACCTCGGCATTGGTTTCAGAGGTCGCGCGAATATAGGTGCCGATGCCGCCGAACCACATGAGGTCCACCGGCGCCTTCAGGATGGCGCGCATGATCTCCGTCGGTGACCCTTCCTCGCCTTCAAAGCCAATGGCTAAAGCGGCTTCCGGCGTCAGCTTGATCTTCTTCTGGCTGCGAGAGACGATCATGCCGCCCTTGGAAAGCTTCGACTGGTCGTAGTCCTGCCAGCTGGACCGGCCCATGTCGAACAGGCGCTGGCGCTCTTCGAAACTTGTTTTCGTGTCCGGGTCCGGATCAATGAAGATGTCGCGATGGTCGAAGGCTGCGATCAGCTTGGTGCAGGGCGACAGGAGCATGCCGTTGCCGAACACGTCGCCCGACATATCGCCGACACCGGCTGCAGTGAATGGCTCGTTCTGAATGTCGCGGTTCATCTCGCGGAAATGGCGCTTCACCGCCTCCCACGCTCCACGCGCCGTGATGCCCATCTTCTTGTGGTCGTAACCGGCAGAACCACCAGATGCGAAGGCATCGTCCAGCCAGAAGCCGTGGTCCTGGCTGATGCCATTCGCCGTGTCGGAGAATGTCGCCGTGCCCTTGTCGGCGGCAACCACGAAATAGGGATCGTTCTCGTCATGACGCACCACATTGCGCGGCGGCACGACCTTGTCGCCATCCAGATTGTCGGTGAGCGACAGGAGGCTGGAAACGAAATTAACATAGGCCGCGCGACCGGCCTCGAATACGGCCTGCCGATCCCCACCTTCCGGCAGTTGGCGCGGATAAAAACCACCCTTCGCGCCCACCGGCACGATGACACCATTCTTCACCTGCTGAGCCTTCACCAGCCCCAGCACTTCGGTGCGATAATCCTGCGCACGATCCGACCAGCGTAAGCCGCCACGGGCAACCGGCCCGAAGCGCAGATGAACGCCTTCCACTTCCGGCCCATAGACGAAGATCTCACGCCACGGACGTGGCTGCGGCAGACCTTCAACCTTGTGAGAATCGAATTTCAGCGCCAACGAGCGGTTTTCCGGCATGTCTTTCAGCGCGAACCAGTTGGTGCGCAGCGTCGACTGGATGAGGTTGAGCATGCGCCGCAGGATCGTGTCGTCATCAAGGCTCGGCACATCCTGCAGAAGATCTTCGATTTCCTTTTCAAGCTCGGCTGCCCGCTCTTCCTTCACGCCCTGCGGATCGAAGCGCGCGACAAACAGCTCGAAGAGGCGTGAGGACACCTGCGGATAACGATTGAGTGTCGCCGCAATGAAGTCCTGGCTTTGCGGAATGCTCGCCTGGTGCAGATAGCGGCTATAGGCGCGCAGCACCGCGATCTCCTCGGCGCGCAGATGCGCGGTCTGACCCAGCGCGTTGAGCGGGTCGTTGTCGTACCGCCCGCGCCACACTGAAAGGAAGAGATTTTCGAAAAGGCTGCCGTCATCTTCCAGATCGATGGAACCGGCAAAAGCATTTTCAAGCTCCATGTCGTGCAGGAAGACCGTTTGGCCATCGCGCTCGCCCATCTCGAATGTGCGTTCGGAAATGACACGGAAGCCCATATTCTCAAGAAGCGGCACACGACGGCTGAGCGCTACCGGCTTGCCATAGTGATAGATGCGAAGTGCGGCCTGGTTCTCGGCCTGATCCTCGTGACGGTGGAAATCGATCTCGATCTCGTTATCCGCCGAAAGCGCGGCAATGCGCTTGGCGTCGACCAACGCGGTCTCTGCCGAAAAGCTGTTGCGGTAATCATCGGGGAAACCGGATGCGATGGAAGCGATTTCCGGCTCTGCCGCGGTATCCTCGACCGCCGAACGCAGGCTGTCATCCCAGGTTCGCACGATCTTGCGAATACCGGCTTCCAGCGTTTCGGCATCGATGCGAGGCGTCTTGCCGCCGGATCGTCCGATGATGAAGTGAACGCGCGCCAGCGTGCCTTCCGGAAAGGCCGGATAATACGCGGAGACGCGCCCCTCGAAGACCGTCTTCAAATACTCGCCAATCTCGGCGCGCACGCGTGAATCGTAGCGGTCGCGCGGCACGAACACGATGACGGAAACGAAGCGGTCGAACTGGTCAACCCGGTAGAGCGCGCGAACCCGAGGCCGCTCGCCCAGCGCCAGAATGGCTTCGGCGTGCTTGCGCAATCGCTGAACCGGGATCTGGAACAATTCGTCACGCGGATAGGATTCCAGCACATTCATAAGCGCCTTGCCGGAATGGTCGGTGGGGGCGAAGCCGGACTTCTGAACCACCGCCTGCGCCTTGGAGCGCAGATAGGGGATCTTCATGACCGAACTTGTATAGGCCGTGGAGGTGAACAGTCCGACGATGCGAAGCTCGCCCGTCAGCTTGCCTTCCTCATCGAAGGTCTTCACGCCTACATAATCAAGATAGATGCGCCGATGCACGACAGACCGCGCATTGGCTTTCGTGACGATGATCGGCTCCGGACCATGCAGGAAGGCGCGGATCTCCGGTGTCGTCGAAACGGCCTCGGTGCCACGACGAAGCACAAGCACCTTCGGATCGGACAGGATGCCGAGCCCCTTCTTGTCCGAGCGCTCAAGCGTGCCCTCTTCCTCATTGCCCGTGTAGCGGAACTCGCGCATGCCGAGGAAAGTGAAATTGTCGTCTCTCAGCCATTCCAGAAAGGCGATGGCTTCGGAAAGCTGGGCCTGTTCGATGGGCACAGGGGCATAACGCAGGCGCGTCAGCTCCTGGTCGAGGCGCGCCAGCATCGGCTTCCAGTCGGTGACCGCAGCACGCACCTGCGCCAGAATATGGCAGAGCCGCTCCTTGAGTGCCTGGCAATCCTCTTCCGAAAGGCGCGGCAGATGCACGTGGATGAGACTGACCTTTTCTGCATCGGCCACAGCCTTGACCGAGGCATCGCCAAGCACCTCACTTACGCCGTGGGCGTCATGACGCACAAGGAGGACAGGATGCAGCACCAGGATCGGTTCACCGCCTGAATCTGCGATCTCGCCGAGCACCGAATCGAACAGGAACGGCATGTTGTCATTAACGACGGTGATCGTCGTCACCGCGCGGCCCTCGTGGCGGATATCGGAGACCGGTTCGATCTCGACGATGCTGTCGCCGGGCTTGTGCACCGCAAGGCAGGCTGCCGCCAGCCTTACCGCGTGGTCGACATCGCTACGGTCATAGGCAGCCAGGTCTTCGGACGGTGCGCGCGCCACCATCGCTTCGCGCAAGCGCTCCTCACCGATACTGGAATTTGCTTTTGTGAATTTTGCCTTGGATGCCTTAGTGCTCATTCGGGATTATCCCTCCGTAGCGCAATAGATTTTGACCGTAGCCTTATATGGATGGTTTGACGAGGCAATGTCTCTCGGCGAACCTTGATCTACAATGTGGTCTTCCCTCTGAAAGGTGAATTAATCATGACGAAGAATGTGACCGCGCTGACGATCGAGGCTGAAACACAACTTTCGCCTGAAAACCAGGCCTATTTCCAGAAATGCCGCGACAAGCTCGGCATGGTGCCCAACGTGCTGGCTGCCTATTCGTTCAACGACGCAAAACTGACGACCTTCGCACAGATGTATAACGATCTGATGCTGGCCGACTCGTCGCTGTCAAAGCTGGAAAGGGAGATGATTGCAGTCGCGGTTTCCAGCGTGAACCACTGTTATTACTGCCTCACTGCCCACGGCGCTGCCGTACGACAGCTCTCAGGCGACCCTGCACTGGGGGAGGTGCTGGTCATGAATTATCGTGCAGCCGATCTTGAACCGAAGCAGAAGGCCATGCTCGATTTCGCGGTGAAGCTTACCGAAACACCAGACCGGATCGAAGAGGCCGACCGGCAAGCGCTGCGTGATGTCGGCTTCACCGATCGCGACATCTGGGACATTGCAGCGGTCACTTCCTTCTTCAACATGTCGAACCGCATGGCGTCCGCTGTCGATATGCGACCAAACGAGGAATATCACGCGATGGCGCGGTAAGGCTCAGCGTACCACCTCGAAGCTGCGACCGGGATGCAGCAATGGCAGAAGCCGTCGCATGACCCACGGCTCCACGGCAATGCAGCCTTCGGTCGGCTTCATACCCTCACGGGCAATATGGAGAAAGATGGCGCTGCCGCGACCGCGCATTCGCGGCCGCAAATTCCAGTCGAGAACAACGACGACATTGTATAGCCGGTCGTCACGCTGCATAGTCTCGTGACTGGGCTTGAAGGGCAGACGCACAAGCCGGTTGTAGTTGGCGTCAGCAGGGGCATCACACCAGCCCATGTCGCTGCGGATGAGCCGGGACGGCAGCGCTGCCTGCCACACCGGCAGCGATGTTCTGTCGCCGCGCCAGAAGATTTCCACTACCCTCATACGCGCAAGTGGTGTGGCACCATCGCCTTCCCGTTTGAAGGCCGTGATCCCACCGCGACCGAGCGCACACGAAAATGTCATGCCATTGTAACTGAGTATCCCGCGGGAGGGCTGGCCCGGCTGCGCGTGAACCCGTATGGGTGTGGAATGCACCATGCCCCTGTCAAACCTTTGTTTCTCGCATATAATCCTTTGGTGGAAGCAAAGTTTGGCAGCACCGCTCGTCGTCAACCCGCTCCATCCGGGATAGGTTTACGATTTGGCGGGCAGGGTCAACATCAGCTTTGAGGACTGACGGGAAGCAATATGACGCCACGCACCATTCTGATCGTCGATGATGATGAAGACCTTCGCGCCACACTTGTGGAACAACTCGCACTTTACGAAGAGTTCGATCTTCTCCAGGAGCCCAATGCGACCAAGGGCATCAACACTGCCCGCAGTGGCATGGTGGACCTCATCATCATGGATGTCGGCCTGCCGGACATGGATGGACGCGAGGCGGTAAAGATCCTGCGCAAGGGCGGCTTCCGGGCACCGATCATCATGCTGACCGCGCAAGACACCGATTCCGACACGATCCTCGGTCTGGAAGCAGGCGCAAACGACTATGTGACAAAGCCTTTTCGCTTCGCCGTGCTGCTGGCCCGCATCCGCGCGCAGCTTCGCCAGCACGAGCAGAGCGAGGACGCCAAGTTCACCGTTGGCCCCTACACCTTCAAGCCCAGCCAGAAACTTCTCATCGACGAGCGCGGCGGCAAGATCCGCCTTACCGAGAAAGAATCGGCCATCATCAAGTTCCTCTACCGCGCTGATCAGAAGGTCGTGACACGCGATGTACTTCTGGAAGAGGTTTGGGGCTACAATTCCGGTGTGACGACACACACGCTGGAGACACATGTCTACCGCCTGCGGCAAAAGATCGAACGCGATCCTTCCAAAGCGGAAATTCTTGTGACAGAAAGCGGCGGATACAAGCTCGTACCTTGAAGACCGGATGCGGGGGCATCATCCGTCTTGGACAAGGCACGGGCTGGGGACGGGTGAATGGCGCTGGACGATGATATTCGCGTACTGTCCGGCGTGAGACTTTTTCAGGGTTTCACGCACGAACAGCTGCGCCTGATGGCCTTCGGTGCGGAAACTGTCACGCTCGCCGCTGGAAAAAAGCTCTATGCCGAGGGTGCCCCTGCGGATTGCGCCTTTGTAATTATCAGCGGCGCAATTGGTCTCTACCGTCTGCGCGACGGCAAGCGCGAACGCGTCTCTGTTGAGGGCAGCGGCGCGATATTGGGTGAGTTCGCGCTGATTGCCGAAAGCCAGCGGCTCATGGAAGCCGTTGCGGAACAAGATACGAAGCTGCTCCGCCTCAGCCGCTCCATGTTCCGCCGAATACTGGAAGAGTTTCCAGACACCGCAGCAATCCTGCACCGGCGCATTTCGGCCAATCTTCAGGCCATGCTGCGCCAGATCGAGGAAGTGGCCAACCGCTTGCAGCGCTAGCCGATATCGAAATCGGATATAACCGGCACATGGTCGGAAGGGCGCTCCCAGCCACGCGCTTCCTTGATCACGGTCATGTTCTTCAACACCGGAGAGAGGTCGGGTGAGGACCACACATGGTCGAGCCTGCGCCCGCGGTTGGAAGCTTCCCAGTCCTTTGAGCGATAGCTCCACCAGGTAAACAGCTTCTCTTCCGGCGGAACATGCTGGCGCATGATGTCGACCCAGCCACCTGCCTTGCGCACGGCTTCCAGCCCTTCCGTCTCCACCGGCGTATGGCTCACCACCTTCAGCATCTGCTTGTGAGACCACACATCGGCCTCCAGCGGTGCAATATTCAGATCACCGACCAATATGCTGCCCGTATCGGCAATGGTGGAGGGCAGGACGTCATGCATCTCCTTCACGAAGTCGAGCTTGTGCCTGAACTTCGGATTGACCTCCGGGTCCGGCTCGTCACCGCCTGCGGGTACATAGAAATTGTGCAAATGGATGCGGCGACCGCCAAGCTCCACCGAAGTTGCCAGATGCCGGCAATCTTCTATGCCGCAAAAGGTGCGCGTCTCCAGAACCGACATTGGACGGCGCGAAATGGTTGCGACCCCGTGATAGCCCTTCTGGCCATGGATCGCGACATGGTCATAGCCGATCTTGCGGAAGGCGGCCGTGGGGAACTGGTCGTTGGGACACTTGGTCTCCTGCAAGCAAAGCACGTCCGGCTGATGCTCCTCGAGGAAACGCAGCACAAGCGGCAAGCGCAGACGCACCGAGTTGATGTTCCAGGTGGCAATTCGAAGCGGCATCCGCACCCCAACTTGATCTAGGTCTTCTTGTCAGGCGCGAAAATGAATGCTGCAGCTCCATAAGACAAGCCCGCCGCGGCAGAAGACCGGGGCGGGCTCAGCTTTCCACAACCGCTGCTGACTGGATTGTCAGTTGCGCCTGCGGTTCATCTGGTTAACCTTGCGATAATCGATTGCGAATGTGCTGGGATCGAATGACACGCCATTCTGCACGTTGAAGATCATCACCGTCGTATCCTTGCCCTGTGCGTCGGTGATGGTCCACTGGCGCAGCTCGTAGGACTTGCTGTCGAACATCATGGTGATGGTCGAGTCGCCGAATACCGACTTGTCGGCAAGCTTGATCGTCGTCAGCTCGTCATCCTGCTTCACGCTTTGCACCTTGCTTCCGGACAAATCGATCTGCCGGTCGAGCAGAAGCTTCAGAGGCGTTTTGCCGAGCGGATAGACATCGGCTGTCTGCAGCTTGCGGTTCTGCACGACGAGAGAAGTGCCGTCCGAGATCACCTGGACATTCGAAGGCGCTTCATAGTCGAAGCGTACCTTTCCGGGGCGCTCGATATAGAACTTGCCACCCGTCTGCTCGCCGCTCGGACCAAACTGCACGAATTCACCCGTCATGGTTCGCACGCTCGAGAAATGATTGGCGATTGCCTGCGCGGAAGACGCATTGCCCTGCGCGTGCCCTGCGACGGGCGCAGCCACGGCCCCCAACATCACCAGCCCCATTGCAGCTGCAAAAGCGCGGATCGTGCGGCTGAGCTTCGATGTCTTGTTCATGATCGCTCCGGATGCTGAATCTGATAGTTGCGAATACAAACGCAACTGGGCTGAAATTTGGCTTCAGGAAGGAAACGGCTGCATCATCAGCCGGTTCCCCTTTTCAGCGCCCCTCGCCTCAGACTTCGTCCTGCTCGGTCGGGACCAGGATCTCGCGTTTGCCGGCATGGTTTGCTGGACCAACGATGCCCTCCTGCTCCATGCGCTCGATGATGGAAGCAGCGCGATTGTAGCCGATGCCGAGGCGGCGCTGGATATAGCTGGTCGATGCCTTGCCGTCGCGCAGCACGACTGCAACCGCCTGATCATAGGGATCGTCGGAATTGGCGAGGTTTCCGGTGGAGCCACCGCCACCTGCACTGTCACCATCGTCGCTGCCATCGTCTTCGGTGACGGCTTCAAGATAGGCCGGTGCGCCCTGACGTTTCAGATGGGCCACAACTTCCTCAACCTCACCATCAGACACGAAGGAGCCGTGAACACGCTGGGTGCGTCCGCCGCCGGCCATGTAGAGCATGTCGCCCATGCCGAGAAGCTGTTCTGCACCCTGTTCGCCAAGGATGGTGCGGCTGTCGATCTTCGACGTCACCTGGAAGGAGATTCGCGTCGGGAAGTTGGCCTTGATGGTACCGGTGATGACGTCGACGGACGGGCGCTGGGTCGCCATGATTACATGTATGCCCGCGGCACGTGCCATCTGCGCCAGACGCTGCACCGCGCCTTCGATGTCCTTGCCCGCGACCATCATCAGGTCGGCCATCTCGTCGATGATGACGACGATGAACGGCATCGGCTCCAGATCCAGCTCTTCCGTCTCGTAGATGGCTTCGCCCGTTTCACGATCAAAGCCGGTCTGGACGGTGCGCTGGATGGTCTCGCCCTTCTTCTTGGCGGCCGTAACGCGCTGATTGAAGCCTTCGATATTGCGAACGCCGACCTTGGACATCTTGCGGTAGCGGTCTTCCATCTCCCGCACGGTCCATTTCAGCGCGACCACCGCTTTCTTCGGATCGGTCACAACCGGCGTCAGAAGATGCGGGATGCCGTCATAGACCGAAAGCTCCAGCATCTTCGGGTCGATCATGATCAGGCGGCACTGCTCCGGCGTCATGCGGTAGAGCAGCGACAGGATCATCGTGTTGATCGCGACCGACTTACCCGAACCCGTGGTACCAGCCACCAGCAGGTGAGGCATCTTGGCAAGGTCCGCGATCACGCCTTCGCCATTGATGGTCTTGCCGAGCGATAGCGCCAGCTTGGCCTTTGCGGATTCGAAATCGCGGCTGGAGAGAAGCTCGCGCAGATAAACGGTCTCGCGCGTTGAATTGGGCAGTTCGATACCGATGGCGTTGCGACCGGGTACGACGGCAACACGAGCCGCAATCGCGCTCATCGAGCGGGCAATATCGTCTGCAAGTCCGATCACGCGCGAAGATTTGATGCCCGGCGCCGGCTCAAGCTCGTAAAGCGTGACAACGGGACCGGGGCGGACATGAATGATCTCGCCCTTGACGCCGAAATCCTCCAGAACGCCTTCCAAAAGCCGTGCATTCTGCTCCAGCGCTTCCTTGGAAAGCGTGGGATCCTTCGCGGTTGCCTTCGGCTCGGCCAGAAGATGAAGCGCGGGTAGTTCGAAACCGTCATCACCCAGAAGCGAAGGCTGTGCCTCACGGCGCACCCGAGTGCCGGGCTGCGGCCGCGGCGAGGGATTTTCCACCCGCGAGGCCTGGGCAGGCTGGGCCACAGTGGTACGCGCCTGCGGCTGTGCTGCTTGCGCGACACGCTGGACCGGCTCTTCCCACGGATAATCGTCATCCTCGTCAGGACCTGCTGCCGGGCCGGCTTCATGCACGGATGCGGAACGCTGGCTCTGCCCGCCGAAAACGTCGTCATCAAAATCCGGTTCGATCTTCACGCCATCATCTATCGCCGGGCCTTCACCGCTCGGCGCGATAACAGGGACATCGTATTCTTCCGGCAGATCTGGACCGCGAACAGCGAGGCGACGGCGCACGAACGCGCAGGCCGTCAGCCACCAATGCGTCATCCAGCCAAGAACGATGGAGCCATTGCTGTCGTCTTCGACGAAGTCGGCGTCATAGATGATTTCTTCGGTCGGCTCGTCCATTGACACATCCGCGCGCGGGCTGCGCCCAAGAATGCTGGAGGCAAACAGGACAAGCCAGGCTGCCGGCCCTACCAGCAGCGCGCCGATGATGAAGCCGAGAATGCCGGAAGGGTATTGGCCGATAAACACTTTCGGAATGGCAAGAACCATGTCGCCAAACACCCCGCCAAGGCCGGTCGGCAGCGGCCAGGAATCCGGCGGCGCAACGCAGCCTGCAACACCGGCGGCAAGAATGGAGCCAAGCAGCCACGCGCCAAGCCGGCGACCGGGACGCTCGATACCCTGCGCCGTGGCAAGCAGGGCGCCGAAAAAGACCGTAGGCACCAGCCCTGCAACCGCGGCAACGCCATAAAACTGCATGGCGAGGTCGGCGAAAACCGCACCCGGATAACCCATGGCATTGGTGACGGGATTGTCAGTTGCGTAGCTGAAACTTGGATCGGCCACATTCCATGTGGCAAGGCTGGCCAGTGCAAATGCAGCAAATGCAAGGATCAGGAGACCCGACAGACGCGAGGCCTGTCGCAGCACAAAGGCGTGAAAGCCATGGCTGCCTTCGTCATAGACATAGGTCGCGGAAGAACCGGAACTCATACGCATTAGCCCGTCCAAGCATCACTGATGCGGCAAATGCCGCCACTGGGGATTCGCTCCGCAGACTAGGGCTGGAAGGTTAAGGGCCCATTAACCATGCATGGCACCGCCCCTACCTGCACGAACGAAAAGAGGCCCGGATTGCTCCGGGCCAAAGGTGCAGCGGTCAAAGCGGGAGGATGTGCTTTAATGCTGCGACGGGAAATTGTTGGATGGCGGGGCTCAAGTCCCCGCCTCTCCGATCTCTAGCGGACTCGCGAGGCGATGAACTCCGGATAGGCTTCAACGCCGACTTCCGCGACATCAAGACCCGAAAGCTCTTCTTCCGGCGATACGCGCAAGCCCATGGTCGCTTTCAGAATTGCGAAGACGATGAACGAGACCGCAAAGGCTGCGATACCGTAGGCAACGATGCCGACGAGCTGCACGCCGAAGCTTGCACCCTCATTGGTCAGCGGCACGGCAAGCGTACCCCAGATACCGGCAATCAGGTGAACAGGGATCGCACCGACAACGTCATCGATCTTCAGCTTGTCGAGCAGCGGAACGGTGAACACGACGATGATACCGCCAATTGCGCCGATGATGATCGCCATGAGCGGGCTCGGCGTCAGCGGCTCGGCCGTGATCGAGACGAGACCGGCCAGAGCACCGTTCAGCACGAAGGTGATGTCGACCCGCTTGTAGACAAGCTGAGTCAGGAGCAGAGCGGCAACCACACCGCCGGCAGCGGCAAGATTGGTGTTGGCAAAAATGCGGCTGACGTCAGACACGTCGGAATTGGTGCCCATGGCGAGCTGCGAAGCACCATTGAAGCCGAACCAGCCAAGCCACAGGATGAAGGTACCAAGCGTGGCGAGCGCCATGTTGGAACCGGGGATTGGCTGAATCTGGCCGTTGGAAGCATATTTGCCCTGACGAGCCCCAAGAAGGAGTGCACCTGCAAGAGCTGCCCAGCCACCGACGGAGTGAACAAGCGTGGAGCCAGCGAAGTCCTGGAAACCCATCGCATCGAGCCAGCCAGCGCCCCACTTCCACGAACCGAGGATCGGGTAGATGAAGCCGGTCAGAACGACCACGAAGATCAGGAAGGGCCAAAGCTTGATGCGCTCGGCAAGCGTGCCGGAAACGATCGAGGCTGCGGTAGCAACAAAGACCATCTGGAAGAACCAGTCGGAAGCGACCGAGTAGTCACCTTCATTGGCTACACCCGCATCAGGCCAGCTATAGGCGCCGAAGCTGCCGATCCAGCCCGTCACATCGACATACATGAGCGAGTAGCCCACGACCCAATACATCAGACCGGCGATGGAATAGAGCGCGACATTCTTCAAAAGCTGCATGGAAACGTTTTTCGAACGCACCATACCGGCTTCCAGCATGGCAAAGCCTGCGGCCATCCACATGACGAGAAAGCCGCCGATGAGGAATAGAAGCGTGTTGAAGATGAAAGCCGTATCGGCACCGGCAGCAGGAGCAGCCTCTGCGTCCTGGGCGATTGCCGGAACGGCAGAAAGTGCCGCAATCGCCAGCGCTCCGGTAAGCCGACCGCCATTGGCAGTCAGAAACGAACGAATTGTCATTGATAATCTCCCTGTAATATCCGGACGGCTCAAAGAGCGGCGCTGTCGGTTTCGCCGGTGCGAATGCGCACGGCCTTGTCCACATTGAGAACGAAGATCTTGCCGTCGCCGATCTGGCCGGTCTTGGCGGCCGTGGCGATGGCTTCGACGGCGCGGTCTGCAATATCGCTATCGACAGCAACCTCGACCTTCACCTTGGGCAGGAAGCTCACTGCGTATTCGGCCCCACGATAGATTTCCGTATGCCCCTTCTGGCGGCCATACCCCTTCACTTCCGTGACGGTCAGGCCCTGAATGCCAAGCTCGGTCAGCGCTTCACGCACTGCCTCCAGCTTGAACGGCTTTATGATTGCCATGACGAGTTTCATCAGGATCCACCTCTGCTGGTGCGGTTCCCCGCGTTCAGATGTCGCCAGCCCACCCCTTGCGCCGGCTATGCCAAAGTGGATTCAAGTACCGTGCCAGTTTGAATGCGATCCGCGCAACCTGCTGTTAAACAAGCATAAAAAAACCTGCCACTGGTGTTGCGGCAGGTTTGTACGTAATGGAGATGATTAATTTATAGGCGGATAAATTTCTATGCCTATTTTTTGCGCAGTCGCACCAACCCCTCCTGGGCAGTCGAGGCAATCAGTGTTCCATCGCGCGCATAAAGCGCTCCGCGGGAGAAACCGCGCGCGCCTTGAGAGGAGGGACTGTCGGAGGTGTAGAGCAGCCAGTCATCGAGTTTCGTCGGGCGATGAAACCACATTGCATGGTCGAGGCTCGCCATCTGAAGCTCCGGATCGAAGACCGAGCGACCATGCGGGAATGTTGAAGTGTCGAGCAGCGTCATGTCGGAGAGATAGGCAAGTATCGCCGCCTGCAGCGCGCGGTCGTCCGGCACGGGACCCGTGGCGCGCAGCCAGACATTCTGTATCGGCGGCAACGGGTCTCGCGTCGTGTAATGCTCCACATTCAACGGTCGGATTTCCAGCGGACGCTCCTGCTTCCAGTACCGGCGAATGTTCTCCGGCACCTTGTCGCCGAATGCTTCGATGAATTCGCGCTGGGATTTCAGCGTTTCCGGCCCCGGAACATCGAGCGGCATTGGCAGTTGGTGCTCAAGCCCCTCTTCTTCCACCTGGAAGGAGGCAGAAAGCGAAAAGATTGCGTGCCCATGCTGGATCGCCACCACCCGCCGCGTCGTGAAGCTGCCGCCGTCACGAATGCGGTCGACTTCATAGATGATCGGCACGGCAGGATCGCCCGGCCGCATGAAGTAGCAGTGAAGCGAATGGACGTGCCGCCCTTCCGACACGGTTCGCTGGGCGGCAACAAGTGCCTGACCTATGACCTGACCGCCGAACACGCGCTGCCAGCCCACCTGGGGACTGCGGCCACGAAACAGGTTGTGTTCAAGCGGCTCGAGATCAAGTATGTCGAGAAGCTCGTTCATTGCAGACGACATAGATATCCCTCCGGCAGCAATTCGGCATTTCCGGCGAGAAAGCGAACGCCAGAGTGGAAGTCAAGGCAGACGACCAGAATGAGAGGATATGGCCATGGCTGAGACAACCGCAAATTCAGGTGAGCAGATCGATATCCTGATTGCTGGCGCCGGCTATGTCGGCCTTGCTACTGCCGTTTCCATCGCTCAGGCGCGCCCAAGCCTCAAGATCATGATCGTTGATGCCGCACCAGCCGGTGTCTGGCAGAAAGACGGTCGCGCTTCTGCAATTGCCGCAGCCGCAACCCGCATGCTCTCCCGGCTTGGCTGCTGGGATGAACTGGCTGGCGAGGCACAGCCGATCAACGAAATGGTCGTCACCGACTCGCGCACCTCAGATCCCGTGCGCCCCGTCTTCCTGACCTTTGGCGGGGAGACCACTCCGGGCGAACCTTTCGCCCATATGGTCATGAACCGCGAACTGAACGGTGCACTGCGCGCCCGCGCCGAGGAACTGGGCATCGACATCGTCCAGGGCGTAAGCGTTGACGGCTTCGACCGTGGCACCGCCCGCACCATCGTGCGGCTGAGCGATGGCCTTGCCGTTTCCGCCCGGCTTCTCATCGCCTGCGATGGCGTGAAGTCGCGCCTGCGCGACATGGCTGGCATAAAGACGCTTCACTGGGACTATGGCCAATCGGGCATCGTCTGCACGGTCAAGCACGAACGCCCGCATAATGGGCGTGCCGAAGAGCACTTTCTGCCCGCTGGCCCCTTCGCAACCCTTCCCCTGCCCGGCAACCGCTCCTCCATCGTCTGGACCGAGCGTACCGAAGATGCCGAACGGCTGGTGAGCGAGGACGAATTCATCTTCGAGCAGGAGCTTGAAATGCGCTTCGGCCTCAAGCTGGGCGAGATTCGGGTCGACGGCCCACGCCGGGCATGGCCGCTCGGCCTGACGCTTGCGCGCGATTTCGTGCGCCCGCGATTTGCTCTCGCAGGTGATGCCGCGCACGGCATCCACCCGATTGCCGGCCAGGGCCTCAATCTCGGCTTCAAGGATGCCGCCGCACTGGCCGAGACCGTGGTGGAGGCGGACCGTTTGGGCGAGGATATTGGCGCGCTGGACGTGTTGCAACGCTATGAGCGCTGGCGCCGCTTCGATACGGTGCAGATGGGCATCACCACCGATGTCCTCAATCGCCTGTTCTCGAACGATATCGGCCCGATAAGGGCGATCCGCGATCTTGGTTTGGGCATGGTCGATCGCATGCCAGCACTGAAAGACTTCTTCATTCGCCAGGCATCAACCACGCAAGGGTCTGCGCCCAGGCTTCTGCAGGGCGAGCCTATCTGAACTTCTCTTGGGGGAACGCATGAAAAGACACGCAAACGCCATCTGGAAGGGCTCGCTGACACAGGGTGCCGGACGGCTGGACACGCAAAGCCAGGCGATCGGCGATCTGCCAATCACCTTCAAGGCTCGTTTCGAGGATGAGCAGGGCATCGCGGGCACCAATCCGGAAGAATTGATGGCTGGCGCCCATGCCAGCTGTTTTTCCATGCAGCTTGCCCACATGCTCGCCGAAAGCGGTACACCTGCCGAAACTCTCTACGCCAAGGCAGAAATCGACCTGCAACCCGCACAGGGCGGCGGCTTCGAAATTTGCGGCAGCGCATTGACGGTCATCGGCAAGGTGCCCGGTCTGGAAGAGGAAAAGTTCGTGGAGATCGCCGAGAAGGCCAAGGATACCTGTCCGGTTTCCAAGGCTCTTGGCGCGATCAAGATCACGCTGTCTGCCCGCTTCGCTTGATATTCGGGACAGTTTTGGCATCAAAGGGGCTGCGAAACGCAATGGTCGGTCGCGCCCCGACACCTCTTCGCAACCAAAGAACCGCGCGACAAGCGTAAAATCCTCTCATGGGAGATGGCAGAGAGGCCAGCAGTTGCCTCGCTGCCAAGGAGATCATGGGAGTGAGACAATGCTGCATGCACATGCGCAGCCGAACCTGAAGCTGTCTGCAAAGAACAGCACGCTGCAAATCACCGACGTCACCGAAGAAGCCGCCAAACTGGAAGCCTATGATGGTCACGAGCGCGTATGGTGTGGGCGCGACGACGAACGCGGC
This sequence comes from Nitratireductor sp. CH_MIT9313-5, assembly GCF_037029545.1. Classification (NCBI taxonomy): domain Bacteria; kingdom Pseudomonadati; phylum Pseudomonadota; class Alphaproteobacteria; order Hyphomicrobiales; family Phyllobacteriaceae; genus Nitratireductor; species Nitratireductor sp. CH_MIT9313-5. The sequence continues at coordinate 314,476 of NZ_JAYMER010000010.1, read as the reverse complement.
CTGACCGCGCTTGTCGGCATTCACAACACCGTGCTTGGCCCGGCTCTGGGCGGCACCCGTGTCTGGGCGCATGAAAGCTTCGAAGCCGGACTGACCGACGTTCTGCGCCTTTCCCGCGGGATGACTTACAAGGCCGCCATTGCCGGAGTACCTTTCGGAGGTGGCAAGGCCGTCATCATTGCCGACCCCAAGAAGGACAAGACGCCGGCGCTGCTGGAAGCCTATGCGGAAATGCTGGCTGCTCTCGAAGGACAGTATTTCACCGGTGAAGATGTAGGGCTTACGCTGGCCGACGCCGACTTCCTGCGCGAGCGCACCACGAATGTGACAGGCACGACCAAGGGCGGCAGTGGCAATCCCTCCCCGGTCACCGCACAAGGCGTATTCCTGGGTCTGAAAGCCGCCTTTGCGCACCGGCGCGGCCACGACAAGCTGGATGGCGTGAAAGTGGCCGTACAGGGTCTGGGCTCGGTCGGTTGGTCCCTCTGCGAAAAACTTCACGCAGAAGGCGCCAAACTGAACGTCGCAGATATCGACAAAGACGCTGCCGAACGAGCCCGTGTTCAGTTTGGGGCCGATATAGCGCCTACGACCGAAATCCTTTTCGTCGAAGCCGACATTCTCGCTCCATGTGCCCTCGGCGGCCTGTTTGCGGGCGACACAATCCCCAAGCTCAACGCCGAAATTATTGCCGGCGCCGCCAACAACCAGCTTGCGCGCCACGAAGATGCACGTCTGTTGATGGAGCGCGGCATTCTCTACGCGCCGGACTATGTCATCAACGCGGGCGGTTTGATGAATGTCGCCGCAGAGCTCGCCCCCGGCGGCTATGATCGGGAGGCAACCATGCAGATGGTGAAGGAAATTCCCGCGACCCTCAGTGCGATCTTCAAGAAGGCCGACGCTGAAAATCGCCCCACCAATGATGTGGCCTCGGATATCGCGATGGCACGCATCAAGGCCCGCAAGGCGTAGAGTAAAAAAATGCGCTCCCGGCCAATCCAGGAGCGCATTATTCGCGTCAGCCGCCGCCTATTCTTCTTTAGCGATGGCCTTCGAGGTCAGGCCGTTCAATGCCTTCGCCATATTGCCGAAAGCCTCGTCCGCACCCTGGATGCCGTAGCGCTGTGCAAGCGCCTCGGCGGAAAGATAGCCGATGCGAACCTTGTCATGCTCTTCCCAGACCAGAACACGCAGCGGCAGATCGAGTGCCGCACGCGGATTGACCTGCATGATCGGCGTGCCAACCTTCGGGTTGCCGAAAAACAAGACTGTTGCCGGAGACATGTCCAGGCCCACGCTCTTGGCATTTTCCTGGTGGTCAAGCCGCGCGACGAGCTTCGCCGGGCTTTCCTCGATCGCTGCCTCCAACCTGTCAGCTGTTTCGGAAACGCTGTGCGGGCTGTCCTTGATGATCCAGCCTTCGGTCGCATGGGAGACGGTTACGCCTGCAAGGACGGTCGCGACGGTGCCGATAAGTGTTCGTGCCAACATGTTCATGAAAAATGCTCCTGTTCGAATGCCGGCAAGCCTGCACCAACAATGAGCCTAATTCTTGATGCCGCGAAGCGCGTTTTCGCCCCATAGCTGCTCAAGCCGCGCATCACGGCCACAGCCTTCGCGGTAACCCTTATACGCGTCCGCCTTGGTCACGAGGCCGAAGCGGGTAAGGATCCGCTCATTGCTGCGGTAATATTCCTGGTGATAGTCCTCAGCCGGCCAGAAGGTGCTGGCACCAATGACTGGCGTTGCAACAGCCTGTCCCAGCTCTTTCTCAGCTGCCTGCTTGGCCTTTTGCGCCGCAGCTTCCTGTTCGGGCGAGAGCGTGTAGATGGCGGTCGAATAGCTCACACCACGATCGCAGAATTGGCCGCCCGCATCGGTTGGATCAACGGAGTGGAAGAAGATGTCGAGCAGCTCGGAATAGCTGACCTGCGTGTCATCATAGGTGATCTTGACCGCCTCGCGATGCCCGCCGCTTGAATAGGTGCGATAGGTCGGGCTTTCCGTGCGACCGCCCGTATAACCCGAGACCGTGCCGGTCACGCCTGGAACCTTGTCGAAATCCGCTTCCACGCACCAGAAGCAGCCACCGGCGAATATCGCCGTCTGTTCCGCTGCAAGTGCGGCACCGGTACCGGAAACAGCCAGGCCGGCTGCAATGACAAGACGTGTGAGTAGTCTGCGCATGAAAATCTCCTAGAGGCCCCCCTGACACCTACCGTGAAGGAGCCTGAAAGCAATTCAAGCCGCTACACGTGTGCGTGAGCGGCTTGAAATCAGGCTTGCAGGGGGGGGGCTTCTCCCCCGGACCAATTACCGTCAGACGCGGCGCTCGACCATCATCTGCTTGATCTCGGCGATTGCCTTGGCAGGGTTCAGACCCTTGGGGCAGGTCTGCGTGCAGTTCATGATAGTGTGGCAGCGATAGAGCCGGAACGGATCCTCGAGATTGTCGAGGCGCTCGCCCGTCTTCTCGTCGCGGCTGTCGATCAGCCAGCGATAAGCCTGCAGAAGCACCGCCGGTCCCAGATAACGCTCGCCATTCCACCAGTAGCTCGGGCAGGAAGTCTGACAGCAGAAGCACAGAATACACTCGTAGAGACCATCCAGCTTGGAGCGGTCCTCGTGACTCTGTTTCCATTCCTTTGCAGGCTCCGGCGAAACCGTCTGAAGCCAGGGCTCGATGGAGGAAAGCTGGGCGTAGGGAACCGAGAGGTCCGGCACCAGATCCTTCACCACCGGCATATGCGGCAGCGGATAGATCTTCACGTCACTGGAAATCTCGTCCATGCCCTTGGTGCAGGCCAGCGTGTTCGTGCCATCGATATTCATGGCGCAGGAACCGCAAATGCCCTCGCGACAGGAGCGGCGGAAGGTCAGGGTCGGATCGATATGGTCCTTGATCCAGAGCAGACCGTCGAGAACCATCGGCCCGCAATCGTCCATATCGACATAATAGGTGTCGATGCGCGGATTCTCGCCGTCATCAGGCGACCATCGATAAACCTTGTATTCGCGCAGATTGGTCGCGCCCTCAGGCTTTGGCCAGACCTTGCCCTGACGAACCTTGGAGTTCTTGGGAAGTGTAAGTTCAACCATGATATCCCCGCCTTAGTAGACGCGCGCCTTGGGCGCGATCTTGGCCAATTCGATGCCACCGTCTTCTTCTTTCAGAAGCGGATCGGTGTGCACCGGGCGATAATCGAGGGTGACCTTGCCACTCTCGTCGATCCAGGAAAGCGTGTGCTTGCGCCAGTTGGCGTCATCACGCTCGGTGAAGTCCTCGCGTGCATGTGCGCCACGGCTCTCCTTGCGCGCCTCAGCCGAGTAGACCGTAACAACCGCATTGGCCATCAGGTTTTCCAGCTCCAGCGTCTCCATGAGATCGGAATTCCAGATGAGCGAACGGTCGGAGACCTTCACATCCGGCAGTTCCTTCCAAACCTCGGAGATACGCTTGCAGCCCTGCTCCAGCGATTCCTGCGTGCGGAAGACGGCTGCGTCTTCCTGCATGGTGCGCTGCATGTGCTCGCGGATCTCTGCCGTTGGCGTGGAGCCCGAAGCGTGACGCAAGCGATCGAAGCGGTCCATGATCTTCTCGCACGCCGCCTCGTTGATCGGCGGGACCTTCGAATCCCGGTCGACAACCTGACCGGCGCGAATGGCAGCCGCGCGACCAAAGACCACGAGATCGATCAGCGAGTTGGAGCCGAGACGGTTGGCACCATGCACCGACGCACAGGCTGCCTCGCCGACAGCCATCAGACCCGGCGCCACCGCGTCCGGATTGTCGCTGGTCGGGTTCAGCACCTCGCCCCAATAGTTGGTCGGGATGCCACCCATATTGTAGTGAACCGTCGGCAGAACCGGGATCGGCTCGCGCGTTACATCCACACCGGCAAAGATGCGCGCCGATTCGGCGATGCCAGGCAGGCGCTCGTGAATGACCGCCGGGTCCAGATGGTCGAGATGCAGGAAAATGTGGTCCTTGTTCTTGCCCACACCGCGGCCTTCGCGGATTTCCATGGTCATGCAGCGCGAGACAACGTCGCGCGAGGCAAGATCCTTGGCGGACGGCGCATAGCGCTCCATGAACCGCTCGCCCTCGGAATTGACGAGGTAACCGCCCTCGCCGCGCACGCCTTCCGTGATAAGGCAGCCGGCACCATAAATGCCGGTCGGGTGGAACTGCACGAATTCCATGTCCTGCAGCGGCAGTCCGGCACGTGCAACCATGCCATTGCCGTCGCCCGTACAGGTATGGGCCGAGGTGCAGGAGAAATAGGCGCGGCCATAGCCGCCGGTCGCAAGCACCACCATCTTGGCCGCAAAGCGGTGAATGGTGCCGTCTTCCAGGTTCCAGGCCACCACGCCCGTGCAGACACCGTCGGTCATGATGAGGTCGAGCGCGAAATATTCGACGAAGAACTGCGCGTTGTTCTTCACCGACTGGCCGTAAAGCGTGTGAAGGATCGCGTGGCCGGTACGGTCGGCTGCCGCACAGGTGCGCTGCACCGGCGGGCCGTCACCGAAATTCTGCATGTGGCCGCCGAAGGGGCGCTGATAGATGCGACCGTCTTCGGTGCGCGAAAATGGCACGCCATAATGCTCAAGTTCGTAGACGGCAGCCGGCGCTTCGCGCGCCAGATATTCCATGGCATCGACATCGCCAAGCCAGTCCGACCCCTTCACGGTATCGTAAAGGTGCCACTGCCAGTGGTCGGGGCCCATATTCTGCAGAGAGGCCGCGATGCCGCCCTGGGCAGCAACCGTGTGCGAGCGGGTCGGGAAAACCTTGGTGATGCAGGCTGTCTTCAGCCCCTGCTCCGCCATGCCCAGCGTCGCACGCAGACCCGCACCGCCGGCACCGACAACCACCACGTCGAATTTGTGATCGACATAGGTATAGGCGCTGCCAGCCTTCTTTTCATTTGCCGTAGCCATATCCGCCGTCAGCCTCCGAAGGCAATCGTTACAAGGGCGTAGAGCGCGCTCACGCCAACAATGATGGGAAAGAAGATGTTGAGCAGGATCAACGGCACCTTGGCCGGACCGTGCACATAGTCCTCGATGATGACCTGCATGCCGATCTTCATGTGATACAGGATCGAAAGCAGCATCAGCGCGATCAGGATGGCAATAACGGGATTGCCAAGCGCACCGCGGACGGTCTCATAGGACGCGCCGTTATAGAAGACGACAAACCCGACGAAGAAGATCACCAGGAACAGGTTGGACACCGCCGTCAGGCGCTGACGCCAGAAATGGTCGGTCCCTTCCTTGGCAGAGCCGAGGCCGCGAACGCGGTTCAAGGGTGTGCGAAAGTCGCTCATGATCAGGCTCCCCCACCGAATGCGTAGCCAGCGACCCAGATCAGCACGGTCAGCGTGACCGAGCCGATGATGGTTGCATAGGCGAATTTGGTTGCCGTCTGCTTCTCAAGACCGTGGCCGGTATCCCAGATCAGGTGACGGATGCCGCCCAGCATGTGATGAAGAAGCGCCCAGGTGTAGCCGAACAGGATGAGCCGCCCGAACCAGGATCCGTAAATGCCATTCACCTGGTCGAATGCTTCAGGTCCGGACGCCGCGGCGACCAGCCAGATGACCAGAAGGATCGTGCCGAAATAAAGTGCTGCACCCGTAATGCGGTGCAGTATCGACATGACCATTGTTGGAATGAATCGGTAGACGGACAAATGCGGCGAGAGGGGCCTCGCGCGGGTGGCTGTTGGCTTGCTCATGGCTTCCCCGTTATCTGGCGGAAATGCCGTCACACTGATGAAGTGTTGGGCAGGTCCGCGGCAGGTGGCTTTCTAATGCGGTTTTTGCACTGCGTCAAAGCCGCAGACACCCAACTTTCGCCTTAATCGATTTGGGACTGCGCGCTGCTACCTCTTGCACGACAGCGGGCGCTTTCCGGTAACGATCCAGAGCGCTTCCTGCGGGTCGACATTGATTGCATAGGGCGGCGCCTGAAAGCGCACATCCTGGCCTGCTGGCGAAGGATAGAGCACGACATCCTGCCCACGCGGGCTCAGCACCCGGATGCCGCCATCCGCAGAAGTGGAGATCGTAAGGCTTCGACCGCCATCGCAGGAGAATGTGACCGGCAGGCGCAATCCCGAACCTGATTCGCCCGGCGCAGAACCGGTCGCCGTACAGCCCGCAAGAACCGTCAGCAGAAGCAGGTTACCAATGATGTTGCGCCCCCGCCGGCCCCAGCCGGAACGGGAGCTAGCTGCCATTGAAGCGCACCACGTGACTTGTCCAGTCGGCAGGGCCGGCGATCTTTTCATAGAGGCGTCGGCCTTCGACCGAACCGCGCGGCGCGTTCAGCACCAGCCGCGTCCAGCCGCGCTCTTCCGCGCTGTCGCCAAGCACATCCACCAGCGCCTTGGCGATGCCTTTCCCGCGATGATCGTGATGCACATAGAGATGCTCGGCCAGACCGTAGCGCAGCCCCGATAGCGGGTCCGGAAGGTCATAAAAGACGGCAAAGCCCACCAGCGCCCCATCAAGATGTGCGCCGAGCACTTCCGCCACGCGGTCCTGCAGCAAGGTCTCGGCATAGAACTCGTCGGGACGCCGAGGCGCGCCGCGCTTCAATGATTGCGTATGGGCGGCAAGAAGCGGCGCGAGACTGTGCGCATCCTTCAGCCGCAGGAGACCGATATCGATCTGAGGCGTGTCCGTCATGAAAAGTCCTGGTCGGTTTTGCGCCGCGAAGCACTCATTGCGCACAGTTCGTCAAATTAACCACAGCTGTCAATTGCGTCATCGGATCGCCCCACTCGCAATGGACAACAGTTAAGAAAGCATTAATTTAAATTGCGAGGAGGCCGCGACAGACATGGAGTGCGCGATGCCTTGGAACGGAAAAACACTTGCGGCTGGCGCACTTGCACTGGCTGCACTCTTCTCGACAAGCGCTTCCGGTGTGGCTGGCGACCGCACGGATGCTTTTGTCTATGCGGATCGCTACGGCAATCTCGTCATTCACGCGGCATCCGGCTTCAAGCGGATCATCGTGGGTGAGGGCCATCGCCTGGATGCGGTTACGCCTCATCAGGCTGACGAGCCGGAGGTTGTCATGTTCGACGAAGCCTCCGCCGCCGACCGGCCGCACACCCGGCGTTGCCCATTCGGGGTCCTCGTGAAGGGTCGCTCCTATATGTACGGGCTGCCTGACAATGCATTGCCCGTTCTTCGCGCGACCTGTCCCTGATCCGCGACCGGAATAGGAAAACCAAATCGAACACCTGCATCATCAGCAGGCCGGGAACCAGTAATGAGTAATGCGTCAGCCGCGCGAAATCTTCGTGCGCAAATTGACCAGATACAGCCAATGACCCGATTCGTGCTGGCCACTTTGGCCGTGGCCAGCGGTGTCTACACCTATCTGGGCGTGCGCAGCCTGCTTGACGGCTCTGCTACGCTCGTCTTCTTCTCCGCCATCATATATTCCGCGGCAGTATCCGTCGGCATATACGGATTCTGGAGCTACCTGATCCGCTTCGTGCCCGAGATGCGCGATGCGGCTTCACGACTGGTGCTCATGGGCGTCATGGCGCTTGGCTGCCTGATGATCGTGGCCATGTCCTCATGGTTGAATGCCGCCGCACTGGCAGGCTCTGCAGCGGTCGAGCAGCATCTGGCCGAAACGCTTGAAGATTATACTGGCGATCTGGACCAGGCGCACGGTAATGCGCTTGGCGCCCTCTCGCTTCTGCCCGACATCCAACGCGCCTCCGACCGCTTCGCAAGACTTGCGGATGACGAACGCCAGTCCGGCGCACTAACGGGAACATCCGGTTCCGGCAGCGTGGTCCAGCTTCTCACCCAGATGTCGGCCCAGATGGATGAGCTGCACGCAACTATCCTCAATTCGCGGGATACGGTTTCGACATTGTTCGAGGAAGGCCAGCAGCATCTGGCGACAATGCGCGGTCTCGTTTCCGCACCCGGTCCCGTGCAGCCGCGCTCGGATCGCTTCGCTGAAGAGGCTGTTGCCCTTGCCGGAGTAATTGCCTCGCTTGAGCAGACATCGATCGCACCATCCGTTGCGCGCGCGGCATCCGATCTCTCGGCAGGCTTCATCGCTCCTGTCGCCGATGGCAGCAATGCCGAACTCGCCGGACGCCAGGACCAGGTGATGGCGACCGTCCGTGAATCGGTCGCAGCGCAGTCCCGCGCGCTCCGTATCGCTGCCGAAGAAATCATGGCCCAGCCCCAGGTCGCGGAGCGGCGCTATGTGCCGCTGTCGGCGGCCGAGGCGGTACTTCGCTATGCCTCAAGCTTTCTGCCAAGCTGGGCCGGAGCAATTTCGATTGATCTCCTGCCAGCCGTGCTCGTGGGTATCATGAGCGTAGTCTACGCCTCCATCCGCCGTGATGAAGTCGTCATGAGCGACGCTGAACGCCTGACCGCGGCAGATCTACTTCGCTCGCTCGACGTTCAGCGCGCACTCGTGGCACGACAGGAGAACGCCCGTACGGATATGCCCGAGCCTGTACCGCAGCCTGACAGTCCTGCGGAGGAACCTTCTCCCGGCCAGAACGTCACCCCTCTCTCACTGACAGAACGCAAGCGGCAAGAGCCATGAGCCAGAACCTGCAAACAACCCTCCAGCCCAAGCGCCAGAACGCTTTCGTCCGCTATATCAGCCGGTTTGACGAAGGATCGGTGGTGCGCTGGGCCTTTGTGGGTGTCCTTCTGGGGACTGCGGCACTGCTCGGCATGGACCTGCGCGAAATGGTCGACCGGAATGGCGGTCTGTGGGGCGACAACAGCCAGCAGCTCACGCGCGAATTTCGTGTTCTTCCGCCTGCCGTGGTCGCAGCCCCGTCCGCGGACGCACAGCCCAATGATCCGCGCCATCATGTCGAAGGCGGTCGCGATTTGCTGAGCCAGCCAATGACCTTTGCTCTGGAAGCAGGCGGCATCCTGCGGGCCACGGGTGCCATCGACCCCGGCTCTGCCGATCGTTTGCGCGCAGAGCTTGAGGCGCGCGGTGAATATGTCACGCGCATCAGCCTGAACTCGCCCGGCGGTTCGCTGGATGATGCCATTGCCATGGCGCGTATGGTGCGTGAGCGCGAACTGGCAACAGTTGTCGAGGAAGGTGCCATCTGCGCCTCCTCCTGCCCGCTGTTCTTTGCCGGCGGCATCAACCGCCAGATCGACGAGAAGGCAGCCATCGGCGTGCACCAGTTCTATGCCGCGACCGACAGCATCACCTCTGCTGCACAGGCCATGGCCGATGCGCAGATGACCACCGCGCGCATCTCGCGCCATCTGGACGAGATGGGCATTGATCCCGCACTCTGGCTCCACGCCCTCGATACGCCGCCGCGTGCACTCTATTATTTCTCGCCGGACCAGCTTCTCGAATACGGGCTCGTCACCGAGCCTCAGCGCCTCGCCCGCAGCTAGGGTCGGGATCGACGGGGAACCGCTGGAAGTCGGACGCGTTGGGAAGCAGACAAAGGAGCTTCCCGGATGGCAGAGACAAGAACACTTACCGATCACGACGAGATCCGCGACTGGGCAGCCGCACGGGCGGGCAAACCCGTCATCAGCGACCCCGCACCGGGCATGGACGAAGGTCGCCCGGTTCTGCGCATCGCTTTCGGGCAACATGCCTATCAGGATACGGATGAAGGCGCCGACCACATTGGCGGCAATCAGATCGTCGAATGGGACGAGTGGTTCGAGGAGTTCGAAAAGCGCGAACTGGCCTTGGTGGTCAGTGTCGACGTGCCCGGCCAGCGCGACGAATTCCACGAGATCATACGGCGCTGAACATCAGCTCTCGCAAACGAAAAAAGGCGGCCCAAAAGCCGCCTTTTCCTGTTTCAGATGATGAGGCCTAGACCTTTGGCCACTCGCGAATATCCACGAAACGCCCGGCGATGGCTGCTGCGGCGGCCATGGAAGGCGACACCAGATGCGTCCGGCCCTTGAAGCCCTGACGGCCCTCGAAATTGCGGTTGGAGGTCGAGGCGCAGCGCTCGCCCGGCTTCAGGCGGTCGTCATTCATGGCAAGGCACATGGAGCAACCCGGCTCGCGCCAGTCGAAACCGGCGGCCTTGAAGATCTTGTCGAGCCCTTCGGCCTCGGCCTGCGCCTTCACCAGGCCGGAGCCCGGAACGATCATCGCGTCCAGACCTTCCTTCACCTTCTGGCCTTCGGCAATCTTGGCTGCTTCGCGCAGATCCTCGATGCGGCCATTGGTGCAGGAGCCGATAAAGACACGGTCGACTTCGATATCGGTGATCTTGGTGCCGGGTGTCAGGCCCATATATTCAAGCGCGCGACGCTTGGACTGACGCTTGTTCTCGTCCGCAATGTCGTCCGGGTTCGGCACGACACCGGTGATGGAAACCACATCCTCAGGTGAGGAACCCCAGGTGACGATGGGCGGCAGATTGGCCGCGTCCAGCTTTACGACGCGGTCGAAATGGGCACCTTCGTCGGTCTTGAGCGTCTCCCAATAGGCACGCGCCATGTCCCAGGCCTTGCCTTTTGGCGCGCGCGGCCGATCCTTGATATATTCGAAGGTCGTCTCATCAGGCGCGATCATGCCCGCACGTGCACCGCCTTCGATGGACATGTTGCAGACCGTCATGCGGCCTTCCATGGACAGCGCGCGGATTGCCTCGCCTGCATATTCCATCACGTGACCGGTGCCGCCGGCAGTGCCGATCTCGCCAATGATGGCGAGGATGATGTCCTTTGCAGTCACGCCTTCCGGCAGCTTGCCATCCACCTGGATGAGCATGTTCTTCGCGCGACGCTGGATCAGCGTCTGCGTGGCCAGCACATGCTCGACCTCGGAGGTGCCGATGCCGTGTGCCAGCGCACCGAATGCACCATGGGTGGAGGTGTGGCTGTCGCCGCAGACAATGGTCATGCCCGGCAAGGTGAATCCCTGCTCCGGCCCGACGATATGCACGATGCCCTGACGCTGATCGGCTTCGTTGTAATATTCGATGCCGAATTCGGCCGCGTTCTTCGCAAGCGCCTCGACCTGAATGCGGCTTTCCTCGTTCTTGATGCCGAATTTGCGATCCGGCGAGGTTGGCACATTGTGGTCAACAACGGCGAGTGTCTTTTCCGGATGGCGCACCTGGCGGCTTGCCATGCGCAGCCCCTCGAAAGCCTGCGGGCTGGTCACTTCGTGGACGAGATGGCGATCGATATAGAGGAGACAGGTGCCGTCGTCCTGGCTGTCAACCAGATGATCGTCGAAAACCTTGTCGTAAAGGGTGCGTGGTTTGGTCATGTCACTATTCCTGGCGGAGCTTTGAAACTGATTGGCTGAGGGCGCGCCTGTTGCAGCGCCTGGCTGGTCCGCCTAGCGAAGTCGGCAGCTGACCGCACCGGTCAGATGCGCATAGAAGCGCCCCGGCAGGCGTTTTGCATCCTGCAGGACAATCATTCGATATGCGCTTGTGCCGTCCATTCGCTCCATGGACGCGCTTTTACCAAGCTTTTGCGAGATCGGCAATTACGGGAGGCGCGCTATTCTTCCGCGCGTGGCTCCTTTAGATCAAGTCGTGTCTCCACCCGTCGAATGACGGCAAGAACCAGCGTGCCGAGCAAACAGCCGAGAATTGCAACGATCCAGAGGCCAAGCCCAAGAGCAAGCCCCGTGGATGCCGCTATCCACATGCCGGCTCCGGTGGTCAGTCCCTTCACCTCACCACCCTTGAAGAGTATGAAACCAGCCGCCAGGAAAGCAACGCCCGAGGTGATTGCCTCGACAAGGCGGATAGGGTCACTTCGCACCGAATCGGCGCCGAATACAGGCATGGCGACGATCTCGATGGCAATGATGGCAAAGGCTGCTGAGGCCAGACAGACGAGCATATGCGTGCGCAAGCCGGCGGGTCGGTCGGCGAGTTCCCGCTCGAACCCCAGAACGCCACCAAGCACGATGGCTGCGATCAGGCGCAGCGCGATGATCTGTATCGGAAGTACCGTCTTGAAGTCGAATTCCTGAGCCAGCGCGTCCATCTTCGAAAAACGGAAGATGCTGCCAGAAGTTCCAGCGCGGCGAGATGCACTGGCTCTGAAACGAAAAAGGCCGGCGCAAATGCACCGGCCTTTCACGATTCTTCGTCAGAAGCGGTGTAAGCGAACCGCCCAACGCTGGGACTTAGCCCTGGCTCTCGTTGTTTGCAGCCTCGTTCTGTGCTGCTTCCTCTGCGGCCTTCTGCTGTGCGAGAGCCTCTGCAGCTGCGACCTTCTCGGCCTCGATGCGTGCCTTCTCGTCTGCAACGGCCTGACGCTCGGCATCATTGAGCTTGCGGGCGCGAACGCCGGTGTTCTCGGTGATGCGGGCAGACTTGCCGCGACGGTCGCGCAGGTAATAGAGCTTGGCGCGGCGTACCTTACCGCGGCGAACAACCTCAACACCCTCGACCAGCGGGGAGTAGACCGGGAACACGCGCTCAACGCCTTCACCATAGGAGATCTTGCGAACCGTGAAGTTCTCCTGGAAGCCGGAGCCCGAACGCGCAATGCAAACGCCCTCGAAAGCCTGCACGCGGGTACGCGTACCTTCGGTAACGCGCACCTGTACGCGAACCGTGTCACCTGCGGAGAATTCGGGAAGCTTGCGCTGTGCAGTAATCTTCTCGGCCTGCTCGGCCTCAAGCTGACGGATAAGGTCCATCGTCACACCTCTTGTTCTTTGCGAAGTGCCAGAGCGCTCATCTCGCCGACAGTCTCTGACCGCCTGAGGAGTGCCCGTTCTCGCGAACGCGGCAGGAGCGAATTCACCTTCATTGATTGGTCACGGCCATGGACCTCCCATGGCAGCGGTACGCGCACATACCTCAAAGCATGGGGGAAATCAACAGGCGCGGTCAATCACACTCGTATTTCAGCACGCCGACAATGCCGCTGCTGTTCCCATCCGAAGGGTGATTGATGCCATCCGTCACAGGTACCGCTTCGAAGTCAAACGGGCTCACCCCTTCAAGGCATGCGGTGTTGACGCCGTATTCTTCCGGATTGGAACGCCTCTGGTGATGGGTATAGATGCCACAACGCGAGCAGAAATAGTGCTTCGCCGTACCTGTATTGAAAGCGTAGAGCGTCAGCGCGTCCTGCCCCTTCAGGATTTCCAGATCATCAAGGCGCGCAGACACGGTCACCGCCCCGCGCATCCGGCAAAAGGAGCAAGTGCAGCGTCGTGGCCGGTCAAGGTCATCGACAAGCCGCACGGCAAATTTCACGCTGCCGCAATGGCAACTGCCGATACGCCTGAATGAAGTCTCGCCACTCATCGCTGCGCCCTCCCTTCACGGCAATAGGCAGCCCAGAGATCGGGGCGGCGCTTCTTGGTCAGTTCCACCGCCCGCTCGTAGCGCCATTCTGCAATCCTGGCATGATTGCCCGAAGCAAGCACTTCAGGGATGGGCATGCCCTCGAACTCGCGAGGGCGGGTATATTGCGGATGCTCCAGAAGTCCGCTCTCGAAGCTTTCCTCTTCGCCCGAATGCTGGTTTCCCATCACGCCCGGCAACAGCCTGATGACCGCATCGAGGAGCACAATGGCGGCGGGCTCGCCACCGGAAAGAATATAGTCGCCGATCGAGACTTCCTCGAAATCCCGCGCTTCTATCAGGCGCTGGTCCACACCTTCGAAGCGCCCGCAAAGAATGACAGCCCCCGGCCCTTCTGCCAGCTCGCGCACGCGCTTCTGGTTGAGAGGGCGTCCGCGCGGGCTCATCAGAAGCTTCGGGCGCGGATCATCGGCGGGCGCGACGTGATCGACGGCCTTGGCAAGGATGTCCGGCCGCATCACCATGCCAGCACCTCCGCCGGCAGGGGTATCATCAACGCTGCGATGCTTGTCTGTGGCAAAGTCCCTGATCTGAACCGTCTCTAGTTCCCAGGTTCCCGCCTCGCGCGCTTTCCCCGCAAGCGAGGTTTCAAGCGGACCGGGAAACATTTCGGGATAAAGTGTCAGGATGCTGGCGCGAAAGGTCATGACTGTGTCTCGCCTTCTTCGGCTCCGTCGCTGTCATCTTCATCCGCAATCAGACCGGCTGCGACCGGATCCACGACAACAAAGCCTGCCGTTGGCTTTACCTCCGGCACTGCTTCCCGTGTGAACGGCACCATGACACTGCGTCCCGTAGACGGTTTCACTTCCAGAATGTCACCCGCCCCGAAATCATGAACGGCGATGACCTTGCCGAACTCGTCCCCTGTCTCGTCGCGCACCAAAAGTCCGATAAGATCGGCATGATAGAATTCTTCCTCGTCCAGATCCTGCGGCAGCGCCGAACGCTCGACGAAAAGCTTCGTGCCAGCCAGTGCCTCGGCGCCCGTCCTGTCATTCACACCAGCAAAAGTGACCACCAGAACGTTCTTCGCCGGTCGCGCTTTTTGAACCAGCAACTCACGCCCGTCTTCGGTGTAGAGCGGACCGTAATCACCGATGGCGAGCGGATCCTGCGTGAAACTCTTGACCCGCACCTCGCCGCGAATGCCGTGGGGAGCCCCCACCACGCCAAGCTGCACGGGGTCGCGAAGCACTGCCATCATCACCTCAGTCTTAAATTTCAAAGCCGCACAGGATGGCGGTCGCTCTCGGACAGATCAGCCGGACGGTGCCTGGTCTGAACTGTCACCATTGGAGATTTTCACTGCCACGGCTTCGATACGCTCGGCAAGCTCAAGGATCACCCCGGTCAGCGCCGAATCCTGCTTGTCCGCCTTCAGGAGCGCCTCGTCCCGGGTCTTTCGCAGGGTCGCGACCTCGGTCTCCATGCCCTTGATGCGCTTCTGCAATTCGACAAGCTCGTCCATCACCATGATGCCAGCCATGACGGTAATGCGCTGATCGCCAATTTCGCCGAAGGAATCCTTCAGATGACCGACATAGCGGTCAAAGCGCTCGGCAAGGCTGATGAGGTGCTCTTCCTGCCCCTCGTCGCATGCCATGCGATAGGCCTTGCCATCAATGGTGACCGTGACTTGTGCCATCGGGTGCCTCGTTGCGCCTACCGGTCAAGAACGGCGCGTATGGTTTCCATCGCCGTGACCAGCCGGCGCGACACTTCGCGATTCACATCCGCCAGCCGCTCGGCGCGGGCTTCGGATTTGTCTAGCTCCTGGGCCAAGCGGGCACGATCTGCGCCCATCCGCTGCACTTCCGCTTCGGCTTCGGCATAGTCATGCTCTTTTTCCAGGCGTGCATCGACCGACGCCTCAAGCGTCTCGATGGCTTTTCCAAGGCGCCCCAGGGCCTCCCGGAGCGTGGTATCGCCGGAATTTTGGATGTTCATGGACATCTTTCCCAGCCGCCCGCCTGCAAAATATGCGGAATCTGAATGTTTTAGTTCTGAAAGATTATGCGCCGGATGAACCCGTCGTCAACAAACCGCACCATCTATCCCCCAAATTGAAGCAGTGCAATTCTCTAGTACAGTCGACCCGGTGTTCGCGCATTACCCTTGCAGCGAATCAGGCTGTTTATTGACTTAAAGCCCCTACCTGCTATGTCTCGCCTGCTTTTTTGGGGCCGCCGGCCTCAAGCTCGATCACAACCTGGCACCCGACCTGCGAGCACCAATGATCTCACGCGACAAACACGACCGGATGGCGAATGCGATCCGCTTTCTCTCTATGGACGCCGTCGAACAGGCGAAGTCCGGCCATCCTGGCCTGCCCATGGGCGCAGCGGACATAGCAACTGTCCTCTATACGCGCTTCATGACCCATGACCCGAAGAAGCCGGACTGGGCCGACCGCGACCGTTTCGTGCTTTCAGCCGGTCACGGCTCGATGCTTCTCTATTCCCTGCTTTACCTGCTGGGCTATGAGGACATCACGATCGACGAGATCAAGAATTTCCGCCAGCTCGGCTCCCGCACCGCCGGCCATCCCGAATATGGCTATGCGGCCGGCATCGAGACGACAACAGGCCCGCTGGGCCAGGGTCTGGCAAACTCTGTCGGCATGGCACTCGCTGAGCGCCTGCTCAATGCGCGCTACGGCGACGAGCTGGTCAACCACTACACCTATGTGCTGGCGGGCGACGGCTGCCTCATGGAAGGCATCAGCCAGGAAGCGATCGCGCTTGCCGGCCACCTGAAGCTGAACAAGCTCATCGTGATGTGGGACGACAACCAGATTTCCATCGACGGTCCTGTGTCCCTTTCCGACAGCACCGACCAGTGCGCACGCTTCGCAGCCTCGGGCTGGAACACGATCCGCGCCGACGGGCACGATCCGGAAGCCATCGCTTCTGCAATCGAGGCGGCTCGCGAATCCGACCTGCCGACGCTCATCGCTTTCCGCACCACCATCGGCTACGGCTCGCCCAACAAGGCTGGCACCAACAAGGTTCACGGCTCCCCGCTGGGTGCCGAGGAAATCGCGGCTGCCCGCAAGGAACTGGGCTGGGATGCCGAGCCATTCGTGGTTCCTTCCGACATTCTGGACGACTGGCGTCTGGCCGGTCTCCGCTCTGCCAAGGAGCGCAAGGAGTGGGAGAAGCGTCTGGCTGCGGTCAGCGCGGAAGTTCGCGCTGAGTTTGAGCGCCGCATGCGCGGCGACCTGCCCGAGAGCTTCGCCACCGCCATCGACGACTACAAGAAGAAGCTGGCCGAGGAAAATCCGAAGCTCGCCACCCGCGCGGCCTCGGAAAATGCGCTCGAAGTCATCAATGATGCACTCACCGAGACCATTGGCGGTTCTGCCGACCTGACCGGCTCCAACAATACCCGCACCAGCCAGCTTGGCGCGGTGAAGCCGGGTGAGTTCTCCGGCCGCTACATCCATTACGGCATCCGCGAACATGCCATGGCTGCGGCCATGAACGGCATGGCGCTGCATGGCGGCGTGATCCCCTATGGCGGCACCTTCCTCACCTTCTCCGATTACGCACGTCCGGCCATGCGCCTGGCATCACTCATGGGCATCCGCTCCATCTTCGTGATGACGCATGATTCCATCGGCCTTGGCGAAGACGGCCCGACCCACCAGCCGGTGGAGCATCTGGCAGCACTGCGTGCGATCCCCAACCACCTTGTCTTCCGCCCGGCCGATCCGGTCGAGACGGCCGAGTGCTGGCAGGTTGCGCTGGAAACCAAGGATGCTCCCTCGACGCTGGCGCTTACCCGCCAGAAGCTGGAGCCGGTCCGCAACGAGTACAAGGCCGACAATCTGTGCGCCCGCGGCGCCTATGAGCTGGTCGCTGCAAGCGACGAAGCGAAGGTCACGATCTTTGCCAGCGGCTCCGAGGTCGAAATCGCGGTCGAGGCGCGCAACCAGCTTGAGAGCCGCGGCGTGCCAACCCGTGTCGTCTCCGTGCCTTGCTTCGAACTCTTCGAGGCTCAGTCCGACGAGTACAAGGACATGCTTCTTGGCGCAAACACGGTTCGCATTGCCATTGAAGCCGGCATCTCGATGGGCTGGGAACGCTTCATCGGTGATGATGGTGTATTCATCGGCATGAAGGGCTTCGGTGCCAGCGCGCCGGCGCCTGAGCTCTACAAGCATTTCGGCATCACGGCAGAAGCCGCGGTTCAGGCCGCGGAAGGCCGACTGGCAAAGGCCGGTTGATCCGGAAATCGCAACCCGGCACTGGCTCAAGCCAGATGCCGGGTTGCCGCTTTGAAACACTGGCTTTGAAAGCTAGATAGATCGCGTTCCCTCACGCCTTTTCCAAGGCTCCATGTTCCGGAGGAAGTCCATGACAGTGAAAGTCGCCATTAACGGTTTTGGCCGCATCGGCCGCAATGTGGCCCGCGCAATCTACGAATCCGGCCGCAAGGACATCGATATCGTTGCCATCAACGATCTTGGCCCTGCCGAGACCAACGCACATCTGCTGCGCTACGATAGCGTCCATGGCCGCTTCCCGAGCGAAGTGAAGGTCGACGGCGACACGATCCGCATCGGCGACGACAGCTTCAAGGTGTTCGCCGAGCGCGACCCGTCAAAGCTGCCCTGGGGTGACCTTGGCGTGGACATCGTGATGGAATGCACCGGCATCTTCACCTCCAAGGAGAAGGCGTCCATGCATCTGGAGGCAGGCGCAAAGCGCGTCCTCGTCTCCGCTCCAGCTTCCGGCGCAGACATCACCGTCGTCTATGGCGTCAACCACGACAAGATCACGGCCGACCACACGATCATCTCCAACGCATCCTGCACCACGAACTGCCTGGCACCGGTTGCCAAGGTCCTCAACGATGCTTTCGGCATCGAAAAAGGCTTCATGACCACGGTTCACGCCTATACTGGCGACCAGCCGACGCTGGACACGATGCACAAGGATCTCTACCGCGCCCGCGCGGCAGCCATGTCCATGATCCCGACCTCGACCGGCGCTGCAAAAGCCGTGGGTCTGGTTCTGCCAGAGCTTCAGGGCAAGCTTGACGGCGTGGCCATCCGTGTTCCGACCCCGAATGTCTCGGTCGTTGATTTCAAGTTTGTACCGAAAACCAAGGTCACGGTCGAAGAGGTCAACAAGGCCCTTGTCGACGCAGCCAATGGTTCGCTGAACGGCATCCTTGCATTCACCGACGAGCCGCTTGTCTCCATCGACATGAACCACAACCCCGCCTCCTCCACCTTTGCTCTCGACCAGACCAAGGTGATCGACGGCGACCTCGTGCGTGTCATGTCCTGGTATGACAATGAGTGGGGCTTCTCCAACCGCATGGCCGATACCGCAACGGCAATCGCGAAGACCCTCTGATCGACGCGCCAAAATTTCTGCTGTGACAAAACGCCCGGCCATCAACCGGGCGTTTTTTTATGTTGGCTGTTGATGAGGTTGTTAACCGGCCTCATGTTGTAGAGTGACAAAAAGCAGGCAGCGAGGGCGATGGATCAGGGCATTTACGTAATCATCTTGATCGGCACTGCCTTGGTGCTACTCGCAGCTTTCTCAAGCCTGATCGCCCGACGCTTCGGCGCGCCCCTCCTTCTCATCTTCCTTGGCATTGGTCTGGCCGCCGGCACTGACGGCATGGGGCTGGATTTCGAC
The DNA here is from genome assembly GCF_037029545.1 of Nitratireductor sp. CH_MIT9313-5. Classification (NCBI taxonomy): domain Bacteria; kingdom Pseudomonadati; phylum Pseudomonadota; class Alphaproteobacteria; order Hyphomicrobiales; family Phyllobacteriaceae; genus Nitratireductor; species Nitratireductor sp. CH_MIT9313-5. Next base: position 295,456 of record NZ_JAYMER010000010.1, on the reverse strand, counting down.
AACGCCACCGCGGCCTATTTCGTGGGTTCACTGGCCCTTGCAATCATTCTGTTCGACTCCGGCTTCGGCACCTCGCTTGCTTCCTTTCGCGCCGCCGCCGCCCCGGCGATAACGCTTGCAACACTTGGCGTTCTTCTCACAGCAGGCATTGTGGGCCTCGCTGCACACTTCCTTACAGATCTGGGCTGGCTGCCCTCGATGCTCCTGGGCGCGACAGTCGCTTCCACTGATGCAGCAGCAGTGTTCTTCCTCCTGCGCGTGGGCAACATCTCCGTGCGCGACCGCGTGCGCTCGACGCTGGAAGTGGAATCGGGATCGAACGATCCCATCGCCATCTTCCTCACGCTCTCGCTTGTCAGCCTTATCGCCACCGGCGCAGCGGCAGAACCGCAGAAGCTTGCACTCGACATTGCCGTCGGTTTTCTCCAGCAGATGGGCATCGGCCTTATCGCGGGACTGGTCGGCGGCTATCTGATCGTGCGCCTGGTCATCCGCCTGCGCCTCGACCAGGGATTGGTCCCGATCTTTGTACTGGCGCTCTCGCTGCTGGTTTTCTCGATTACCGGCGCATTCGGCGGCTCAGGCTTTCTCGCGGTCTATATTGCAGGCCTCGTGGCCGGCAACAGCCGCTTGCGCGCGACGGACCAGGTGAAGCGTTTTCAGGACGGCATGACCTGGCTGGCGCAGATCATCATGTTCCTGGTTCTCGGCCTCTTCGCCACACCGTCGCAATTTCCCGAGATCGCGCTCCCTGCGCTTGTCCTTGGCCTGTTCCTGATCTTCGTCGCCCGCCCTTTGGCCGTGGCGCTATGTCTCCTGCCTTTCCGCTTCACACGCGAAGAAACAGCCTTCATCTCCTGGGTAGGTCTGCGTGGCGCGGTGTCGATCCTGCTGGCCATCACGCCTGTCATCGACAATATCGACGGCGGGCGCGCGCTCTTCAACACGGTCTTCATCATCGTTCTCGTCTCGCTGATGATACAGGGTTGGACCGTTGGCCCGCTTGCCCGCCGCCTGGGCATGGTCGTGCCACCTAGGCTTGGACCGCTGAACAAGGTTGAACTGGAGCTGCCCGGTTCGGCGCACCACGAACTGCTGGCCTATCGCATCGTCGCCGGCAGTCCGGTGGAGCGTGGCGCACGTATTCCACGCTGGGCGAGACCCTCGCTCGTGCTGCGGGACGGTCGTTCCATGACCTATCAATATGCTGGCCGTCTGATGGCCGGTGACCGCGTCTATATTTTCGTGCCCGACCGCTATCCGCGCCTGCTCGACCGCCTCTTTGCAAGCCCGGCCGAAGTGGATCCGGAAGACGCGGAATTCTTCGGCGCATTCGCCGTCGATCCCGATCGCCCCGCCATGGAACTCGAGCAGGCCTACGCCCCCGGTCTAAAGGAAAAAGAGCTCGAAATGACCATCGCCGAGCTTGTTGCGGCACGCCTGGGCGGGCGCGCCGAATATGCTGACCGTGTGGCGCTCGGAAATATCGAGCTGATCGTGCGTGATGTGGATGAGGAAGACCGCATTACCTCCATCGGCCTGTCGGTCGAGCCACCCGCACCTCCGCCCCAGGTTCCGGCTTTCATCAGTCTTGGCGAGCTTCTGCGGCGGCTGTGGGCAATGGTGAGGCAGGGCAGGCAGGGCCGGTTTTCTGCACAAGAGGAAAATAAGGACACAGGCTCCGCCTGAACACCTTGCAAGAAGCAGGCCTCAATGTATGTTCCAGCCCGATTGCATATTGCCTTTCAATAAGGAGTGGCGGGTAGATGGCTGGTTTCAAGACCCTTGACGATCTGGAGGATGTATCCGGCAAGCGCGTGCTTGTGCGCGTGGACCTGAATGTGCCCGTCAAGGACGGGAGCGTGACCGACACCACCCGTATCGAGCGCATCGCGCCGACCATCACGGAACTTTCCGACAAGGGCGCGAAGGTCATCATGCTCGCCCATTTCGGTCGTCCGAAGGGCAAGCGGTCCGAAGCAGATTCGCTTGGGCCCATTGCCTATGCCGTGGAGACCACACTCGATCGCCGTGTCCACTTCGCATCCGATTGCATCGGTGACGAAGCCGCCGAAGCCATCGACGAGATGACCAGCGGCGACATACTGCTTCTAGAAAACACCCGCTTCCACGAAGGTGAAGAGAAGAACGATCCGGACTTCGCCAAGGCGCTGGCCGAGAACGGCGACATCTATGTGAACGACGCCTTCTCCGCGGCACACCGCGCACATGCTTCAACCGAGGGTCTCGCCCGCCTTCTTCCCGCCTATGCCGGTCGCACCATGCAGGCCGAACTCGAGGCGCTGGAAAAGGGCCTCGGCAATCCCGACCGCCCTGTTCTGGCAGTTGTCGGCGGTGCCAAGGTCTCCACCAAGATCGATCTCCTGCTCAATCTCGTGAAGAAGGTCGACGCACTGGTCATTGGTGGCGGCATGGCCAACACCTTCCTCGCTGCCCGCGGCAGCGATGTCGGCAAGTCGCTTTGCGAGCATGACCTGGCGGAAACGGCAAAGCAGATCATGATCGATGCAGCGTCTGCCGGTTGCGCCATCATCCTGCCTGTCGATGCGGTTGTCGCGCGCGAATTCAAGGCTGGTGCGGCTTCCGAAGTTGTCGATGTTGATTCGGTCCCCGCTGATGCCATGATCCTCGATGTTGGCCCGAAATCCATCGAGAAGGTCAAGGAATGGCTTGAGCGCGCAGACACTGTGGTCTGGAACGGACCGCTCGGCGCATTCGAGATCGAGCCCTTCGACACCGCGACCATGGAAGCGGCTCGCTATGCGGCCCAGCGCACTCGGGAAGGCCTGCTCGTTTCGGTCGCAGGCGGCGGCGATACCGTGGCAGCACTCAACCAGGCCGGTGTCGCCGAAGACTTCACTTATATCTCCACCGCAGGCGGTGCATTTCTCGAATGGATGGAAGGCAAGGAACTGCCGGGCGTGGCTGCGTTAAGCAATTAACGTAAAATCCTTTCCTTTCAATCGATTAGGGTTCTTCAACCCACATTCCGTTTTCTCGTGCCTTCTGCTAATCGCCTCACACAGGCTTTAAAGGAGGCACGAGAATGAGCGAACGTCTTGAAGATATCGCCGCCAAAATGGTGGCTGAGGGCAAGGGCATCCTCGCCGCAGACGAGAGCACCGGCACCATCAAGAAGCGTTTCGACACGATCGGCCTTGAGTCGACCGAAGAGAACCGCCGCGACTATCGCGAGATGCTGTTCTCCGCTGACGAAGCGATGAAGAACTATATCTCCGGCGTCATCCTCTACGATGAAACCCTTCGTCAGAAGGCGAAGGACGGCACCCCGCTCGCGCAGATGATCGCTGACGCCGGTGCGGTTCCCGGCATCAAGGTCGACAAGGGCGCCAAGCCGCTTGCAGGCTTCGAAGGCGAGACCATCACCGAGGGCCTTGATGGTTTGCGTGAACGTCTCAACGAATATCATGAGCTTGGCGCACGCTTTGCCAAATGGCGCGGTGTCATCTCTATTGCCGATGGTCTGCCGACCTGGGGTGCGGTGAAGCAGAACGCACAGGCGCTGGCCCGTTACGCTGCCCTTTGCCAGGAAGCTGGTATCGTCCCGATCGTCGAGCCGGAAGTGCTCATGGATGGCAATCCCGGCACCCACAAGATCGAGCGCTGCTACGAAGTGACGGAGTGGGTTCTCAAAACCGTATTTGACGAGCTCTTCGACGCCCGCGTGAAGCTTGAAGGCATGATCCTCAAGCCCAACATGATCATTGACGGCAAGAATGTACGTACTGCCAGCCGCGAGCAGGTTGCAGAGCAGACCGTGCGCTGCCTGAAGGCGACCGTGCCAGCCGCCGTTCCCGGCATTGCCTTCCTCTCCGGCGGCCAGTCGGATGAAGAGGCAACCGCGCATTTGTCGATCATGAATGCGACCTATGACATGCCCTGGAAACTGACCTTCTCCTATGGCCGTGCGCTGCAGGCAGCGGCCCTGAAAGCATGGGGCGGCAAGGCGGAAAACGTGGCTGCAGGCCAGCGCGCCTTCACCCACCGTGCCCGTATGAACGGCCTTGCAGCCAGCGGCAGCTGGAAGCAGGACCTCGAACAGGCCGCATGACGGACAGTGCGGCGGACGCATCCGGTCTGTCCGCCGCACCACATTTCCCCCATGAAGCGAATGTGAGTTCACGTCGGCAACTGCCTTTGCTAAGGCTTGGCCATGAACGCACTCAAAGCCGCCCTCTCCTGGATCGCCTTCCCCGTCTATGCCTGGCAGGGCATCGGTGTCCGTCTCAGAACACCGCGCATGCTGCCGCCCCAAGGCCCTGTCCGCCATCGCATCGAAGGCAAGGACCCGGCCGTGCGGCTGCTCGTCATCGGTGATTCTTCTGCCGCGGGTGTGGGCATTGCAGACAACAGCCACGGGCTTCCATCGCAACTTGCGCGCCTGATCGCGCTTCGTCATGACCGCGCCGTCACCTGGCGTGCCGCGGGATTTAATTCAGCCACGTCCGGCCAGTTGCGCGATCACGTCATTCCCAATCTGGCGGATGAAAACTGGACGCATATCGTGCTGGTCGTCGGCACGAATGACGCGAAGAACTACCACACGATTCCCCGCTTCAAGCGCGAATTCGGCGGGCTGCTTTACGCATTGCGAGCCAAATGGCCGGAAGCGCTGATCGTCTGGTCGCCCATCGTCAACATGCGCCAGATGCCCGCGCTTCCGCCGCTTCTGGGAAAGATTCTCGCCATCCGAGCCGAGCTTGTGAACCGCAAGGGGACGCTGCTTTGTCAGGAGCGCGGCGTGGTTCCGGCCCTACCGCTCCCCATTGATGATCCCGAGCAAGGCTTTGCCGAAGACGGCTTTCACGCTTCGGCTGCAGGCTACCGCGCCTGGGCGGAACATCTGCTGCACTACATGGAGGAACGCCGTCAGGTGGATCGCCCGGGGCGGCTTGTCGCCTGATCTATCCGTGGCTGACAGCGACCGTGAGCATGATCGCTCCGATGGCGACTATTGCCAGCTTCCAGAAATCCTTTCGCTTCTTCAGCCCCGGCAGGCCGAGAGGCCGAATGAGATGAAGCACCATCATGGCAATCACCAGAAGCGACAGGATCTTGGTCATATGGGTGCAGCTCCCCCGGTGCAGTTACACCGGACTTGTGCCCTGCCTCGTTCACGCTGTCAAAATGCTCGGCTTATCCGTGGCCCAATGGGGAAGCACCTTGCGGCTTGACCTTGCAGCGGCGAAAGACCAGTTTCGCCTCCGACATATGCAATGAGGTGAGACATGGCACTGGACGGCAAGACAGCGATCGTGACGGGTGCAGCAAGCGGCATCGGCTACGCTATCGCCGAACGACTGTTGCGCGAGGGTGTTCGCGTTGTTCTCGCGGATATCGATGCGGAGAAGGGTGCACAGGCGGTCGAAGACCTCGAGAAGCTCGGCGAAGTTCGCTTCGTAAAGACGGATGTCTCCAAAAGCCTCGACGTGCACAACCTGGTGGCATCCACCATCGACGCACTGGGCGACATCGATATCCTCGTCAACAATGCCGGCATCGTGCATGGCGCGGATTTCCTCGACCTGAAGGAAGAAGACTTTGATCGCGTGATCGGCGTGAACCTGAAAGGTGCCTTCCTCGTCGGGCAGGCCGTGGCCCGCTACATGGTGGAGAAGGTAAAAGGCGGCGGCGCGGCCGGCGCGATCATCAACATGTCGTCTGTGAATGCGGTCTTCGCCATCGCCAACCAGGTTCCATATTCAGTTTCCAAGGGCGGCATGAACCAGCTGACCAAGGTCATGTCGCTGTCACTGGCGCCATACGGCATTCGCGTCAATGCAATCGGTCCGGGCTCGATCATGACCGAGATGCTGGCAAGCGTGAACGCGGACCCTGCAGCCAAGAAGCGCATCCTCTCGCGCACGCCGCTTGGCCGTATCGGCGAGCCCAAGGAGATAGCATCCATCGCGGCATTCCTGGCATCCGATGATGCAAGCTACGTCACGGGGCAGACCATCTACGCCGACGGAGGCCGTTTGCCGCTCAACTACACCGTCGATGTGCGGGAAACGGACGACTAGAGCACCCTGCTGTCTTTTCAATGCTGCCGCCAAGGCTCCTGACGCAATGTTGTCAGGAGCCCTGTGCAATTGTGACGCTGCGTCAACGAGGGAGACGTGGCAATTGGAGCAATCTCAGCGCGAATGAACTTCAGTTGATTTGCGTATGGATTTAAATACCGCCATATTGCGCCTTTCCGGCACCATTCCCCTGGTGCAGGCAGCACTCGCTGCAAATGAGGACTGACCTCATGAGAAGAGCAGACCGACTATTTCAGATCGTCCAGCATCTGCGTGGAGGGCGGCTTGTAACCGCTCGCATGCTTTCCGAGCGGCTGGAAGTTTCCGAACGCACCATCTACCGCGACATTGCCGATCTTCAGTCATCGGGCGTGCCGATCGACGGGGAGGCTGGTGTCGGCTACCTCATGCGCGAGGGCTTCGAGCTTCCGCCCATGATGTTCAACCGCGATGAAATCGTGGCGCTGGTGGCGGGTGCGCGAATGGTGCGGGCCTTCGGCGGAGCCACAATGGCCGGCGCGGCCGAAGAAGCCTTGATGAAGATACGCAGCGTTCTGCCCGAGCAGGACCGCCATCGTATCGCACGCACCGAAATTTACACCCCGAACTGGGTTATTTCCGACGCCGAGCGCCTGATCATTGACGAGCTTGAGAAGGCGGTCGAGACACGCGATGTCCTGCGCCTGAACTACCGTGACGAGAACAACCGTAATTCGGTGCGTGAGGTTCGTCCTCTGGGGCTATGGTTCTGGGGCAAGGTGTGGACGCTGGTTGCCTGGTGCGAACTGCGCAACGATTTCCGTGCATTCCGGCTCGACCGCATCAGTGCGATGGAGCATGTCGGTCGCATCTTCCGCCCGGAGCCGGGCAAGCGCCTGACGGACTTTTACCGCATGTTCGAACTTCAGGGGACTTGCGCCAAGACGCAGGACAGCGAAGCCCAATGCGAACAGCAGCGCGCAGTCGCCTGAGAGTATTTCGACACTAAAATGGGGCTGTCCGCAGAAGGGCAGCCCGGGCGGTAATGTCATTGGACGGCACGGGGAAGCCTCCAGCGGAGGCCAATTTGACCAAGATTCTAGGCAGCCGCGACTGCGGCAATTCTCCCAAGAACAGGTTCGTTCAGGATCTCGCCGTTTCCATGGAATGCGGGAATCCCATACCAGAGGCCTTCGACGAAAAGGTGATATGGGAGCAATCCTCAGCTTCGCAGATGCAGGGAAAGAAAGTTCTCCTTGCGGGTCTTTCCGCACGTCCGAAACCGGCCACCATTACGATTTCTCACGCAGTTTCGCATGGCAAGGTTGGTGCCGCGTGCGGCGAGGTCACTTTTCCAGATGGCAATAGGCGGCGTTTCTGCCATGTGTTCGAGTTCACGAACAACAAGGCAAACTGCGTCGCAGGCGTCAGGAGCTACAGTTGAACAAGTAAGCTTCGGCTCGGTCTGCACATGCGAAATCGACGACACATAAAAAAGGGCTGCCCCACATGGAGGCAGCCCTTTCCGTGTTCAACGTTCTCACGCGGTCTTGGCCCGAAAGCGGCCGCGTGTCATGCGCACTAGCGGGAAGACTGCTCCCCGCAAAGGCAATCCATCGAGACCACGTTGAAACGATAACCACTCGACATTGGATCACCTCCTTCCACTTCGTTGACGTTGCTCCCAATGTGGAGGCAACGCGTGAGCACTGCAAGACCCGCTCAAGCCTTTTTGTTCTGACGGTTGTTCACCAGATCATCGACCACAGCCGGGTCGGCCAGCGTGGACGTATCACCCAGGGCCTTGGGATCATCCTCCGCGATCTTGCGCAGGATGCGGCGCATGATCTTACCCGAACGTGTCTTCGGCAGGCCGGGGGCGAACTGGATCTTGTCCGGTGATGCGATCGGGCCGATCTCGGAGCGTACATGGGCAACCAGCTCCTTCTTGAGCTCCTCGGAACCTTCTTCACCGGCCATGAGCGTGACATAGCAATAAATGCCCTGCCCTTTCACGTCATGCGGATAGCCTACCACGGCGGCTTCCGAGACCTTTGGATGGGCAACGAGTGCCGATTCCACTTCCGCCGTGCCCATGCGGTGTCCCGAAACATTCAGCACGTCATCGACGCGACCCGTGATCCAGTAATAGCCGTCCTCGTCGCGGCGGCAGCCGTCACCGGTGAAATATTTGCCCTTGTAGGTGGAGAAATAGGTCTGCACGAAACGGTCGTGATCGCCATAGACCGTGCGCATCTGGCCAGGCCAGGAATCGACAATGCAAAGATTGCCGCTGGCAGCGCCTTCGAGAACCCCGCCCTCATTGTCGACGAGCTGCGGCTGAACGCCGAAGAAGGGTTTGGTCGCCGAGCCGGCCTTGAGGTCGATGGCGCCGGGCAGCGGTGTGATCAGAATGCCGCCGGTTTCCGTCTGCCACCAGGTGTCGACGATGGGCGACTTCTCGTCGCCAACGACCTTGTAGTACCACTCCCAGGCTTCCGGATTGATCGGCTCGCCGACCGAACCGAGCACGCGCAGCGATGAACGTGACGCGCGCTTCACATAGTCGTCGCCCGCGCCCATCAGAGCGCGGATGGCGGTTGGGGCCGTATAGAAGATGTTGACCTTGTGCTTGTCGACCACATCCCAGCAGCGGCCTGCATCGGGATAGTTCGGCACACCCTCGAACATTAGCGTGATGGCGCCATTGGCGAGCGGCCCGTAGACGATATAGCTGTGGCCCGTGACCCAGCCCACATCAGCCGTGCACCAGTAGACATCACCCTCGTGATAATCGAACACATACTGATGCGTCATGGACGCATAGACGAGATAGCCGCCGGTGGTGTGGAGCACGCCCTTGGGCTTTCCGGTCGAACCTGACGTGTAGAGAATGAAGAGCGGATCTTCCGCATTCATCTTCTCCGGCTCGCATTCGGCGGACGCCTTTTCCATCTCCGCCTCATAGGCGAGATCGCGGCCATCCACCCAGTTCACATCCGCACCGGTGCGCTTGACCACCAGCACGTTGCGCACCTTCGCGCCTGCCTTTTCGGCGATCTCGATGGCCTTGTCCGTATTGACCTTCAGCGGAACCTTCTTGCCACCACGCAGACCTTCATCGGCGGTGATGACAAAATCGGATTTGCAATCCTCGATACGCCCGGCAAGCGAATCCGGCGAGAATCCGCCGAACACGACCGAATGCACCGCACCGATGCGCGCGCAGGCCAGCATCGCATAGGCTGCCTCCGGGATCATCGGCATATAGATGGTGACGCGGTCGCCTTTCTTGACGCCGTTCGATTTCAGAACATTGCCAAGCTTGGAGACCTGTTCATGCAACTCGCGATAGGTGATCTTCTTGTCGTCAGCCGGATCATCCCCTTCCCAGATGATCGCGGTCTGGTCACCGCGCTTTTCCAGATGCCGGTCCACGCAATTGTAGCAGACATTGGTGACACCATCCTCGAACCACCTGATCGAGACATCGCCTTCATAGGATGTGTTCTTCACCTTGGTGTAGGGCGTGAACCAGTCGATGCGCTTGCCGTGCTCGCGCCAGAAACCTTCCGGATCGGTAATGCTGTCCTGGTACCACTTCTCATAGGTCGCGGCATCAATCAGCGCGTCCTTCTTCCATTCATCTTTCACTCGATGAACATGCACCTCGGACATGGTACCTCCTCCACAATAACCGGTCATTTTCGGCCGAATGGCCTGGCGCATGAGACCATGCACCTCGTGTCGCGCGCATTGTTACCATTCTGGGCGCGACTTCAACATTAGACATTGGATGACACTTGCCCGCTTGGACCAGCGGAGGCAGAAATGGTAGCAGCCACCAAGCTGTGCTGCTAACATATTGTATTAATTGATTTTTCACGCGCCATTCATCATCATTTGCATTCCACGTCAACCGTGGATGCCGCATTATGTCGGCGTGATGAGGAAAGGACGCAAATGAGGACGAATGAAACCGAACTGATGCTCAAGGGCTATGGCCTGACCACAGCCGAGTTCATCTACCACATGCCGGACCACCCGCATCTCCTGCAGAGCTTCGTGTGGCAGACCTATGATCTCGCACCGAAGTTTCCGGCGCTTTATCGTTTCATCGACTTCTGGAAGGAAAAGCTAGACGGCCCGCTGCACTCGGTTTCCTACACGCATCAGAAACTGATCAGCCCGACCGAGTGGCGCAATGTAAGCGGCGAGCTCGTCCTGCAATAGTGAAGATAAGCGCAGCCACTTCGCAAAGCGGCTGCGCTCTACCATCAGGCAGGCTGTGCGGCAGAGACCCGCCGATGCACATGCTGCGCCAGCAATGCGACCATGAAGGCGCCGAGCGGAACAAGTGCTGCGATCCACATGATGCCGCCCAGACCCGGGCCATGGTCGATGACCATTCCACCAAGCCATGCTCCCATGGCATTGCCCAGATTGAAGGCCGCGATATTGAAAGATGAGGCCAGGCTCTGCCCCGCCCCCTTCGCCTCGCTCAGCACCCACATCTGAAGTGGTGCGACGGTCGAGAATGCGGCGGCACCGAAGACCGCGATGGCAATGACAGCCGCGACCTTGTCATGAATGGCGAAATGCATGATCAGCAGCGAGACCGTCAGCGCCAGAAGGCTTCCCACCACTGTCGCACGCAGGTAGCGGTCGGCAAGCTTGCCACCCACGAGATTGCCGACAATCAGCCCGCCGCCAAACACGAGCAGGATCGGCGAGACCGCAGCATCCGAAAACCCGGTAATCTGCGTCAGGATCGGCGCGATATAGGTAAAGCCCGCAAAACACCCCACCCAGGCCAGGACGGTAATCGAGAGCCCGAAGAGAACCTGCGGGCGCGAGAGAACTTCGAGCGCACCACCCTCTTCCTGCGTGACTGAAGCAGCTTCGTCGCGGGGGACGAACAACGCAATGACCGCAAATGCCGCAATACCGATTGCCGCCACAGCGAGAAATGTCGCGCGCCAGCCATACGCCTGCCCCAGCCAGGTGCCGAAGGGCACGCCAAGAATGTTGGCAACCGTCAGCCCCGTGAACATGACGGCTATGGCAGAAGCCTTCTTGTCTTCGGCCACCAGCCCCGTGGCGACCATCGAGCCGACGCCGAAGAACGAGGCATGGGCGAAGGAGGTCAGGACACGCGCACCCATCAACGTCCAGTAGTCCGGTGCCAGTGCGCAGGCGAGATTGCCGATGGTGAACACGACCATCAGGGCCATGAGCAACTTCTTGCGCGGCCAGCCGGCGGTGAGAGACCCGAGTATCGGCGCGCCGACCACAACGCCGAGCGCATAACCGGTGATGAGAAGACCTGCCGCAGAAATGGTCACGCCAAGATCGGCGCTCACCTCCAGAAGCAGGCCCATGATGACAAATTCCGTGACGCCGATGCCAAAGGCACCAATCGTCAATGCGTAAACTGCGAAAGGCATGATCCAGCTCTTCGTTCTCGATGGAAGGACGGCCTCACAGGCCGGTGCGGGATAGCTAGACCTTTCGCCATCCAAGAATTAGATTGCTGGAATTATCATCTGCTGTGAAATGAGTTCATGAATGGCGCGCAGCGAGATCAACCGATCCGGCGAGATGGAAGTCTTCGCCCAGGTTGTGGAGGCAGGAAGCTTCTCCGCCGCCGCGCGCGAATTGCGTATGACGCCCTCCGCCGTCAGCAAACTCGTGGCACGCCTTGAAACACGTCTTGGCACCGCTCTGGTGCGCCGCTCGACGCGGAGACTGCAGGTTACCGCCGAAGGCCAGGCATTCTACGAGAACTGCCTTCGCATCCTCGCCGACATGGAAGCCGCCGAGCGTGAAGCTGCAGCCGGTGCCGTGCCGCGCGGCAAGCTGAAAGTCGACTGTAATGTTGGCTTCGGCACCCATTACCTGACGCCGCTCATTCCCGAATTTCTGCGGCTTTATCCTGAAATCAGCCTTGAGCTTTCGCTGTCCGACCGGGTCGTGGACCTGATGGAGGAGCAGACGGATCTGGCGATCCGCGCCGGCACGCTAGCCGAATCCTCGCTCATTGCCCGCAGGCTTTGCGACTCCCCCATGGTGTTGGTGGCCTCACCCGGCTATCTGGCGCGAAAAGGTACACCCGAGCACCCCGACGATCTGAACTGCCATGAGTTGCTGGGCTTCAGCTTCCGCCGCATCAACGAAACCTGGCCATTTCGCACCGTGGATGGCGAGGAGATTACCGTCCTGCCACAAAGCCGCAATCTGGCAGGCGATGGCGAGACCATGCGGCTCATGGCCATTGCCGGCACCGGGATCGCCCGGCTCTCCCGCTGGCATGTACAAAACGACATTGCCGCGGGGCGCCTTGTCCCGGTTCTTGAGAATTGCAATCCCGGCGATCGGGACGGTGTCTATGCTGTCTATGTAGGCCAGGGCCGTTATCTGCCCGCCCGCGTGCGCGCATTCATCGATTTTCTGGTCGAACGAGTGAAAATCGACTGAGGCTTCAACGTGCGCCGAAAATGGCCGAGCCGACCCGCACACTCGTTGCACCAAAACCGATCGCCGTCTCGAAATCTCCCGACATGCCCATGGAAAGCTGCGCAACACCTGCCTCGCGGCCAAGCTTTTCCAGAAGCGCGAAATGCGGACCGGGATTTTCTTCCAGCGGCGGAATGCACATGAGGCCGATGACATCCAGCCCATGCACCTCGCGGCATCGCTTCACGAATTCAACCGTCTCACGCGGATCAATACCGGCCTTCTGTGGTTCCAGACCGGTATTCACCTGCACATAGCAGGGAAGTTTTCGCCCCTGCTTTTCCATCTCGTCCGCAAGCGCCTTGGCAATCTTTTCCCGGTCGACGCTCTCGATCACGTCAAAAAGCGCCACCGCTTCCTTCGCTTTGTTGGACTGCAGTGGACCGATGAGGTGAAGTTCGATGTCGGAAAACGTTTCGCGCAGCTGCGGCCACTTGCCCTGCGCTTCCTGAACGCGGTTTTCGCCGTATACGCGCTGCCCTGCTTCGAGGACGGGCCTGATTGCGTCACCATCGAAGGTCTTGGAAACAGCAACCAGCGCAACATCTTCCGCGCTTCGACCGGCCTCAGCCGCTGCCTTGGCAATTCTCTCCCGAATCTCAACCAGATTGCGCGTTGCGTCAGCCATTTATCGTCTTTCCGCCCTGAACTGCTTCATCTGGACCATGCTTCATTAGCCCCATGCTGTTGACGCTCGTCACAAAGCATGGTGAAGGTCCGCCGACTGTTTCTGGCACCTTTCTATGTGAAAAAACCGGCATGGCAACCGAACGATATAATCCGCGCACGTCCGAACCCAAGTGGCAGAAGGCCTGGGAAGAAGCAAAACTCTTCGAGACCCGCAATGATGACGGGCGCCCGACCTATTACGTGCTGGAGATGTTCCCCTATCCGTCGGGACGCATCCATATCGGCCACACCCGCAACTACACGATGGGTGACGTGGTGGCCCGCTACAAGCGCGCCAAGGGCTTCAACGTGCTGCACCCGATGGGTTGGGACGCATTCGGCATGCCGGCCGAAAACGCGGCCATGCAAAACAAGGTGCACCCGAAAGAGTGGACCTACCAGAACATCGCCACCATGCGCGGCCAGCTCAAGACCTTCGGCCTGTCGCTGGACTGGAGCCGCGAATTCGCGACCTGCGATGTGGATTACTACCACCGCCAGCAGATGCTTTTCGTGGACTTCTACGAAAACGACCTGATTACCCGCAAAACCTCCAAGGTGAATTGGGACCCGGTGGACCAGACGGTTCTCGCCAACGAACAGGTGATCGACGGCAAGGGCTGGCGCTCCGGTGCCGAGGTCGAGCAGCGCGAGCTGGCGCAGTGGTTCTTCAAGATCACCGACTTCTCCGACGAGCTGCTTGAGGCCATCGACACGCTCGACAACTGGCCGGAGAAGGTTCGCCTGATGCAGCGCAACTGGATCGGCCGTTCCGAAGGCTTGCTGGTTCGCTGGGAACTCGACGCGGACACCGCACCCGACGGCGAGAGCGAATTGCAGGTCTATACGACCCGGCCCGATACCCTTTTCGGCGCTTCCTTCATGGCAATTGCCGCCGATCATCCGCTCGCACGCAAGGCGGCAACCGAAAACGCGGAACTGGCTGCATTCTGCGAAGAATGCCGTCGCATGGGCACATCCGCCGCAGCTCTCGAAACCGCGGAAAAGCGCGGCTTCGACACCGGCATCCGCGTGAAGCACCCCTTCGATCCCGACTGGACGCTGCCGGTCTATGTCGCCAATTTCGTCCTCATGGATTACGGCACGGGCGCGATCTTCGGCTGCCCGTCGGGCGACCAGCGCGATCTGGACTTCGCCAACAAATATGGCTTGCCCGTCACACCTGTCGTACTGCCGGAAGGTGCTGATCCCGAGAACTTCAAGATCACCGACGAGGCCTATACCGACGACGGCGTAATGATCAATTCGCGCTTCCTCGACGGAATGCCGACCGACAAGGCTTTCGAGGAAGTGGCCTCGCGCCTTGAGAAGGCCGAGCTGAACGGCCAGCCGGTGGCAAAGCGCAAGGTCAATTACCGCCTGCGCGACTGGGGCATTTCTCGCCAGCGTTACTGGGGCTGCCCGATCCCGATGATCCATTGCGAAAGCTGTGGCGTCGTGCCGGTGCCCAAGGAAGATCTGCCGGTCGTCCTGCCTGACGATGTGGACTTCGATACGCCGGGCAACCCGCTCGACCGTCACCCCACCTGGAAGCATGTGAAGTGCCCGAAATGCGGGAGCGATGCGCGCCGCGAGACCGATACGATGGACACTTTCGTGGACTCGTCCTGGTATTTCGCCCGCTTCACCGCACCGGATGCCGACACGCCGACGATTCCCGATATCGCCAATCGCTGGCTGCCGGTGGACCAGTATATCGGGGGCGTGGAGCATGCGATCCTGCACCTGCTCTATTCGCGCTTCTTCACCCGCGCGATGCGCAAGGCCGGCCATCTCGATCTCGACGAGCCCTTCAAGGGCCTCTTCACGCAGGGCATGGTCGTCCACGAAACCTTCAAGGCCGAGGACGGCCGCTGGCTCGCGCCGACCGAGGTGCGGATCGAAGGTTCAGGCGCAGATCGCAAGGCATTCGAAATCGAGACCGGCAAGCCGGTCACGATCGGCCAGCTTGAGAAGATGTCGAAGTCGAAGAAGAACACGGTGAGCCCGGAAGAGATCACCGGCTCCTTCGGTGCCGACACGGCGCGCTGGTTCACGCTTTCCGATTCGCCGCCCGATCGCGACGTGGAATGGACCGACGACGGCGCGGCCGGCAGCCACCGCTTCCTGCAGCGTGTCTGGCGCCTTGTGGTCGATAACAAGGCATTGATCGACGGCATTGAAGGCAAGCCCGCCCGCGAAGGCAATGCGGCAGCCATCTCCAAGCCGGCACACAAGGCCCTGAAGGCTGTTGGCGAAGACATTGAGCGCCTCGCCTTCAACCGCGCCATTGCGCGCATGCACGAGCTCGTCAACGAGCTGCACGGCGCGATAGGCCAACTGGGTGCGGATGCATCGACCGAGGAAAAGGCGGCGGTGCGTGATGCGCTGGAAATCCTGATCCACGCGATCGCCCCTTTCATGCCGCACCTGGCCGAGGAATGCTGGCACGAAATCGGCGGCACCGACCTTGTGGCAGCGCGCTCCTGGCCGGACTACGATCCCACACTGGTGGTCGACAACGAGATCGTTCTGCCGGTCCAGATCAACGGCAAGAAGCGCGGGGATTTGACAATCGCGCGCGACGCGGACAAGTCTTCCATCGAGCAGGCGGTACTTGAGCTCGACTTCGTGCAGAAGGCGCTGAATGGCGCCGAGCCGCGCAAGGTCATCGTCGTGCCGCAGCGCATCGTCAATGTGGTGGCCTGAGCGGAGGAGCCAGCCTTGAAGTCCGTTTTCAAAGCCTTGGTCATGTGCGGGCTTCTGGCAGCCCTAAGCGCTGTCTCTGCCTGCACCGTGAAGCCGCTTTATGCGACGTCCGATGCCGATTTCAGCGGCGGCACAGCCGCTGCACTCGCTTCGGTCGCTGTGTCTGAGCAGAACACGCGCTACGGTCTTGAGGTGCGCAATCACCTCATGTTCCTGCTGCATGGAGGCGCCACGCCACCTGCAACCCCACGCTACAAGCTCGACCTGTCGGTGACGTCGGTCACGGCATCGGCGGCAACGATCCAGCGCGCTGGCATTGATGAGCCTACCGCAGGCACGGTCCGCATGAAGGGCAGCTATACTCTGACCGATGCAGCAAACGGTGCCGTCCTCGGTCAGGGTACGCGCGAAGTCTCTTCCGCCTTTGACCGCCCGCGTCAGGAATATGCCGTGCTGCGTGCCGAGCGAGATGCACAGAATCGCGCTGCACGGGAACTTGCCGAAGTCATCCGGCTTTCCGTCGCGCAGAACCTTGCGGCTTCCCCGGGCATCTGAAGCGGGATTATGCTATAAGGATGAGCGGTGATATCGGAGGTGCGAGAGGGGCTTCGCACAAGGCTTTTGGCCCGGTTGTCATTGCGACGTCATGGATATCGGTGAAACAGCCGCCATTGGAGTGCTTCGCTAATGGGATTTCATACCACGATGATGTCTGTCGCTGGCGTATTCGGAAGCAAGCTCTTGAAGCGTGAGGCAGTGGCCCCCGATACGGCAGACCACGTCGTGGACCAGCTCATCGCGGAGCGCACAACCCATCTGTCGCAGACCTTCTTCTGGCCTGTCGCAAAGCCCCTGCTCTATCGTTATTTCCACTATCGCCAGGCCGTTGCCATGGCCGACGAAGTGGCCGCAATGTCGGGCTGGGATGCCTTCACCTATATCAGCCAGCTTCTCTCGCTTGAGATTTCCTCTACCGGTTTGGATAACATTCCCAAAAAGGGTGGCTTCATCCTTGCCCCGACGCATCCAACCGGCATCGCCGACGGCATTGCCGTTTTCGATCTTCTCAAGGAGATCAGGCCGGACATGGCCTTCTTTGCCAACCGCGATGCGCTCCGGGTCAATCCGCAATTCCGCGAATTGGTTATCCCTGTGGAGTGGCGAGCTGCCGAAAAATCGCATGCGAAGAGCCGCGATACCCTGGCCATGACGGCCAAGGCCTTCAACGAAGAGCGTGCGGTCGTGCTCTTCCCGTCCGGTCGCATAGCCTACTGGAACGAAGACAAGCTGACCGAACGCCCTTGGCAGCCATCAGTCGTGGCTCTGGCGCGGCGCTACGAGGTTCCGGTGATCCCCATGAACATCACCGCGCGCAATTCCGGCCTGTTCTACCTGCTCTCGAAATATTCGAACGAACTGCGCGACATGACCCTGTTCCACGAGCTTCTGAACAAGAAGGGCCGCGCCATCTCCATGATCATCGGGCGCCCAATTCCGCATGAAACCTTGCAGGATGGCGAACCATCCGAGCTTGCGGAGCGCCTGCAGGAACATGCGGTGCACGCTTTGGCAAAGGATCGCGACGCGGTCTTCAAGCCATGAAAAAACCCCGGCACAATGGCCGGGGCTTAAACTTCACTGATTGAACGAGATCAGCCGATCTTCTGACCGGTCTTTTCCCAGTCGGCGAGGAAGGCTTCGAGCCCCTTGTCGGTCAGCGGATGCTTGACCAGCGCCTTCAGCGTTGCTGGCGGAACGGTCGCGACATCCGCGCCGATCAGGGCCGCCTGCTTCACATGGTTTACCGTGCGAATGGACGCTGCGAGGATTTCCGTGCCGAAGCCGTAATTGTCATAGATCGTACGGATCTCGGCGATGAGGTCCATGCCGTCGATGGCCATGTCGTCAAGGCGGCCGATGAAGGGCGAGATAAAGGTCGCGCCGGCCTTGGCCGCCAGCAGCGCCTGATTGGCGGAGAAGCAGAGCGTCACATTAACCTGACGACCGCTCTCGGTGATCTTCTTGCACGCCTTCAGACCGTCAAAGGTCAGCGGCACCTTGATGCACACATTGTCGGCGATCTTCGACAGAACCTCAGCTTCGCGCATCATGCCGTCGAAATCCGTGGCGGTGACCTCAGCCGAGACCGGTCCGTCCACCAGATCACAGATTTCCTTCGTCACTTCGGTGATGTCCCGACCCGCTTTCATGATAAGCGAGGGATTGGTCGTCACGCCATCCAGGAGACCCAGCTCGTTGAGTTCTTTGATTTCATTTACATCGGCGGTATCGACGAAGAATTTCATGGACATCTCCCTGGATTTTCGAACAGCAAAGGCAAGCGCACACACGCATCGTGGGTTGCTTTAAACAATTTAAACGGCAAGGTCACGCCTCATGGAGAAAGATTCGGGCACATCGCGCGTGATTCCCGTCATGGTGCCTATGCCGGCGGAACGACCCTATAGCTACGCGGTTCCAGAGGGCATGGCCGTGGCTCCGGGAAGCATCGTTCGCGTTCCGCTCGGGCCGCGACAGGTTGCAGGCATCGCCTGGGACGGTGATGGCGGAACCGTCGACCCGAAGAAACTGCGCCCCATTGAGGCTGTGTTTGACTGCCCTCCCATTAGCGAGGAAATGCGGCGCTTTGTCGAGTGGATCAGCGCCTACACGCTCTCCCCACCGGGAATGGTGGCACGAATGCTGCTGCGCGCGCCGGGCGCCTTTGATCCGGAGCCTCCGCAACAGGGTCTGCGCCTGACAGACAACCGTCCTGACCGTATGACCACCGCGCGCGAGCGTGCCCTGGAACTGGCGCGCGACGGCCAGGCCTGGACTCGCTCCGGCCTCGCCCATGCCGCTGGCATTTCGCTAAGCGTGATCGACGGGCTGGCAAAGCAGGGCGTATTCGAAACCGTCGAACTGCCACCACAGCCCGTTGTCGCCCCACCAGACCCGCTTTATGGCCAGCCGGAACTTTCTGATGGGCAGGCGGAGGCCGCGGAACATCTGCGCGAACAGGCAGCACGTGAAGGCTTCTCCGTTACGCTGCTCGACGGCGTCACCGGCTCGGGCAAGACCGAAGTCTACTTCGAAGCAGTCGCCGCTGCACTCGAGCGCGGGAAGCAGGTGCTGATTCTCATTCCCGAAATCGCACTGACCCAGGCCTTTCTGGATCGCTTTCATGACCGCTTCGGATCCAAGCCTGCCGACTGGCATTCCGATCTTGCGCCGAAGAAGCGCGAACGCATCTGGCGGCAGGTGGCAGAAGGTCAGGTTCGCGTGGTCGCTGGTGCGCGTTCGGCTCTGTTCCTGCCTTTTAGGGATTTGGGGCTCATCGTCGTGGATGAAGAGCACGACCCGGCCTACAAGCAGGAAGATCGCGTCTTCTATAACGCCCGCGACATGGCCGTGAAGCGTGGACATCTGGGCGGCTTTCCGGTCGTGCTGGCATCAGCCACGCCTTCCATCGAAAGCCGCGTGAACGCTCAAAGTGGTCGCTATGAGCGCATCGTGCTTTCAAGCCGCTACGCAGACGCAGCCCTGCCGGACCTGAAGGCCATCGACATGCGCAGGTCCCCGCCGGAACGCGGTGGCTTCCTCTCGCCTGTGCTCATTCAGGCGATAAGCCAGACACTGGCACGCAAGGAGCAGTCGCTGCTCTTCCTCAACCGCCGCGGCTATGCGCCACTCACGCTCTGTCGTGTCTGCGGCCACCGCTTCCAGTGCCCCGATTGCTCAAGCTGGCTGGTGGAACACCGCTTCCGCAAACAGCTCATCTGCCACCATTGCGGACATAATCGCCCGGTCCCCGAGGCCTGCCCGGAATGCGGAACGCTCGACCATCTGGTTGCCTGCGGCCCCGGCGTGGAACGCATTGCCGAGGAGGTCGACCGGCACTTCCCCGATGCGCGCACCATCGTCCTTTCTTCCGACATGTTGGGGGGCGTGAAGCGTCTGCGCCTGGAACTCGAAGCCATTGCGGATGGTGAGGCCGACATAGTCGTCGGCACCCAGCTCGTCGCCAAGGGCCACAATTTCCCTGCGATGACTTTGGTCGGCGTCGTCGATGCCGATATCGGCCTGTCCAATGGTGACCCGCGTGCTGCCGAACGAACCTTCCAGCTCCTGAGCCAGGTAACTGGCCGCGCAGGACGTTCCGGGCGCAAGAGCCTGGGCCTGATCCAGACCTACCAGCCCGAACATCCGGTGATGCGTGCCATCATTTCCGGCGATTCGGAGGCCTTCTACGAGCGCGAGATTGCGGCGCGAGAAAGTTCGTCGCTCCCTCCGTTCGGAAGACTTGCCGCGATCATCGTCAGCGCCAATGAACGCGCGGAGGCCGAAAGCCACGCGCGCGCGCTCAGACTGGCAGCCCCGGCATCCGATGTTCTGGAAACGCTCGGCCCCGCAGAAGCCCCGCTCTCGCTTCTGGCAGGCAGACATCGCTTCCGCCTTCTCGTACACGGTACACGCCGCGCCGACATCCAGGCATATCTGCGCCAGATGATTGCCTCGGCTCCGCGGCCAAGGGGGTCGATACGCGTTCAGGTGGACATAGATCCGCAGAGCTTCCTATAACGTACATATCGCGTGATGGCTTTGCTTAAGCTGGAAACAGGATATATGCGCAGCTTCCGCACGGCTGAGCCATTCTGATTCGGCCTGCACGACTAGGACGGAGCATTTTCGATGGAATTCGCACTACCCTGGCCAACCAGTGACGGTGAATGGCTGGCCTGGTCATCGGCGGCAGCCACCATCTTCTTTGGCTTTATCGCCATGTTCGCTCCGGGAACCACGCTGCGGCTCCTGCGTCTCGACAACCCGCCCATGCGCAATTCGGGCCTGAGCACGGTGCGCGCGCAGCTTGGCGGATTCTATATCGGTATTGGCGTGGCAGCGATTCTGTTCGCGCAGCCGCTCATCTACCTTGCCCTTGGGCTGGCATGGGCGATTGCGCTCTTTGGCCGCATCGTCTCGATGATGTCCGACCGCGCAAACACGCTGCACAACTGGATTGCACTTGTGCTTAACGCTCTGCTGGCCGCGCTTCCACTGGCATTCACGCTGGGATTCATTAGCTGAGGCAACGATTCGGTACGAGTCTTGGCCAAACAGCGCGGATTCAGTCTTTCCGCCGTGTTGCGCCTGCTCAAGGCCTGTGCTAGACGGCAATCGGCTTTCGGCAGGGGGGTAATGCCGTACATTCTCCTCAGCCGATAAACTATCAACAAGGTCAGCATGTTAGACCCGAGCTATCCGGCTCCTGTGTCGAAATATGTGACCGCAAGCTGTGAGAAGAGACCATCCCGTGGCAGAATCTGGCTCGATGATCTCCGGAGTGGCAGGGCGCTATGCGCGGTCGCTCTTCGAACTTGCCCAGGAATCCGACTCTGTCGCCAAAGTCGAGCAGGATCTCAACGATTTCGACAAGATTTTGCGCGAGAGCGAAGACCTGCAGAGGCTGGTGAACAGCCCGGTCTTTTCCTCCGATGATCAGACCCGCGCCCTTGGTGCGGTGCTCGACAAGGCTGGCGTTTCTGGCCTGGTCGGTAATTTCCTTCGTGTTGTGGCGCAAAAC
Source organism: Nitratireductor sp. CH_MIT9313-5 (assembly GCF_037029545.1). NCBI lineage: Bacteria > Pseudomonadati > Pseudomonadota > Alphaproteobacteria > Hyphomicrobiales > Phyllobacteriaceae > Nitratireductor > Nitratireductor sp. CH_MIT9313-5. Next base: position 273,934 of record NZ_JAYMER010000010.1, on the reverse strand, counting down.
CGCCGCCTCTTCGCCGTTCCGCAGATGATCCGCGCTTTCCGCCAGGTCGCTGCAGAAGCGCGTGGCGAAGTCGCGGCAGAAGTGACCGCTGCTCATGCGCTGAGCGCCGAGCAGGAGAAGGAGCTTAAGGCAACGCTGAAGGAAGTGGCCGGCAAGGACGTCAATATAGACGTCACGGTCGATCCCTCCCTTCTCGGCGGCCTTGTCGTCAAGCTGGGGTCGCGCCAGATCGACACTTCGCTTAAAACCAAACTCAATTCGCTCAAGCTTGCACTGAAAGAGGTCGGCTGATGGATATCCGCGCGGCGGAAATTTCCGCAATTCTAAAGGACCAGATCAAGAATTTCGGCAAAGAGGCCGAGGTTTCCGAGGTCGGTCAGGTTCTCTCCGTCGGTGACGGTATTGCCCGCGTCTATGGCCTCGACAATGTTCAGGCCGGTGAGATGGTCGAATTCCCGGGCGGAATTCGCGGCATGGCACTGAACCTTGAAGTCGACAATGTTGGTGTCGTTATCTTCGGCGCCGACCGTGACATCAAGGAAGGCGACACCGTCAAGCGCACCGGCGCCATCGTGGACGTGCCGGTTGGCCCGGGCCTGCTTGGCCGCGTGGTTGATCCGCTCGGCAACGCGCTGGACGGCAAGGGCCCGATCGAGGCAGCAGAGCGCCGCCGCGTTGACGTCAAGGCTCCCGGCATCATCCCCCGCAAGTCGGTGCACGAGCCGATGTCCACCGGCCTCAAGGCGATTGACGCCCTGATCCCCGTTGGCCGTGGCCAGCGCGAGCTGATCATTGGTGACCGTCAGACCGGCAAGACCGCCATTGTTCTCGACACCTTCCTTAACCAGAAGGGTATCAACGACAACGCCGCCGACGACCAGAAGCTTTACTGCGTCTATGTCGCTGTCGGCCAGAAGCGCTCCACCGTTGCCCAGTTCGTGAAGGTTCTGGAAGAGCGCGGCGCTCTTGAATACTCCATCGTGATCGCGGCAACCGCCTCCGATCCGGCTCCGATGCAGTTCCTGGCACCATTTGCCGGCTGCGCGATGGGTGAATATTTCCGCGACAACGGCCAGCATGCCGTGATTGCCTATGACGATCTGTCCAAGCAGGCCGTTGCCTACCGTCAGATGTCGCTCCTGCTTCGTCGTCCGCCCGGTCGTGAAGCTTACCCGGGTGACGTTTTCTACCTGCATTCCCGCCTTCTCGAGCGCGCTGCAAAGCTCAACGAGGACAATGGTTCGGGTTCGCTGACGGCTCTGCCGATCATCGAAACGCAGGCGAACGACGTTTCGGCCTATATTCCGACCAATGTGATCTCGATCACCGACGGCCAGATCTTCCTCGAGACCAACCTGTTCTTCCAGGGTGTCCGTCCGGCCGTTAACGTCGGTCTGTCGGTGTCCCGCGTGGGTTCGGCCGCTCAGGTCAAGGCCATGAAGCAGGTTGCAGGCTCCATTAAGGGTGAGCTTGCCCAGTATCGCGAAATGGCTGCCTTCGCGCAGTTCGGCTCGGATCTGGATGCTGCAACCCAGCGCCTTCTCAACCGTGGTGCGCGCCTGACCGAGCTGCTCAAGCAGCCGCAGTTCTCGCCGCTCAAGACGGAAGAGCAGGTTGCCGTGATCTTTGCCGGTGTGCAGGGCTATCTCGACAAGCTGGCCATCAAGGATGTCGGTCGCTTCGAGCAGGGCCTGCTGGCTCACATGCGCTCGACCGGCAAGGACGTTCTTGAGACCATCCGCAAGGAGAAGGCTCTCTCCGACGATCTGCGTGCAAAACTCAAGGCCGAGATCGACACCTTCGCCAAGAACTTTGCCTGAGGCTGAAAAAGCATGGCTTCACTGAAGGACCTTCGCAACCGGATCGCCTCGGTCAAGGCGACGCAGAAGATCACCAAGGCGATGCAGATGGTCGCCGCGGCGAAGCTGCGTCGTGCGCAGGAGGCAGCGGAAGCCGCACGGCCATACGCCCAGCGTATGAGCACCGTACTGGCCAACGTGTCGAGCACCGTCTCCGGTGCCGACGCTCCGCCGCTGATGGCAGGGACCGGACGCGACGACACGCATCTCCTGATCGTCGCGACGGCCGAGCGTGGTCTTTGCGGCGGCTTCAACAGCCAGATCGCGCGCAAGGCGCGCGATCACGTCCGCGGACTTCTCGACGCTGGCAAGACGGTCAAGATCCTGTGCATCGGCAAGAAGGGTTACGACATCCTTCGCCGTGAATACGGCTCTCTGATCATCGACCGCATCGACCTGCGTGAGGTGAAGAATATCGGCTTCGTCAACGCGAACGACATCGCCCGCAAGGTGATTGGTCTGTTCGAGGACGGTCAGTTTGACGTCGCAACGCTGATCTATTCGGAGTTCCGCTCCGTTATCAGCCAGGTACCAACCGCACTGCAGATCATCCCGGCCGCAATGCCGGAAGCGGATGATGCTCAGGCAAATGGTCCCGAAGCGATCTACGAATATGAGCCGGACGCAGCCTCCATTCTCGCGGATCTCATCCCCCGCAACATCTCGGTCCAGATTTTCAGGGCGCTCCTTGAAAATGCGGCCGGCGAGATGGGTGCCAAGATGACCGCCATGGACAATGCGACCCGCAATGCCGGCGAGATGATCGACAAGCTGTCGATCACCTACAACCGCCAGCGTCAGGCGCAGATCACCAAGGAACTCATCGAGATTATTTCGGGCGCGGAAGCGCTCTAACGGACCGAAGAGGTTAATTATCATGGCTAGAGCAGCGACTCCGAAGACTTCGGCGACCGCTAAGAAAGCCGCTGCCGCGAAGAGCGGTGCGGCAGGCGCAGGCGGCGCCACCGGCACGATCCGCCAGGTGATCGGCGCCGTCGTGGACGTTCAGTTCACCGACCACCTTCCCGCGATCATGAACGCGCTGGAAACCGACAATAATGGCCAGCGTCTGGTTCTCGAGGTTGCACAGCACCTCGGCGAAAACACCGTTCGCACCATCTCCATGGACTCCACCGAAGGTCTGGTTCGCGGCCAGTCCGTAACCGACACCGGTGCTCCGATCTCCGTGCCGGTTGGCCCCGAAATGCTGGGTCGCATCATCAACGTCACCGGCGAGCCGATTGACGAAGCTGGTCCGATCGAAGCAACCGAGATGCGCGCGATCCACCAGCCTGCTCCCGAATATATCGAGCAGTCCACGGAAGCCGAAATCCTCGTCACCGGCATCAAGGTTCTCGACCTTCTCGCTCCTTACGCAAAGGGCGGCAAGATCGGCCTGTTTGGCGGCGCAGGCGTCGGCAAGACGGTTCTGATCCAGGAGCTCATCAACAACGTCGCAAAGGCGCATGGTGGTTACTCCGTGTTCGCTGGCGTTGGCGAGCGTACCCGTGAGGGCAACGACCTCTACCACGAGTTCATCGACTCCGGCGTGAACAAGAAGGGCGGTGGCGAAGGCTCCAAGGCCGCTCTGGTTTACGGCCAGATGAACGAGCCGCCCGGTGCACGCGCACGCGTTGGCCTGACCGGTCTGACCGTTGCTGAATATTTCCGCGACCAGGGCCAGGACGTTCTGTTCTTCGTGGACAACATCTTCCGCTTCACGCAGGCCGGTTCCGAGGTGTCCGCACTTCTGGGTCGTATCCCGTCCGCCGTGGGTTATCAGCCGACGCTGGCAACCGACATGGGCGCCCTGCAGGAACGCATCACCACCACCACCAAGGGCTCGATCACCTCGGTGCAGGCCATCTACGTGCCCGCCGATGACTTGACCGACCCTGCACCGGCAACGTCCTTTGCACACCTTGATGCAACGACGGTTCTCAACCGCGCCATCTCCGAAAAGGGCATTTACCCGGCCGTGGATCCGCTGGACTCCACCTCGCGCATGCTTGACCCGATGATCGTCGGTGAAGAGCACTACGAGGTTGCTCGTGCGGTTCAGCAGACCCTGCAGCGCTACAAGTCGCTTCAGGACATTATCGCCATCCTCGGCATGGACGAGCTTTCCGAAGAGGACAAGCTCACCGTTGCCCGCGCACGCAAGATCGAGCGCTTCCTGTCGCAGCCGTTCTTCGTGGCTGAGGTCTTCACCGGTTCGCCGGGCAAGCTTGTCGACCTTCAGGATACGATCAAGGGCTTCAAGGGCCTCGTCAACGGCGAATACGATCACCTTCCCGAAGCTGCCTTCTACATGGTCGGCACCATCGAGGACGCGATCGAGAAGGCCGAGAAGCTGGCAGCTGAAGCTGCCTGATAAGGCGCGAATGCACGACAGCCGGCGGCGGACATCACCGCCCCGGCTCTTTTTCAAGCGGTAGGAAATCATGGCCCAAGCTTTCAAGTTCGAACTGGTTTCGCCTGAGCGCCTCCTTTTCTCCGAAGAGGCCACCGAGGTCGTGATCCCCGGCACCGAGGGTGAAATGACGGTCATGGCCAATCATGCGCCAACCATGACCAGCATCAATCCCGGTGTGGTTTCCGTTACCTCGCAGGGTGGTGAGAAGGAACAGTTTGCCGTTTTTGGCGGCTTTGCCGACATCCTTCCAGATCAGTGCACGCTTCTGGCCGAATCTGCGGTACGCCTGGCGGATCTGAGCCGTGAAGATCTGGAGCAGCGCATCGAAGCCGTCCGTTCCGAGATGGAAGAAGCCAAGGATCACGAGGCTCGCTCCAAGGCAGAGCTTTACCTGTCCCAGCTGACGACCCTCCAGGGCGCGATCATCCCCGCCTGATCTGTTCGAATAGCGAATTATCAAAAGGCCGGCCTCAGCGCCGGCCTTTTTCGTCTTATAAGCAAAGGAAACATATTCCCCACTCACCTGTTCGGAAAGCAGAAGGCCCGGCCCTCTGCCGAGGCCCATGGCGCCCTCAGGGCGCACGAGGAGAGAAGGGAGGACGGATATGCGTCAACTCATCTATACGGCTTTGGCAACCGCTCTGACCGCCGGTATGGCGCAGGCACAGGATCAGGCGTCCGCCAACATGATCAATACCGACGAACAGTCCGTCGGCACCGTGACATTCAACCAGACCGCATCGGGGATGGTCCACGTGATCGTGGAGATGACCGATCTGGCACCCGGGCCACATGGATTCCACGTGCATGAAACAGGCGAATGTGACCCCGCTGACGGCTTCAAATCCGCAGGGGGACATTATGCAGGCGAAAAGGATCACGGGATCGAAGCCGAAGGTGGTCCTCACCCCGGCGATTTCCCGAATGTGAATGTGGGCCAGGATGGCGTATTGAAGGTCGAGTTCTTTACCGACCGTCTCAGCCTATCGGCAGATGGAGAAAACCCGCTGCGTGACGATGACGGCTCTGCAGTCGTCGTACATTCGGGTGCCGATGACTATGCCAGCCAGCCGTCAGGCGATGCCGGAGATCGGATTGCCTGCGGTGTTATCGAATAGACTTCAGCTTGATGCCTTGGCGCTTTCCGGCACCAGATGCCGGAAAGCCTCCACCACCTTCTCATAAACTTCGCGCTTGAAGGGCACGATCAGCCCCGGAAGTTCGTCCATGGGCTTCCAGTCCCAGGCATCGAATTCGGCCGTATGTCCACCGGGCGGCGGATTGATTGCTATCTCGCTATCATCACCCTCGAAGCGGAACGCGAACCAGCGCTGTGTCTGCCCCCTGTAGCGCCCTTTAAGAGCGACGCCGACCAGATGGTCCGGAAGGTCGTAATTGATCCACTCAGGCGCTTCTGCAAGCAGGGAGACGCTGCGCATGCCCGTTTCCTCGTAGAGCTCACGCCGTGCGGCCTCCAGCGCGTCCTCGCCCTTGTCTATGCCGCCCTGCGGCATCTGCCAGAGCTGCGGGACGCCCTCAAGTTCGCCCTTTGGCTCGACAATGCGCCGGCCCGCCCAGACAAGACCCTGCCTGTTGAGGACCATCACGCCAACGCATTTTCGGTACGGTAGATCTTCTGCCTTGATGGTCTTGCCCATGCTCTTACGCCCCTGCCGTTTGAACAGTCGGATTATCAGCGTTCCGGGTCGAAGGAAACGGCTGTCACCGGGACAAGCTCTATCCCCCGCTTGCGCACTTCGCGGGCCCAGGCACCGACAGCCTCGACGGTACCTTCCAGCGCAGAACCGTAGCCTACCGCAGTTCCCTTGGCGCGCGCAGTGCGCTCCAGTTCATCCAGTTTTGACATGATGTCCCCGCGCTTCCCGCTGGCATCGATAACGACGTCGCTTGCGGCAAAGGGAACGCCTTTGCGCTGCGCCACATCACGCGCCAGACTGCGCGCCGAACTTCCGTCATCCAGATAGCCGAGGCCCCGCTCAGCCAGCTCGTCCATCAGCATCTCCATGGCAGCTTCGTCTGCGGTGAAACGCGCTCCCATATAGTTCATCACGCCGACATAGTTTGTCATGCGTCCCAGCACCCAATGCAGGTCATGTTGCTTCTGCGTGTCGTTTGCCGAAACGAGCAGCGTATGCCGTCCTGGATTGGCGCGCGGATAGTCGAAAGGCTCCAGTGGCACCTGGAGAAGAATTTCGTGCCCGTCGCGTCGTGCCTCCTGCATCCATCGGCCAAGGCTGTTGCCATGTGGCGCGAAGGCTAGCGTAATTTCTCCCGGCAGCGCCTGAATGGCCGCCTGGGTGCCCGTCTGCGATATGCCCAGCCCGCCGATCACAATGGCGACCTTTGCGCCTCCTGCCCCAGACCATGGTCGCGCATAGGCATCAAAGGGCCGCCGACCGGTCGCATCCCGCACCGGCAGCACACCTGCCTCCGATTCCTCCAGCAGCGCCCGGTCAGGCAGATGCGCAACGCGGCTGTCAGGTCCAATGGAGGAGGGGTCGCGGATGACAATGCGCTCGATGCGTTCGCTTGCCTGCTCTGGGCGAGGCACCTTGATGATCTGAGGCTTGCCCTGCGCGCCTGAGCCCTCGCTCTCGGTGGCAGCAACCTGCTTTGCCTCAGAAGGTTTGCCCTCCCCTGCCACCTGCTGCGCTACAGGCGCCGCAGCCTGTTCAATCGCTCCATTGCCCGTGCCGTCATACCCCTTGTCGCGCAGGGCGATTGCCGCGGAGCCTGCGAGGATGACAAGCGCCAGCGCCGAAAGAACCACATCGCCGGCCGATACGCTCCACCAGGTACATGGCTTGCGCGGCTTTCCCGATTGTCCAAGTGGCGTGTCGAGCCTGTTCTGTGAGCTTTTCATGCAGTTCGGGATGACTCAGGAAACGGGGCCGAATATGGCCGCAAATCAATCTTTTCCAAGCGTGGCTGATTAGCAACAGAATCCCTTACGCTTCAAATTGCAACCATATTCGCTTTGGGTGGCCGTAAGCTAGTTGATGCGAGGGAGAGATCAAACCGCACAAAGAAAAACACCCGCCGATCTGGCGGGTGTCTCTCAAACTTTACTGGTTCATCACGGCCTTGTCCGGATTGGGCGGAAAGGCCGGGTCGGTCTTCTCGCCTCGCAGAAGCTCCAGCGCAAAGCGCAGCTGCTCGTCCTCTTCCGGGTCCTGTGGAACATAGGCGATGGAGCCGGAGCCCTCCTCGCTCTCTTCCTCGCCCTGGATATGGCCGCGAAGATCCGATTCGCCGCGTGTCAGGTCACGTCCGGCAAGGTCATCCGGCAGAGGCTGCTCCACCTTGATGTCGGGCGTGATGCCCTTGCCCTGGATCGACTGGCCCGACGGCGTGTAGTAGAGGGCCGTGGTCAGGCGCAGCGCGCCGTTTTCACCCAGCGGGATGATCGTCTGTACCGACCCCTTGCCGAAGGACTGCGTGCCGACAACTGTCGCGCGACGATGATCCTGCAGCGCGCCGGCAACGATTTCCGAAGCACTGGCCGAACCGCCATTGATCAGAACGATCAGCGGCTTGCCGTCAACAAGGTCGCCTGCACGCGAATCGTAGCGTGAAATGTCTTCGGCTTCCCGACCGCGGGTCGAGACGATCTCACCGCGCTCAAGAAACGCGTCGGAGACATTGACGGCCTGATCGAGCAGACCACCCGGATTGAGCCGGAGATCAAGCACGAAGCCCTTCAGATCCTCCTCCGAAACTTCCTCCTTGATGGCCTTGATGGCTTCCTTGAGGTCGTTTGTCGTCTTCTCGGTGAAGGAAGTGATCTTCAGGTAGCCGACATCTTCCTCAACACGATACTTGACCGCTTTCACCTTCACGATATCGCGAATGATTGTGATCTCAAGCGGCTTGGCCACGCCTTCACGAAGAATGGAAAGCTCGATCGGCGTATTGACCGGGCCGCGCATGAGGTCGACAGCATCGCTCAGTGTCATGCCGCGCACTTCCTCACCGTCGATCTTCTCGATGAGATCGCCCGAAAGAATGCCAGCGCGTGCGGCTGGCGTGTCGTCGATTGGTGCGACGACCTTCACCAGCTCATTTTCCATGGTGACTTCGATGCCAAGACCGCCAAATTCGCCCTTGGTCTGCACTCGCATGTCCTGTGCGGCTTCCGCATTGAGATAGGACGAATGCGGATCGAGCGAGGTGAGCATGCCATTGATGGCGCTCTCCACCAGCTCCTTGTCGTCCGGCGGCGTCACATATTGCGCCCGCACGCGCTCGAAAATGTCGCCGAAAATGGCGAGCTGACGATAGGTGTCCGTGCCTGCCGCATTCGCCGAAACACCGTTCGCGCCATTGACCACCGTAACCGCGGTCGCGCCGAGCAGGGCTCCAGCGAACAACATGGACAGCTTACGTATCATTTCCCATCCTTCCAGGTGTTTCCCGCGCCCACCAGCGCCTGGGATCGACGGGTGTTCCGTCTTTTCTGAATTCTACATAGAGCTCGCGCTCAGAACCATCCATGGGCCCTGCCGCAATACTCGCCAGCCGCGCCTCGCCCATCAGGCCGACCGGCTCTCCCGCCAGCACTCTCTGACCAAGCTTGACATTCAACCGGTCCATTCCAGCCAATACGATATGATAGTCATCGCCCGGGTCCAGTATCAATAGCTGACCGTAAGAGCGGAAAGGCCCCGCATAAAGCACCGTGCCATCCGCCGGAGAGGTAACGATTGCGCCCGATTGTGTCCTTAGAATGTCGCCTTTGAGTGCCGCTCCGGTGCTGTCTTCCTCACCAAAGCGTGATGTGAAACTACCCGAAACCGGCAGCGGAACCATGCCGCGGCGCTCCGAAAAAGGCACCAGTTCCTCAAGGCCCGTTCCTTCACGCGCATTCTCGCGCTGTTCTTCCAGCCTCGAACTCAGGCTGGCAATCTTCGATTGAAGCGCACCGATCAGCGCCTGCAGGCTGTCCGCCTCCATGGCAAGCGCCTCGGCCTGCTCAAGCTCCTCGCGCATTTGTCCTTCGGCTTCCGCCTGCATACGCTGCTGCTCTTCAAGAAGCGCTTCCAGGCGCTGCTTTTCCTTTGCCTGGGCGGTTATCTTTTCCGTCAGCCGTTCCTGCTCGTCATTGATGGAAGCCACCACGCGCGATAGTTCGCGGAGATCGGTCGCCAGCATCTCCGTCTCGCTGCGTAGCTCCGGAACAACCGCGCCCAGCAGGATCGCGCTGCGCACCGAAGCAAGTGCATCTTCCGGCCGCACCAGAATCGCTGGTGGCGGATTGAGCCCCATGCGCTGCAATGCGCCCAGAACCTCGGCCAGCGTGCCGCGCCTTGCGCGCAGTGAGGTCTGGATATCTTCCCTTCGCAGCAGGAGGCTTTCCAGTCTGGTCTCGATGTCCGCGATATCTTCCGAAAGCTTGCGCTCGGTCTTGGCCGCCTGAATGAGTGCTGCGGTTACCGCTGCCCTGTCATCGCGAACCTTGTCGATCTCGTTGGCCAGTTCCAGTTGGCGTTGCTGGGAAGCTTCAAGTTCCCGCGTCACCCGCTCGAACTCCTGCTCACGCTCGATGCGTTGCTGTTCGAGGAAATCCACCGTCTGCGCACTGAGCCCCACCGACCAGACAAGGCTGACCGCCAGCACCCCGGCAGCGAGGGGCCGCAAACAAGAACGGAGCCTGGAAGACGCGACGCTCATCAAGAGCCTTCTGCTGCTGCAAATTACCGGTCGGCGGACCATAGCGAAGCGATCGTTAATGAAGCATCAACCATAATTGTCTGGCGCCGCCATATGATGCTGATCCGAAAGATTATTGTAATGCCGGATCATTCTCGGCGGGCGACATAACGGCCACACTGTCCGATGAAACGCAGAGCCTTACGGCTCAACCCTTGCCAGCTGATCGCAAATGCAGGCAAGCCGCTCTCCCTCACCACGAATGATCAGGGTCTTGCGGCGGCTTGTTTGCCCCGTCTCGACGACGACCGCGGATTTTGCCACGCCGAAGGCCCCCGCAATCAGCTTCTCTGCCGCCTTGTTCGCCTTGCCGTTCTCAGGCACGGCCCGCACGCGCAGTTTCAACCAGCTTTCCTCGCCCATCCTCTCCAGCGCGCCGATTTCGTCGCGATCAGCTTTCGGCGTCAGCCGCACCTTGAGGCGGATGCCCTCGTCACAGATGGTGAAGAAGCCTTGTTCAGCCAAGAAGCGCAGGCGCGACGGTCGTGATCAGGAACTGGCGAATGAAGAACAGGATCAGAAGCAGGATGATCGGCGAAATGTCGATGCCGCCAAGATCGGGCAGCACCCGCCGGATCGGGCGCAGCGCCGGCTCCGTCACACGGTAGAGAAAATTGCCGACCGCGCCCACGAACTGGTTGCTGGAATTGACCACGTTGAACGCATAGAGCCAGGAGAAAATGGCAGACCCGATGATGAGCCACCAATAGATGTCGAGCGCCATCACAATGGTCTGAATCAGCGCGAGCATTCGTCTCTCCGTGGCCGTTCTTCAAAAAGCTACCGACATGTAGCCATTGAAGGCGAAAGCAGCAAGAGCTTGCACCTTCGAGAGCTTCTTGACAGCTGCCGAAGCCCATTCCTAAATGCATGACATTGCGAGATGGGGCTGTAGCTCAGTTGGGAGAGCGCGTCGTTCGCAATGACGAGGTCAGGGGTTCGATTCCCCTCAGCTCCACCAGATTTCTGACAGAAACCTTTGACCTGGATCAGATGCAGCGCCGGCAATCACCAGCGCCGCCGTATGCCTTACTGCATGCCCAGTGCGGCCTTGTAGAGGTCGATCATCGCCTCTTCTTCCTGGCGCTCGGCTTCTTCCTTCTTGCGCAGGCGAACGATCGTGCGAACTGCCTTGGTGTCGAAGCCATTGGCCTTCATCTCGGCATAGACTTCCTTGATGTCTTCCTTTTCACACATTCTAGCGATTAAGCGATTTTCTCCCGATAAGCGTTTGGGGGCGGCGCGTTCCTTAAATAACGCCGTAGCCGCCCCCAAATGCGACTGCGTGACAGGACTCATCGATTTAGCCTCGCTGGACATGCCGTCCTGCTAAACCAGCAAAGAAGCTAGGAGTTCAAAGGAAGCAATCGCCTTAGAAGCGGCTCTGCCTCGCGGCAAGCAGTACACCGGTGGCACTGGCTTGATCTTTGAGGAAGGCCATCTTCTGTCTCACAAGTTGCTCTAAGCCATCAACCTGATCAGATCCAGCAAGACGGGCATCAGCGCCCAGCCGCTCCACCGTGTTTCGGAGGGTGACGAAGATGGTGGAGAAGCAGTCGTAAAATGATGAGAAAGAGCCCGCCAGTAATGACGGACTCTTCATTATTTAGGCCGCCCTGCCACCGTAGCGGCGCTTGGCTTCTTGGTAGCTGCGTTCATGCAGCGTTCCATGCTTCACTTCCGAGATGCGGCCAGGGTTAACGTCGAAATGCGCAGCGATACGGCTCTGAAGCCAGCCCTCCCATAGCATTCGGTGAACCTCGACAGCGTCTTCGAATGTAAGTCGGTAGCTCGGTGCAGAAGGGTCTTTCATGGTCGGTGTCTCCGTACAAGTGATGTACGATGGGCTTGACCACGGCGTGTTTTTGACTCAAAACACACTTGCATATCATCGCCATGTCCCGCGCCCATCGCTAAAATGATTGCGGGATGTGAACTTTGAAGCCGTCGCCTGCTGGGGAGTTGGCGGCGGTTTCTTCGTTCGAAGTCATAGATGATATGAGTGAATGCTGGGTTTTGAGTCAAGGCAACAAGAAATGCCCTCGCGCGCATCCACAAGTTACGCGAGAAAAACCCTTTAAAATCAAGGGACTGGCTTATCCTCCCAAGCCGTAGCGAAGCAGGTCCACGCTCGACTGTTGCTCAGAAGTAGCGTGATTCGTAGCAGCTGTCGAATGCTGCAGCGCACACCGATTCGCAATACATCAGATCACTTCGGTCAGTAGACGAGCTGCCAGAGCAACAAGCCTGCCCCTGCATTCAGCACTCCAGCCAAGAGGAATGAACGCCGTGTAGGCTGCCAGACAGCGTAGGCGGCGCTTGCGAGTGCCGCTAAAGAGATAAGCCAGATCATTCCTACTTTGCGTACTTTATATGTGGCGGTTGCATCTGCGGCGAGGATGGCGAGTTCTGAGACTGGTTTTCGGTCCCAGATGTCTCATGCTCAAATTTTTGAGGTGCACCTCTTTCAGGTTCTAAGAGATCAAGAAAATCGCCGTAGCTTAACGTGCCGTCCGAACCGGCTTCTTCACTGACTGCTATTCCCGCGTCTCTGAAGGCGCGCTGAATGGTTTCAGCTGCCTCACGGTCTTTTGGCAACACGACAGTATCTGATTCGGAAGGTTTAACGCTGGCATCGACGTTCCACCCACTTTCTTTGAAGAGCTCGATGAGTTGCGATGCAAAAGGATCGTCGTCGCCGTCGCCTACGGCGATAGAAACATCCGATGGCGCACCGCTCAATTGCTTGCGAATGGCCGCTTCCTGTTGCTCGTCTAGTCGTCGCTCAATCCTGTTCATTCGATCTTCAAGCCGATCCTGATACTCTTGGATCGTGCCGTTTTTGACCTCGAGCTCGCGACTAAGAGTTGCAATTTCTCGAACATACATTTTGTCGAGTAGAAACCAGCTTAGACTGCCGCCGACAAGCAGACCACCGACTAGCAACGTCGAGAAGGCGACGGGGGCGGCCGTCAGAACGCCCCACTCCGATTTAATATGTTCCCATAGCCACGTCCCCATGGGTGGAACATAGCAGTGCGCCCTTTGAATGTCACCGATCGTGGGACCCAGACACATGGCCCGCGTCTAAGGTGCTGGAGCTCCTCATTATCCACAAGAACGATCCTTGAGCATCAAGAGGTCGAGTTCTTAATCGGATCCTTAGGGCGGGTTAAGGGAATCCTTAAGCCCTACATCTCGAGCAAACCTAACGCTCTGAAATCACTCTACTTCTGCCGATCTTGTCCTTCTGGTCTACAGGAGTAGCCAGCCGAAAAGTAGGTAACGTTGCAGCGCTTGCGCTTCGTTCAAAGCGCACTCAAGCTTCAGGCTGCAACGTGCAGGAGACTGATATGAGAAAGGCTAAGTGGGTGGGTGGTTGCAAGTGTTGGATTAGTGGCAAGTACAAGCCTCAGTACCCAACTCCATCAATTCGACCCAAAGGCTCCAGCCTTCGCTGGATCGTGACGAATAACAGCTTCAGGAAGGTGCGCGGTATAGCAACGATGGTTGCCTGGTGTGCGCAATGAGTTTCTCTGAGGATGGATCCGGACTCACCCGGCTTCATACGCTTCAAAGCGCCGCTGTAGACGCTCTACTTCCAAGTGGTCTTGATCTGGCTCGTTTCAGGTACCCATGTGACGCAGCGGGGCACATGCAATTCGCGGCGACGGCGTTTTTGCTTTCTCTCAGGCGCACTGGGCGAAGCCGCGAAACAGTGGGGCAGTACGCCCGTATCATCGCTGATTTCTTGTGCGTACTTGATGAAGCCAATCCCACGCGTCCTGTAAAGTGGGATGAAGTTGACGACGACTTTCTAACTCGCTGGAAATTGCTGATGCTCGGGAGCAGGAAGGTACTTCCGAGCACGTTCCGCGGAAATCTGGGGGTGGTGCTTCAGTTTTTTCTTTATGCAGAGCGTAAGGGTTGGGCTAGTGGCCTTATTGGAGAAGTGCGTGAGGACACAAGTTACAGGGTGAAGGTGGCCCTTTACGGGAAAAACAGAGTAAACCATTACCTTCAGCCGCTTCGCTCCTCACGCAATGAGGCAAAGCTAATCAGCCACTCAGACTTTGCATTAGTTGATGCGCAAATCAGCCGCTCGTCGCATTCACGATTTACGCGGGAGTCTCGCCTGCTTGTAGTAAAGCTGATGCGAATTGCATCGCTGAGGCGCAGCGAAGTAGTGGCAATCGAGAAGCAACAGTTCCCCTCGGTAATGAAACTCAGGGAACATCGAGAAGCCGTCGCTCAGGGGCGAGCGCTACCGCTGATCACGCTGAGGGTCATAAGAGCGAAAAGGGCCGGGGCTAGGGATATCCAGATCCCGTTAAGTCTTGCGGAGGCCGTTAGCAAGTTTATTGAAGGCCCGAGAGCTAGGTTCCTTGCTAGCAGAGGGATCTCAGAGCACGCCTGCGAAAGCGTGTTTCTGTCGCAGAAGACCGGGAAAGCTCTCCTTCCACAGAGCATAACGAACTGGTGGAAATCAGCTGCGAATATTGCTGCAGAACGTCACGGGCGACCTGAACTCGCAAAAATTCGTCCTCATCATAACAGACACCGAGCAATCACAGACTTTGCGAGATACCGACTAGATGCTGGACAGTCACCGGCAGAGACATTGATCGCAGTCATGGCCTTCGCGGCCATAAAGCGATTGTCTACCGCCTCCATCTACCTGCATCTAGCTCATGAGGAAGCTGCAGCTGCCACTGGAGCAATGCGTTCTGCATTGCTTGATCGGGATACCGAGATCCAGAAACTAATTATGTTGGAGCGGTACCGGTGACCAAGACGACACAGGCAACTAAAGGTCAGCCACGCCATCGCCGGACACGCTCGGTCGACATCCTTGCGGACGGCTTTTACCCCGCGCCTGCCACCATCAGCCCCCGTCTTCCGCTAGTTCTACACTCTCCAACACACAGCACAGAGAGGAACCAGCAATGGTTTGATCTTACGGCGCTTAAGCCGTTCGGCGGACTTGCGCACCAGATGGCCAACGCCTTTCTGCGTTTCATATCTAGTCGGTCGACGAAAACCGCTCGAGGGTACCTCACGCCAATACGACGTGTATTTGGAAGCGTCGCGAAATCTTATCAAATTGACTGGTCACCCTCGAATTGGGAGAGGAACTTCGAGGCGGCTGCTCGTTCGGTTCGTGAAGATGCCAGCCTCCGGGCGGGCACTCGCAACCTGTATATCGCTAATGCAAATGCCTTCGCCGCCTCACTACAAGCTGAGGGGGTTTTACCAAGCTTCCGCTTGCCTACAGGAGTAACGAACGCGTTTCTCTCGGCCACACCCAAACCAGCAATATCTCAGCTAGCGCCTCGCGTGGCGGCCGACAGCGGGGCATTGGATGCAGCTTTCAATGACGACAAACATTCCCGCGAAACCTGGGAGCTCCTAACACAGCTGACAAATGTCACAGACCCTGAAGTGATGAAGGCTCGCCTCTCTACAATGCTGCGCCACCTTAGGCGGCTAGCAGAGCAAGGTATACGCCGACACTGGACGTCTCACCAACAGACTATGGCAGCTATCAGTCGGTCTGAGTTTGAAAAAGTTGAAGCATTCCTAAGTGCTAGCAATGGCCGGCTTAGCCGCGCCGCCGGATTTGGCAAAGGAAGTGTTTCTGCGTTCGAGACGGAGATCAGCCTACTCTCCTATATAGAGTACGCTCGCGGTGGCATCCTTCCGACTACCAACGACGACCCGCAACTGACAAGGCTAATTTATAACCGCTTTAGCTACCGAGCTCTCGATCGTCGGCTGCACCTGACGGGCGATGATTCAATCTACTACCTCATCATCGTGCTCATGGAGACTGCGATGAATGTGTCGAGTGCGTTGTCGCTCACTACCTCAGCTCTCGTAAAGGTAAACGAGGAAGACCTCTACCGTTTGCATTGGCACAAACATAGATCTGGCAATGAACCTCTTCATGACCTTTTTAGAAGAGGCGATGACTCTGCGCTTTCTCTATCAAGCAGCAAGCACATCAGCCTCGTAAATGTCATTGAATGTTTAATAAGATTGCAGCAGCGGCTTTCGCGGTCCGCGATCGAATCCGAGCAAGACCATCTGTTCCTGGTAAGCAATCTTTATGGTCCGAGAGGATCTCGAGGAGCATACCGCGTTGGCGTACTGAACGAGTTGGTACAGAACCGAGCTTGGCACCGGATCCGCCACGCGGACCCAGTTCTCTCCGCCTTCCCAATCAGTTTAGACCAAATTCGAAGCAGCGTTCTATTTATGGAGGCGCTCAACTCCGAGAATAATCTGGTCCAAGTCAACGCACGCGCGAAACACAAGAATTACCAGACAACCGTCCATTATCTACGAAAAGTCGCCGCCACCTCCTTGAATCACCAGCAAGTGCGCGAAGTGCAAGACTTCGTATTTGCCCACGCCACCGAGCGGCTTCCGGACCTCAGAGAGCGCTTTGTAGGCACTCCGGAGCGAGCTAAGGCGATCATATCTAAAGCTCGCCGCAAGGGTTTCGGTGAGTGGTCAGCTAAGCCAGCGGAAAAAGGTTCAGATACGACAGAAGCTGAAAACGTTTTGGTGTCGTGGATTACTAGCGGGACAAAAATCCTTCTCGCAGAGCCACAGGTTGCTGCTGAAATCTTCGCGTTCCGCAGACACCTCCGCGAGCGATCTCATGCCCGCCGTTATCCTGCTTCATGGACAGAAGTATGGGGACCCGTCCTCCTGTTTTTGAATGCAGCGTGGGAGGCCATCCCCCCGGACATAAAAGAAGAAGGCGAGGAGCTCGCGGGACAACTACAGGTGCTATACATGGAGCTGGACTAGATGACCGCAAGTCGTTCAGCGACAGTAGTTTCACGTAAAGAGTCAGAGGCTAACGTCCACAGTTGCTCCACCGCAAGCAGCGAACCTACCAAGCGTTTAGCTCCTCTAGCAATTCCATCGGATTTGCAGTCAGGTTGGAGCGATGCCGTATGGCGCTTCAACACAATGAAGGCCTCAGGATTGCACGCCATCAGATGGGATAGAAATCTACCGGATAGCGCATTACTTACGGACGATCATCACGCTTCACTATTAGAGAATGCGCGGCGTTTCCTTGCTGTTTTAATCGATGATCCACGGGCCGAATTCGCTATCGAGGCCCACGAGACTGCGATCGCACGCTCGATTACTCTACTTTCAATCATTGAGTGGACTGTAGGCCTCGGTTATCGAAGCCTTTCCGAAGTAACTCGTGCAGACTGGGAAGATTTCTGTGGCAAGCTGCCCTTCGGCCTGAACTTCGCGAAAGGCTTAGGCGCACCTCGCGAAAAGCGTATCACCGACGGCCGCATACTAGAAATATTTCGCGTAGCACAGTCGCTACATCTTCTCTACGCTTATCCGACCGAAAATGGATACCTTTTGCTCGATGGCTTCGAGTTTGATCCCTTCCCGGCGGGCAATTCACCAGCAGAGCTTGCTCGCAGGCTAGGACGTTCAACTGGTACTACACCAATCATTCCTTCTGCCATTGCATTGCACTGCCTAGATGCAGCCATTCAGTACATCGTTTACTACTCAGACGATCTAATAAACCTACATCAGCAAGTGACGGCTATCCCCCCGATCAAAGAACGATCGCGTCGGGCTCCAGGAGAGGCTGATCGTGTCGTCATGAAGGCCCTACTGGATCATATGAAGGGGAAACCGGTAGTTCCAGTTCGGAATGGGATAGTGCAACGTTCGGAGTTTGCTCGAGAACTAGGGTTGCATGTAACGCAGTTATATAAGCGCGATCTTCCAACTCTCATAACGGAGTTCGAGCAGGCAAGAAGAGATAGCGCTCGCTCCGAAGAACTCGTGCATCGTCTACATAAGGTCGCCACGGCCGAACCAGTTAAACGCGACCTGTGCTACCCCCGCAAAGGCAACTTCGATGCTTTAGGATTACCGTTTGTCGGCAAAAGAGGCAGCGCCGCTCCTTGGCCGATCACAACCGTGTATGCCTCTCGGAGGAGGACTGAGGGGAATAGTCTCGAGAAGGCACTAGCCACTCTGTGGACCTCGATATTCATCGTTATCGACATGTTCATGTCAGATCGATTGGGCGAGTGTCTTGGACTTACTGTTGATTGCATATCTGAAGGTGTGGACGGATATTACTTTAATAGCACCTTTCACAAGCAAACGAATGCGCAAATCGGTCAAGCAAATCTCAGGCCGTGCCCTGAGATCGTTGTGAAAGCTGTTGAAGTCGCGGAACGGTTGGGGCGAGACGCTAGAGCTGCAGTTAACACGAAGCGCTTGTTCGCGTTTAGCAACCGCTTGGGCAAAAGCGTTCTGAACCAAAGTACGGTGCAAAAATATGTCGCGGATTTCTGCCGCGATGTTGGAGCGCCAAAATCCGAGGACGGAAAAGAATGGCGACTTGCTCCGCACCAACTCCGTAGGTTTCTACCGAGCGCGTGGGTTTGGTACTTCGAAATTGGCCCAGGCTTGGATGCTCTGCGGCAGCATCTGCGGCACGAGGATATTTCGATGTCGCTGCGATATTGCTTAGATGAAACTAGCGATGCGCTCGCGACCGAAGAACAGCGTGAACTAACGGCTTCAATTCTCGAGCGATCAATATACGAGGGCTTGGATATCGTCGGCCCATTCGGGAAAAGGTGGCAAAGAATTGCCGCGCGCATACAGGTTGAAGCGGTGCCGCCGGATGAGGTCGGAGAGATAATTTCGGAAATTATCGAACAAAAGGACGTATTGTTGTACCCACAGCCGTGGGGCTATTGCACCTGGTGGCGTAACGCAGCAGCCTATGCCAAATGTTTAGAGCCAGCAGACCGACACGGCATACGATCACGTCCAGAGGGGCCTAAATCTGCTCAGCTCTGCAGTGGCTGCATCAACTGCATGGTAACAAAAGTCTTCGCTGGTTTCTGGGCGGACGCACAAACGCGCCATGAAGCCATAGCAGCCCGTGAGGATATTCCGGAAATGTTGAAGCAAGCGGCTGCAGAAGGATTACAAACAGCGAACCGGATGGCAGCCGAGCTTAGCATCAAGGAAGAAGGCAAATGTCGCAGCGACGATCCAGGAGCGTAAAAGCACTGTCGCCCAATACGCCAGCAGTTGCTCGTAAGCGCGCTCTTAACTGTCGTAGGACCATTGAGAGCTTCATTGCACGCCTTCGGGCTGTCAAAAGCTCTGCTGACCTTCACTTACTTGATGGGTTCGACACCTTCACCGTCGCAGGCTTCCTTTCTTTTCACCGGATGGGAACCGATACGCTCTACAAGACCCATCGTGATTTACTCGAAACGCTCAAGCACGAGCTCACACGGGTGGGTTCCCTTATGCGGAGGCCTGCGCCTCGCTCGGTCCGAACTCAGTCTCGGAAGAGTGAAATAGCACGACTAAAGGCTGAAATCTCTGAATTGCGCTCGAGGTTGGGAAAGCGAGAGCAGGATTGTTTGATACTTCTCCAGAAGCTAGAAGCAGAGATGGAAGTGTCAAAGCGCCTAAGGCAAGGTGCTGATCAAACCGGTCAACTGTCGGTATTAGGCCCGAAATGAGCTTGCGATTGAGCAGCCGAGGCAATTTGTCAGATACTTCCACCAAGGTATCTAAAGATGCGATGTCGGTTCGTATTCTAGCTCGTCCCCAAAAAGAGGACGCATAATCAACAGCCTAATTCAAACCCACGAAGCCAAAACACGCACCAATAAGGAGCGCTTTGGGGTTCTCACGGAGAAAATTCAGTGCTGCTTTCCTATTGCAGTGTCTAAGAGCGATCGGGGCAATTGAGATACGGCTGTAGTTTGCACCTGATCGCGTACTTTTTGTATGGAAGCTTCTGCTTCGCTGCAAAGGGAAAGTAGAGCCTGTCTTTGTGAGGATCCATCGCTTACAAAAGAGAGCACTTCATCCTTATGTTCGTTTGGCTTTCGAAGCCATCGCATCATATTTTGTATTTCCTGTAGGCTATCAAATGCGTTGACGGCGACTAACAGCGCACTCTGCGCTCGTGAAATGGCTGCATAGGCATCATTCTGCTCTGGTGTCCAATAGTACGCCTTTATCACTCCAATGTGATCGACTAATTCTCCCAACCACGTGTCTACTCGCTTCTTCTTTTCCTTTTGGCTTAACGGCCGATCCGTTTTCCTATCATAGCGAACCGCGGCCCAATGAAGCCATACGCCCATGGCTGCACCGATTATGCCACCCGCGACCCAGGGGAGGGCTTCCTCGCCAACGATGCCGACAATCCAATTCATGACGTCGCCCGGCATTCGAACAGGAGCGTCGTGCCATCCGAGATTATCGAAGAAGGCCATGACCGGCGGCTCAAAGAGCGCTGTGAGAACGAGCCCCAAAAGAGACAGCAAAATCCAGCGAATTATTTGCCCCATACTCAGAACCATGCCCGAATTTCTCCTGGTTGTGGAGCCGTCATATCGGCAACTTCACAATTAAAGCTTTCTACTTTTGCCATGTGAGGCCGGAGCCAGCTGCCATTAGACAGCAACCGCCACCAGACCTTCAACGCCTGATCTGTTAGCCCCTGCGGTCTGGTTGCAGGGGATCACCGAGGATGGACGTTGCAAATAGATTGAAGGCGAAGCGGGACGATCTGAGGGACCGTTCGTGATATCAAGACGCAGATCGCTCAGATACTCGTGTATGAAATTCCAGTAGACCGTGCTCTAAGCCACATCGACGTGCCGCCTGTCGGACGCTCGAGGGTTGATGGCGAGCCAGCCACGCATGATCTGCTCGAGGTAGCCAGGCTTGGTCAATCCTTCCCTGTGACTAATCCTGCAAGTTTCGCGCACTAATTTGATGCATGGATGCGACACTAATTTAATGCATTTGACTGAGAGGCCGCGATTGAAAATGTGCCGTTTTCAGCTCTCAATTAAATCTTGCCACTCGCGCTCCAAGCGTTCTGAGGTTGCGCTTCAATTGTAGATTCACCTCGGCCTCTTCACACTTCCATAGTATCGCCAACCTTCTCACAGTTTCAGCCAGCGCCTTCGCGGGGTAGTGCGCATCTCCGGTCGCAGCGAATGGAGCATCAGTTTCTGTAAGTATTCGATCGCGCGGCAGTATCGAAATTAGGCTAGAAGCGCGTCGGCTTTTCAGCATTGGCAGGCCGACTGAGAACCATGCCCCGAGATCGACTGCCCTTCTAGCGTTCGCATCGGATCCGGAGAACCAGTGAAGTATCGGGATTCCTGCGTCTCGGTGATGTGAAAGCGCATCAATTACATCGCTGCTAGCGTGACGGCTGTGTATGGACATTACACGTCCTCCGGCACTGCGACACCCCTTCAGGATCTGCTCGAAAACTTCTTTCTGTAGATCCATATGAGCAGCCGATGCAGCCCCTCCATCTAACCCAATTTCACCTACGTACTTTGTCTCACTGATCAGTCGGAGAAACAGTGCAACTTCCTTATGCCTCTCATGTACGAGTTGCGGATGAAGTCCCAATGCAGTTCTAATGCGTTTCTTGTTTCTGCCTATCTGTGCGGTTTTTAGGAATGCCTTCGGAGTGGTTGTTACTGAGAGGAGATACACACCAGCTGCGTCCGCCTCTTCGGCAGCCTTCGTCGGCGATTTGAAAAGGTCTAGATGGCAATGAAAATCGATCAAAGCTCGAAGCCTTGTGCACTGAGGTATGAGCGGAGCTCCTGAAGGCCGCTTTGATGCACCTTAAGCCAACCCTCTCGTTCTTTTTCGTCTAGCGGGAGGGGCCCACTGGATGCGGCTCGCTGCTTGATTTTGGCAGCGGATCTCGAGACAGCGATCAGAACGGCCATAAGGTCATCCCGCAAATCATTTCTCACCCATACATCCCACAAATTTGGGAACTGATACTCTGTTGTATCTGTGATACCCGCAGCGTGGAACGCGGCACGGCGTATCAGACAAGGCACGCAATGCCCACACTGCTTGTGCGCTCGCTTCCATTTTCCGCAGGACACCGTCCTTAGTGCGGTCTGCCTTAACGGTGCCGTCAAGCTTAGATCAGAGAGCATCTGGCCTTTGGTCATGTGCCTGTACCTATTCTCCACTGTGGTGGGGATGCCCACCTTCGTGAGTACGGTTTGCAACAGACCCAGAAAATGTGGATGAGTAGTACGCGTGCTATGAGAACCTATCCTTCTCCGCGTAAGAGGAGCGTTCAACGCGATGAACCCATTCTCCGGCACATATAGCTTGATTGAATTACTTTCGCCTCTCAGCACATGAAGCGCATTCGAGGCAACCACACCGTACGCGAGAAATCCGATGCTACGCGTCCGCATTGTAGTATCGTTCCGGTTTTGCCCTTTGAAGACGGGATTGGCGTTCGCTTCGAAACGAGGCAGGTTCCCACCTAAGCCAAGTGCAACCGACTGCTGGTACTTGCGGTCACCGCGGTAAGAGTGGCTCACGAGGATAGGAGTACGGCCCTCTTCAATCAGCTGTCGCGCGCCTATCATGCTATCGAGGCCACCTGAAAATAGACACACGCTATCCGCGGATCCAATCTCTAGGCGGTTCCTAACAGCACGGATTTCATCTTTCCCTGGAGGCGGCAGCCCGCCGTTGGTGAACTCCAAATTCCATGCATCGCCGCTTAGAAACGCGAGGGCGCGCTCGAGCTCGCCGGACACGCCTCGCCACGGGTCAGGTTCTGCGAGCGGAATTCTCAAGGTAAAGTCTCTCGCCCAACCGTCACCAGAACACTCTTCTCTACTGACAAATGTATCTGCTGCAGTAACCGCCAGAGCAATCGAAAGGAAATCTAACGCTCTAGTGCCTAAAGGTGCGCCAAGACGCTTTATCCTATCTCGTAGTTGACCTCCGACAGACGCTGTACCTTCGCGCGGTGGTCTTGAGCCGTAGAGGAAGACGTGCTTTGTACCAATGCAATCAGAAGCAGGGATGGATTCGACATTCGTATGAAATACGAGCCTAGTCACCGTATCCCTCCCAGTCTTGCCAGACCTCAATCACAACTCTTCTAGTGAATTGCTTAACTGCCGACGCACTCAAGCCCGAACGACCGTTGAAGTGTGACCCAAGCTTATCGTCTACAATTACGCGTATAAGTTCGAGTAAGTCTTGTTCAGCCCTAGCAGCACGAGCTGGATCGGAAGCGTTATTCCAAGAGTTTCCAGCTTCTCTGGTGATGTCCTGGAAGATCGCCTGTGACAGGAATTCGGCAATAATCCGGTGAATAGTAGTTTCATCCAGTCGCTGCGGATCGAATAACTCATTCTCATCCAGGACTTCCGCCATCGCCTCGTTTATAGCTTCTCGAATGGGATCAGCATCTGCATTCGTAGGTGCTAATGCATCGGCTAGTCGCTGGCACACAACATCCAATGCCTGTCCAGTCAGCGATTCTTTGGCTAGACCTCTCTCTGCTGCATCGGAACCGGTTCCGGCAAGTGATGAGAGGACGGAATATAATTCCCCACTAGCCGCGTAGAAATTACCGAAACGCCGCGCAGCTACACTGTTGCCGCCAGTAGTAGTGCGAGCGTAATGCCCGAGCGCTCGGCGCAGATAGCGCTCCTCCCCCGTTCTCAAATGCTTTCCAAATGCAGTGCGGAAAGACTGGAAGCGCTTTTCTGGCCCCTTAGGCAGTGCAGCTCCAGGCTGATCATCTGCCCAAGGAGGGACCATGGGCTGGTCCTTGCCGCCACCCTTTGCAGACGCGGACGTCCCCATCATCGTTCTCCTTCACTAGAACCAATGCGCATTAAGCGCTTCGCCCAGCGTGGGGCTTCCGACATCCCTTCTACGTACCGGACCAGTTTCGCGTGCGCGTCATTCCACCGCCGCGCCAGAACCACTGCACCTCGGAAGTCGCTGCGCGCCCGGCTCCAATCGGGGTTCCTGCTAAAGGCGGAGATAATCTCCTCCATTGCCAGACCGGCTTCATCAGCGCCTATACGTTCAGCAGCACTAGCTGAGATCGCTGAATGCACCGTCGAAGTTTTCAGAAGGATATCAACCGCTTCCTTCGCAGTAGAACTCAACCGCGAGCGTACGAACTGGACGGGGAGTGTCTCACGGGCAAGATACACAGCCGGACGTAGGTCCGTATCCCCCAAGGAGGGGTCCATACTTAGCCATTCAGCCAAAAATTCGGAGAAATTAACCCACTCATCCGGCAGCAGCTTCTTTAATTCCGAGCGATCAGCCGCTTCCAATTCACTAAGTATCGAAACCTTACCATTAGGAGCAGCTCCTACACGCGTGCTAAGGCCTCGAATCGCCTCTTCACTTGTGCAGCGCTCAAAAAGCAGCAGCTTCGCAATTATTGCCTCGTCGATTTCCATTTTCCGTCGCCGGGCCACGGATGACCGCATGCGGATGACGTTCAGCATCCTCTTGATGATCCTAGGATTGCCGCTCACGCGTTGAGAAAATGCGAGTATGCTCGCGAGACGGTCCATAGTATCTAACGACCGTCTAATTTCGGAATCCCTGGATAAGCCGAGCTTCTCTACCACCTGATCTACGTCGAAGGGAGGTTCGTCCGACCAAGACCGCCGCAGGGATTCGATCAGATGCACACGGAGAGCCTCTACCTTAGAGGGATCTATT
Source organism: Nitratireductor sp. CH_MIT9313-5 (assembly GCF_037029545.1). Lineage (NCBI taxonomy): Bacteria > Pseudomonadati > Pseudomonadota > Alphaproteobacteria > Hyphomicrobiales > Phyllobacteriaceae > Nitratireductor > Nitratireductor sp. CH_MIT9313-5. The sequence goes on along the minus strand of NZ_JAYMER010000010.1, from coordinate 249,337 downwards.
TCGGCGCGGGTAGCGGTAAGCATGAAGAGATACGCCCGAACCTCGTGCAGCCCCACCTGAGGCAGTCTGACTGGAACCTGGATTAACTTGTCGAGATATTCGGACACATGCCGTTCGCCGGGATCAGAAAAATACTTTGCTACGGCGTGGCGGATCATTTCTTCATCAGCAGCTACAACGAAAGCTGTCCGCGGAAGAAACAAGAATAGGCGCATAGCTTCCAGCGTAGAAATCGCTTTCGAGGGGAGGCAGCGATCCAAGTTGTCAACGAAGACAACAATTTTGCGATCAATAGTATCCAGGAGGTCACTGAACTCGCACCGAAAGGCAGCTATTTCTTCAGGAGGACTGCGCTCCTGCTTCTCACGAACTAGTCCACTGAGCAGTTCTCTTCCTTGACTAATTCCATCTTTGACTGCTTGTACGTCGGCTTCGGTAGATTTCCCTTCAGCTATATTCGTTGCAGCGCCAGCCGCTCTGCTAAAGCCGCCCATTGTCGGGATGCCAAAAGCAAACGCGCCCATATCAGCTGCTAACCCAAGTAGCTTCAGCTTGTTGGTTCGTTCGAGGAAGCTTTTTGCCTTCTCTTTGAAGGTCTCGGGAGTTGCCCGATAAAGACTTGTGGCGATGACCGCCATAAGCGCAGCTTTCGCTTCATCGAAATCCTGGTAGAGCCAAGCATCAAAGGGAATGATGAGATTTTTATCGTCGGCTGAAAGCTCCTTTTCAACCAACTGCAGGACCGTTGATTTGCCCATACCCCAGCTACCGTAAACTCCGATCGAAATCGGAAGCATCGTGTCGTCCGATATCATCTCGCAGATCATCTCGGAGACTTCAGAATAGTTGAGGTAATCAACGCTGTTTTCGCTATCTGCCCACATTCGCCCCCCCACTGCGGGTGCCCGCAGACAATGAAATCAACCTATACGGGATAATTCATCTATTAAACAAGCCTTGCAATGTATGCACAGGATTGCTCAGCCTCGGGATCTGGCGGCGCGGCCTGTCCGGAAAAGCGCGACTAGGGAAGGTAGATGCTTGAAGTCAGCCAAGTGTTTGAGGCGTGGTATCCGGTTAGATGCTCAGACGATCAGGGGAATCCTTAAGACGACACAACAATAGCGGCTTCACCCCGAGTGTCTCACCTATTCAGACTGTGGTGAGAGTCATTCAGAGGACTGTGATGGTCCTCTACGGGCTTTTCTCGGACACAGAACCTGCCCGTTGTCGTGTCGAGTAAAAGACTAGCTCGTCAAAGAAACCACAACGTCTATCATTCTAGTTAAGCAGGACTTTTGATCTCGCCTCTTAATCATGTCAATGCGGAATGGTGTTGGAACTAGCGTTCTTAGCTGGCTGATCTACGCGGTCGACGTACAGCAACAGCAGGACCGTGTTCTGACGATGCGGGCAGAAAAATTATACCTGCTCTTTCCAGCGCCGCTCGCACACGATCCACAACATCGAGCGCGACACCTTTTCCCCCTGCTTCTAGGCGCACTATCGTCTGTCGGCTTACGCCCGCACGAATGGCGAGCTCCGCTTGACTGAGCCCCAGTGCGACACGTGCAGCCCTCAACATCTGAAGGATTTCGGCAAAGGATTCCATAAATCCTACAGGAGCGACAACCAGCTACAAGTCAAATTTGGGACATCTTGCTCACTCAGTTGACTTCATGCTAGATATTTTGGACACACTGCGCCGGCAGCTTGGTGAAGCGTCACCACGAATCGCCGCTCTCCCACGCGAGGAATCTAGAAGATGTTCAGAATTGGCTCACCGCTCAGACCTCAGGTAGCGCAGGAACTATGGGAAGAGATTCAGAGGCTTGAGGAATTAGTCGCGCAGCTACGAATTCTTCTAAGCCCTCCGGTTCTTCTTGATCGGCATTTTGAGAGCGTGCACAAGAATGCCATTCCCATTGAGCAGTGGCATTTTTCCGAAAGATGGGTACCATGCCTCACCGGAAGCGTAACGGATCATCCAAGTCTCGGTGAAGGGCCACATAGAGTGCGAACATCGCAACTATGGGCCGTCTCGGAAGAACTAAAATTAGCTAGAACATACTCCCGCTGGTATCGCCTTGGGAGCAAAGCTCGCAACTCTTCACACGATCTTGCGGATACTGGTTTCGACCCTTGGGGGGATCGAGGTTTCGACTTGCGTGAAAATAGCGATAGTGACTAGCGACAGCTCGCCTAGGCCGATCAATGGTGTCGACGGGTCGGCGGGGCGAAAGCAATGAAGGCCGCAGAGAGGACTCGATCAGCAATAAACCGATCGCAGTTCCTTTAGCGGAGGCAGCTCAATCCAGCGTCAGTACGCCCTTTTTCACAAATTGCGTGACGTCATATTCGGCAGAGATCAGGGGAGTGGCGTTTGGTTTGCCACCATACTGCTGGATTTGGTCACCCGATAGTTCAATGAGGTACTCAGGGTCGGTCCAACTTATACGTCCACCTAGCGTAGGCACGCCGAACTGCTTGGCTTCAGCTTCATAGGTTCCTGGCGGGAGCGTAATCGTAGGATTAACGTCAATCTCGACTGGCCCTTTACATCTCAAACGCACACGTGTTGCTTTAGTTTTTTGGTTCATGCTCCCCTCCCCAATAGGAGTAGCCTATAAGGAGGCACGGCGAAGCGTCAACGGACCACACATGCATATAGGCCCCGATGATAAACAAGATAGGCTCTCTTTCCGCGAACACTGCCACGCAGCTGCTTGCTATTTCCAGCGACAGTTCAACTAGTGCAACGCAGATTTAGCCCTCGAAGACCAATCAACCCTGTTTGCCGCGCAGCGAGCGACCCTACCCTTCATCGCTCCGCGCCCACAGGGAAAAGCAGGCGCGAAGGTAGGGCAAGAGCTATTTCTCAAATGTGGTAATAACCTCAAACGGCGATCGTGGAACCTACATCGCGTATATGCAGCACCAATACTACGCCATTCCTAAAGCTTGTTTGTAAAGCTCAAGCATAGCCTCTGCTTCCTGGCGTTCCGACTGGTCCTGCTTCCGAAGCCGCACCAAAGCTCGGACCGCCTTTGGGTCGAAGCCATTGCCCTTTAGCTCTGCATATACCTCTCGAATATCATCGCTGATGTTTTTCTTTTCTTCTTCGAGCCGTTCAATTCGCTCCACGAAAGCACGGAGCTGGCCTGCGGCTACTGTTTGGGTGTCCGCCGTAACTTCGTCCATTGTTCAATCCTTCTGTGCACCGTCACGCCTAATATGCAACCAAGAGCTCTCACCGCGGATCGCGTAACCCGTCAGGAGTTATCTGGAGTCCTCCCGATAATATGCTGATCCGCAAGTCTCTGGTTCGTCTCGACTTTTTGTAACAGGAGACTATTCGCTAGTGTGAAATTCTTCCGAGATCGTCTTCTTCTCTTCCTCAAGCCGCTCCACGCGCTCGATGAAGGCCCGCAGCTGGCCGGCGGCAACGGTCTGGGAAGTCTCGCTGGTGATATCGTCTGCCATGACACTCTCCGAATGTAATGTGATGCCCGACTCGCGGGAGAAAACTGGGTTGCGGTTCGATGCCCCAGCCGCCCCTGCGGGTCAAGGCTTGAAACGCGACCTGCGTCATTGGCTCTGCCTGCCGGGCAATGCTAAGGGCTGCGCTTTATGATGAAGGATGCGCGAGCTGCGATGAGAGTTGATCATTACGACACGGTGATTCTGGGTGCAGGCGCGGCCGGAATGATGTGCGCGATCCACGCCGCTTCCCGCGGCGGCCGTGTCCTGGTGGTGGACCATGCGAAAGCGCCGGGCGAAAAAATCCGTATCTCCGGCGGCGGGCGCTGCAACTTCACCAATATCGGTGCGCGTGCGGAGAACTTCATCTCGGGCAACCGGCATTTTGCCAAGTCGGCGCTTGGTCGCTATACGCCGCGCGATTTCCTGAACCTCGTCGAAAAACATGGCATCCCCTGGCATGAAAAAACGCTTGGGCAACTCTTCTGCGATCGATCCGCCAAGGACATCATCGAGATGCTGCTCACGGAGATGAAGCAGGCAGGGGCCGAGCTGAGACTGCGCACAACGCTGGAAAAGATCGAGAAGACGGATAGCGGCTTTTCGCTCACCCTCGGTGGAGACTGGCCGGGCGCAATCAGCACGCGCAACTTCGTGGTCGCATGTGGCGGTAAATCCATTCCCAAGATGGGAGCGACCGGCTTTGGCTATCAGCTTGCCGAGCGTTTTGGCCTTACCGTTACCGAAACACGGCCCGCGCTCGTGCCCCTGACCTTCGGCGAGGATGTTCTTGCAGGCTTTCGCGAAATCGCTGGTATATCCGCCAATGCGACAGTCGCGAGCAGCAAGACCCGTTTCGATGAAGCCATACTCTTCACCCATCGGGGTATGTCTGGCCCGGCCATACTTCAGATCTCGTCCTACTGGCGTGAAAGGCAGCCGATCCGTATCTCTCTCGAACCACAGATCGACATCGCAGCAAGACTCGTCGAAATGAAGCGCGAGTTCCCGCGCAGAACCGTGAGCACCGCTCTGGCAGAAATCTTGCCCAAACGTCTCGCCGCCTATCTGGCCCGAGCGCATGGCTGGAACGGCGTGCTGGGCGAACTGCCCGACCGCACGCTCAATGCGATCGCGGAAGCGCTGAGAAACTGGGAGCTATACCCGATCGGCACCGAAGGCTATCGCACTGCCGAAGTGACACTTGGTGGCGTTGATACCGCGGGCCTTCACTCAAAGACGATGGAGACGAAGGCCGTGCCGGGGCTCTATTTCATCGGGGAAGTCGTGGACGTCACCGGCTGGCTTGGCGGCTACAATTTCCAATGGGCTTGGTCGTCCGGTTGGGCAGCCGGCACGGCCATCGCGGAAAGACCCTAGTCGCTAATCCTCGCGCCGCTCGGCAAATTTCTGCTGCTGCTCGGGGCTTGCTTCGGTCTGGTAGCGTGAGCGCCATTCCTCATACGGCATGCCGTAGACGATCTCGCGCGCCTCATCCTTCGTGAGCGGTGTGCCACCCTCTTCCGCCGCTTCCTGATACCAGCGCGACAGGCAGTTGCGGCAGAAGCCGGCGAGATTCATCAGGTCGATATTCTGCACATCCGTGCGCTCGCGCAGATGCGAAACGAGCCTTCGAAAGGCCGCAGCTTCCAGATCGCGTGTCTGTTCAGGCGTCAGCTTGTCCATCATTCTCTCCCTGGCACCGGTCCGGTCCGCGACGGCCCGATGATGCTTTCATGCAGCTCGGGCTGCGCGTTCAGATCCATCAGCATCGGCGCGAGGCGGTTTGCCCATTCCTGAATGCCCGCTTCCCCTGATATCAGGTCCTGACGCACCTCGATCAAGGCATGGGCGTAGCCTTTTACCGTGCAATGCTTGAACATGCTGTCACCCGCCAGCGCTCCGTCATAAGGCTCGTTGTCGCCAACAACGAGACCCGGCTCGGCACGAAGCATGTTCAGAAGAGGCGTCACCGCGCGCGCATCGCTATCCCATAATATACCGACATGCCACGGGCGCTCGCGCCCCTGCATGCGCGGCGTGTAGGAATGCAGCGAGATGACGAGAGGCGGCTTGCCAGCCCTTTCCTCCACCTCGTCAAGCAGCGCATCAACCGCTTCATGATAGGGCTGATAGTAGCGCGCCAGCCTCAGCGCCCGCTCTTCCTCGCTCATGGGATAATTGCCCGGCACCACCGTACCATCATAAAGCTGGCGTATCAGCGTCGGATCATCCGCGCCGCGATTCGGATCGATCAGGAGGCGCGAAAAACGCGCCATGATGGCCGGCGCACCGGTAAGCCGCGCCAGTGCACGCGTAAGCCCTTCAATGCCGATGTCATAGGCGATGTGCCGCTCCATCTCCGATGAGGGAAGTCCCAGCGATCCATACTCCTCGGGCATCAGATTGAATGCGTGATCGGCAATGAAGACGAGCCCCAGGGCGCTGTCACCATCGATTCTCTCATGGGGCTGGAATTGTGAAGCGGCTGTCATATGGCTCTGGCAAGGCATCGGTTGGAAAGGGCCCTTCTTTCCAAAACTCGTGCGCGCATGCAATCTTTTGATGGAAAAGACGCTTTTGGCTTCCCTGATCTTGCCGCTGCGTTGACACTGACACGGACATTGCCGAAAAGGTATCCATGCTGATTTTCATGGATAGAGCGTGATCATGCTGTCCGCTAAACCGAATAAAATGGTGCGGTCGGCCGCTTTGCTTGCCGCTGCAGCGACCGGCTTCCTGCTTTTGGGCGCGAAGCCAGGCCTTGCGGATTTTCGTGTTTGCAACGCGACGCAGAACCTGGTGGGCGTGGCGATCGGGTACCGCGCGGCAACGGGCTGGATCAGTGAAGGTTGGTGGCACATCGAGGGCTCCACCTGCAAGACGCTGATCGAGGGCAGGCTGGAGTCCCGCTACTACTATCTTTACGCGGAAGACGCGACACGCGGCGGGCGCTGGGAAGGGCCGGTGCAGATGTGCGTGGCCGACAAGGAATTCAAGATTTCAGGCGTGAACGATTGTTTTGCCCGCGGCTTCCAGCGCGCAGGCTTTCAGGAATATGACACAGGCGAACAGGAGAACTGGATGGTGCAGTTGACGGATGGCGGACCTTCGACGGTTGATCAGGAAAGCGCGGGCCCCGCTGCGGCTGCACCAGCCACGGGGGCATCCGCACAATGAAGCGCAATCGCAAGGTCAAGATCCTCGCCACCCTGGGGCCTGCATCTTCCGAAAAGGAACAGATCGCGGCACTACACAAGGCTGGCGCTGACGTCTTCCGCATCAATATGAGCCACGCCGACCATGACCTGATGCGCACACTTGTTGCCCGCATCCGCGACGTGGAGAAGGAAGCTGGCCGCCCCATCGGCATTCTGGCTGACCTTCAGGGGCCAAAGCTGCGCGTTGGAACTTTTGCCGACAAGGGCGTGACACTGGAAGTAGGCCAGGACTTCACGCTGGACGACGATGAAGCGCCGGGCGACACCACACGTGTGCACCTGCCGCATCCCGAGATCCTCAAATCCGTGGAACCAGGCCACCGCCTGCTGATCGATGACGGACGTCTGCAGCTTGTCTGCGTCGAGACCACCGGCACGGCCCTCAAATGCCGCGTTGTCGCCGGCAACAAGATTTCCAACCGCAAGGGCGTCAGCCTTCCCGACACGGACCTGCCGCTCGGCGCATTGACCGAGAAGGACCGCAAGGACCTTGAGGCGGTTCTGGAAACCGGCGTCGACTGGATTGCCCTTTCCTTCGTGCAGCGCCCGCAGGATCTGGCCGATGTGCGCAAGGTCGCCCGTGGTCGCGCTGCTCTCATGGCGAAGATCGAGAAGCCGCAGGCCGTGAAGCGCCTCAGCGAAATCCTCGAGCTTTCGGATGCGCTGATGGTCGCACGCGGAGATCTGGGTGTTGAAATGCCGATCGAATCGGTGCCCGGCATCCAGAAGCAGATCACCCGCGCCTGCCGCCGTGCAGGCAAGCCTGTGGTGGTTGCCACCCAGATGCTGGAATCAATGATCACCGCTCCGGTGCCAACCCGCGCGGAAGTCTCCGACGTGGCGACCGCGGTATTCGAGGGTGCGGACGCCGTGATGCTTTCCGCCGAATCGGCAGCTGGCGAATATCCAGTCGAGGCCGTGTCCATGATGGATGCCATCGCCACCAAGGTGGAGCGTGATCCGACCTACGCCAACATCCTGAATGCGCAGCGCTCAGAGCCGGAATCCACCGGTGCGGATGCAATCTCGCTCGCGTCACGTCAGATTGCCGAGACGCTCAACCTGTCGGCGATCATCACCTACACCTCCTCCGGCACCACCGGCCTTCGTGCAGCGCGTGAGCGTCCGCATGTACCGATCATTGCCCTGTCGCCTGTCGTGGAAACCGCTCGCCGCCTGAGCCTTGTCTGGGGCACGCATTGCGTGGTCTCTGCCGATGCGAGCGATCTCGACGACATGGTGGACCGCGCCTGCCGTATTGCCTTTGAGGAAAAATTCGCAAAGCCCGGCGACCGCGTCATCATCACCGCAGGCGTGCCACTGCGCACGCCCGGCGCCACCAACATGTTGCGCATCGCCTATGTCGGCTCCGACGGCCTGAGCGGCATCTAGTGGCTCCAGCCATAAACTGAACGCACGAAGCGCCGGGGCATGCCTCGGCGCTTTTTTACCGCCAGCGCCTACTCCAGATACTCCCTGACCAGCCGTATTTTGGTACCCTGTACCGAGTATTCCCGTGTGGTACAGGCGCGGGCACCACAATAATAGTGGTTGACGAACTCCCATTGGCAGTTGAAGCCGCCAAGCCGGACAATGACATTGCCATTCGCGGCAAGGGAAAATGTTCCGGGGTCTTCGCTCAGCCCGGAGCCTGCGACGCAGGCCTTCTTCACCTCACTCCGGATCATTCCCTTCAAGCCGGTATATTTCGCGTCATTCACGCCCTGTGCTGCTGCGGCACTGGCAACAACAATCAGCAGTATCGTGAGAAAGTTTCTCATGGCGTGGACCCCTCACCTGATAAGTTCAGGGTAGAATCTCACACCAAAATTACAACCTTAATTTGCCATTCAATCCCGCGTCACAGCCGCTCATCCGTCCGATCATCAGTGATCTCGATGAGCGCGCGTTGCGCATTGCGCTGCATCGGATAGACGTCAAGCATGCGCCGATAGACGCCAAGCGCCTGCTCTTCCAGCCCCTGCGAGCGCAGGATGCCCGCCACACCTGCCATTGCCTCGAAATGCCGCGGCTCCATGGACAGCACGCGATAGAAATCGGCCATCGCCTGGCCCGTCTCACCCTGCATCAGGTGGATGGTCGCGCGTGCATTATAGCCGTTGGCATAATCGGGATAGAGCAGCGTGACCTGGTCGATGAGATCAAGCGCCACATGGAAGCGGTCTTCGCGCGCCGCCTCCCGCGCCCAGCCGATCAGAAGCTCCGCCGTTGCACCGCCCTGATCGTCCCATGCATCGCGGATCTGCTCGGCAATGCGTCGGGCAGCGGCTTCATTGCGTTCGGCGCGCAGGCGCGCATAGAGCCCGTCGAGCCGCTCACCCGCAGTGAAGCCGGAGGTCTCTTCTCCCGTGACCTGAGCATGGGCGAAGGTTGCGGGCAGCACCGCGAGAAGAAGAGAAGCGAATATTGAGCGCATCAAAGACATGAGGGGCAGCCTAGCCGCCCCTCATGTCCAAAAAAAGTCAAATCTGCATAATCAGGCTGGCAAAGATGCCAGCCGCAGCATCAGCCCTGGCGCGCCTTGAAGCGCGGGTTGGACTTGTTGATGATGTAGATACGGCCCTTGCGACGCACCATGCGGTTTTCACGATGGCGGGTCTTGAGCGCCTTGAGCGAGTTCTTGATCTTCATTGTTCTTGCCTGTCCATCAGCCCTGCGGCACGTGGCCGTGGCCAGCGCCTCACAACAAAGCGCGCCTTGAATTGCGGGCGCGCCTGAATTCGCATGTGGCTTTAACGGAGGTTCCGCCCTTCTGTCAAGCTTGCCCCGGCACACAAACCGGCTTTAAGTCCCTGGCAGCCGGATATGCGGCTTCTTCATTATCGAACAAGGACTTTTCAATGACCTACCGCTTCTTCGCCACCGCGAGCCTTCTGCTCTCAACACTTGCCCCTGCGGCCGCACTGGATTGCACCAATGCGAATACGCAAGCGGAAATGAACCAGTGCGCCGGCGAGAGCTTTCAGGAGGCCGATCAGGCTCTGAACCAGGCTTATGGCGATCTGATCGGGGGCTACGGCGAACAGGAGGACCTGAAAGAAGCGCTGCGCGAGGCCCAGCGTGCCTGGATCAGGTTCCGCGATGCGGAATGTGATTTCCGCACCTTCTCCAGTCGCATGGGCTCCATTTATCCCACCTTGCGCGCCGGCTGTCTTGAAGACCTGACCCGAGCACGCACCGAACAGTTGCGCGAAGCAGGACAATGCGAGGAAGGCGACCTGTCCTGCAACCGTTGACAGGCAGCGCCAAAGGCTAGCGCTTCAATCGCGTAAAGTGCCCCATCTTGCGGCCGGGCCGGGCTTCGGCCTTGCCGTAAAGGTTGAGCACGACGTCCGGCTCGCTCGCCAATATCGGCAGACGATGCTCATAAGCGCCGAGGAAGTTTTCCATCTCGCAATCGGCCAGCCGGCGCGTCGTGCCAAGCGGCATGCCGGCAACGGCGCGGATATGCTGCTCGAATTGTGAGCAGCTACAGGCCGCTTCCGTCCAATGACCAGAATTATGGACGCGCGGAGCGATCTCGTTCACGATCGGCCTACCGTCTGGAAGAACGAAGAACTCGACGCCGATCACGCCCACATAATCAAGTGAGGTCAGGATCTGCTCGGCTATGCTTCGCGCAGCCGCAGCCGTGTCGGCGCTGCAGGCTGCCGGTACGATTGATTGATGCAGAATGCCGCCCCGATGAATGTTCTCTGCCGGATCATAGCTTGCGACAGAGCCATCCGTGCCGCGCGCCGCAATGACCGAGATCTCACGGTCAAACTGCACGAAACCTTCAAGAATGAGCGGAACACTCCCCATCTCGGCAAAGACGTTATTCGCCTCTGCGACAGTAGCATCGCGAAAGACGCGCTGCCCCTTCCCGTCATAGCCGAAGCGGCGCGTCTTCAGGACGCCATTTCCCCCAAACGCCTCAAGTGCGGCCTCAAGCCCCGCCTGATCGTCCACCGATTTGAAGGGTGCCGTTTCGATGCCGCTGGAATTGAGAAAAAGTTTTTCGGCCAGACGGTCCTGCGCAGCTTCCAGCGCCTCCGGCGGCGGATAGACCGGTTTCGCCTCGGCGAGACTGCGCGCGGTGATGACGGGCACATTCTCGAACTCGTAGGTGATGACATCACTGATTTCGGACAGGCGCTTCAGTCCATGAGGGTCATCATAAGCCGTCGCGATCAGCTCCCCCGCCACCTGACCGGCAGGGCAGTCTTCCTGCGGTTCGAGAACGGCAGTGCGATAGCCAAGCCGCGCCGCGGCGGTAACAAGCATGCGCCCGAGCTGGCCGCCGCCTAGAATTCCAATCGTGCTACCGGGGGGAAGCGGCTTGCTCATGCGTCATCCACCGGTGTTTCCGCAACCTTCGCCGCCTGATCCGCGCGCCATTTGTCGAGTCTGTCGGCCAGCGCGGCATCATTAAGCGCAAGCACTGCTGCCGCCATCAAACCCGCGTTGACGGCACCCGCGCGACCGATCGCAAGCGTGCCAACCGGAATACCTGCCGGCATCTGCACGATCGAAAGCAGCGAATCCTGTCCCGACAGCGCCTTGCTTTGTACCGGAACGCCGAAGACGGGTAGCGGCGTCAGCGCTGCCGCCATGCCGGGAAGATGGGCGGCACCACCTGCGCCTGCAATAATGACCTTGAAGCCTTCATCCCGCGCGCCCTTGGCGAACTCATAAAGACGGTCGGGTGTGCGATGAGCCGAAACGATGCGCGCATCAAAACCGATCTCAAGCGCCTCAAGGGTCTCTGCCGCATGACGCATTGTGGCCCAGTCCGACTGGCTGCCCATGATGATGGCGACATCGTTACGCTTCATGATGATCCTCATCCGCCCGAATTTGGAGATCGCTTAGCGCATTTCGCGCGCGAGGCAAATGTCTGAAGGGCCGCGCAAGCGCCTCGCAAGCGATGAAAATGCACCGAAACTCGCGCATGAAGCGCGAATCAGGCGATGATGTCGGGAATGATCTGGTCTTCCAGTTCCTGAAGGCGATCCTTCAGGGACAGCTTTTTCTTCTTCATGCGCTGGATCTGGAGCGGGTCGCAACCCGTCGCCATCATTGCGTTGATGGCCGCGTCAAAATCCGCATGCTCCTGCTTGAGGCGGGCAAATTCCAGCCGGATATCGGCCTGATCCTGATCCGAATGATTCACGGTACGAAAAGCTCCGCTCGGTGCTGAAAACCCTGCCGCAGCACGCATCGCCGCGCGGGCCATGGCCCCATATCACATTTTGCCGACGAGCGGAATCCTACCACGGAATGTTCGACAAGCGGCCACACGAATGGCACACTTGAAATCTACCGTCTGATCTGGGGCGGGTTGGCGTTCAGACGGACCACGAGGAACGGAAGGAGAGCCTACCATGTCGCTTGATTCACATCTTGAAGAACTGCAGCGCAAGCACGGTGATCTTCAGCGTGAAATCGACGAAGCATTATTGCATCCCTCGGTGGACGAGCTTGAAATAGCCAAGCTCAAACGGCGCAAGCTGGCGATCAAGGACCAGCTTGAAAATCTGCGAAAACCGCATACTCACCACTGACATAGCCAACCAAGCCGGGCACGTGACTGTCCGGACCATTTCCACCGCGGTACGGCACCCGTGCCGCGGTTTTTATACATCCGTGTGACAGCGCATGTGGCCGTTGCCGCGTCCGCCTAGAATTGCTGATCTTCTTCGTCCACACGCGGGTCGAGCACGATGGTCTGCGGCGTGACCGTGCGCTCCGAAGGCAACGCGGTAAACGCTTCCCTTTCTTCCACCGGTACGGGCGCACGCTGTGCAACGCGGAAGAGCGCGTAACCGGCCACACCCAGATGGGCGACACCCGTCACCAGGAACAGGCTCTCGGCGCGCAGGAATTGCATCAGGATACCCGCAAGGATTGGCCCTGCCATCGTGCCCGCCCCGTAAAGCAGAAGCAGGCCGCTGGAGACCTTCACGAAATCGCTGGCATCCGCGTGGTCATTCGCATGGGCCACTACGATGGAATAGAGCGTGTAGGCCAGCAGACCGTAAAAAGCTACGAGGCCAATGATGACTGTCCCTGAGCGTGGCGCCATGGCAAAGATGACTAATGCGACCAGCGCCGACCCGATTGCCGCGCCAGCCAGCACATAGCGACGGTCCGTCCTGTCAGATAAACGACCGGCTGGCAGCTGCGCCAACGCGCCGAAAAGCACCGCTATGCTCATCATCACCGCGATCTCAAGCGTGCTTATGCCGACTTCCGCGCCATAGACCGCACCAAGCGTGCCCCACGCCCCATTTGCGATGCCAATCAGGAGACAGCCGACAAAGGCGACCGGCGAATTGGCATAGAGCCCTTTCAGATCAATGGAGACATCCGCCAGCGGCGCAGGCGTGATGGCGGTGGAAACGGCCGTCGGCAATAGTGCCAGACAGAACAGAATACCCGTGAACATGAAGAGCAGCGCATTCGACACATCGCCCAGCGTCACGACCATCTGCCCGACCATGATCGCGGCATGGGTTACCATCATGTAGACGGCGAAAACGCTGCCGCGCGTCTCATTGGTGGCGCGCTCATTGAGCCAGCTTTCGATCACCATGAAGGCTCCAGCCATGGTGAACCCGGTCCCCACCCTCAGCACGAACCAGAAGATGGGATCGATGAACATGCCGGACAGCAACGCGATGATGGCGGCCATCGCTGCAAATGCGCCGAATGCACGGACATGCCCGACGCGCCGCACCAGCCGCGGCGCCAGGAAGCAGCCTGCGATGAAACCTCCGGCCCAGGCCGTACCCAAAAGGCCCAGTGAAGCTGTCGAAAATCCTTCAATCTGCCCGCGCAACGGGAGCAACAGTCCATGCAGGCCGGACGCACTGAGCAGAAAGGCGGTACCGAAAAGCAGTGCAACAATGGAGCCGATGGAGGAAATCATGAGCGTACCGTGAAATTGAGGCCTGTACGGCGATGAAAAATGTCAGTGGCTGCGGGGCACGAGTGCAGGCAAAGCGATCTGGTTGCTTGCCCTCGCATATCTAGCCGTTCTTGAACAGCGCCTCCGCCGCCGCCTTTGTCGTGTCTCGAGATGCAATTTCCTTCTCGATTCGCGTGATTTCTTCTCTCAGCAACTGAGCGATCTGCTCCAGTTCGCCGACGGAGATGCCGTAGAGATCCTGCCCTGGCTGGAAACGCCGCGCACTGCGTGTGGTTTCGTCGTCCGGGTCTGCCATGTTCATCCCTCCATTTGCCGAGTGGCAGCTTGCACCATAAATAGGCAAGTCCGCACGATTCAATTCGCGCGGAATGTGGTGCCAGTTTGGCAGCCCCGACGCCTGCCAGCAATGCAAGGATGGTCCTGATGCCAGTAGCCAGTCTCCCAGAGAAGATGACCGCAATCGCGATCAGCGAGCCCGGCGGCCCTCGCGTGCTCAAGCCGGTGGAGCGCCCCGTGCCGCGTCCGGGCGAGGGAGAGATCCTGATCCAGGTAAAGGCTGCAGGCGTTAACAGGCCAGATGTTGCGCAGAGGCAGGGGCTCTATCCCCCGCCCCCCGGCGCCTCCGAACTTCCCGGGCTCGAAGTTTCCGGCGTGGTTGCGGCATGCGGCGCCAATGTCCGCCGCTGGCAGGTGGGTGATGAGGTGACGGCGCTGGTTCCCGGCGGCGGCTATGCCCAATACTGCCTGACGCATGAGACCAATGCGCTACCCATACCCCACGGCTTCACCTTCACCGAGGCAGCGGGGATTCCCGAAAACTACTTCACTGTCTGGCACAACGTCTTTGAACGCGGTGCTCTCAAGGATGGTGAGACTTTTCTTGTTCATGGCGGCTCGTCGGGCATCGGCACAACGGCCATACAGCTTGGAAAGGCCTTCGGCGCGCGGGTTTTTACCACTGCCGGTTCCGACGAGAAGTGCCATGCCTGTAGGGAACTGGGGGCCGACCGCGCGATCAACTACAAGACGGAGGATTTCGTCGAGGTCATCAAGACCGAAACCGACGGTCGCGGCGCGGATGTCATCCTCGACATGGTTGGCGGGGACTATGTGAACCGCAATTATTCTGCCGCGGCACTGGACGGCCGCATCGTTCAGATCGCCTTTTTGGGTGGAGCAACGGCGGAAGTAAATTTCTCCAAGCTCATGGTCAAGCGCCTGACCCATACCGGTTCAACACTTCGCCCCCGCTCGACAGCCTTCAAGGGCCGTATCGCAACCGAATTGGAAGCTCATGTCTGGCCGCTTCTGGCTGCGCGCAAGATCGCACCGGTGATGGACATGATCTATCCGCTCACGGAAGCATGGCGGGCGCATGAGCACATGGAAGAGAGCAACCATATCGGCAAGATCGTGCTCGACGTGGCCTGACGATCAGGCCCTTGCAAGCTCGCTCTTGCGGAAATGGAGTTCCGGCACGCTGTCTGGATCAGGGGCGGTCGTGTTACCGCCATTAAGCTCAAGCTGCATGAAGGTGGTGTCGAGCCAGCGGCCATGTTTGTAGCCGCTGCCGATCAGAACGCCGCAATGGGTGAAGCCGCAGGCCGTGTGAAGGCGCACTGACGGGCTCTTCTCCGAACCATCCCCGATCACCGCCAGAAGCTGGCGGTAGCCGCGTTCGCGGCACTCTTCGATCAACGCATGCATCAGCTTCTTGCCGATGCCCTTCCCCTGCGCGTCCGGTGCCAGATAGATCGAGTCTTCCACCATGAAGCGATAGGCCGGCCGCGCGCGAAACGGTCCGCCATAGGCGTAACCCAGAACCACATCATCCTCACAGGCCACGATGAAGGGATACCCCTCGCCCGTCAGCGTGTCGAAGCGCCGACGCATCTCCGCCACATCCGGCGCTTCCAGCTCATAGGTCGCCGTTCCATGGTCCACGGAATGGGCATAGATGCGGGTGATAGCCGGAATATCATCGACTGTTGCGGGGCGGATGGAGATGTTCATGGCGCTCTCTTGGATGAGGTACGCCGCTATTTCGCACCATCACCGCCAAAAGAAAAGGGCGGCCCGAAGGCCGCCCTCATCGAATGCCTATACCAACCTGCTATTCGCGATTGCCCAGGAACTGGAGCAGGAACATGAACAGGTTGATGAAGTCGAGATAGAGCCGCAGTGCACCCATGATGGCCTTGCGACCGGCGACAAGCTTGCTGTCACCCTCGTAATACATTTCCTTGATCTGCTGCGTGTCATAGGCGGTGAGGCCGGCAAATACGAGCACGCCGATCACGGAGATCGCAAACTGCAGGGCGCTGGAGCCCAGGAAGATGTTCACGATCGAGGCGATAATGATGCCGATCAGGCCCATGAACAGGAACGAGCCCATGCCCGAAAGGTCACGCTTCGTCGTGTAACCCCAAAGCGACAGCGCACCGAAGGATGCCGCCGTGATGAAGAAGGTGCGCACGATGCTCTCGCCCGTATAGACGAGGAAGATCGTGGAGAGCGACAGACCAACCAGCGCCGAATAGACCCAGAAAGTCGTCTGCGCTGCCGGTACGCTCAGCTTGTCAATGCGGAAGCTCATGAAGAACACGAGCGCGAGCGGTGCAAGGATCACGACCCAGCGGAACGCGCTGGCATAGATCAACTGTCCGAATGCCGTCAGCTGGCCATCAGACACAGCCATATTGTAGGTGGCCAATGCGGCAACGCCTGTCAGAGCCAGGCCAATTGCCATCAGGTTGTACACCTTGAGCATATAGGCGCGCAGGCCCTCGTCTATGGCCGCGTCGGCACGAGCGCCGGTGGCCACACGCGCCTGGTAATTGCGAAGGTCAGCCATTGAATTCCTCTTTCTAGCTACTCTCCCGTCCGGTGTCGGCTCGATCAGCCGCTCGCCGCTGGCGGGAGTCCAGCATGCGTGTTGTAAATATGATAGCTGTTTGTGTCCGCGACAAGACCTTCAACCGCGCATTTCGCGGGGCTGCGACATCTTCTTGCACTTCATCCGCGCAATTCGCGACAGGGTTAACGAAATCCTGCCGCGCCAGCCTCACAAATTGCGCAACACAGGTGCCGCCTTGTGGCCTAGCACGCGCCAGGTGCCGATGAGACCGAAGCCCACCGTCATGACCAGCGCCAGCAGGATCGTGAACAGTGCCACGTCGGGCAGGAACACCCAGGGCAGCGTCATGATCTGCGCCACAACAAACCAGGCGGCAGCCGTTCCGGCCAGGAGAGCGAACACGGCGGTAGCAAGCCCCAGCAGCATATATTCGAGCGCGAAGGCCGAAATAAGCGTGCGCCGTGGGGCGCCCAGCGTCTTGAGCACCACCGCATCATGCACACGCGCACGATTTCCCGCTGCCAGCGCGCCGGACAGCACCAGAACCGAGGCGATCAGCGCCACCGCCGCAGCGGCACGGATAGCTGTTGCAAGCTGCCCCACCAGAGAGTTCACCACATCCAGCGCATCCTTCACCCGCACTGTGGTAACGGTCGGAAGATTGCGGGTGACCGCGTTGAGCAAACCGGCCTCATCCTCGGGCGTCGCGCTTTCGTCCGTCAGCGTCGCAAGCCATGCGTGAGGTGCGCCTGCAAAGGTGTTGGGCGAGAAAACCATGACGAAATTCATCGCCAGCGTTTCCCATTCCACCTGCCGGAAGCTGGCAATCTTCGCCGTCACGCTGCGGCCAAGCACATTCACGGTAATGGTGTCGCCAAGCTCGAGCCCAAGCTCGCTGCCCTCTTCCGCGGTGAACGATACAAGCGGCTCACCGGCATAGTCCGCCGGCCACCACTCGCCTTCGCTCAAGGTCGAGTTTTCAGGCTGGTTGATCGCATAGGTCAGGCCGCGATCGCCACGCAGAACCCAGCCGCCTTCGGCCGGTGGCGTGATTTCGCGCACATCGACACCATTGAGAGCCGTGATTCGACCTCGCAGCATCGGCACCTTGATCAGCTTGCCATCAGGCGTCTGCTCCTCGACGATCTGCGTGAACTGGTCGACCTCATGGGACTGGATGTCGACAAAGAAGAAGTTCGGCGCGATGTCCGGCAGATTGCCGGAGATCTGCCGGCGCAGATTGCCGTCGATCATGGCAAGCGTGGCAAGAAGCGTTAGGCCGAGACCGAGCGCCAGCACCACGGAAGGTGTGAGAGCACCGGGGCGGTGGATATTGCCTACCGCCAGCCTTAGCGCCGTGGAGCGGATCCGTGGCGCACGTCGCGCAAGCCACTGCACACCTATGGCAACCACGCGAAGTATCAGGAAGGCTGCGATCATGCCGCCGACGAAGACACCGGCAACGCGCTTGTCTTCCGCATAGGCGATCGCAAGCCCTGCCAAAAGGGCTGCAAGCCCGGCTGAAACAATCAGATAGGAAAGACGCGGCCACTGCCCCGGCGCTATTCCCATCTCACGGAAAAGTGCGGTCGCGGGCACATCACGCGCACGCCCCAGTGGCAACAGTGCGAAGGAGAGCGTCGTGAGAATGCCAAATACCGCAGCAAGCCCGAGCGCCAGGGGATAGATGCTTGCCTCACTGGGCACCGGCAGCACGGAAGCAAGGGCCGCACTGGCCGCAAAAGGCATCAGAACCGCCAACACAAGGCCGATGGCAATGCCGATCAGCGCGATGATCATGATCTGGATCAGATAGACCGAAACCACGAACCCGGCAGAAGCACCAAGGCTCTTGAAAGTGGCGATGACCGTTCGCTTGCCGTCAAGATAGGCGCGAACCGCATTGGCAACGCCAACACCGCCGACCACCAGCGCTGTCAGCCCGACAAGCGTGAGAAACTGCGAAAACCGCTCGACATTGGAGGCAAGCGAAGGCGCTGCGTTCTGGCGCGTTCGAACGCTCCAACCTGCCTCGGGGAAAAGCCGGCTCGCTTCGTCGCGCAGCTCACGCAGCTCAGCATCCGAAGCAGCATCTGCGAGCCGTATCTTGTAGGTATGTTCCACCAGACTGCCCGGCTGAACGAGACCGGCAGCTTCCAGTCCCTCGACCGACAACATTAGACGCGGCGCGAAACCGAAACCGTCAGACACGGCATCCGGCTCGCTCTCGATCACGGCACGCAGCTCGAAGGTCGCATTGCCCAAAAGAAGCTGGTCGCCGATCTGAAGCCCGAGCCGGTCAAGCAGAAGCGGTGCCACCGCTGCACCGAAGACGTCTCCATTCGCGCCGAAGAGGGCCTCATGTGAGAGCACAGGTGCTGTCTCGAGCGTGCCGTAAAGCGGATAGGCGTCATCGACAGCCTTGGCTTCGACCAGCGTCTGATCCGTGCCATCGGGAAGGCGCGCCATGGAGCGCATATGGGCACTGACGGCGACCTCGCCGAGGCTGGTCAGCCACGCCAGCTCATCTTCAGTTGCGATGCGCTGATTGAGCTCGAAGCGGATATCGGCACCCAGCAGCTCCTGCCCCTGCTCGTTCACAGCACTCTGGATGGAACTTGCAACGGAATTGACCCCGCCAATGGCGGCAACACCAAGCGCAATACAGGCGAGGAAAATGAAAAAGCCCGAAAGCCCTCCGCGCATCTCTCGCAGCGCGAAGCGAAGCGCCAGGCGCGCACCGGTCAATCCGCCAGTGCGAAAACCACCGGTCGTATAATCGCCCTGCAGCGCGGCAGTGTGTGTCTCGGCCATTCGCCTACTCCGCCGCCTCTTTCGCCTGCTCGGCCTCGATACGGCCCGAGCGCATGGAGACCTGGCGATCACAACGTTGCGCCAGCGTGGGATCATGCGTCACCAGCACAAGCGTCGTTCCTCGCTCACGCGCCTTTTCGAACAGAAGATCGGCAATCTGCCGCCCCGTCGCCTGATCGAGATTGCCTGTCGGCTCATCCGCAATCATGATGGCGGGAGCCGGCGCGAGAGCACGGGCGATTGCCACGCGTTGCTGCTCACCACCTGACAACTCTCCAGGATAATGCGTCACGCGATCCTTCAGCCCGACGGCAGCAAGCTCTTGTGCAGCCTGCCCGAACGGATCGCGATGCCCGGCAAGCTCCAGCGGAACCGCTACATTTTCCAGCGCCGTCATGTTCGGAATCAGGTGAAAGGACTGAAAGACGATGCCGATGGTGCGCCCGCGAAACGCGGCAACCTCGTCTTCCGTCATGCCGTGCAGTCCCTGTCCGGCAACATGAACCTCCCCGCGATCAACCCGCTCAAGCCCCGCCATGACCATCAGGAGCGTCGACTTGCCGGAGCCCGAAGGCCCCACGATTGCCGTGGATTGGCCTCTTTCGACCTGCAGGCTGACATCCTTGAGTACGTCTACCGATGAAGCACCTTCTCCAAGGCGCAAGCGAAGATTCTTGAGGGCGATCACGGGTACTGTCACTGGCGGGTCGTCCTATATAGACAGAAGGGTCGGGCTGTAAGCTGACGTCAGAACCCGGCAAATATGGGATGTGCCAGATGCTATTGAAAGACTTCCGCAGTTTTAATTCGGCCAGAGCGGCCATTCTGGTACTTCTTGTCGCGCTTCTCTCGACAGCGCCCTTCGCTGCAAGAGCTGAGCCTATCACGATCGTCGCACTGGGCGACAGCCTCATGGCGGGCTATCAGCTTCCACCCGGCGAAAGCGTGCCTGATCGCTTGGAAGAGGCCCTTCGCGACAAGGGATACGAGGTCGAGATCGCAAATGCGGGTGTCTCCGGCGACACGACCTCCGGCGGCCTGTCCCGCCTCGACTGGTCCGTGCCCGAAGATGCTGATCTCGTGATCGTGGAACTGGGTGCCAATGACATGCTGCGCGGCATCACGCCTGATTCGACGGAGAAGAACCTTTCTCAGATCATCGACCGTCTGAAGTCGCGTGGGCAGACAGTGCTGCTGGCGGGCATGTATGCGGCACCAAATCTTGGGTCCGACTACCAGGACAAATTCAACGCCATTTTCCCGCGCCTGGCAGAGGAGAAGGACGTTGCCTTGATGCCCTTTTACATGGAAGGCGTGGCGGCCGAGCGTGACCTGCTTCTATCTGACGGCATGCATCCCAACGAGGCCGGCGTCGCGAAGATCGTTGAGAACCTCCTGCCCCATATCGAGCCCTTGCTTGTGAAACAGTCTGCGGACAACTCGGCCGAGAGCAAGAAACTGCTTGCCCCACCCGCGGAAGAATGATTCGCTCCTTATCAGACATAAAGATTCGAGGAGGCCGCCATGCCGCGCCTGTTTACCGCCCTCGAGATTCCGCGCGATGCCGCGCTGTCACTCTCGCTCTTGCGAGGTGGTCTGCCGGGAGCCCGCTGGATCGATGTCGAAAACTACCATCTGACATTGCGCTTTATCGGTGATGTGGAAGGGCACGTCGCCGACGAGGTTGCCAATGCGCTGGATAGGGTTCGGCGGCCTTCCTTCAATCTGACGCTGTCAGGCGTCGGCGCCTTCGGCCAGAAGAAGCCGCACTCCATATGGGCGGGCGTGGCCGCATCACCCGATCTATATGCTCTGCAAGGCGAAATTGCCCGCATCTGCCAGCGGTTGGGGCTCACCCCCGATCCGAGAAAATTCACCCCGCATATCACGCTGGCAAGGCTCAGAAATTCCAACCCGCATGAGGTGGCACATTATCTGTCGGCTCGCGGGAACTTCCTGACAGCACCGTTCAGGATCGGGCGCTTCGTTTTGATGTCGTCACGAGACTCGGTGGGAGGTGGCCCTTATGTCATCGAGGAAGCGTGGCCATTGATGGCAGCGGAGGTTCCCCGCTCGACAAGTCTTCTGGCCAATGCTTCGGACGCTTCGCGGATCATCTGATAGACGGCTTCAAAACCCTCGTCACGACCGTAATAGGGGTCGGGGATATCCTGCTCGCCCAGACCCGCATACTCCATGAACAGATGCGCCTTGCGGGGCGCATTGAGGGGGCTCAGCTGGCGCAGAACTCTCAGATTGCGAGCATCCATGCTCAGGACGAGGTCAAAGCGGCTGAAGTCGGCAGCCTCCACCTGTCGTCCGCGCAGCGCGCTTATGTCGATGCCATGACGCTTTGCCACCGCGATGGCACGAGGATCAGGGGCGCAGCCAATATGCCAGGCGCCGGTACCCGCTGAATCGATGCGAACGGCATCCGCCAGACCGCGTTCACTCGCGACTTCCCTGAATATGCCTTCAGCCAATGGAGAGCGGCAAATATTGCCAAGGCAGACAAAAAGCACTGAAATATTCTGATCAAGCACGAGCGCCCCAACCCAGTTTTTAGATGGAATACTCCTACAATGGCACAAAAGAAGTTGGATGCGAAAGCTATCGAAAGCGTGATGGCGGAGTTGGAGGGCTGGGAGCTGTCGCCCGACGGCAAAGCCCTGAGCCGCGCCTACAAGTTCAGCAATTTTTCCCAAGCCTTCGCCTTCATGACCCGCGTGGCGCTGATAGCGGAGAAACTGGATCACCATCCGGAATGGTCGAATGTCTATAACCGTCTCGAAATCCGGCTCACGACCCATGATGCAGGCGGGCTGAGCGAACGCGATATCGCGATGGCCCGCGCCATAAACAAGCTGTCTTAGGCGCCGCATGATCTTGCATATTAAACTGCGCCACCCACATTTGCCCCATGACGGATGAAGTAAAGATCGGCGAAATCCTCGAGCCTGGCGACGAGCACGAAAACCGTGCGCGCGAAGATCGCGTACGCGCCAAGTTCTGGAAGACGGCACGCAAGGCTGCGCGGCAGCTCCCCTTCATGGAAGACCTGGTTGCCGGCTATTTCTGCGCTCTGGACCGCCAGACGCCCACGCGTGTTCGCGCAATCCTTCTGGCGGCGCTTGCCTATTTCGTCCTGCCGTTCGATACCGTGCCCGATTTCATCCTGGGCCTGGGCTTCACCGATGATGCGGCCGTTCTGGCGGCTGCGCTCAACATGGTGCGAAACCACATTACGCCCGCCCACCGCCTTGCAGCCCGACAGGCGCTGGAAGACGAGCAGAGCTGAGCACCCCGGCTGCGGCGTTTCTCGCGCAAACCAGTCAAATTCTTGCCTTTTTCATCCGCTTGAACGGTTGATATGGGGCATAGGGGCGTTCACGATGAGCGTCGGAATCGAAACTTTGGGGGCGCGATGCGGCAGGTGCGGATGCTGCTTCACCCTTTGGTAACCCTGATTAAATAATGATGAAGTGAACTTCATCGCGGACAAACACTCCCGTCCCGCACTCGTCATTCACGGCAGACAAAGATACGGTCAACAAAAATGCGTGGAATTATCTCGTCGCTCATTCTTCTCGCCGCTGTCGCCACGGGTGGTTCGGCATTCGCTCAGGCCAAGGCGGTTTCCCAGCACAATGACTGGGGCGTCTACAGCTACCAGTCCGACAACGGCAAGGTTTGCTATGTCATGAGCGTGCCGAAGGCAAAGACCCCGGCGAGCCTCAATCACGGCGATATCTTCTTCTTCGTCAGCCAGAAGCCGGGCCAGAACGTGGCGTACGAGCCGCAGTTCATTGCCGATTACACTCTTCAGGAAGGCTCCAAGGTCACCGTCACGGTCGGCAACCGCAGCTTCACCATGTTTACCCAGGGCAAGTCCGCCTGGTTGGAAAATGCTGCTGAGGAGCCGCAGCTTGTTGCGGCCATGAAGGCCGGTGCCGACATGAAGATCGCTGCCAAGTCCGGCCGAGGCAATGATACCGGCTACACCTTCTCGCTTTCAGGTGTCACTGCAGCACTCAACGCGATCCAGAACTGCAAGTAAATCCTTCGGGGCGCCCCGGCGCCCCGAACCCTTGCACGGGCAGCTTGTCTTGCTCCCGCGTCTTTTCCTGATAAAAGTCGGGCCGAATTCTTCACTCGCCGCACCGGCGATCTGGGGCACCAGGCACCACAATACCGGAAAAGACCATGGCTGATCTCAAAGACGTAAAGAAGGTCGTGCTTGCCTATTCGGGCGGGTTGGACACCTCCATCATCCTCAAATGGCTTCAGACGGAGCTTGGCGCGGAGGTCGTGACCTTCACCGCCGATCTTGGTCAGGGCGACGAACTGGAGCCCGCGCGCAAGAAGGCCGAACTGCTCGGCATCAAGGAAATCTACATCGAGGATGTTCGCGAGGAGTTCGTACGCGACTTCGTCTTCCCGATGTTCCGGGCCAATGCGCTCTACGAGGGCGTCTATCTGCTGGGCACTTCCATCGCCCGCCCCCTCATTTCCAAGCGCCTCGTCGAAATCGCAGAAGAAACCGGAGCTGATGCTATTGCTCACGGTGCAACCGGCAAGGGCAACGATCAGGTTCGCTTCGAACTTTCCGCCTATGCGCTGAACCCCGACATCAAGGTGATTGCCCCCTGGCGTGACTGGACCTTCAAGTCCCGCACCGACCTTCTGAACTTCGCCGAGGCACATCAGATTCCGGTGCCGAAGGACAAGCAGGGCGAAGCCCCCTTCTCCGTAGATGCCAACCTTCTGCACTCCTCTTCGGAAGGCAAGGTGCTTGAGGATCCATGGGCCGAGCCTCCGGAATATGTTCACCAGCGCTCCGTTTCGCCCTTTGACGCTCCCGACGAGCCGACCGAGATCACGATCCAGTTCGAGAAGGGCGATGCGGTTGCCATCAACGGAGAAGCGCTGTCGCCGGCAACGCTCCTCGCCCGCCTGAACGATCTGGGCCGCGACAACGGCATCGGTCGCATCGACCTCGTCGAAAACCGCTTTGTCGGCATGAAGTCCCGCGGCGTCTACGAGACCCCCGGCGGCACCATCCTGCTCGCAGCCCACCGCGCGATGGAATCGCTCACGCTCGACCGTGGCGCTGCTCACCTGAAGGACGAGCTGATGCCGCGCTATGCAGAGCTCATCTATAACGGCTTCTGGTTCTCGCCTGAGCGCGAGATGCTGCAGGCAGCCATCGACAAGAGCCAGGAAGACGTGGAAGGCGAAGTCCGCCTCAAGCTCTACAAGGGCAATGTCATCGTTACCGGCCGCAAGTCCGACAAATCCCTCTATTCCGACGCCCTCGTGACATTCGAGGACGATCAGGGCGCCTATGACCAGAAAGACGCAGCCGGCTTCATCAAGCTGAACGCCCTGCGCCTGCGTACGCTGGCGGCAAGAAAGCGCGGCCGGTAATCGGCAGGCTCAAGCACTCAACGAAAAGAGCCGGAGGCGATGCCCCCGGCTTTTTTTGTCGCCCCTTCGGGCCGATCGCTCTGCCGGCCCTACGCTATGGCTCCGGGCGTTCGTCGCTCAGAAAGCCAAATCATTGGTTTTCTGTCCGCTGCGCGGAGCGCTCTGCCGGCCCTACGCTATGGCTCCGGGCGTTCGTCGCTTAAATCGACAAATCTTTGTCGATTGATCGGCCCTGCCGGGCCGACCGCTCCTCACCCATCGATTTCCTTGGCGATGATGGCGATGGCCTTCTGGTAGACACCAGCGGCGTTCCAGCCTTGGATAGCCCGGAAGTTCGGCTGACCTGGCTGGTAACCGGCACCGGCACGCCAGCCATGGGCGCGCAAGAAGTTTGCGGTCGAGGCCAGTGCATCGGCTGACGAACGGATCATGTCGACGCGACCATCACCATTGCCATCAACGCCATATTTGAGCGCATTGCCGGGCAGGAACTGCGTCTGACCAATTTCGCCATGAGCAGCACCCTTGGCATCCGGGCTCATCATGCCGCGGTCGATCATGGTCAGCGCCCCATAGAGATGGCCGGTGAAGAACTCTGAACGGCGGCAGTCATAAGCAAGCGTTGCAACCGCAGAGAGGATGTTCTGGTTGCCAAGAAACCCGCCAAAGCCGGTTTCCATGCCCCAGATCGCCAGAAGCGGGCCGGCCGGTACGCCGTAGCGGCGCTCGATATTGGCCAGCATCTTGCCATGCTTCTTTTTCATGCTCTTGCCACGAGAGATGATCGCATTGGCTCCGCGTTTCTGCATGAAGCTTTCCAGCGAAAGCTTGAAGCTTCTCTGGCCGCGGTCGGCGGCAATGGTCTTCTTAGCATAGCGCGTCTGCTTCAACGCGCCCAGGGCGCGCTGGCCCACACCACGAGCTGCCGCTTCCTGGGTGAACTGCGCTTTCCAGTTTTCAAAGCCTGCAGCGTTGTTGCCGCATTGCGCGGCATATGCCCCACCTGACGCAAGCAACGCACCTGCTACCACTGTGGCAGCAAGTGCCATCCTGCCCCGCAAAGCCATGATTCTCTCCTTGATCGATGAAATTGATTTGTCGCGATGTTGCCAGCCTTCTGGCACAAAGTCACCAGAAGTGCGGCAGATGACCTCCGATTGCGGCGCGATTGTGCTTCAGGCGTGACTTCTTCGAGACACAGGGAACCGGAAGCCCCTCAAGATAGTTCGATGGCTCATTGGTTCTGGAGAAGGAGAATTCTCATGAAGACTTTCGCACTCAAGGCCGGCATTGCCGGTGCGGCATTGGTAGCCATGTCCGGTATGGCTGCCGCCGAGGTCATGGCCAAGGCCACCACCGACCTCAATATCCGTTCAGGCCCCGGTCCGCAGTATGAGGTGGTCGGTGTAATCGGCGCCAGCGAAGACGCAAATGTCGGTGGCTGCATCGACGGCAGCAAGTGGTGCCGTGTTTCGCATGACGGTGTCGAGGGCTGGGCATATTCCGACTATCTCACCGCATCCTTCGATAGCGGCGAGACCATTGTTCTAACCGAACGTCCGGCCACCGCCGTACCGGCTGTAACCTATGAATCCACCGCCAGCACCGGTGCCGGCGCTGCAGCCGGTGCCACCACAGGCGCAGTTGCAGGCGCGATCATTGGTGGCCCCGTTGGGGCAGTTGTCGGCGGCGCAGCAGGTGCTGTTGCAGGTGGCGCAGTCGATACGATCTCCGCACCACCGGCCGAGGTTCGTACCTATGTTCAATCCAACGCCGTAGAGCCGGTTTATCTCGAAGGTGAAGTGGTTGTCGGCGCAGGCCTGCCGGAGACGGTCGAGATCCGTGAGATCCCGGACTACGAGTACCGGTATGTCTATGTGAACGGTCAGCCGGTACTGGTTGAGCCGGAGAGCCGCCGCATCGTCTATGTGATGCGTTAATCGGTTCCAACTTGAGCTAAAAGCGCCGCCGGATTCCCTTCGGCGGCGTTTTTCTTGACTCAAGCGCGCAATTCCTGTTTAGAGCGCTGAACTTTCCGCGACGAGTGCAAACTCCGAGCAACCGACCAGGGCGCCTGTCTTCGATGACATCGATGGTGATCCTGGAGGTCAACACCCGGCAGCGCGATGCGCCCCCGGGTGCTTTTCGGCTGTTCGCAAGGGTTTAAGCCTGAGCGCGGAACCATTACTTCTCGGGTCAGACTGACTCGAGATCATGAGGAACGCGGATGTTTGAATCGCTTCAGGAGCGCCTTGGCTCCATCCTGAATGGCCTGACAGGCCGCGGCGCACTTTCGGAGACCGATGTCTCCGCCGCGCTGCGCGAAGTGCGCCGTGCGCTGATCGAGGCGGATGTCGCGCTTGATGTCGTGCGTTCCTTTACCGACCGCGTGAAGCAGAAGGCGGTCGGCGCCGAAGTTCTGAAGTCGGTGAAGCCTGGCCAGATGGTCGTCAAGATCGTCCATGACGAGCTTGTCGAGATGCTGGGATCGGAAGGCGAGACCATCGATCTCAATGCGCCTGCCCCCGTTGTCCTCATGATGGTCGGCCTGCAGGGTTCGGGTAAGACCACCACCACCGGCAAGATCGCCAAGCGCCTGACGGAGCGCCAGGGCAAGAAGGTCCTGATGGCCTCCCTCGACACCCGTCGTCCCGCAGCCCAGGAGCAGCTCAAGCAGATCGGCGAACAGATCGATGTGGCCACCCTGCCCATCGTGCCAAGTCAGACTCCTGTCGACATCGCCAAGCGCGCCGTTCAGGCAGCAAAGCTCGGCGGTCATGACGTCGTCATTCTCGATACCGCCGGCCGCACCCATATCGACGAGCCGCTGATGGTCGAGATGGCCGACATCAAGAAGTCGGCCAATCCGCATGAAATCCTGCTGGTGGCCGATTCGCTTACCGGTCAGGACGCAGTCAATCTCGCGACCAATTTCAACGAGCGCGTGGGCATAACCGGCCTCGTCCTCACCCGCATGGACGGTGATGGCCGTGGCGGTGCCGCGCTTTCCATGCGTGCGGTCACCGGCCAGCCGATCAAGCTGATCGGTGTCGGCGAGAAGATGGACGCGCTGGAGGAATTCCATCCCAAGCGCATCGCAGACCGCATTCTCGGTATGGGCGATATTGTCAGCCTCGTCGAAAAGGCTGCCGAGACCATCGACCAGGAAAAAGCCGCCGCGATGGCGAGGAAGATGCAGGAGGGGAAGTTCGACCTGAACGACCTCGCCGATCAGCTTCGCCAGATGCAGAAAATGGGCGGCATGGGCGGCATCATGGGCATGATGCCCGGGATGGGCAAGATGAAGGATCAGATGGCTGCCGCCGGTCTCGACGACAAGATGTTTGGCCGCCAGATCGCCATCATCCAGTCGATGACGCCGAAGGAGCGTTCGAATCCCGAACTCCTGAAGCATAGCCGCAAAAAGCGCATTGCCGCCGGCTCCGGCACGGATGCGGCCCAGATCAACAAGCTTCTGAAAATGCACCGCCAGATGGCCGACATGATGAAAGCCATGGGCGGCAAGGGCAAGAAGGGCGGCATGATGCGCGGCCTCATGGGCGGCATGGCCGGCAAGATGGGCCTTGGCAGCATGGGCGGCATGCCCGACCTGTCCAAGATGGACCCCAAGCAGCTTGAAGCCCTGCAAAAACAGGCCGAAGCCGCAGGTCTTGGCAAGGGCCTGCCCCAGGGCGGCCTGCCAAAAGG
Organism: Nitratireductor sp. CH_MIT9313-5; assembly: GCF_037029545.1. Classification (NCBI taxonomy): domain Bacteria; kingdom Pseudomonadati; phylum Pseudomonadota; class Alphaproteobacteria; order Hyphomicrobiales; family Phyllobacteriaceae; genus Nitratireductor; species Nitratireductor sp. CH_MIT9313-5. The sequence continues at coordinate 220,896 of NZ_JAYMER010000010.1, read as the reverse complement.
CCTTCCCGGCATTGGCGGCGGTGGTCTTCCAGGACTTCCAGGCGGCCTACCCGGCCTGCCGAAGAAGAAATAAGGGGGAGAGGGCATGGATCAGGCTAAGGCAAAGCTTCTGGAACTGCGCGCATCGATAGACAATATCGACGCCGCCCTTATCCATATGCTGGCGGAGCGCTTCCGCTGCACCAAGGCGGTGGGCCACCTCAAGGCCGAGCACGACCTTCCGCCTGCCGATCCGGCCCGCGAGGCCCAGCAGATCGAGCGTCTGCGCCGTCTGGCCGACGACGCCAATCTCGATCCCGATTTCGCAGAAAAATTCCTGAACTTCATCGTGAAGGAAGTCATCCGCCACCACGAGGCAATCGCTGAGAGCCACGGGAACGGCGAAGGGGAGAAGGCTGCGACCTGACCCCGCAACTATACGGGGCAGCTTGGCTCGCCCCAGCGCAATCCCGGCCCAAGAGGCCGGAACAGCCATTATCGAAAGGAAGAAAACATGGCACTGAAAATCCGTCTGGCCCGCGCGGGCTCCAAGAAGCGTCCTTACTACCACCTCGTTGTGGCTGATGTTCGTGCACCGCGCGACGGTCGCTTCATCGAGCAGGTCGGTTCCTGGAACCCGATGCTGCCCAAGGATGGCGAGCGTGTGAAGCTCAACGAAGAGCGCATCAAGCATTGGCTCGAAAACGGCGCCCTGCCGACTGACCGCGTGCTGCGCTTCCTCGCAGATGCCGGCCTTGCAGAGCGTCCTGAGCGCTCCAACCCGAACAAGGCAAAGCCGGGCAAGAAGGCTCAGGAGCGCATCGACGCTGCCAAGCAGGCTGAAGAAGAAGCCAAGGCTGCAGCAGCCGAAGCGGAAGCAGCAGCCAACGAGGCTCCTGCCGAAGAAGCTGCAAGCGAATAAGCTGCAGGTATTGATGGCGGGTCAATCACCCGCCATCTTCCGTTTCAGGGGCTGTATCCCCTCGAAAACGACGATTATTCCGCCGGGCAGCTCAAAGCTGGAAAGTCAAACCTTCTTTCAACGGCAGAGCTGGTATAGGCATTTCTGCGATTTTGGCGCGGGTATGGTCGCGCCCCTCATGCCTAAGATGATCCCGACGATCTCTGGCAAAGTGGCGCAGACGTCCTAAATGCGACCCAAAGCCGATCGTCCGAAAGGAAAACAATAGCGATGAACACCGCCGTGACGAACAAGATCGAGTCCGACCAGAAGCTGGAATTCCCCATTCCCGCTGGCGTCTATGCCGAGCGTGTCGTTTCGGTGAAACATTACACGGATCGGCTGTTCTCCTTCCGCATCACGCGCCCGCAGACCTTCCGCTTCCGCTCCGGCGAATTTGTGATGATCGGCCTGCCCAATGCCGAGAAGCCGGTTTTCCGCGCCTATTCCATCGCAAGCCCGAGCTGGGACGAGGAAGTGGAGTTCTTCTCCATCAAGGTGCCTGAAGGTCCGCTGACCCAGCATCTGCAGAAGATCCAGCCCGGCGACACGGTGCTGATGCGCCAGAAGTCGACAGGCACGCTGGTCAATGATGCGCTCACCCCGGCCAAGCGCCTCTATATGTTCTCTACCGGCACCGGGATTGCGCCTTTCGCAAGCCTCATCCGCGATCCGGATACATATGAGAAGTTCGATCAGATCATCCTGACCCACACCACGCGCGATGTCGCGGAGCTGGACTATGGCAAGGAACTGATCGAGGCGACCCGCAACGATCCGCTGATCGGCGAACTGACCGAAGGTCGCTTGCACCATTTCACCTCCACCACCCGCGAGGAATCGCCGGTAATGGGCCGCATCACGACCCTGATCGAAAATGGCGAACTGTTCCGCCATCTTGGAACAGAGCCCCTGAGCCGCGAGAACGACCGCGTCATGATCTGCGGCTCTATGGAAATGCTGAAGGACGTAAAGAACCTGGTTGAAAAGGCCGGCCTCGAGGAAGGCTCCAATGCCGCTCCCGCCGACTTCGTGGTCGAGCGCGCTTTCGTCGGCTGAACCGCAAAACAGGTTGCCATTGGATCTGGCGTCGTGCCCCGGCACGGCGCCTTTTTTGCTTTCCCGCCAAATCTTCCTTGCGCAACAGTCTCGGCACTGCTAGCAATCCAATTATTCCATATTTCTGGATATATCGATGGATCAGCATAAAGCAGTTTCAGCCTTCGCCGCGCTCGGTCACGAAACTCGACTGCATGTCTTCCGCCTGCTGATAAAGGCGGGTCCTGAAGGCATATCAGCGGGCCGCCTCGCCGAGCGTGCCGGCATTTTGCAGAACACGCTGTCAGCCCAGTTGAAGATCCTTGTGCAGGCGGAACTGGTCACCGCCGAACGCGACGGCCGCACAATCATCTATCGCGCCGACATGAGCGGGCTCGCCAGCCTGCTTTCCTTTGTGATGGAAGACTGCTGCAACGGCCAGCCTGAACTGTGCCGCCCTGTCATCGAGGCCATTACCTGCGAGTGCTAGGAACACCATCATGAGTGAGACACCCTTCAATGTCCTGTTTTTGTGTACCGGCAACTCTGCCCGATCCATTCTGGCAGAAGCCATCCTCAACCGCGTCGGACGGGACAGGTTCAAGGCCTGGTCTGCCGGCTCCAATCCGAAGGGAACGGTCCACCCATTCGCAGTCGACCTCCTTGTCCAGCTCAATCACGACATCAGTTTTGCCCGCTCCAAGGACTGGGCCGAGTTTGCCAATCCCGATGCGCCGAAACTCGATTTCGTCTTCACCCTCTGTGACAGCGCCGCCGAAGAGGCCTGCCCCGTCTGGCCAGGCCAACCGATGACGGCCCATTGGGGCCTGCCAGATCCGGCCGCTGCAACCGGCACCGAGGCGGAACGGCGCCTCGCCTTCGCCGATACCTATCGCATGCTCAACAACCGCATTTCCATCTTCACCGCCCTGCCGCTCGCCACGCTGGACCGCCTGTCTCTCCAGCGCCGCCTTGATGAAATCGGCAGCCAGACTTCCTCCAAGGACGCTCCGGAGCCCGCATGACCGACCACGCCCTTTCCTCTGACGCGCCCGCCGGCGGCATCGGCACATTCGAGAAATATCTCTCGGTCTGGGTCGCGCTTTGCATCCTGGCAGGCATCCTGCTCGGCAATCTGCTGCCCGGCCTTTTCGAGTTTCTGGCGGAGATTGAGTTTGCCTCGGTCAATCTTGTCGTGGCCATCCTGATCTGGGCCATGGTCTTCCCGATGATGGTGAATGTCGACTTCGCCAGCCTCAAACATATCGGTGACCGACCAAAGGGGCTGGTGCTGACCCTTGTGGTCAATTGGCTGATCAAGCCTTTCACCATGGCCGCCCTTGGCGTCTTCTTCTTCACCTATGTTTTCTCCGGCCTGATCCCGCCCGCAGACGCCGAACACTATATCGCTGGCCTGATCCTGCTTGGTGCGGCTCCCTGCACGGCCATGGTCTTCGTCTGGAGCCAGCTAACACGCGGTGATGCGACCTACACGCTCGTGCAGGTTTCGGTGAATGATGTCATCATGGTCTTCGCCTTCGCACCCATCGTTGCACTGCTGCTTGGCGTGACCGACATCGCGGTGCCGTGGGATACGCTGATCCTGTCCACGCTGCTTTATGTCGTGGTCCCGCTTGCTGCCGGTGCCTATGTGCGCCATCGCCTGCTCCAGCGCTCCAACGGCGACGCGGCAGCCGTCTCTGCCTTTACGGAAACGCTGAAGCCCTGGTCGATCCTCGGCCTGCTTGCCACCGTCACGCTTCTTTTCGGCTTTCAGGGCGATGTGATTGTGGAGAAACCGCTCATCATCGTCCTGATCGCGGTGCCGCTTCTCATCCAGTCCTACGGCATCTTCTTCCTTGCTTATGGCGCAGCCAAGGCCTGGAACGTGCCTTTCAACGTGGCCGCCCCCTGTGCCCTCATCGGCACCTCGAACTTCTTCGAGTTGGCGGTTGCCGTCGCCATCAGCCTGTTCGGGCTGAATTCCGGTGCGGCACTTGCAACCGTCGTGGGTGTGCTGGTCGAAGTACCCGTCATGCTGTCGCTGGTTGCCTTTGCTAACCGCACCCGCCACTGGTTCGAATAAGGAAAACTAAGATGTCCGCAACCATCTACCACAACCCGAAATGCGGCACCTCCCGCAATGTGCTCGCCATGCTGCAGGAAGCCGGCGAAGACGTGACAGTGATTGAATATCTGAGGGAGCCGCCGACGCGGGAGCGTCTCGTGCAGCTTCTGGCAGAAATGCAGATCACGCCCCGCGAGCTCCTGCGCCAGAAGGGCACGCCCTATGAGGAACTGGGTCTTGGCGAAGACAAGTGGAGCGATGACCAGCTCATCGACTTCATGATGGAGCACCCGATCCTCATCAATCGCCCCATCGTCGTGACGAACAAGGGTGCGAAATTGTGCCGTCCCTCCGAGACGGTTCTCGAGCTCCTGGACGAGGGCGCGATCGCGTCCTTCACCAAGGAAGATGGCGAGGTGGTCCGCCCACGTTGAGGCGGGCCACGCGCGATTTGCCTGTACATTTGTCACGATAGGCACTACATGAGCGCCAACACGCGCGTTTGACGACGCGTGGGCGCGGCGCGTCAGGCCCGCGCGGAACCCTTTCCGAAAGTGGATATATGACTGAATTTGAAGGCATCGCGCCTGCCCTTGGCCGGGCCTTGGCCAATCGTGGCTATGAAACCCTCACCCAGGTGCAAAAGGCGGTGCTCGAGCCGGAAATGTCCGGCCGCGACGCGCTTGTTTCCGCCCAGACCGGCTCCGGCAAGACCGTGGCCTTTGGCCTTGCCATCGCGCCAACCCTGCTCGGCGACGAAGAACGCTTCGGCCCTGCAGGCCTACCCAAGGCGCTGGCCATCGCTCCCACCCGTGAACTGGCCCTCCAGGTCATGCGCGAGCTTGAGTGGCTCTATGCCGACACCGGTGCGCGCGTCGTCTCGTGCGTCGGCGGCATGGACATGCGCACCGAGCGGCGCGAGCTGCAGCGCGGCGCCCATATCGTGGTCGGCACGCCCGGTCGTCTTTGCGACCACATCCGGCGCGGCGCGCTGGATATTTCGGAACTGAAGGCGGTCGTGCTCGACGAAGCAGACGAGATGCTTGATCTCGGCTTTCGCGAGGATCTGGAATTCATCCTCGGCGAATCGCCCGAAGACCGTCGCACACTCCTCTTCTCCGCTACGGTGCCCCGCGCCATTGCCGATCTCGCGCGCAATTATCAGCGCGACGCGCTTCGCATCACGGCACAGGGCGAGCAGCGCCAACATGTCGATATCGAGTATCGCGCGCTGACTGTCGCTCCCGCCGACCGTGAAAACGCAATCATCAATGTCCTGCGCTACTACGAGGCAGCCAATGCCATCGTCTTCTGTGCAACGCGTGCTGCGGTAAACCACCTGACGGCCCGCTTCAACAATCGCGGCTTTTCCGTTGTCGCTCTCTCCGGCGAGTTGAGCCAGAACGAACGCACTCACGCGCTTCAGGCCATGCGTGACGGTCGCGCCCGCGTCTGTATTGCAACAGACGTTGCCGCCCGCGGCATTGATCTGCCCAATCTGGAACTGGTCATCCACGCCGATCTGCCGACCAATGCCGAGACCCTCCTTCACCGCTCGGGCCGCACCGGCCGTGCCGGCCGCAAGGGCGTCAGTGCCATCATCGTTCCGAAGAATGCGCAGCGAAAGGCCGAGCGTCTTCTGAAATTCGCCAAGGTCCAGGCCGAATGGGCAACCCCGCCCTCCGCCGAAATGGTGATCGAACGCGACAATGAGCGACTTCTGGCAGATCCATCGCTTTCGCAGCCAATCGCGGAAGAAGAGCAGGATTTCGTGAGCCAGCTTCTTAGGCGCCACGGCGCCGAACAGGTGGCCGCGGCATTCGTTCGGCTTTATCGCGGCAACCGCTCTGCGCCTGAAGACATCATGGAAGTCGCGCCCGGCGCGCCCTCGACCGGTCCCGAACGCAAGATGCGCGACGGCTTTGCGGAAAGCCGCTGGTTCTCCCTCTCGGTGGGCCGCAAGCAGAATGCCGAGCCACGCTGGCTCCTCCCGCTCCTCTGCCGCGAAGGCAAGATTTCCAAACGCGAGATCGGCGCGATCCGCATGGAGCAGCAGGAGACCTTTGTCGAGATCGAGGCTGGCTCTGCCGACAGTTTCCTGAAGGCCATCGGCCCGAAAAAGATGCTGGAAGACACGATTCGCGTCAAAGCAGTCGATGGCCCTCCATCTGGCGGTCGTCCCGGCGGTCCCAGGCGCAGTTTCGACAATGACGGTCCCCGTGGGAAACCTGCCAAGAAGCCCCACCGAAAGGGTGGTGCAGGCAAGTCCGACTGGAAGGACCGCCCGCGCGAAAACGCAGGCCGCCCCAAGAAGGCGCGCAAGAGCTTCGACTAGGAAACCGCAGGCATCGGAGCAAAATCGGATGACATGCGTTGTAGCTTCAACTGAAATGGAGCAACAGCAATGGACGTCATCCGCATACTCCTCGCCATCCTGATCCCGCCGCTTGGCGTGTTCCTGCAGGTCGGTATCGGCCTGCACTTCTGGCTGAACCTGCTCCTGACCCTGCTGGGCTATGTCCCGGGCATCATTCACGCCATCTGGGTAATCGTGAAGAAGTGATGCACAGCCGCGTGTCCCACAAAACCCGCTCACCACAGCCGATCGAAGATCCCCGCCTCGCCGAACTTGATCGCCTGGCGACACTTCTGGATTCACGCTGGGGCATCAAGGGCACACCCTTCACCTTCGGCATAGACGGCGTCGCCAGCCTTCTGCCGGTCATCGGCGACGGAGCAACGGGCCTGATCTCCGCCTATATAATCTACCGTGCCGCCAAAATGGGCGCACCGCAAAATGTGCTGGTGAAAATGGCCGGCAATGCAGGCCTCGATTTCGTGATCGGCTCGATACCCGTGGCCGGCACCGTCTTCGACGTCTTCTTCAAGGCAAACAAACGCAATATCCGCCTGCTACGCACCCATCTGGAGCGGCAACACTCCCGAAACACCTAACGCAACCCAGCCATGCAGCCTGCCTTGTTGCGCTGCAAAACAGTTGCCGCTAAACATCTGCCATCCATCCTGGACCCGGTGAAATTCCGGGTGGCTCTGCCGGCCGCTTATCCGCCGGCATAATCAGATATATGCCTCGTCTACTTCTGCGCATGAAGCGCGGCGGGGCTCAAGCTGTGCTGGACGACAGATGTTTTCACTCACCCATTACCGCGACCAATGGTTCGGCAATATCCGCGCCGACCTTCTTTCCGGTCTCGTCGTGGCGCTTGCGCTCATTCCCGAAGCCATTGCATTCTCGATCATTGCGGGCGTCGACCCGAAGGTTGGGCTCTATGCCTCCTTCTCCATCGCCGTCATCACCGCCATCGCCGGCGGGCGTCCCGGCATGATTTCCGCGGCAACGGCTGCAACCGCTGTCCTCATGGTCACGCTGGTGAAGGAGCACGGGCTGCAATATCTGCTGGCAGCCACCGTGCTTGCCGGTCTTCTGCAGATCCTTGCCGGTTTCCTGAGGCTCGGCCAGTTGATGCGCTTTGTCTCCCGCTCGGTGATGACGGGCTTCGTCAATGCGCTGGCGATCCTGATCTTCATGGCGCAGCTTCCCGAACTGATCGGTGTGCCGAACCTCACCTACGTGCTGGTCGCTGCCGGGCTTGCCATCATCTATCTATTCCCGCGCGTGACGACCGCCATCCCCTCGCCGCTGGTCTGCATCGTCGTTCTCACCGCGCTTTCCATGTATTTCGGCTTTGACGTACGCACGGTCGGCGACATGGGTGATCTGCCCGATACTTTCCCGATCTTCCTGATCCCGGACATCCCGCTGAACCTCGAGACGCTGCAGATCATCCTGCCCTATTCGGCAGCGGTTGCCGCAGTTGGCCTTCTTGAATCGCTTATGACCGCTTCGCTGGTCGACGAACTGACGGACACCCCGTCCGACAAGAACCAGGAATGTATCGGCCAGGGCCTGGCCAACACGGCAACCGGCTTCATCGGCGGCATGGCAGGCTGCGCCATGATCGGCCAGTCGATGATCAACGTGAAGTCCGGTGGTCGCGGACGCCTCTCCTGCTTCGCGGCGGGCGTTCTGCTGCTCATCATGGTGGTGGTGCTGGGCGACTGGGTCAGCCAGATCCCGATGCCCGCACTGGTGGCCATCATGATCATGGTCTCGATCGGCACCTTCTCCTGGTCCTCGATCAAGAACCTGCGCGAGCACCCGCTTTCCTCCTCCATCGTGATGCTGGCGACCGTCATCTTCGTTGTCTTCACGCATAATCTGGCAATCGGCGTGCTGGTCGGCGTGCTCCTTTCGGGCATCTTCTTTGCCGGCAAGATCGCGCAGATATTCCGCGTCACCTCCTCGCTCTCCGAGGACGGGCGCAAGCGGACTTATGTCGTGGAAGGCCAGCTCTTCTTTGCTTCAGTTGAAGACTTCAACGCCGCCTTCGACTTCAAGGAAGCGCTCGAGAAAGTCGTCATCGACGTCTCCCGCGCCCATATCTGGGACATTTCTTCCGTTGCGGCACTGGACATGATCGTGCTCAAATTCCGCCGCGATGGCGCGGAGGTCGAGATCATCGGCATGAACGAGGCCTCCGAGACAATCGTCGACAAGCTTGGTGTCCATGACAAACCGGGCGCATTGGAAAAACTGATGGGGCATTGACCATGAAGATCAGAGCATTCGTAGACGGCTCCATCTATTCTCAGAGCGTGTGTGACCACGCCGCCTGGGCTGCGGGCCGCCTGCAGGCGGAACTTGAGCTGATGCACGTTCTTGGCCGCCGCGAGGCAGCCAGCGTACCGTCAGACTTGTCCGGCGCATTGGCGCTCGGCGCACGCACGACCCTGCTGCAGGAGCTTTCCGAGCTGGATGAGCAGCGCGCGAAACTCGCCCAGAAACGTGGCCGTGCCATTCTCGAAGATGCAGCCGGAATGGCGCATCTTTCCGGCGCAGACAAGGTCACCACCAAGCTGCGCCACGGCGACGTGCTGGAAACGCTCGAAGCCCTGGAAGCCGAAACCGACATGTTCGTGATCGGCAAGCGTGGCGAGGCGGCAGATTTCGCCAAGCTGCATCTGGGCTCCAATCTGGAGCGCGTCGTGCGCGCGGCCACCAAGCCCGTCTTTGTCGCTTCACGCGCCTTCAAGCCGATCGAGAAGGTGCTGGTCGCCTTCGATGGCAGCGTCAACAGCCTCAAGGCGGTGGACGCCATGTCCCGCAGCGCGCTCTATGCGGGCCTGCAGATCAAGCTCTTGATGGTCGGCGACAAGACCACCGAGAACGAAAAGCGCATCGAAGACGCCCGCGCCACGCTTTCCGGCGGCAGCATAGCCGCAGAAGCCGAGATCGTTGAAGGCCACGTGGAGGCGGTCATCGCCGAACGCGTCGAACAGGAAGGCATCAACCTCCTGGTCATGGGCACCCACGGCCACTCCCGCATCCGCAGCCTCATCATCGGCTCCACAACCACCGAAATGCTGCGCTCCTGCAAGATCCCGGTAATGCTCTATCGCTAGGCGCAGTAACTTTTCTGCATGCAAAAAGGCCCGCTATGCGGGCCTTTTTTTCGCTCCTATGAAAGCAAACTAATGCCGGAAATGGCGCATGCCTGTCATGACCATGGCGATGCCGTGCTCGTCGGCCGCCTTGATGACTTCGTCGTCACGCATTGATCCGCCGGGCTGAATGACGGCGGTGGCGCCTGCTTCCACGGCTGAGAGCAGCCCGTCGGCGAAGGGGAAGAATGCGTCGGAGGCGACGACCGAACCTTTGGTGAGCGGCTCGCCACCGGCCTCGCGCGCGGCATCTTCCGCTTTGCGTGCGGCAATGCGGGCGGAATCGACGCGGCTCATCTGGCCTGCACCCACGCCAACAGTCGCACCATCCTTCACATAGACGATGGCATTGGATTTCACATGCTTGGCGACGCGGAAGGCGAATTTCAGGTCCGCCATTTCCTGCTCGCTTGGCGCGCGCTTGGTCACGACCTTCAGGTCCAGATCGTCCACACTGCCATTGTCCCGCGTCTGCACCAGAAGACCGCCAGCCACGGTTTTGGCCGTCAAACCCTTTTCGCGGGGATCCGCAATGCCATCCGTCAGAAGCAGCCGCAGGTTTTTCTTCGCCGCAATGATCTCCTGTGCCTCGTCACTGGCACCCGGCGCGATGATGACCTCGGTGAAGATCTTCACGATTTCGCTCGCCGCTTCCGCATCAAGGGCGCGGTTGCAGGCGATAATGCCGCCAAAAGCCGAAACCGGATCACAGGCGAGCGCCTTGCGATAGGCTTCCGCGATCGTCGTAGCCTCAGCCACACCACAGGGATTGGCGTGCTTTATGATGGCAACGGCAGCGGTCTTCGCCGGGTCGAATTCCGACACCAGCTCGAATGCGGCATCCGTGTCGTTGATATTGTTGTAGGACAGCTGCTTGCCCTGAAGCTGGCGCGCATTGGCGACACCCGGCCGCTTGTCACCGGTGACATAGAAGCCGGCCGCCTGGTGCGGGTTTTCGCCATAGCGCATGACTTCCTTCAGGCGCCCGCCAAAACCGCGCCATGTCGGCTGCTCGATGTCGAGCTGCTCGGCAAACCATTGCGAGATAGCGCTGTCATAGGCCGCGGTCCGCGCATAGGCCTTTGCTGCGAGCTCCTGACGCAAGCGATAGGGCAACTTGCCATCGCCCTCCTCCAGCGCCTCCAGAACGCGCGAATAATCAGCCGGATCGGTCACCACCGCGACATAGGCATGATTCTTTGCCGCCGCGCGCAACATGGCCGGGCCGCCAATATCGATATTCTCCACCGTTGCCGGATAATCGCCACCTGAAAAGCGCACTTCCTCGAAGGGGTAGAGATTGATCACCACCAGATCGATCGGCGCGATATTGTGCTCGGCCATGGCCTGGCGATGCTCTTCATCATCGCGGATGCCAAGCAGACCGCCATGCACGCCCGGATGCAGCGTCTTGACGCGTCCATCCATGACTTCCGGGAAGCCCGTCAGATCGGAGACATCGCGCACGGCCAGACCGGCATCTGACAGCGCCTTGGAGGTTCCGCCTGTCGAGACGAGCTCCACACCCTTGGCCACCAGTGCCCGCGCCAGATCGACGATGCCCTCCTTGTCGGAAACCGAAAGCAGCGCGCGGCGTACGGGAACGAGATCAGGGGCGGGTATATTCTTGGATTGGACGGCCATCAGGGTACTCCGGTCGGCAGGCAGGTTCGCGAGGGCACGGGTTAGCACAGTTCCCCCTCGAATCAAGGCTGCCGCGGGCCTGAGCTTACCCTGCGGCAGAAAAGCTGTTGGTCTTGAGAAACTGCCAGCGGATTTCCGGGCATTCGGCCGCCTTGAAGTGAAGCACGATCTGGCGGCTTCTGGTCGGTCCGGCAATGGCGGCGAAGAAGATGGATTCCTCCACAACCGGCTCGACCCCCTCTGAGGTGAAGACCCAGGTATCGGTTGCCTCACCCGCCAGGATCAGACGGCCCTCATCATCCTTGAAAAGTTCAATATCGGGATGGATGTGGAAGCGCACCGCGATCGAGTGGCTGGAACCACGCGCAGCCGGTGTCCCGTCAGGCAGGTGAAATCGGTCCACGCCCTGCAACAGCGCGCCTTTCTGCAAAAGCGCCAGTTCCCGCTCGTGGACGAGGCCGAAGCGTGAGACATAGCCATCATGGCTCGCCACAAAGGCATGCACGCCATCATTATCCAGCCGCTCGCATTCTACCTTTCTCGGCCCGCCGACCAGCGGCGTGCCGACCCAGCCCTCCCAACCGGAGGCTAGCGTGAACCGCGCCTGCGAGGTGTCGTTGATCGTGGCCGTGGAATGTGCAGCCGTTGCTCGCGAAAGCGCGCGGAAGGCGTCCGCGCCAAAACTGTCCACACCGCAATTTACGATGAACTGGTGGCGGCCGGACGACATCTCGAAGGAGAGGCAACCCGCATGTGCAACTTCCGAAAGTTCGGCAGGCGGAGGGGCCGCGGTATCGGCCAGAACCGTCGTGCCGCCCATATGCAGACGCTCATAGCCTGAATGGGTGGCATGCAGCAGCGGAGCACCGCCGGTATCGTCGTGACGCAAGATCGCCGCCACCCGGTCATGAACGGTGATGCCCATGCCATTGAAGCGGGCAAGCGATCCGTCTGCGTGGCGAAAGAAGCGCAGGCAGGGCAGCATGCGCTCCACCGCCCCAAGCAGCGCAGGCGGCGGCGGTTCGGCCTGACTGGCATAGGTTTGGCGTAGCGGAAGAAGATCGGCCAACAGCTCCATCACCGCCCGCGGATTGCGGGATATGTGTCCGCCATCGGGCAATATCTGCTCTTCCAGCTCGAAATTCAGATTGCGCGTTGCCGACCGCAGGGAGGAAACCGGCGTGGGCAGGGAAAGTGCGGCAAAAGCCAGCGCGATCCGTGCCCTGAGCTTTTCTTCACCCTCCCCCATTTCTGGCGTCATGGCCCGCAGATAGCGCATCTGGATTGCCAGCATCTTCAGATAGAGCCGGTAGAAGGCGAGATCCGCGCCTTGCAAGACGACGGCCGAATGTTGCAGCCAGGCAATAATACGACGGGCGGTGATCGCCGGGTCCCACGGAAGACCGCCAATGCGCCGACCGTAAAGGCTTATCCAGTCGCCCACCAGCGCACGTGCATTGGCCGATGCCAGATCCGACTGGGCCGCATTGAGATGACGCAGCCAGCGAAAACCGTGAAGCTCCTCAAGCCAGCCGCGGTGGCGCACATCAAGATGAAAAGGCGATTGGCCGCCGGTCTCGATCAACTGCCCCGCAAGCAGAAATCGCCCATGATAGATCTCGCGCGCAACTTCCGGATCGGCCAGGCGCAGATCGGGGGGCGCGATCAGCACACGCTCCGGCGTGCGTCCCGTATAGCGCCAGCGATAGACCGGGCCCGTGCGCAGACGACGGCGCAGGCGCCGCCAAGCCTGGCGTGCCGCAAGACCCCAAAGAACAGGAGCTTGGCTCCCTGCCGTCTGCACTGGCCACACCTATTTGAATCAATTGCCCCGTATCCGCACAAGACTCTATATGATTCAAGCAGTTGTGCGAAGGCAAAACATGTCGGGCAGAAACGCGCTACCGCTTGATGAACCTTGCGGCAAAGAAGCCATCCACCGCCTGCAGCTCGTCGACATGCGCAGGCGCTATGCCTGGCAGCGTGCGCAGATAGCCTTCCGTGGTGATGAAATGGGCCGCCCCCGGCAGTTCGGATGGCGTGATCGGAGAAAGCTCCAATCCGTGCTCACCGGCCAGAACCGCACGCACAACCTCTTCCCCTTCAAGGGGATCGATCGAACAGTTTGCAAAGACCAGCCGACCACCCGTGCGCACCAGAGTTGCGGCATGTTCAAGCAGTTTGCGCTGTAGTTCTGCCAGTTTCTCGATGTCTTCAAGAGTCTTCGTCCATGGCACATCCGGATGCCGCCGCACGGTGCCTGTCGAGGAACACGGAGCGTCGAGCAGGATGGCGTCATATGGCTCATCCGCCGTCAGCGTCAGGCCGTCTGCCTTCAGCGTCTCGGCCTCAAGCCTCAGGCGCTGAAGATTGGAATCCAGTCGCTTCAGCCTGCTTGCTGAAAGATCAACTGCGGTGACCCTGGCACCCGCATGTGCAAGCTGTGCCGTCTTGCCGCCGGGCGCTGCACAAAGGTCGAGCACGCGCATACCGGGCCTTGCATCCACCAGCATGGCAGGCAAACTTGCCGCTGCATCCTGCACCCACCATTCGCCTTCTTCGAAGCCTTCGAGTTCCGGGACAGCCTTTTCCAGCTTGTTCACCCGTACCGAACCATTGGGCAAGACCGTACCGCTGAAAGCCTCCGCCCAGCGCTCAGGGGATGACTTGACCGTGAAATCAACTGGCGCTTCCACGCGATGCGCGGCAAGAATGGCCTCCGCCGTCTCTGGCCCGTAAGCCTGCCGCAATCGCTCGGCGAACCATTCCGGCGCATCCATGACAGCATCAATTTTTGTCAGAATGGCATCCTTGCGCCGCGCAATATTGCGCAGCACGCCATTGACCAGCGCGCTAAACCGACTGTTGCGCGGGTCGGATTTCGCCTGCGTGACCGCAAGATCAACCGCAGCGCTGTCCGGCACGTCGAGAAACAATATCTGGACCGCGCCAATATGCAGGATGTGGCTCAGCGAGCGGGCATTGCCCGGCAAGGGCCGGTCAAGCCTTTGCGTGATCGCCTTTTCGATGCCGCAACGCCGCCGCAGTGCCGTCACCAGCATCGCGCGCACGAGAGCGCGATCACGCGGCTCCAGCGCCACATATTGCGGATGGCCATGCTCGCTGTCGGTCAGCGCGTCAAGGGAAGACCGCGCATCAACGACAGCTCCCAACAGCCGCGTTGCCACGCGACGCGCATCAAGTCCGGGTTTTTTTTTGCTGGAGACCGGTTTTTGCTTTTGCCTGTTCTCGCGCCCGTGCGCCTTGCTCACGACCACGGCCCCTTGAAGCCGGTATCGCGCTTCTGCGCGGGGCGTTCATCACCAGCCGGGCCTGCGCCCCATGGCCCCGACGGGCCGCTCTGCTGCGACCCGCTATGGGACCAGCCTTGCGGTGCCGGACCCATCTCCTGCGCCATGGCCTGCAGGGCGGCAATACGGTTCTCGGTATTCGGGTGGGTGGAGAAAAGGCCGTCCATGCGCTGTCCGTTCAATGGATTGATGATGAACATGTGCGCAGTCGCGGGATTGCGCTCAGCATCCACATTCACCTGCCGTTTCGCACCCATGGCGATCTTGCGCAAGGCCGAAGCCAGCCACATCGGGTTGCCGCAGATTTCCGCACCACGACGGTCGGCGGAATATTCACGCGTCCGGCTGATCGCCATCTGAACCAGCATCGCCGCGAAAGGCGCAACGATCATCGCGACCAGAATGCCGATGAAGCCGAAAGGATTGTTGTTGTTGCGCCCCCCGCCAAAGAAGAGCGCGAAATTGCCGAGCATGGATATTGCACCGGCAAGCGTGGCGGTGATCGTCATGATGAGCGTGTCGCGGTTTTGAACATGCGCCAGCTCATGCGCCATGACCGCCGCCACTTCCTCATGGTTCAGAGCATGGAGAAGCCCCGTCGTGGCAGCCACGGCGGCGTTTTCGGGGTTGCGTCCCGTCGCAAAGGCATTGGGCTGCGGATTGTCGATGATGTAGACCTTGGGCATGGGAAGGCCGGCATTCTTCGCGAGGTCGCGCACGATGCCGTAATATTCCGGCGCATTGCGCTCACTCACCTCCTGCGCGCGGTGCATGCGCAGAACCATCTTGTCCGCATTCCAGTAGCTGAAAAGGTTCATCGCGGCGGCAATCGCGAGCGCGATCATCATGCCCCCGGTCCCGCCCAGCAAGTAGCCAACCCCCATGAAAAGGGCCGTCATTACGGCGAGAAGCATTGCGGTGCGCATCATGTTCATAAGGACACTCCAGAATAAGGCTGAGAAGCCCCCACCGGCTGAAACCTGTCTGCAATGCTCGACGCCTGCAGACACCTGACCTATAGATGGCCAGAGGCAGACTGTTTATCAATATTGGGCCGATCTCATGATGAACGAACCTGAAAAGCCCCAGAACGGCGCCGATACCGACCAGAAGGCGCCCCGCGCGCTGACCCCCGCAGCCAGGCGGGCATTGGCAGAAGCCGAAGCGCGTCGTGCCGCACGTGAGGCGGAGTTGAAGGCCATGCCCCGCGAGTTGGGCGGCCGCAAGGGTCCTGAGCCCGTTCGCTATGGCGATTGGGAAGTAAAAGGCATCGCGACGGATTTCTGACAAGCGTGATCTGAAGTTGCTTGCAGAGGGGGCATGATAGGAATATGGTCCTATCATGCTGTTTCGCCTTCTGATTCCCGTCCTCATCCTGCTCGGCCAGCCCGTTCTCTCCCTCGCAGGCGATGATGATGTGCTGCCGGGTCCGGTACCCGCGGATGTCATTCGTGTTCTAGATGGCGATACGTTCGAGGCTCGTGCTCATATCTGGCCGGGCCAGACAGTGCAGGTGCTCGTGCGGTTGCGCGGGATTGATGCGCCCGAGATCAGAAGCTCCTGCGCACCTGAAAAGCTCGCCGGCATAACCTCTCGCACTGTTCTGGAAGAGCTTATTGGCGGCCGCCGCATCACCATCAGCAATATCGAGGGCGGAAAATATTATGGCCGCGTCATAGCTGACGCGGCCACTAGGAATGGTTTGGCGGTGAGTTCATACCTGCTCAAAAACGCTGCCGTGCGCCCTTATGAGGGCGGCAAGCGTGAACGCGCCTGTCACCTGTTTGCAGGTGGCTGAGCAGGCAGGGACGATCAGCTTTCGCTGTCGTCCTCGTCATCCGTGTTGCCGCGAAGCGATGACAGCTTGGCGAAGACCGCGTCTGCATCCAGCTCCTTCTCTTCCGGTGCCTGATCGTCAAGCGACAGCTTCTCGGTTTCGGATGCCGGAAGCAGCGTCTCGTCCGTCTGCTCGGTCTGCGGAGCATAGCGGGCTGCCTTCTGCACCTCGATATCGAGATCGATCTGCGAGCAGAGCCCCAGCGTCACCGGGTCCATCGGCGTGAGATTGGCCGAATTCCAGTGCGTGCGGTTGCGGATCTGCTCGATCGTGTTCTTGGTCGTGCCGACCAGGCGCGAAATCTGGGCGTCTTTCAGTTCCGGATGATTGCGCACCAGCCAGAGAATGGCGTTGGGGCGGTCCTGGCGCTTGGAAAGCGGCGTGTAGCGCGGGCCCTTGCGCTTGGTCTCCGGTACGCGAACCTTCGGCTCGGAAAGCTTCAGCCTGTAATCGGGATTGTTCTCGCCCTTCGCGATCTCTTCGCGCGTCAGCTGGCCGGTGATGACCGGGTCCATGCCCTTGATGCCCTGCGCGGCATCGCCATCGGCAATGGCGCTGACTTCAAGCGGGTGCAGCTTGCAGAACTCGGCAATCTGGTCAAAGCTCAGCGCCGTATTGTCCACCAGCCAGACGGCGGTTGCCTTGGGCATGAGTAGCGTATTGGCCATGGCATAAATCCTTCTCTTCGCCCGCCTTCCCGGGGCGGACGGTGGTATAACCACCAATGTAGGGAAATCGCCTCACCTATAACCGCATTTGCCCGGTATCGCAATGACTGGCGTCGCGCGCTTGTTGTGCGCTGTCATCGATCTGTCATCGCCGGTCACGCAACTGCAATTCACGTCTTCCAGATTCCGCCATCTTCAAATTGGCGAGGGAGACGACAATGTCCAGCTACTACACCAGGAAATTCATGCTCGGCGCAATGGCAGCCACCTTGCTTGCCGGCACTGCCAGTCCCGCAATGGCGGAACAGGCATTCAATCGCATCGCAACATTTCCCGTCGCGGCAAATCTGCCCGCGGACATGGATCAGGCGACCGAAACCTCGTCGGAAATCATCGCAGCGACCGCCGACGGCAACACCCTGATCTATTCCGACAGCCCGCTTGGTGCCATTGGCTTTGTCGACATCAGTGATGCGCAGAACCCGAAGGCCGGTGGCGTGGTGAAGCTTGAAGGCGAACCGACCTCGGTCGTCGTTTCCGGCAACAAGGCGCTTGCCGGCATCAACACCTCGCAAAGCTACACCGCACCCTCCGGCAGGCTGGCCGTCATCGACATTGCGGGACGTGAAGCCGAAATGACCTGCGAACTGGCAGGCCAGCCGGATTCGCTTGCTCTCAGCAAGGATGGCCGGTTCCTGGCTGTCGCCATCGAAAACGAGCGCGATGAGGATCTGAATGACGGCGCCCTGCCGCAGCTTCCTGCAGGCGTGCTGCAGGTCTTCAACATGGAGAACAATGCTCCCGATTGCGACAGCGTCAAGACGGTGGAACTGACCGGTCTTGCCGAAGTCGGCGCACAGGATCCCGAGCCGGAATTTGTCGACTTCAACGACGCCAACGAGATCGTTGTCTCTCTGCAGGAGAACAACCATTTTGCCGTTGTCAGCGCCGAGAGCGGCGAGATCGTCAGCCACTTTTCGGCAGGCAAGTCTTCGGCTCAGAACATCGATCTCAAGGACGACGGTGCCATCCTCTTCACCGAGACCATGCCGGAAACCGCCCGCGAACCGGATGCGGTGAAGTGGCTGGACAATGACCGCTTTGTCGCCGCCAATGAGGGCGATTACCAGGGCGGATCGCGCGGCTTCACGATCTTCTCCAAAAACGGAGACGTGCTGTTTGATTCCGGATCGGACCTCGAACATCAGGCAGCCCTTGCAGGCCACTATCCCGACAAGCGCTCCGACGCCAAGGGTGCCGAGCCGGAAGGTCTGGAAGTCGCCGAAATCGGCGGCGAGACCTACATTTTCGTCGCTCTCGAGCGCGCTTCGCTCGTTGCCGTTTATCGTGATACAGGCGAGGCACCGGAATTCGTTCAGGTTCTGCCGTCTGGCGTCGGTCCGGAAGGCCTTGTTGCGATCCCGCAGCGCAACCTTCTGGTGACGGCAAACGAGGCCGATCTGGTCGAGGATGGCGCTGCCCGTTCCCACGTCATGATCTACGAGCTTCAGGACGGCGAAACCGCCTATCCGACTATCGTTTCGCAGATGAAGGACGGCCAGCCCATCGGCTGGGGCGCGCTCTCGGGCCTGTCCGCCGATCCGGCCACCGATGGAAAGCTCTATGCCATCAACGACTCCTTCTACACCAACCAGCCGGCGATCTTCACGGTAGATGCCACGACCAAACCAGCCCGCATCACCGGGAAGCTGGTGGTAACGCGCAATGGCAATCCGGCCCAGAAGCTTGATCTTGAGGGGATCGTGGCCGACGGCAATGGCGGCTTCTGGCTGGCCTCGGAAGGCAACAACGCGAAACTCACGCCACACGCTCTTCTGCATGTTGATGCCGACGGCGAGATCAGCGAGGAAATCGCCCTGCCCGCAGCCCTCCTCTCCCAGGAAAAGCGCTTCGGGATGGAAGGCGTAACCATTGTGGGTGAAGGTGAGGATAGAATGCTCGTCATGGCGATCCAGCGCGAATGGAATGACGACGCGGAAGGTCTGGTCAAGCTCGTCACCTACAAGCCGTCCGATGAAAGCTGGGCTGCCGTCCACTACCCGCTGGACAAGCCGGAAGCCGGCTGGGTCGGTCTTTCCGAAGTCACGGCCCATGAAGGCAAGCTCTATATTGTCGAGCGTGACAACCAGATCGGCGATGCCGCCCGCATCAAGCGACTTTACGCGGTTGAGCTGGAAGGGTTCGAGCCCGCTGAACTCGGCGGGGAATTGCCGGTGGTGGAAAAGACGCTCGTGCGCGACCTTCTGCCCGACATGAAGGCTGCAACCAACGGCTATGTGGTCGACAAGATCGAAGGCTTTGCCATCGATCGCGCCGGCACGGCATATTTCGTCACCGACAATGACGGCGTGGACGATTCCTCCGGCGAGACCATCTTCGTCAATCTGGGTCCGATCAACGCGGTCAACTGATCATTACGGGGCGGTCACGGGCCGCCCCTTCCTCACTCAGGCGCGTACGACTTTCAGCTTCTTGTCGAACACCGAAAGCACCCGCGGCAGTTCATGCCCGCGTTTCAGGATCGCGCCCCCGGCTGCGACCACGCTATAGGCGCCCTGCTTGCGCGCCAGTTTCGGGTTCTTCACGATCTGGAAAAGCGGCACTTCGCTTGTTCTGCGATAGACCGAAAACACCGCAAGATCCTTCTGATGATCGATTGCGTAATCACGCCACTCGCCCGCGGCCACCATCTGGCCGTAAAGCCGCAGGATCTGGTCGAGCTCGCGGCGATGAAAGGTAACCGGTGGCTGAAACCGCTGCGCCCGGGCCTCCGACAGGCGCACCAGGTTGGAGGATGGCTGAGCGTCCTCGCCGCTCGCAAAATCTGTCATGAAGCACGCACCTTTCATGAGTTTGTCATGTAAAAGGTGACCTCTCATGCAGTCGATTGCAAGACTTTGCACCGATAACAGGTCGGCTCACGACGTGAAATGAAGCGAATGATTTGGTGATGGGCCACCACATTCTCGCCTTGATCTGCCCAATCTCCCGCCAAATTCTGCAGCCACGATCCAATTGTTGCCTGAGACGGTTCGATTCGGATGTGGCTTCCGTACCCCCCAAGCCCCCCCGCCCACGGGGCTGCAGCCGGGTCGAACCATTCTCTGGCAACCTGATGCCCATGATTGCCGGGCATCGATCTCCCATCACGCCGGTGGCCAAATGGCCGAACCGGCGTTTTTTTGAGTGGAGCAAAGGGTCCTGAAATGGCGGCACAGAACGCGCCGCCATTAAAACCAGGTCAGATCGTCACACTCAGCTGCTGATCGATCCAGAGCGTAGCGGCGCCGGAAGTGTAGACATCATAGGTGACGCCATTCTCGGTCTGGTCAGCGCCACTATCCGTGAAGCCCGAGGCAGTGGCACTGTCGTCGATGTCGCCACGAAGCTTCACGAGCCCCGCATCCGACATGTCGAGCACGTCCTGTTCGCTCAGCTGTACGCTGTCAGTGCCAGCACCGGTCAGATCGATACCATCAATGCCAGTCAGCCTTTCGTTCTCGATTTCCGAAAGGTTGAGATCAAGCCCGCCACCATCAAGGCGAAGCACGTCCTGGCCTGACCCGCCATCGATCTTCGCGAATTCGAGATCGCTGATGGTAATCATGTCGTCACCACCAAAGCCAAGCAGATGATCGGCACCGCCCTCACCAATGAGCACATCACCATAGTCCGTGCCTGCCAGCCAGTCTGCACCCGCCGTTCCCACGTCGGTTATGCCTACTGCAAAGTCACCAGATTGACCGAACACGACATAGGCGGCTCCGCGGTCGGCCAGCCCTCCCTCATCCAGGCCACGCGAACCCATGAGTATGTCGGCATATCCATCTCCGTTGAGATCGGCGACATCCACCGAGCTGCCGGTCAAATCGCCGTCGCTCTCTCCCCGGATGAGAAAGCCCTTGTCTCGGGGCAGATCGATCAGATCTACGATGCGACGGCCATTTTCAGTTGGCGCCCAGCTGAAGTCATTGTCCCCGTAAAGCACGTAGACCACACCCTTGCCGAAAGATGTTTCGGCACCGATCACCATGTCATCCAGCCCGTCGCCGTTTACATCCCCCTCTACCGACACGGATTTGATGTTGATGCCGGAGATGCCGCGTACGATCATCCCGTCTTCTGGAGCCAGATTGGCTGTTCGCACAACTGCCCGGCCATTTTCGATACTGCCCCAGCTGCCATCGGTCCGACCCCAGACCACATAGACAGCTCCCCGTCCACCAAGTGCCGAGTCGGAGAACCCGTGCACATCTGCAATTCCGTCGCCATTCAGGTCGCCGATACAGCCGTGCCGCATGGCGGCATTCGGCGTGTCGCCGGCTATCAGGAAACCATCGGATGAAGACATTTGGCGAAGATTGAGCCGGGGACCATTCCACTGTGCATTGGCAAAATCATTTCCCACAGCAGCACCGCCACCGGCACCCGCCTTGCCGAATACGACATACAGTGTTCCCGAATTTGCGGCCCCTATCGATCCCTTGTAGGAACCGAAAACGAGATCATTGATGCCGTCTCCATTGATGTCCCCCGCCGAGTTCATGAAGGAATTCAGATTTGCGAGATCGAAATCTCCCGTGATGTTGAAACCGTTCGCTGAAGAAACGGTGCCAGCGCCGTAAGTAGGGCGGGCGGGCGTTCCATCGGTCACCCAGGCAGATCCATTCGCTCCCGACTTGCCGAATATCACCACGATGTCGCCAGAATTGAGCCGCGTGCCGAAATCCGCGCCAGGTGCACTCATCACGATATCGGCGATGCCATCATTGTTGATGTCACCGACATATCCGGCAATGCGTAACTGGTCACCGCGGGTTTCGTCGGAGTTTATGCCCTCACGCCCCATGGCGACAAAGCCGTGCGCAGCACGGATGTTGCTTGCCCGCAGCACCTGGCGACCGCCTTCAAGACTTCCCCAGGCGCTGGCATCTGCCGAATCCTGGCCGAAGATCACATAGCCTACACCTGAATCTGTCCTGTTCCGCGCGTTTTCGCCGGGGGAGCCGACCCCGAAATCGTCTATGCCATCCCCATTGATATCGCCCAACCGCGACACCGTCTCTGCAAAGCGGCTTCCACCTTCAAATGCTCTGAAGACGAAGCCGTCTTCAGGTGTCAGATCGGCAACAGACCCTTCAAAGAACCTGCCATCGGCTTTCCCGAAGACCACATAGGCTGTACCGGCATTGGTTCCGGCCAGATCATCTCCTCTCGCGCCGACGATAAAATCCTCGAAGCCATCATTGTTGATGTCGCCAATTGCAGAGATGCTGCTACCCAACTGGTCAGCTGCATGATCGCCAACCAGCTTGCGAACCATACCCTCCGGCAACAGCCCGATGTCAGAGATATTGCGTTCAATGGTTATCGCCTGAACGTCTTCATTCGTCTTGCCGTTCGGCCCGGTGGCTACAGCCGTGATTTCGGGCTGATCCCCTACCTGATAAGCTGAAAGATCGATCAGATCGGAAGTCCAGAACCCATTGCCGTCAGCAACAGCTGTTGCGACCGAAACTCCGTCGACCTGAATGTCGATTAGAGAATTTGGTGTGGCTGATCCGCTGATCTGCGTTTCGGTCGCATGGGTGATGAAGTCTCCCGGAAGGCCAAAATCATTGGACATCATCTCTATGGAGACCGTCGGAAGCGCGGTACTGACCACGACTTGGAACTCTTCCGAGCGTGGGGAAGCGTCATTGCCCGCAGCATCCACCTGCTGTGCGGATACCTGATAAACTCCGTCATTCAACGTTGTACCGGTGTGATCGTAGCGCCAGGCACCTGTCGGTTCGGCGATCACTGACCCGATCTCCACCCCATCCAGGAAAACATGAACAACCGCATTGGCCTCGGCAGTACCAAGGAAGTACAGCGTCTGGTCGCTCGTGATGCCGTCATTGGGATCAAGACCATCATCCTGGTCTATTCCCGTCACCGTCGGTGCGGGCGTCGGATTGGCTCCGCCATTATTGGTATCGATCACCATGGTGAACGGATCTGATGCAGCGGACGGATCATTGCCCGCGGCATCGCGCTGCGTGGCTGTGATCGTATAGGCACCGTCGCTCAGGATACCGGTCTGGCCGGTTGACCACACTCCACCGGAAACGGTCGCCGTCAGCGTTGCGACCACCGCATTGGCGCTATCCCGGATCGTTACGGCAACCTCGGCTCCGTCATCCTCATCAGAAGAACCCGTAACCAGAATCACATTTTCCTTGGTGATGCCGTCATCATTCGCATGACCCGTGTCCTCAACAATTGCCTCGATCACCGGCGGCGGGGTGACATCAGCACCGCCTTCATTGGTGTCGATGGTCACACTTGTGGCCGGC
>NZ_JAYMER010000010.1:0-197498 GCF_037029545.1 Nitratireductor sp. CH_MIT9313-5 | reverse complement strand
TGCCGTTGCGGTGTAGTTGCCGTCGGGCAGCGCCGGGCTTTCGCCCGTCGTCCAGGTGCCGTTGGCAACCGTTGCCGTCAGGGTTGCAACTGTTGCACCACCCTCATCCAGAAGCGTCACCGTCACCACCGTGCCGTCTGTTTCCGTCGAGGTGCCGGTGAAGGCGATCATGTTGTCATTGGTGATGCCGTCGCCCACCACGCCGCTGTCTTCCTCAAAGCCCGTGATCACCGGCGGCTCGGTCGGCACCGTGCCCCCTTCATTGGTGTCGACAATGACGCGATAGGGGTCCGAGACGGGTGAAGGCGGATTGCCCGCCGCATCCTGCTGGGTGGCCGTCACCTGATAGGTGCCGTCGGCAAGCGTCGTGCCGGTGTGGTCATAGCGCCAGGCGCCTGCCTCGTCGGCAGTCGCGGTTCCGAGTTCCACACCGTCCAGCAGCACTGTCACCAGCGCATGCGGCTTGGCCGTGCCGAGGAAGAACAGCATGGTCTCATCCGTGATGCCATCGGCCGGATCTAGCCCGCCATCCACCTCGATGCCGCTCACCACCGGTGCCGGTGAAGGCGTCTCGCCGCCCTCGCCGCCGCCATTGGTGTCCACCACCACCGTGAAGGGATCGGAAGGCGCGGATACCGGATTGCCCGCCGCATCCTGCTGCGTGGCTGTTACCTGATAGGTACCGTCTGCAAGCGAGGTCGCGCTGTGGTCGAGATGCCAGACGCCATCCGCGCCCGCAATCTCCGAGCCGATGACGACGCCGTCCAGCATGACCGTCACCAGCGCATGCGGTTCCGCCTCGCCGAGAAAGTGCAGCGTCGTGTCATTGGTGATGCCGTCATCATCGGCATGACCATTGTCATCCAGAATGCCCGTGACCGTTGGCGGTTCGGCGGGCACCGGCGTGCCTTCGCCTGCACCATTGGTGTCGACCACCACCGCGAATGGCGCGGACATGGCAGACTTGGCATTGCCCGCCGCATCCTGCTGTTCCGCGGTCAGTTCGTAAGTGCCGTCATCAAGCACCGTGCCCGTATGGTCATAGCGCCACACGCCGTCATTATCGGCCTGCACCGAGCCCAGAAGCGCGCCGTCCAGATAGACCCAGACCGTGGCCAGCCGGTCGGCGGTACCCTCGAAGAAGAGTGTGGGATCATTGGTGATGCCGTCCTCGGGATCGATCCCGCCATCCGTGTCGATGCCGGTGATCACAGGCGCCTCGGTCGGCACCGTGCCGCCCTCATTGGTGTCGATGGTGAAGGCCAGCGGAGCGGACGCCTGGCTTTCCGTGCCGCGCGGGCTGAGTTGGGTGGCCGTAACCACATAGTCGCCGTCGGCAAGTGCGGCAGAGGTGAACTCCCAGACACCACCGGACACGATGGCCGTTCCCACAAGCTCATCCCCCAGATAGACATTCACCACCGTCCCGTCCTCTTCCTCGGACGTGCCATGGACCGTGGGCGTCGTGTCACTGGTGATATAGTCGCCGACTGTACCCGTATCCTCCACCAGATCGGTGATGACCGGTGCATCAGGCAGTTGCGCATCGACCACAACCGGCACCTTGCCGGACTCGTTGCCCGCTTCATCCCGCTGGCTCACATCAAGCTCGCGCCCGTCGGGCAAGGCCGGATCGAAGGGGATGGACCACGACCCGTCAGGCCCCACGATCGTGGAATAGTTCGGCGTTCCATCGCGCTTGTCGTCAATGATGATGGTCGCCCCCGGCTCGCCCGTGCCCGACAGTTCCCGTCCGTCGGTCGGATTGACCTGCGGCAGGTCGGGCGCTTCCCCGTCCACCACCACCGGCACCTTCTCCGATTCATTGCCGGCCGGGTCCTTCAGGCTCACATCAAGCTCGCGCCCGTCCTCAAGCGGCGGGTCGAAGGGAATGACCCATTTGCCGTCATCACCCACCACCGCCGTGTGATCGGGAATGCCATCGCCATTGTCATCTACGATCACCGTCGCACCGGGTTCGCCCGTGCCCGACAGTTCCTTGCCATTGGTCGGATTGACCTTGGGTGCATCGGGTGCCAGCGCATCCACCACTTCCCGCACCGGGTCGGATGGAGTGCCTGTCTCGGGATCCCGTCCGACAAATTCCAGTTCATCGCCATGCTCTGCCGGCGGCTCGATCGGGATCACCCAGTTCCCGTCATCATCGGCAATGGCCGAGGCATCGGGAATGCCGTCGCCGTCCCGGTCCATCTCGACAATCGTACCGGGCTTGGCCGTGCCGGTGGCTTCCCTGCCATTGGTCGGATTGACCACCGGCTTTGTGCCCGGCTGACCGCCGCCTCCATTGCCGCCGCCATTGTCGTCATCATCATCGAGCGCCAGAGCCAGACCGACCGCACCGGCGGCAAGCAAGCCGCCAATGGCAAGCGGGCCGGCAATGCCGGCAAGACCCGCACCGCCGCCAAAATCCGTATTGCTGCAGGCACCGGTACTCACCTGCGGCTGCAGGAGGCCGGGATATTCGTCGGCAAAGCTCACCGCCACATGGCAGCTTGCATCCTCATGCATGATCTGCAGTTCGCCGCGTTCCTCGTCATCCTCGAACCAGCCGCCCAGAATGATCTGCTCGCCATTGGTGAGCTCGATCACAAGATCATCGCCCACCCGCCGGTAATTGGCGATCTGGCTGGAAGACGCATCAAGCCGGATCTTCGAGATCGCCCGCGCATCAAGCGTCGGTGCAGCACCCTGGAAGATCACTTCCTGCGCAAGCGCATGATCGGATGAAATGAATTGCGCGCGAATATCCATGGAAGAACGTCCTTCAAATTGCCCCGGAAAAGCCCGGCCTGAAAAACGCCCCCACTCGAAAAATAACGATGCCGCCAACGCGGCCAATATGCGCCTACCCTGCCAGAGCAGGCGCTTATGCGTAAATTTTCAACGGAGAATGGCGCAGCGCTCGCTTGGGCATTCGCCATGCAAGTCCAGGCAGATGCCTACAGCCGGGTGCGAGCGGCACCAAGAATGGGTCCAGGATGTCCGTTCTGGTCCACCTTCTGAACCAGGACCACGCATTCCTCGGCCGCTGAACCGCCAACTTCATCGAGCGGCAGTTCCAGCTGCATCTCCTTGCCCTTCCACATGCCGATGATGCGATGGTCGCGCACGATATTGCGGTAGAGGATGGTCTCGCCTGCGTTTTCGCCAGCCTCGATCCTGACTTCGCGCTGCGGCTCGACAGAAAGCAACAATATCTCGGTGCGACCGGGTGCGGCATTTTCCTGGGCCCCGATCGTGAGCGCCAGAACATTTCCGCGCACTTCCAGATCGACCGCCACCGGCAATGGCGTGTTGCCCTGGTCCCTTATCGCAGACGCGATTGCACCGCGATCAGACCCCACAAGGGCCTGTTCGCCGTTGAAGATCAGTTGCGGCGTATAGACCGACCCGTCGGCGCGGGCATTATATTCACGCTGCCGCCGGCTGTTCTCCGGCGAGGCAAGCTCATCCTTCCAACCCAGATAATCCCAGTAATCGACATGATAGGAGAGGGTCAGAAGGCCAGGATTTTCCGCCAGATCGTTCAGGAGCGCATCGGCCTTGGGACAGGAGCTGCAGCCCTGGCTCGTGAAAAGCTCGAGAACGGCCGATGGGCGCTCCTGAGCGTGAATCGGAGCGGCGGAAAAATATGCAGCCAGCATGAGCGCGGCCAGGGAGCCTCTTGCTCTAATTCCGCGTTCAAAGCTCATGCCGCAACTGTCTCCTGATGATCTGTTGGCCGTCCAATCAGTTCTATCGGTGAGAACTGCTCCTTTGGAAGTCACGTTGCGGTGAAAATGCCT
This sequence comes from Nitratireductor sp. CH_MIT9313-5, assembly GCF_037029545.1. NCBI lineage: Bacteria > Pseudomonadati > Pseudomonadota > Alphaproteobacteria > Hyphomicrobiales > Phyllobacteriaceae > Nitratireductor > Nitratireductor sp. CH_MIT9313-5. The sequence continues at coordinate 193,692 of NZ_JAYMER010000010.1, read as the reverse complement.
TCAACGAAAAACGCCGCGCTCTCATCTGAAAGCGCGGCGCCTGATTGTCTTGCTTTAGCGACCCGGCTTATGCAGCCAGATCACGCAGCACATACTGGAGGATGCCGCCATTGCGGAAATATTCCAGTTCATCCAGCGTATCGATGCGGCACAGGATCGGAACGGTTTTCTCCGAACCATCCGCATAGGCAATCTTGGCGTTGAGCGTTGCGCGCGGCTTCAGGTCTTCCAGACCCTCGATCGTCACCTGCTCGTCACCCTTCAGGCCGAGCGACTTCCAGTCCACGCCATCCTCGGCAAACACGAACGGAATGACGCCCATGCCAACAAGGTTGGAGCGGTGGATACGCTCATAGCTGACCGCGATGACCGCACGGACACCGAGAAGATTGGTGCCCTTGGCCGCCCAGTCGCGAGACGAGCCATTGCCGTATTCACCACCGGCGATGACGACGAGCGGCACGCCTTCCTGCTTGTAGCGCATGGCCGCGTCGTAGATCGACATCTCTTCCTTGGAAGGATAGTGGATCGTGTAGCCGCCCTGCTGGCCGTTCTCGCCCAGCATGAAGTTGCGGATGCGGATATTGGCGAAGGTGCCACGCATCATCACTTCATGATTGCCGCGGCGCGTGCCGTACTGGTTGAAGTCCACGACTTCCACGCCATTGTCCATCAGATACTTGCCCGCAGGCGACTGCGCCTTGATGGAGCCTGCCGGAGAGATGTGGTCGGTGGTGATCTTGTCGCCGAAGAGGCCGAGGATGCGTGCGCCCTTGATGTCGGACACCTGGGTAACATCCTTGCTCATGCCGGCGAAGTAGGGCGGGTTCTGCACATAGGTCGACTTGTCGTCCCACGCATAGGTCTCGCCTTCCGGCACCTGAACCGCGCGCCAGTTTTCGTCACCCTCGAAGACCTCGGCATACTTCTGCTCGAAGAGTTCGCGCGTGACATGCTTCTGGATGAATTCCTGGATTTCCTGATTGGAAGGCCAGATATCCTTCAGATAGACGTCGTTGCCTTGCCTGTCCTGACCGATCGGCTCCTTGGTTAGGTCCTTGGTGACGGATCCGGCGAGCGCATAGGCAACGACCAGCGGCGGCGATGCCAGATAGTTGGCCTGCACGTCAGGCGAAATGCGACCTTCGAAGTTGCGGTTACCCGACAGAACGCCAGCGGCGATCAGGTCCTTGTCGTTGATCGTCTTGGAGACAGGCGCGGGAAGCGGACCGGAATTGCCGATGCAGGTCGTGCAGCCAAAGCCGACCAGATTGAAGCCGATCTGGTCGAGCTCCTTCTGAAGGCCGGACTTTTCCAGATATTCGGCAACCACCTGCGAGCCGGGAGCCAGCGAAGTCTTGACCCAGGGCTTCTGCTTCAGGCCAAGGCGGTTGGCATTGCGGGCCAGAAGGCCGGCACCGATGAGAACGCTCGGATTGGAGGTGTTGGTGCAGGAGGTGATTGCGGCGATGGCAACGTCGCCATGGCCCAGATCGTAATCCTCGCCCTCAACCTTCCAGCGCTTCTCCAGCGTGGAGGGGTCCTTCTTGTATTCCTTTTCGAGCGATTCGGCGAAACCGGATGCGATCTTCTCGAGCGGAATGCGGCCTTCCGGGCGCTTCGGGCCTGCCATGGACGGCACGACATCGCCGAGATCAAGCTCCAGCGTGTCGGTGAACACAGGGTCTGCAGAACCCGTCTCGCGGAACATGCCCTGCTGCTTGGTGTAAGCCTCGACCAGCGCCACACGATCCTTGTCGCGGCCGGAAATGTTGAGATAGCTCAGCGTCTCCGAATCCACGGGGAAGAAGCCGCAGGTCGCACCATATTCAGGCGCCATGTTGCCGATGGTAGCAGCATCGGCCAGCGTCATGTGGTCAAGACCATCGCCGAAGAACTCGACGAACTTGCCGACCACGCCCTTCTGGCGAAGCATCTGCACGACGGTGAGCACGAGGTCGGTTGCCGTCACGCCTTCCTTCATCTTGCCCGTCAGCTTGAAGCCGATGACTTCCGGCAGCAGCATGGAAACCGGCTGGCCGAGCATGGCCGCCTCTGCCTCGATACCGCCGACACCCCAGCCAAGCACGCCGAGGCCGTTGATCATGGTGGTGTGGGAGTCGGTACCCACACAGGTATCAGGGAACGCGACTTCCGCACCGTCCTCTTCCTTGGTCCAGACGGTCTGGCCGAGATATTCGAGATTGACCTGGTGACAGATGCCGGTGCCGGGCGGCACGACGCGGAAATTCTTGAACGCCTTCTGACCCCATTTCAGGAAGCGGTAACGCTCGCCATTGCGCTTGTATTCAAGCTCCACATTGCGCGCGAAAGCATTTGGATTGCCGAATTCATCGACGATGACCGAGTGATCGATGACCAGATCGACAGGCACCAGCGGATTGATCTTCTGCGGATCGCCGCCAAGATTGGCCATGGCATCGCGCATGGCGGCCAGATCCACAACGGCGGGAACGCCGGTGAAGTCCTGCATCAGGACGCGCGCCGGGCGGTAGGCGATTTCGTGACCGGCTGTGCCGCGGTCCTCGATCCAGTTCTTCACCGCCTCGATATCGGCCTTCTTGACCGTGCGGCCGTCTTCGTTGCGCAGCAGGTTCTCAAGCAGCACCTTCATGGAGAAGGGAAGCTTGGACACGCCATCCAGGCCGTTCTTTTCGGCCTCTTTGAGGTCGAAATAGACATATTCCTTGTCACCCACTTTCAGGGTGCGGCGGCAATTGAAACTGTCGAGTGATTTGGTCACGAGCGATCCTTTACAGTCTGTTCATCCGAAACGGGAACGGACTCCTCAAGGCATCACGCGCAAAAGGTGCGGGTACGGTCATTTCCGCTGTCCGCCCCCAAGCGTCCCGGCCGTTCAAGGCGGCGCGCGCGCGGGTATCGGCACAAAGAGTTACACGCCGACCGCTGGCGTGGTTGCCCGGGATATAAAGAATTTCGTAGAAGAGTTCTAGACTGCCATTGCGCATTTTCGCCTCAAACTCTCAAATCATGGAATCCGCCTTGTCCGCCGCATCGACCGCCCTGAAGCTTGAAGTGGAGGAATTGGCTGGAGACCGCGGAGATGAACGGGTTTTCAGCGAAATCTCGTTCCAGCTGGCAGAAGGCAGAGCCCTTCTGATCACCGGCCCGAACGGTTCAGGCAAGTCCACACTGCTGCGTGTTCTCGCCGGCCTCCTACCAAAGTCGCATGGCGTGATTCGGCTCCATGGCGGCGGTGAGGAATGGCCGGACCTGGCAGCCGCCTGTCACTATCTCGGCCACCGCAACGGATTGAAGGATGCGGCAAGCGTCGAGGAGAACCTCCTTTTCTGGCAAGACTATTGCGGCCGCCCGCATCTGGAGCCATGGGAAGCACTCGACATGGTTGGCCTAGCCGAAATTGGCCACTTGCCTTTTGCCTATCTCTCAACCGGCCAGCGTCGGCGCGTGGCCATTGCCCGCATGCTGGTCAGCTACCGTCCTGTCTGGCTTCTCGATGAGCCTACCGCCGGCCTCGACCGCGCATCCGAACGCCAGTTCTCAGAACTCATGAAGGCTCATCTGGAAGATGGCGGGATGATTGTCGCTGCGACCCATCTGCCGCTGGGGCTGGACGGAATGCAGGAGTTGCGGATGGGAGGGGTTTGATGGTGGGTGCCAAGGTCACCCCCCTCTGCCTTGCCAGGCATCTCCCCCACAAGGGGGGAGATCGACTGTGGCATCGCCGTGTCCCCTACAAAAGGAACATGGGAGGTGAAAGCAAGCCAATCTCCCCCCTTGTGGGGGAGATGTCCGGCAGGACAGAGGGGGGTGTGACAGAGCGCCGACCTGCCCACATGAGCCTCCCATGCTAGCGCTCTACCTCCGCGAAATCGGCTTAAGCTTTCGCACCGGCTCGGGCGCGCTGACCGGCATTCTCTTCTTCCTCGCCGTGGTGGCCGTGGTCCCCTTTGGCGTCGGCCCCGACCTCAACCTGCTTGCGCGGATCGGACCGGCCATCCTCTGGATCGGCGCATTGCTCGCAAGCCTGCTCGGTCTTGACCGTCTGTTCCAGGCAGATCGGGAGGATGGCTCGCTGGATCTGATCCTCATCAATGATCACCGCCACATGCTGGCACTGGCGATCTTCGTGAAATGCCTCGGCCACTGGACTGCAAGCGTGTTGCCGCTGGTGATCGTCTCGCCACTGCTTGGCCTCTTCATGAATATCGAACCGCTTGGTATCGCCGCCGCCGCGCTCACGCTTCTGGTGGGCACCCCCGCCATCACCTTTATCGGTGCGGTCGGTGCGGCGCTCGCGGTGGCACTCCCCCGCGGCGGCCTCCTCGTCTCGGTGCTCATCCTGCCGCTGACCATACCGGTGCTCATCTTCGGCGTTGCGGCAAGCCGTGGTGCCGTTGCCGATCCCGACCCGTTTCTGCCTCCCTTCCTGATCCTCACCGCGCTGACGCTTTTTTTTGCCGTCATCGGCCCCTTCGCGGCCAGCCTGGCGCTCAAGGGCAATGCGGATTGACGCGATTGTGAGACTTTCAGGCAACGCGCGACATCGCGTTCGATTGCGAAGGCGTTTCAGGCGGTTTATCTAGGCGGCCATGAACAATGCGCCCGCACAACCTTCCCGCTGGATGGCACTGGCCAACCCCACGCGCTTCATCGCGCTGACCGACCGGCTTCTGCCCTGGCTCGGTACCGCAGCCGCCGCGCTCTTGGCTGTGGGCCTGTGGTTGGCATTTCAGGCGCCTGAAGATTACCAGCAGGGCATCACCGTGCGCATCATGTATGTGCATGTGCCTGCCGCCTGGCTTGCCATGTTCTGCTACACCACCATGGCGGCGTCGGCCTTGGGCACACTCGTCTGGAAGCACCCTTTGGCTGACGTATCTCTAAAGGCAGCAGCCCCAATCGGCGCGACATTTACCGCGCTTGCCCTCATCACCGGCTCGGTCTGGGGCAAACCCATGTGGGGCACCTGGTGGGTATGGGATGCGCGACTGACATCAGTCTTCGTTCTCTTCCTGATGTATCTCGGCATCATCGCCCTGACCCGGTCCATGGACGATCAGGCCAAGGCCGCCAAGGCTGCGGCAATCATGACGCTGGTCGGCTTCATCAATATTCCGATCATCAAGTTCTCCGTCGACTGGTGGAACACGCTGCATCAGCCGGCTTCGGTGATGCGGCTCGATGGTCCGACGATCCATCCAAGCATGCTGTGGCCGCTCATCATCTGCGCCCTGGGCTTCACCGCGCTCTTCCTGACGCTGCACCTGATGGCCATGCGCGCCGAAATCTGGCGTCGTCGAGTTGTCGCGATGCGTCGCATGTCCGCACGCCGGGCCGAGAGGCAAGCATCATGAGCCATGCAGCCTATGTGGCCATCGCCTATGGCGCAGCAGCGCTCCTGATTGGCGGGCTGATCGTCTGGATCATCACCGATCAGCGCGCCCGCAAACGCGAGATCGCCGAACTCGAAGCACGCGGTGTGCGTCGGCGCGCAAAGGCCAAGGAAAACGCAGAATGAGTAAAGCGGATATCCGCAGACCGCGCCGCTGGCTGATGCTCCTGCCTCTTGCGGCATTTCTGGCGCTGTCGGGCGTTTTCCTGATGCAGCTTCTGTCGGGCCGCGACACCTCGACCGTGCCATCCGCGCTTATCGACAAGCCCGTGCCGCAGGTTACGCTGGAACCACTCGAAGGCCTTGATCTGCCGGGCCTTGACCCGGCCGTTTTCGAAGGCAAGGTCAGCCTCGTCAATGTCTGGGGCTCCTGGTGCGCGCCCTGCCGCGCGGAGCATCCGCTCCTGATGGAACTTGCCAGCGACGATCGGGTCTACATGGTCGGGTTGAACTACAAGGACAAACCCGAAAACGCCCGCCGCTTTCTCGGCGAACTTGGCAATCCCTATGATGCCATCGGCGTCGACCGCACCGGCCGCGCCGCCATCGAATGGGGTGTTTACGGCGTGCCGGAAACCTTCCTCATCGGTCCCGACGGCACCATCCGCTACAAACATGTTGGCCCCTTCACCGGTGATAGCATTCGAAGCGAGCTGATGCCGCGTGTGGAGGAGGTGCTGGCGGAGTTGGAAGCCAGCAGCGAGTGAAACCTGTAAAGCTAGGAGCAACGCGGTAGCCCCGCTTCCGTCATCCCGGCCGAGCGCAGCGAGAGCCGGGACCTATTGAGAGGCTGGGCCGGTATCCGCAGAAGGGGCAGGTGGCTGCGGCAGACGTTTAGGCGAGGACCGGGCCGTGTTCTATGACGCTCTGCCAATGGGTCCCGGATAGCCTGCGGCTTCCGGGATGACGTGGAGGAGTGCGCCGCTCCAGGTTCGTCATCCTATGGCTTGTCGATAGGATCTGCTGTCCGCTCAACTTGCTTGGCACAGGGTCGTTGGGATGCGGCAGATCCTCGGCACAAGGCCGAGGATGACGGCGGTTCGATATGGGCTTTTTGTGAAGCGGATATGTTCGCGCTCCTTCGCACCCCCCTCTGTCCTGCCGGACATCTCCCCCTCAAGGGGGGAGATTATTCGCGGTGATGTCGACGCCTTACTTTTCTGGGTAGGCGAGGCATCCCTTCTAGCCAATCTCCCCCCTTGAGGGGGAGATGCCCGGCAGGGCAGAGGGGGGTGTTCCTGGCACCGCGCTCTCAACAACCCACACCCCATCATCACCACGCCCGCGAAACCGCGTCTGGTCATTGTCAAAGAACCGGGAAGACGGGCGGCCACAGTGACGCCAGTCTGAGTTTTATATGTGCGACCCTGAGGCCGCCCGTCCGGCCGCTGTCCCGCTGTCGGTCGGTCACTCCGGCCCCGCTTGTTGACCCCGGCTGCACCTTCTTCAGGTGGTCTTTGCCGGGCAAGCACTGCCCTCGCGGCTTCTCCGCAGCTTTCGCATCGTCTGTCACCCGATGCTACCGGCCGCCGACCTGTCGCAGGCCCTCACATGCTTCGGGTACCGAACCCGAAGGGGAGGCTGCCGCCGCCCTCCCCGACTGCCCGGTGCGCATCCGGGTTCCCGTGAGGGCGATAGCTGGAGTGTAGTGCGGGTGGCGATGGCGGGGATAAAGAGGGTGAATAGTGAGTGGTGAATAGCGAATAGGGAGGGCCTTCATCAACGCCGTCATTGCATGGTTTGGCCATGAGATTCAGGGCTTTGCGGGGGATGAAGGGTTCTGGAGGCGGAGATGGAGTGCGTGCTGGGGCGGTCGGGTTTTATCCTCGCCGTTCCGGCATGGATCCTCGGGTCAGGCCCGAGGATGACGAGGTGGAGGAGAGACCGACCCGAGGCGTCATCCCGACCGAGCGGAGCGAGAGCCGGGACCTATTGAGGGGCGCGGCCGGTTTCCGCAGAAGGGGCTGAAGGTGCTGGCGGGCGCTTGGGCGAGGACAGGGCCGCGGTCTGCTATCATCTGCCAATGGGTCCCGGATAGCCTAACGGCTTCCGGGATGACGTGGAGGTAAAAACGCTGCTCCAGGTTCGTGATTTTGGCTTGCCTGTTTTCGCGATAACGCTGCCGGAAGCAAAACGGGGAAGGCATGGCCTTCCCCGTATCAATCACGCTGCTGCGGTTTTGCTTTTCTCGAAGCGCTTGCGCTCATGCGGGTCGAGATAGAGTTTGCGCAGGCGGATGTTCTTTGGCGTGACTTCCACCAGCTCGTCGTCCTGGATCCAGGAAAGCGCGCGCTCCAGCGTCATGCGGATCGGCGGGGTGAGCTTGATGGCGTCATCCTTGCCTGCGGCGCGGACATTGGAGAGCTTCTTGCCCTTCAGCACATTCACTTCCAGATCGTTGTCGCGGGAGTGAATGCCGATGATCATGCCCTGATAGACCTTGACGCCGGCATCAATGACCATCGGGCCACGATCTTCCAGATTGAAGAGCGCGTAGGCCACGGCCTCGCCATTGTCGTTGGAGATCAGGACGCCATTATTGCGGCCCGGAAGCTCGCCCTTGTAGGGCTGATATTCGTGGAACAGGCGGTTCATGATCGCCGTACCGCGTGTATCGGTCAGAAGCTCGGACTGGTAGCCGATCAGGCCGCGTGTCGGCGCATGGAAGACAAGACGCTGACGGTCACCGCCGGACGGCTTGAGCTCGACCATCTCGGCCTTGCGCTCCGACATCTTCTGCACGACGACACCGGCATGCTCCTCGTCGACGTCGATGACGACCTCTTCGACCGGCTCGAGCAGGTTGCCCGCTTCATCCTTGTGCATGACGACGCGCGGACGCGAAACGGCAAGCTCGAAGCCTTCGCGGCGCATGGTCTCGATGAGAACGGCAAGCTGAAGCTCGCCACGACCCGACACGTAGAACGAATCCTTGTCCGGTGCTTCCTCGATCTTCAGCGCCACATTGCCTTCTGCTTCCTTCAGAAGGCGATCACGGATGACGCGGCTCGTCACCTTGTCGCCTTCGGTACCGGCTAGCGGCGAGTCATTGACGATGAAGCTCATGGTGACGGTCGGCGGATCGATCGGCTGCGCCTGCATCGGCTCGCTGATGGACGGGTCGCAGAACGTATCGGCGACGGTGCCCTTCGAAAGACCGGCAATGGCAACGATGTCGCCCGCGCGGCCTTCCTCGATCGGCTGACGCTCAAGCCCGCGGAAGGCGAGGATCTTGGAAACACGGCCCGTTTCCAGAAGCGTGCCGTCGTGATGAAGAACCTTGACTGCCTGGTTCGGCTTGACCGAACCGGCTGCAATGCGGCCGGTGATGATGCGGCCGAGGAAGTTGTTGGCTTCCAGGATCGTGCCGATCATGCGGAAGGGACCTTCCTCGACAGTCGGCTCGGGCACATGCTTCAGGACCAGATCGAAGAGCGGTCCGAGACCCTCATCCTTCGGACCTTCCGGGCTGTAATTCATCCAGCCATCGCGACCCGAACCGTAAAGGATGGGGAAGTCGAGCTGTTCGTCGGTGGCATCGAGAGCGGCAAAGAGGTCGAAGACCTCGTTGATGACTTCCTCGTGACGTGCATCCGGACGGTCGATCTTGTTGATCGCAACGATCGGCTTGAGGCCAACCTTGAGCGCCTTGCCGACCACGAATTTGGTCTGCGGCATCGGGCCTTCGGCAGCGTCGACCAGAAGCACGGCACCATCCACCATGGACAGGATGCGCTCCACCTCGCCACCGAAATCGGCGTGGCCGGGCGTGTCGACGATGTTGATACGGGTTTCCTTCCATTCCACCGAGGTGGCTTTTGCAAGGATGGTGATGCCGCGCTCTTTCTCCAGATCGTTCGAATCCATCGCGCGTTCGGCAACGCGCTGGTTCTCGCGGAAAGAGCCCGACTGCTTCATCAGCTCGTCGACAAGGGTGGTTTTTCCATGATCAACGTGTGCGATGATCGCGATATTGCGCAGGTTCATTTTGTCTCTTTGGGGTCAGGCGGGCTGCGATGCAAACAAGCGCGGCCAAGTTACGTTGGCCGCGCTCATACAGGTTTTTTCACCGAAGTGAAAGGGTCAGGCCGATCTGACCGGGTCGAGGGTCACCTTGTATAGCTCGTTGTCGTCACGATCCATGAGGCGAACGGTCATCTGTTCGGTGGCAGCCTCGATGTCGACAAGGCCGAAGAACTGGAAGCCTTCCGAGGGCGGAAGATTGACGCCCTGATCCTCTGCCGGCGCCTTCACATATTTCAGTTCCGGGCCAAAGGTGTTGTCGAGCTTGTTCGGACCGAACGTGCCCGCGTGAAGCGGCCCGGAGACGAATTCCCAGAATGGCTTGAAGTCCTGGAAGGCGGCATTGTCCGGGTTGTAGTAATGCGCTGCCGTATAGTGCACGTCGGCCGTGAACCATACCGTATTCTCGATGCCTGCATTCTTGATGTAGCGCAGCAGGTCCGCGATCTCGAATTCGCGGCCTTTCGGGCCTGCATCGTCGCCATTGGCAATGGCTTCGATCTTGTCGCCATCGGGCACGACGAGGCCAATCGGCATGTCGGAGGCGATGACCTTCCAGGTGGCGCGGGAATTGGCGAGTTCACGCTTGAGCCAGCGGATCTGCTCGTCGCCCAGGAAGCGCGTTTCCTCGCTCTGCTCTTCCTGCATGCTGTCCGAATTGCCTGCGCGATAGGAACGCATGTCGAGGAAGAAGATGTCGAGCATCGGCCCATAGGCGATCTTGCGATAGACGCGGCCGGGCTCGGCGGGCGTGAAGCGGATCGGCGTCATCTCGTGGAAGGCGCGGGCCGCACGCGCCTGCAGGAGCGCGACATTCTTTTCCGTGTAACGATCGTCTTCGGAAAGATCCTTGGCAGCCGACCAGTTGTTGACGACCTCATGGTCATCCCACTGGAAGAAGGTCGGGCAGACGGCATTCATCGCGCGCACATGCTCGTCCATCATGTTGTATTTCCACTGGGCGCGGAACTCGGCAAGTGTTTCGGCAACCTTGCGCTTCTCGTCGATCAGGACCGTGTTCTTCCACACGCTGTTGTCCTTGAGCGTGACTTCATCCTGCATCGGACCATCGGCATAGATCGTGTCGCCGGAATGGATGAAGAAGTCGGGGCGGTGACCGGCCATGGTGCCGTAGGTTTTCATGCCGGTCTCGTCGATGCCCCAGCCCTGACCGGCGGTGTCGCCCGACCAGGCAAAACGGATGTCGCGGCGTGCCGAAGGTGCAGTCTTGAACTGACCGACCATCCATTCCGAAGCAGCATTCGTGTCGGTGAGGTCGACAGCGCGCATACGGTAGAAGATGTCCTGATCGGGCGTGAGATCGGTCAGGAGACGCTTCACGGCGAAATCGCTTTCAGGCAGGGCGTCGAGCGTGGGCAGGCGGCGCGCATTGGAAAAGCTTTCGGTGGTCGCGACCTCGAACTCGACACGGGCGGGACGATCCGCGCGCGTCCAGATCATGCCGGTGGTCATGTCCACGTCACCCGACTGGACACCATGGGTAAATTCGGGGCGCGAGGCTGCGCGGGAAATCGATGGAAGAGCAAGGCTGGAGGTCGCAACAAGTGCGGCAGCACTGCTTTGCGCCAGGAACTGGCGGCGGGTACGCACTGCGTAAGGTTTCATGACAGTCTCCCTCGGTTGAATGGCAAGCGCGCACTCTGAGGGCAGACTGTTTCAGGAAGTTGATGCTGCCATGACAGCTATCTGACAAGGATATGTCGCCCGCACCGGTATGGCGCGGGCGACAGGACGCGGTTTGTTATGGTGCGACGGTCGCGTCTTTCTTCGGGCGGAAGAAACGGCCCACCACCAGCGGGGCAATGAAGCCCAGAATGGCCAGACACCAGATGCCGATCGCCATGGGCGAACCCCACAGGATGGAATAGTCGCCATCCGATATGGTCAGCGCACGGCGCATGTTCTTTTCCATCTCGTTGCCGAGCAGGATGCCAAGTATGACCGGCACCAGCGGCACGTCGAGCTTGCGCAGGAGATAGCCCGCGACACCGAAGATGATCATCACCATCAGGTCGAAGGTCGAGCCGGACAGGCCGTAAATGCCCACGAAGGAGATCATCGCCACGGCCGGCATCAGATATTTCGTCGGCACCTGCAGCACGCGCACGAACAGACCCACCATCGGCACATTGAGCAGAAGCAGCATGATGTTGCCGATGAAGAGAGCTGCGATCAGGCCCCAGACCACATCCGGCTGCTGCGTGAAGAGCAACGGTCCCGGGGTGATGTTGAGCGCCATGAGCATGGCAAGCAGAACCGCGGTCGTGCCTGAACCCGGAACACCAAGTGCAAGCATCGGCACCAGCGCTCCGCCGGCAGCAGCATTGTTGCCGGCTTCCGGAGCTGCAACACCGCGCGGATCACCCGTGCCGAATGTGCCTTCCTTGTCGGCCATGCGCTTTTCGATCGTGTAGGACACGAATGAGCCGAGCGAAGCGCCCGCTCCCGGCAGGACGCCGGCGATGAAGCCCACCACCGTGGAACGCGCCATGGTGCCGCTCGTCTTCTTCAGCATGGAAAGCGGTGCGGTGATGCGGTTGAGCTTCGTATCCGATGCTTTCGGTGCCGTTCCATTGGCATGCTCGAGGAATAGGAAAACCTCGGAGATCGCAAACAGGCCGACAATCGCGATCAGGAAGTGGATGCCTTCATAGAGATGGATTTCACCGAAGGTCAGACGCGGCACGCCCGTCTGGTGGTCCACCCCGATCATGGCCACGCCAAGACCGAGCGCAGCTGCCATGACCGCCTTCGCCTGATTGCGTGCAGCAATGCCGCCAAGCGTGGCAAAGGCGAGCGTGAAGAGGGCGAAATATTCAGCCGGGCCGAAAAGCAGGGCAACCTTGACCAGCTGAGGCGCAAGGAAGACCAGGCCCCAGGTGGCAAAGAACGCACCAACAAAGGAGGCAATGCCTGACAGGGCGAGCGCTTCACCGGCCCTGCCCTGCTTGGTCATCGGATAACCGTCGAGGGTGGTCATGAGCGCAGGCTCGTCGCCGGGGATATTCAAGAGGATCGACGATATGCGTCCGCCATACATGGCGCCGTAATAGACCGAGGTCAAAAGGATCAATGCAGGCGTTGCGGGCAGTCCCAGCGTGAAGGCCAGCGGAATGAGAATGGCCACGCCATTGGATGGCCCAAGGCCCGGCAGCGCGCCGATGATCGTGCCAAGAAAGCAGCCGACAAGCGCGAGCCCGAGATTTTGCCAGGTGAGTGCGACGGCAAAGCCGTCCGCAAGACTGGAGAAAACGTCCATGATTCAGGTCTCCTCAAAAGCCCATCGGGCCGAGCGCGAGTGAAAGGCCGAGGATCGTGCGGAAAATCACGAAGATGCTGACGGCGATCACCACGCCTGCAATGCTGGCGGCAAGCGGACTGGCGCCCAGACGCCAGCTCAGGATACCGGCTGCAAATGTGGTGGAAATCGTGAAGCCGACATGCGGCAGGGCATAGGTGTAGAGAACCATGACCAGAACGGCGAGCACGATCTCGCCAACCCGACCGAAGGCAGGCCAAAGCGGCTCAGGATCCGGGCGGAAGAGCACATAGAGGGAGCCAAGGGCGAGTGCGACCCCGATCACGATCGGGAAAACCTTCGGGCCCATCGGGTCCGAGATGAAGCCGACGCGGATCTGCGTGGCAAAAAGGATGTAGAGCAGCGCAAGGACGAGGCACGTCCCGCCAAGAACGCGATCGCTCATGGTTTACCTCCCGGTATGGTGTGAGTTGCCGGCCGCGCATCGGGGGCGATGCGCGACCGACGGCCCCTTTTCGGGTGCTGTTATTGCAGGATGCCGATTTCGCGGCTGAGCTCTTCGGTGTCCGCGATCTGCTTGGCAACGAAGGACTCGAATTCATCGCCGAACTTGGCCAGCGGCATCAGGCCATTGTTCTTCATGACCTCTTTCCACTCGTCGCTTTCATAGGTCGTCTTGATGGTGTTGACCCAGAAGTCATAGGCTTCGTCGCTCATCTCGCCGGGAGCGTAGAAACCACGCCAGTTGGCACCCGTGGCATTGATGCCCTGCTCGACGGCGGTCGGGAAATCCTTGAACTCCTCACCCGGCAGGCGCTCGTCGGCCAGGACTGCAAGAACCTTCAGATCACCGGAATCGACGAAACCCTTGGTCTCGGAAATATCGCCTGAGAATGCCTGCACATGGCCGCCCAGAAGCTGGGTCACGGCCTCGCCGCCGCCTTCGAAGGCGACATATTTGACGGAGCGGACATCATCGATCCCGGACTCTTTTGCGGCGATGAGAACCTTCAGATGGTCCCAGCCACCCACGGCAGAACCGCCGGCGAAAGAAACCGACTTCGGATCGTTCTTCACCTTCTCGAACAGTTCCGGCAGCGTGTTGATTTCCGAGTCCTTGGCAACGGCGATCACGCCGTAGTCTGCACCGATGGAACCCACCCAACGCACCTGGTCCTTGCTGGCGCCCGGAAATGCACCCTGTGCAAGACGCGTGCTGGTGGCCGAGGAAGCCGCGACGATGAGATTGTTGTCGTCATTGCGCTTGGAGGTAACCTCCGCATAGGCAACGCCACCGCCGCCACCGGCGAGATTGGTCACCTGCATGGGTGACGAAATGAGCTTGAGGTCATAAAGCGTCTTGCCGACCTGGCGGCAGGTAAAGTCCCAGCCGCCGCCGGCATTGGCCGGTGCAATGCACTCGGTCTGCTTCGGCTCGAACGCAATGGCCTGACCAGCGAATGCCAGCGCAGCGAAAAGGGTTGCAGCACCTGCTGCAGCGAGTTTCTTCATGGATAAACCTCCCATATTCCTGCCGCACGCTTTTCGTGCGAAGGTTCGCGAACGATAAGGCGGCAAGCTGTCATCAAGCTGTCAGATTCGGGAGGGCAACAATTCGTGCGCATATTGGTGGTCGAGGATACGGAGGACGTGGCGGACGCGATCCTCGCGCATTTTCAGCGCCAGGGTCATGTCTGCGAACATGCGACAACGCGTGAGGACGCGGAGCATTTTCTGGGCCTTGATCCCTTCGACCTGGTCATTCTCGACCTGAACCTGCCCGATGGCTCCGGCCTTGATCTCCTCAAGCAGCTGCGTGCGGCGAAGAACATGGTCCCCGTGCTGGTCCTCACCGCGCGCATGCATGTCGATGACAAGATCGACGCACTCGATTTCGGTGCGGACGACTATCTTGTGAAGCCATTTGACCTGCGCGAACTTGAGGCCAGAGCGCGTGCGGTCAGCCGCCGCCAGCACGGGGTGGCCGATGCAGTGACAGAGATCGGAAACCTGCGCTGCAATCTCTCCGCGCGTACCGTGGATCTGGATGCGCGCGAGGTCGAGTTGACCCGACGCGAATTTGTTCTTCTGGAAGCCTTCATCTCCAATCTCGGGCGCGTTCTCGACAAGGACGATCTCTATTCAAGGCTCTACGGCCTTACCGGAGAGGCTGGGCTGAACGCCGTGGAGGTGTATGTCGCGCGCCTTCGCAAGAAGCTGGAAGGAGCTGACCTGGAGATCAAGACATTGCGCGGCCTCGGCTATCAGGCGATCAAGCGCGGGACCTGAATGGTGAGCCTGCAATCATCCGCCCCGTTTTCGCAGAAGACCCAATCCATTGCCTTCCGACTTGGTCTGGCAATGCTGATTATTCTTGTTGTTGCGGTGATCGCCACGATCCTTGCCGCAAGCCGTTTCGGTCAGGCAGCCAGTGATGAAACCTTCGACCGACTGCTGCGCGGCGCGGCTCTCCAGATTGCCGAGCGCGTCTATGTCAGCGAGGGTGAAGTCGGCGTCGACCTTCCCGTATCCGCTTTCGAACTCCTTTCGCTGGCGCGGGAGGACCGGGTGTTCTACCGCGTGATCGGTCCCGAAGGTCGCAACCTGACCGGCTATGAGGATCTGCCCCTGCCTGATGAGCGCAAGGCCGGAGAGCCCACCATCTATGCCACGAGCTTCAAGGGCGTACCGGTGCGCGCGGTCTTGATGTCCCGGCAGCTTGCGGAGCGCTCCATGAGAGGCAAGGTGGACATCATCGTGGCGCAAACCACCGCCGAACGCGGCGCGCTTGCACGCAGCATCACCACGCAGGCAGCCCTTATAATCGCGGTAGCCGCGGTTGTTCTCTTCTTCATCTCCATGTTTGTGCTGCAAATTGCGCTTCGACCGCTGACACGGGTGGAGAAGGCGATTCTCGCGCGCGAGGCCAATGACCTCTCCCCGCTTGATGTTGCCGCGCCTCGGGAAGTTGCCGTGCTCGTTTCGGCGATCAACCGTTTCATGGGCCGGCTCGACCAGCGCATCGAGGCGATGCAGAACTTCGTGGCTGACGCAGCCCATCAGATCCGCACGCCCATAACTGCACTGCGTGCCCAGGCGCAGCTTGCGCTGGGTGAGAAGGACCCGCAGCGCCTCGAGCGCCTTCACCGCCGCCTCTACGCGCGAAGTGTCGGGCTTGGCCGCCTCGCCGACCAGCTTCTCAGCCACGCACTGATTTCCCACCGGGCAGATGTTGCTACCTTGGAAGCGATCGATCTGCGCCGCGTGGCCGTCGAGGCGGAACGCGAGATCCGCGCAATTGCCAACCAGCCCATCGCGGTATCCCTCCCCGACGACGAGGTGATGGTGAAGGGCGATGCGGTCAGCCTGCGTGAAGCCGTGAAGAACCTGCTGTCAAATGCGGTCAAACATGGTGCCCATCCGATCGGCGTCACTGTCACGACGGAAGCGGAAGATCGCGCCGTGATACTGGTACGCGATGCTGGCAGGGGTATGGCCGAGAGCCAGCGTGCCCGCATCGGACAGCGCTTCATTGGCGATGGAATAAGCCCTGAAAGCGCGGGGCTTGGTCTTTCCATCACCGCCTCGGTCGCGCAGATGCATCAGGCACGCATTCTATGCAGAAACGGGAACGGCTTCGAGATAGGTCTGGAAATGCCAAGGGTGGAACATTGAAGCGACTGGCCCCCCTGATAGCGATGGCGCTTGCAGCAAGCATCAGCGAGGCGCGACAGTTCGATCTGCCACCCGCCGATGGCGGACAGGTTGTCGAAGAACTGGTTATCGAAAGCACCACGGATCTGGCGGTCTTCCGCCCCATGGTGGAAGCGTTTCAGCTGCGCAATCCCGGTCTTGCGGTGACCTATCACGAGCTGACCTCCAACGAGATCGCGGCACGACAGGAAGAGGCCTGCATGTCAGGCGAGTTTCTCGCCGATGTCGTCATTTCCTCCGCGGTCGACCAGCAGCTCAAGCTGGTGAATGACGGCTGCGCAAAGCCCTTGCTGTTGGCGGAGGCCGAACGGCTGCCGGATTGGGCGCGCTGGCGCAACGAACTGTTCGGCTTCACCTTCGAGCCAGCGGTCATGGTCTATAACCGCGCATGGTTTCGCGAACAGGGCGCACCACAAAGCCGCTTCGAACTGATCGATCTGCTGCGCTCCAGCACCTACTACACCGGGCGTATCGGCACCTACGACATAGCAAGTTCCGGCCTTGGCTATTTCTTCGCCTTTCAGGACGCGCTGCAGGCCGGGACCTGGGGTCGTGTGGTGGAAAGTCTGGGCCGCAACAATGCGAAACTCTACTGCTGCACCTTCGAGATTCTGGAGCGGGTGGCCGATGGGCGGCTTCTCATCGGCTATAACGTGCTTGGCTCCTACGCACTCGACTATATCGAGGAGGACGACCGGATCGGCATTGTCCTGCCACGCGATTACACGCTGGTGATGGCCCGCGCGGCCTTTGTGCCGCGCCAGGCGCGCTCCCCGCTGGCGGCGTCCCGCTTCATCGACTTCATGCTTTCATCCCAGGGCCGCGACATCCTCTCCAATGACATGCGGCTGCTTTCGCCCATCGATGGTGCGGAACGGCTGGAGCGGCTGACAGGGCAGAAGGCGGATGATCTGGAAACCTTCCGCCCGATATCCATGACCCCGGCGCTCCTTGTCGGCCTGGACGAGGCGAAGCGAGAGATTTTCATGCGCCAGTGGCGTGCGGCACTGCCCGGCCCGACCTCCAGGCGCTAGGCTTCAGGTCAGGCCGCGTTTCTTCATCATCGGTTCCGGTGTCGGCATGCGCCCGCGAAAGGCCATATAGAGCTCTTCCGGGTCACGCGTGCCGCCCGCGGAATAGATATGCTCCAGAAGCTTGGTCGCCGTTTCCGCGTGGAACGGATCGCCCGCCTCCTCGAATGCGGCGAATGCGTCCGCATCGAGAACTTCCGACCACATATAGGAATAGTAGCCAGCCGAATATCCGTCCCCTGCAAAGAGATGCAGGAAATGCGGGGTTGCATGACGCATGGGAATTGCCTCCGGCGCTTCCAGACGCGCAAGCTCGGAAGACTGGAATGCAAGCGGATCTTCTACCGCTTCCGCACGTGCATGAAATGCCATGTCCATCAGTGCCGATGAGGCGAATTCCACGGTCGCGAAACCAGCATCGAAGGTCTGTGCCGCGCGCATCTTCTCCAGAAGGTCGAGCGGCATGGGCTCAGCCGTCTCGACGTGACGGGCATGCTTCTTCAGCACTTCCGGCACGGTGAACCAGTGTTCGTAAAGCTGCGAGGGCAGTTCCACGAAATCGCGCGAGACGGAAGTGCCCGAAACGGACGGCCAGCGCGCTTCGGACAACAGCCCGTGAAGAGCATGGCCGAATTCGTGGAAGAGCGTGCGCGCATCGTCAGGCGACAGCAGCGCGGGCTTGCCCTTCGGCGGCTTGGCGAAATTCATGACATTGTAGATGATCGGCTTCTGTCCTTCGCCCAGCCCGTGCGAGGACTGAAGCGCACTCATCCATGCACCCGACCGCTTGGAGGGCCGGTTGAAATAGTCGGCCAGGAACAGACCCCGCTCGCTGCCGTCACCATTGAGGACCCGGAAGACCCGCACATCCTCATGCCAGGCGGCAATATCCTTCATCTCCTCGAAACGCAGGCCGAACAGGCGACCTGCCACATCGAAGGCGGCTGCAATGACGTTCTCAAGCGCCAGATATGGCTCCAGGGCACCCTCATCGAAGTCGAAACGGCGCGCGCGAAGCTTCTCGGCATAGTAGCGCCAGTCCCAGGGTGCGATGGCGTGATTGGCGCCCTCTTCGGCAGCGATCTCTTCAAGTGCCTTCTGGTCTTCGGCAGCCTTCTCGCGCGCCTTGTGCCAGACAGGCTCCAGAAGCTCCATCACGCGTTCAGGCGTCTTGGCCATGGTGTCGTCGAGCTTGAGAGCGGCATAGTTTTCATAGCCCAGAAGCTTTGCCTTTTCGGCGCGCAGCTGGAGCATGCGGCGCACGATCTCGCCATTATGGCGCTCACCTTCATTTGCGCCCCGGCCGGTGAAACCCTTCAGTACCTTTTCGCGCAGGTCTCGTCTGTCCGAGAAGGACAGAAACGGCTCGGCGATCGAACGCGACAGGGTGACGGCGAAGCGCCCCGTCTGCCCGCGGCTTTCGGCAGCCTCGGCCATGGCGCTCTTCAGCGATTGCGGCAGGCCGACAAGATCGCCCTCATCGAGGAAGAGCGCCCATTCGCTTTCATCGCCCAGCACATTCTGGCCGAATTGAGCGCCAAGACCGGCAAGCTCTTCGTTGATGGCCGCGAGACGCTTCTTGTCGTCTGCACCAAGCTTTGCGCCACCGCGCACGAAGCCTTTCCAGCTTTTTTCCAGCACGCGCAGCGTTTCGCCATCAAGTCCCAGCGTTTCGCGCTTCTCGTAGAGCGTGTTGATGCGCGCAAAAAGCTTCTCATTCATCGCGATCGCGGAGAAATGAGCGGCCATTTTCGGCGAGATCTCGCGCTCCAGCTTCTGGATCACGTCATTGGTGTGCGCACCGGCCTTGCACCAGAAGATGGAGGCAACGCGGTCGAGTGCCTCGCCGGAAAGCTCAAGCGCTTGAAGCGTGTTCCCAATGTCCGGGGCGTCAGGATTGTTTGCAATGGCCTCGATTTCGCGCCTGTGGTCGTCCAGTGCCGCCTTGAAAGTCGCAGCGAACGCTTCATCTTCGATCTGCGTGAAGTCCGGCAGACCATGAGGGCCGGTCCAGCAGGTCAATGCATTGTCTTCGGCTGCGGAGAAAGCGGTATCGCTCATGGAGATGCTCCTTGATATCTTGCCCCGAGCTTTATCCGCTCGCACCGGGCTGGCACAACATGAAGTTTTTGCAAAGCCACGCCTTGCCGCACCCTTCCCCTGCCCTATAACCTTATATTATAAGCATAACTTAGTAATGGCACCTTACGATGTAGCGCTCATGAAAGCTCCTCCCTTCGATCCGCAGAATTTCAGTTTCCTCATCCACGATATTGCACGGCTTCAGCGCCGGGAATTTGATCGAAAATTTGCAGACGGTGACATCTCCGTAACTCCTGGTGAAGCGCGCGCTCTGGTTCATGCGGCACGTGCGGGTGAGGTGCGGCAGGTGGTTCTTGCGGAAGCGCTGGGGCTGGAGGCGATGACGCTCAGCGCCTATCTCGATCGGCTTGAAAAGCAGGGGCTGATCGAGCGTATTCCTGATCCGACAGACCGCCGCGCCAAGCTCGTGCGGCTGACGGACGAAGCCTATGACGTTCTTCGAACGATCGCCGAGAAAGGTGCGGAAGTGCGTGAAATGGCGCGCGACAAGATCAATGACCGCGATTGGGAGAAGCTGATGAAACTTCTCCGCCAGATCCGGAGCAATCTCCACCCAGATGAATGACATGACGCCTGACCGCACGGTCAAGCCCGTCGATGGTGAGGCAGCAGACAGCGGCCTTGAGATAAGTTCGGCCACCGCCCCCGTCATGAGCGAGAGGCGCGTGGGCATGCTGGGCGCAATGCTCGTGGCAATCGGGCCGGTGTCGATGGCGCTTTACACGCCCGCAATGCCGGAGATCGTGCAGGCTTTCGGGACCACCGCTTCTGCCGTGAAGCTTACGCTGACTGCCTATTTTGCAGGCTTTGCCTTTTCCCAGCTTTTCTGTGGGCCGCTGTCTGATGGCTTCGGCCGCAAGCCGGTCACGCTCGCCTTTATCGGCATCTATGTCGTGGCAAGCCTCATCGCCCTGCTGGCACCGGGGATCGAGTGGCTGATCTTTGCACGCTTCATCCAGGGCGTTGGTGCGGCTGTGGGCGTAGCCGTGTCACGCGCCGTGGTGCGTGATCTTTTCACCCACGAGCAGTCTGCCCGCATCATGAACCTGATGGGCATCATTCTCGCGGTCGGTCCAGCGCTGGCGCCCACCATTGGCGGGCTGACAATGGAGTTCTTTGGCTGGCATGCGATCTTTCTGGTCATGCTGCTCGCGGGCCTGGCGATAATCACGACCATCCAGTTCGCGCTGCGCGAGACCGTTATTCGCGACCCCTCGCGCATCTCGCCCAAGGCGCTCCTGAACTCCTATCGCACCTTGCTTACGAGCCGCTATTTCATGAGCTCGGCGCTGGTCATTGCAGGCTCGACCGGTGTGCTCTACACGCTTGCCACCGTCCTGCCTTTCATCCTGATGGATCGGGTGGGGCTGACGCCATCGCAATTCGGCCTCGGCATGCTGATGCAGTCCGGCTTCTTTTTTTCCGGTTCCCTCACCGTGCGGTATCTGATGCGAAGACTGGGCGCCTACCGGCTCGTACCGATCGGCCTCACCTGCATTGCGACAGGCAGCATCGCCATGCTGATTGTCCTGAACCTTTTTGAGCCCAGCTTCCTGCGTGTGATGGTGCCGGTGTCGTTTTATGCCTTCGGCATTGCCTTCGTGATGCCGGCCATGATGACCGCATCCCTTGCGCCGTTCCCGCGCATTGCGGGATCGGCTTCGGCAGTGGCCGGCTTCATGCAGATGGGCGGAGGGCTTTTGGGGGGAACCATGTCGGCAATGATCGGCGACGCCGTCTTCGCCATGAGCGTCATCATTCCCACCATGGGAGCCACGGCCATCATGTCGTGGCTCATCTGGCGCCGTCTGCCGGAACCGGCGATGGCTTCTGCCGTCCGCTCGATCCCGGATACAAGCGCCTGAAATATTAGACGGCGGGACGTTCGAAGTCGCCGCTTTCCGGATCCATGACCCACAATTCGCCCTTGGAGATGTCGAACCATGCGCCGTGGAGGGACACTTCGCCCTTGTCCTCGCGCTCCTTGATGATCGGGAAGCTGCGCAGATTTTCCACCTGATTGCGCACAGATACGCGCTCCATCGCCGTCTGGCGTTCCGCAGCAGTCAGAAGGTCAGCATTCGAAATGGCTTCGGCTGCCGGTGCAACCAGCGACATCCATTTGCCGATGAAGTCACCCGGGGACAACGGCTCGGACAGGCCTCCCAACGCGGCGCTGATCCCGCCACAGCGACCGTGGCCCATGACAACAATATGCTTCACCTTGAGAGCCTGCACCGCAAACTCCAGAGCGGCAGACGTACCGTGGAACTCGCTGTCCGGCGCGTAGGGCGGGACGAGATTGGCCACATTGCGCACGACGAAAAGCTCGCCCGGACCGGCATCGAAAATCGTTTCCGGTGCTGCGCGGGAGTCACAGCAGGCGATGACCATCGTCTGCGGCTTCTGCCCCTCGCGGGCAAGACGCTCATAGCGCTCGCTCTCGCCGGGATAGCGGCCGGACATGAAGTTGCGGTAACCGGAAAGGAGGCGTTCTGGTAGATGTGTCATGGCGGTTTCCGATAATTATTTTTGGTAGCCAAGGCAAGGGTTCAGGCGGGTGCGGGTGAAAGTTCACGCAGGCTGACAAGCGCTGTCGGAGCACATAGGATTCTCGCATCCGTTTCCAACATGAGTTCGTCAGCACCGCGAGCCGCCGCATTGGCAAACATCTCGTAGACCGCCGCCGTCGTCTCCTTCAGAGCCTCCCTTGGAGGCAATCCGTTGAGAAGCCGCGAAAGGAACAGGCTGGCGGTCAGGTCACCCGTACCCTTAACCGGATGATCGATGCGGCGGTGCTCTGCAAGCAGCGTTTCATCCCTCGAGAGATAGAGATTGGCGATGTTCTCCGGTGCATCGGCATTCGCCGAAGTAACGAGCACACGCTGCGGACCGAGTGTGCGTGCAGCCTCGATTACGGTCTCGGTGTCACCCATGGCGCGCCCTGAAAACCATGAAAGTTCGAACCGGTTTGGTGTCGCAAGATCGGCGGTGGGCAGGAGAATATCCCGCACGGCAGCCGCCGTTTCGGGGAGCACGTAGAGGCCGCCATCATCACCAATCACGGGATCGCACAGATAGAGTGCATCGGGATTGGCAGCCTTGACCTTGGCGACGAGCCCGGCAACGGCGACTGCCTGGGCAGGCGAGCCGAAATAACCGGTTATGACCGCATCGATCTCGCCGAGCCACGGCGCGGTTCCCAACTCCTCGAGAAAACGGGAGAAAGCCTCGTCATCGGGGCGAATGGGCGTGGAGCGGCCATGACCGGGATGCCAGGGCAGCATGATGGTAGGAACCGACCATACGGGATGTCCCAGATATTCGAGGACGAAGACCACAGAACGATTACCCACCGACCCACGCGCGACATGGCTGGAAATGGCAAGCACCGTCTTGTTCTTCTGCGCGTTCATGCGGGCGTTCCCATCAGCTGGTTGATAAGCCACAGCACTGCAAACACAAGCGCGATCAGCGCGAGAATGCGGCCAATGCGACGACCCCAGAGCTCGACCGGATCGCCTTTCGGTGCATCGGCTGCACTGAAATGGTCCTGCACACGCCCGCTGAAACGGTTGATCGCATTTTGCGGGTCGCTTTCCCGTCCAACGCGATCCAGGATCTGACGCGCCTCGCGTTGGCGCTCATCCTCTTCGAATTGCCCCTTCCCCATGCTTCACGTATCTCCGAACACGAGCGCATTTCCTTATAAGCGCAATAGCACTAATCTTCGCGCCGGTCGAACCGGCTGTAGAGGGGAAAAGATGATCCAGGCCATGTCCATGCGTGCATCCGTCATGCGCGCCATTCTCATGCTCATGCTGGCGATGCCGCTGCTTTCCGCCTGCGGGTTCAACACCATTCCCACACGCGAGGAACAGGCAAAGGCGGCCTGGAGCGAGGTTTTGAACCAGTATCAGCGCCGCGCCGACCTCATCCCCAACCTGGTCGAGACCGTGAAGGGCTATGCCGCGCATGAGCGCGAAGTGCTGGAAGGCGTCGTCGAGGCGCGCGCCAAGGCGACGCAGATCCAGGTGGATGCGAGCCTTCTGGAAAACCCGGAAGCCTTCAAGACCTTCATGGAAAGCCAGTCACAGCTTTCCGGAGCGCTTTCCCGCCTGCTGGCCATCGCGGAGAATTATCCGGACCTGAAGGCAAGCCAGAACTTCCTGGCGCTGCAGGCGCAACTGGAAGGCACCGAGAACCGCATCGCCGTCGCCAGACGCGATTACATCGAGGCCGTGCGACTCTACAACACCTCGCTGAAGACGCTTCCCAGCATGCTTTGGGCGAAGTTCTGGTTCACCGACGCCGAACCGCTGCCTACCTTTACAATCGCAGAGGAGAACCAGTCTGCGCCGACCGTTGACTTTGGCAGCGGCGGCTAGGCTGAAAACCGGGGCGCAGGTGATGCTGACCGTTTCCACGCAGCTGAGCATGGGCTGGAAGCAATATCTGCGCCTGCTCACGCTGGCGCTGGCGGTTCTTTGCGTCACCGGCATTGCGGGATTTGCGCAGGATTTGCCCGCACTGACGGGCCGCGTGGTGGACAATGCCGGTCTGCTGGACGCTGCAACCGAGACACGGCTGACTGCACGGCTTCAGGCCTTCGAGCAACGCGCCAGCGACCAGATTGTCGTCGCCACCATTCCCTCGCTCGATGGCGGCGCGATCGAGCCTTTTGCTAACCGGCTCTTCAGAAGCTGGGAACTTGGGCATACCGGCGAGGACAATGGCGTTCTGCTGCTCGTCGTCCCCGATGATCGCAAGATGCGTATCGAGGTCGGCTATGGCCTGGAAGGCACGCTCACCGATCTGCATTCCAAACTCATCATCGAAAACACGATGGTGCCCGCCTTCCGCCGCGGTGCTTTCGCCGAGGGCATCGAGAAGGCCGTGGATGACATCATCATGGTGCTGGAAGGCAATGGCGCCGAGCTGGAAGCGCGCGCGAAGCGTGTGGCTGAAGAACAATCAGAGCCGGTCTGGCCACTCGTCCTCTTCATCGCCGTCTGGGCCACTCTCTTCTTCGGCGGCATGGGCCTGGCGCTTCTCGCGCCGATATTTGGCCGGAAGATCGGACCCGGTCGCTACCAGTGGCTGGGCATGGAGATCGACACCAATCCCAAACCGCAACGCCGCAGGGGCGCAGGGTCGCGCGGCGGGTTTGCCGGCGGCGGCGGTTGGTCGAGTGGAGGTGGTTTTTCCGGCGGTGGCGGATCATCCGGCGGCGGTGGAGCTTCGGGGAGCTGGTAATGACGGCGACAAGATATCTCACCGCAGCCGAGCACGAAGCCGTACGCAAGGCGATTGAGGATGCGGAACGACGCACCAGCGGCGAAATCCATTGCGTTCTTGCCCAACGCAGCGACAGCTATCTTCTGCCGGCAGCGTTCTTCCTGACCATCGCGATCATCGGCTTGAGCCTTGTCGCCGCGATCGCGTTACACCTCTATTGGTTGAGCCTGCCGCTTTACCAGTTTGTCCTTGCCCAGATGACTGCGGTGCTGACAGGTTTCGGCGTGCTTCTCGCCTGGCCGCGCATTCGAATCCACTTCGTGCCGCGCAGCCTTCGCTACCGCCGAGCGCATGAGAATGCGCGCCGTCAATTCGTCGGACGCAATATCCATCTCACCCGCCAGCGCACCGGGGTGCTGATCTTCCTGTCCATGGAAGAGCATTACGCCGAGGTACTTGCCGATAGCGGCATCGCCTCGAAGGTGCCGCAGGAACGATGGAATGAAGCGGTGGACAGGCTTGTCGGACAAGCCTCGCAGGGGCACATGGCGCAGGCCTTCTCCGCGGCGATCGCACTGGTTGGAGAAGAACTCGCCCTTCATTTTCCGCCCGAGCCGGATGATCCCAATGAGCTGTCCGATCACCTCGCGGAAATCTGATCTGCATTGATCGGCAGTTTCATCCACCCCGCTTGCCATCGGCGCCGCGACGCAGCTATGGTTAACAAATCATGAAGACACTGACGATCGACATCAGACGGGCAGGCGTGGAAGATGCAGACGCGATAGCATCGGTCCATGATCGTGCGTGGCGTGGTGCCTATGCCGGAATCATTCCGCACAAGGCTCTGAACGCCATGATCGGGCGCCGCGGCCCGACATGGTGGACCAATGCCATCAAGCGCTCGGCAACGGTGCTGGTGATGGAGATCGGCGGCGAGATCGCGGGCTATGCCACACTTGGCCGCAACCGCGCGCGTGAGCTGAAGCAGGACGGCGAGATCTACGAGCTTTATCTCGCGCCGGAATATCAGGGCATCGGCCTTGGGCGCCGCCTGTTCAATGCCGCCCGCGAGATGCTGGCCGCCCACGGTTTTGACGGCCTGGTGGTCTGGGCACTCGAGGAGAATGAAGGCGCGCGGTCCTTCTACGAAGGCGCAGGCGGGCGTGATTTCGCCGAAGGCGTGGAGGTCTTCGACTCCAAGGCGCTGCGCAAGATCGCCTATGTCTGGGAATAGGCTGTCCGCCTGAGCGGCCTTCCTTCGGAAAAACCCGCATCCTTCCCTTCAAAATTGCGCAATTGCGCCCTTCTGCGCATTGCCTGACGCTGCGAGAACCGCTAACCCTCCCGCGCAAGGTCAACCAGCATGGAAGAGTGCGATGCGTATCGAAGCCATCTCCATTGGCGACAATCCTCCCGAAGACGTGAATGTGATCGTTGAAGTGCCCGTTGGCGGGCAGCCGATCAAATACGAGATGGACAAGGAAGCCGGAACGCTGGTCGTGGACCGCTTCCTCTATACTCCCATGACCTATCCGGGCAATTACGGCTTCGTGCCGCACACGCTTTCGGATGACGGCGACCCGATCGATGTCCTCATCTGCAACACGCGCCAGCTCATGCCCGGCTGCGTGATCAATGTGCGCCCGATCGGCGTTCTGGTGATGGAAGACAATTCCGGTCAGGACGAGAAGATCATCGCGGTCCCCTCGCCGCATCTCACGCGCCGCTACGAGGACGTGAAGAACTATTCGGACCTGCCGGACATCACGCTCAAGCAGATCCAGCACTTCTTCGAGCATTACAAGGATCTGGAACCCGGCAAGTGGGTGAAGATCGGCGACTGGATGGATTCCTCCGCCGCACGCCGCCTTATCACCGAGGCGATCGATCGCGCGAAGGCCAAGGCCTGATAGCAGGCACTCTGCCAAGAAAGTTTTGAAAAGCCGGCCCCAGCGCCGGCTTTTTTATGAGGTCACTGGTCGCCAAAGCCTGTCATGGGCGGCACTGGAATGTCCCCGAATTCCACGACCGGCTGGTCCGCGCCACATGCGAAATCGAAGACCTGATTGTCGGCAATCCGCCGCGCGGCATCATTGGCGTTTTCATTGCCCGTCGCCGCCACATAGCCGACCGCGCAGCCTTCCCGTGCGTCCGGCTGGCCGACTTTTTCAACGACCAGCACCTCCATTTCCTCATCGAGATCGGACACGACAGTCCAGCGATGGATCGTGGCAAGCGGGATGGTTTTCCCGCCATAGGACATCAGACGCCACTCGATCTTGTTGCCGACGCTGTTGAAGGGCGTGAAGCTTTCCCAGACCGGCTGGTTCTCGCCCTGCGGAGGGATGCCGTAGAACACGGATTCGCGGGCGTCGGAATAGGAGAGGAAGACGGGATAGCCCTTATAGCCCTCGCACAGAAGCTGGCTCCAGTCGCCTTCGCCGTCGGGAGCCTGATCATAAACCACGCAGTTCTGCTCGGCATCAAGGTCCGTGTAGACGCTGGAAAATTCTTGCGCGCTCGAAGTGCTGCTGAACGCGGCCGTTGCAAGCAGCCCTGCCAGAATGCGTCTCATCTCACACCTCCATCATGGGCCCGCACAGGTGCCGGCGATCTGTCGGAAGCCATGATAGCAGCGCAGGACTGCCGCACAATGACGGCGTTCAGTCGCGGTGATAGGGATGGCCGGACAGAATGGTGACCGCGCGATAAAGCTGCTCGGCAAGCATGACGCGCACGAGCTGATGTGGCCAGGTCGCCTTGCCAAAGGAGATCACGCGCTCCGCGCGCGCCTTCATTTCGGGGTCATGTCCGTCGGGGCCGCCGATGGCCAGTGTGAGCTGTTTCTCACCACGATCACGCAGATCGGCAAGAAGCTGCGCGAATTCGCGCGAGGAGAGATTGCGCCCACCTTCATCTAGCAGGATGAGCGGAGCAGCACCTGCCTGCTCGACAAGCTTGCGGCCTTCCTCGCGCTTGCGTTCTTCTGGACTGCGCGCACGGCTTTCGACGGTCTCCGCCACGCCGCCACCTTCAAGACCGACAGCGCCCCCGGATTTGCGGAACCGCTCAAGATAGCGGTCGGCAAGCTCCTTTTCGGGCCCCGCTTTCATTCGGCCGACGGCATGGATGGATACGCGCATGGATGCCTCTGCAATTCGTGTTGCAGGCAATAGCGTCTAACGGCGTTGGATGCAAAAAGGGTCTACCCCACCGCTCTGATGCGGCAGTTGCACCATGAAGAAATCCGAGCGCTCCCGCAGCCGGCGCTTTTCGCTTCCGGCCGCAGAGACAGCCCGTTTTCCTGCCGCCGAAAACGCGGCACGGACATGGCGCAGTAGAACGCGAACCGAAAAGCCCGCGAACTGTCTCTAGTGCAGCGTCTCGTCTTCCATGTCGGGAGCCGACCACATCTTTTCGATGTTGTAGAACTCACGAACTTCGGGACGGAAGACATGGACGATGATGTCGCCCGAATCGATCAACACCCAGTCGGCGCCCGAAAGGCCCTCGACGCGTGCGGTGCCGAGCCCGGCTTCCTTCAGCGCCTTGATGAGGTGATCCGCGACCGCCGCAACGTGACGATGCGAGCGACCGGAGGCTACGACCATGTAGTCTGCCAGCGCGGACTTGCCCTGAATGTCAATGGAAACAATCTCTTCCGCCTTTGAGTCTTCGAGACTTGCAAGGGCGATTTCAACGGCGCGAGAAGCGGAATTACCGCTGGCCTCTGCCGGCGAAGGCATGGAATTGGCCTTCTTTTCAAGTGCTGTTCTCAGTGTCTTTCCTTTCCAACAAGAACAACGTTTCGCAGCCGTTCACCGGTGCGATGCGTCAGCATGAACCAAAACAGTTCGTTTCGAAAGCAAAAACGGTCATCCCCACCGTTCAGTTGCCGGCTATGCATTCACATTTTCCGGCATTTTCCTGGGTAGCGTTACCGTTCCGGTCACTGCTCAGGTTCTGCCTCTTTAAGATAGGCAGTCCACCTTGTCAGTTTCAAGACAGGCCGCTGTCGAAAACTCATCGGCTTTCGGCAGCAGCCCGAAACTCTTCCTCGTCCCCCACCTCATACTCATAGGCGAGTTCTGCAGGCAGCGGCGCCTGGGCAGGAAGCGGAGCAAAGTCCACCGTCTCATCAGCCGGTGTCGCTTCGGCGATACGGATGCGCCAGATGATGAAGGCGACCAGAAGCAGCGCGACGAAGATCGCGACATACATGAAGGCCTGTGTTCCCACCACCGCGGTCAGCACAGTCGTTCCTCCGGGAATGATGAAGCCGGACAGCGACCATGCAAACAGTAGCGTGGAAGACACCGAGACAAGGTCCTTTTTCTGCGCGCGATCCCCCGCATGAGCGCTTGAAAGCGAGAAGATGGTTTCGGTCGCACCGCTCCAGATCATGTAGACGGCAAGAAGCAGCATGATGCTGCCGCCATCGGCTCGCGCCGCCAGGAGACCGCCAAGGAAGACAAGCGCGCCTGCGGCAACCATCATGTAGCGTCGGTCCATCCGGTCCGAGAGCCAACCGAATGGCACCTGGATCAGGATGGTGCCGAGGGGCATGGCGAACATCAGAAGAGCGATTTCCGACTGTGTCAGGCCCGTTGCCGCCGCATGGATGGGTGCAAAGCCGGCCACCATGACCGAAAGCCCGCCCACGGCCAGCATGCCTGCCACACCAACGGGTGACACCTGCCAGGCAAGATTGAGCGCGATGGACGCGGTTTCGGGCGGAGGTGGCGGGCGCAGGCGCGTGAGACCTACCGGAATGATGGAGATGGCGGCGAATACGACACCGATGACAGGCGCGGTATTGCCGGAAATGTCGATATAGCTGATGCCATAGGAGCCGACACCAAGCGCAACCACATAGGTGACGTAGAAGATCGCCAGAACGCGGCCGCGAATGTCGTTTTCCAGCACATCGTTGAGCCAGCTTTGAGCCACGATGAAGAGCCCGTTCATCGCGAAGCCGTAGAGCATGCGCGCAACAAGCCACAGATACGGGTTCGTTTCCATGCCAATAACGGCGTTGGAAAGAATAATGATAGCGGTCAGTGTCATGAACACGCGGGCATGTCCGACACGGCGCACCAGATGCCCGGTCATGAAACACGCTGCCATGCCGCCTGCGGCGAGCGCGGTGAGGATGGAACCGGCCCAGGTAGGGCTGAAGCCTTCTGCAGACAAGCGCAAGGGAATGAAGGCAAACATCAGCCCGTTGGCAATCGCCAGAACGCCCAATGACAGGATAATGGATGTTACAGCGATGGCCGGTGTCGGCAGCGCGTCACCGCCATATTCGCCTTCCATGGGCTGAAATGTCTGTGCCTGATCGTTCATGCTGAACCCTTTTTCGATCAACAGATGGGCCGGGCTCGGTTCAGGTCAAATAAGAACTCGCAGTTGCGTGTCCAGGCCGCATCTGGCGCAGGCTAAAAACCACGCATCGAGTCATTGTGATGACGGGACAGGCAAGTCCGCAGATTTTTCTTCTCAACCCTTCGCGGCCTGCCGTCGCAGCATGGTCGAGGACAAGGGCGAGCGCGGACCA
This sequence comes from Nitratireductor sp. CH_MIT9313-5, assembly GCF_037029545.1. Classification (NCBI taxonomy): domain Bacteria; kingdom Pseudomonadati; phylum Pseudomonadota; class Alphaproteobacteria; order Hyphomicrobiales; family Phyllobacteriaceae; genus Nitratireductor; species Nitratireductor sp. CH_MIT9313-5. Next base: position 163,345 of record NZ_JAYMER010000010.1, on the reverse strand, counting down.
TGAATGAAGGTCCATGCGGGTGGATTTGACCGCGCAAGCAGCGGCGCGTCCTCCTCGTCGATCCGCGCGTGATCGAAGGTTTTTGCCACCTTGGAAGAGAGGAAGGAGAGCGTCGCCCCCGGCCTGTCGAATACCGCAATTGGGATTGAACGCATGATCTCCTGCCAGCGCTCCCATTTGTGGAAGTCGCGCAGACTGTCCGCGCCCATGATCCAGACGAAGTTGACGCCGGGATTGCGCGCCTGCACCAGCGCCACGGTATCGGCGGTGTAGCGCACCCGATGAGCGGCTTCGAAGGCAGTCACCTTCATGCGCGGGTCTTCCGCCGCCACTTCCGAAAGCGCGATGCGCTCTTCTAGGGGCGCCAGGATACTGTGATCCTTCAGCGGATTGCCGGGCGTGACCATCCACCAGAGTTGGTTGAGGCGCAGCCGCCGCATGGCCGTCTCGGCCACCAGAGCATGGCCCGCATGGGGAGGATTGAATGATCCGCCAAAAAGACCGACCGCCATGCCCCTTTCCACATGGGGCATGCGCAGATAATGCCCGGGAACATTGCCCTGTTGCACCGTCATGAGGGACGGGTCTGCCCGTTGCCGCGCACGCGATATTTGAACGAAGTGAGCTGTTCCACACCGACCGGCCCGCGCGCATGCATCTTGCCGGTGGCGATCCCGATCTCCGCTCCCATCCCGAACTCGCCGCCATCGGCAAACTGGGTCGAGGCATTGTGGAGCAGGATGGCAGAATCGATCTCGTTGAAGAACCGCTCCACCGCGCGCTCATTCTCCGCCACGATGGCTTCGGTGTGATGAGAGGAATAGGTCTCGATATGCTCGATGGCACCACCGACACCATCCACCAGCCGCACCGAGATGATCGCGTCGAGATATTCGGTCCGCCAGTCTTCTTCGCTCGCAGCCTCTGCAGCCGGGTAGAGCTTCCGCACTTCGCTTTCGGCACGGATGGCACAGCCGGCCTCGGCTAAGGCCTCCAGAACCGGCACCAGATGCGTCCCGGCTGCCGCGCGATCGACAAGAAGTGTCTCGGCGGCACCGCAAATGCCGGTACGCCTCATCTTCGCATTGACGGCGATCTCGCGCGCCATGTCGAGACTGGCCGACCCGTCGATATAGAGATGGCAGATGCCTTCCAGATGCGCAAAAACCGGCACGCGCGCATCGCGCTGCACCCGCTCCACAAGACTGCGGCCACCACGCGGCACGATGACATCCACATTGCCCTGCAGCCCCGAAAGCATCTCGCCGACCGCAGCCCGGTCCGTCACCGGCACGCGCTGGATCGCATCGGCGGGAAGCCCGGCCGCTTCAAGCCCTTCCACGAGACAGGCATGAATGGCTGAGGAGGATTCCACAGAATCCGACCCGCCGCGAAGGATGACGGCATTGCCTGCTTTCAGGCAAAGCGCTCCGGCATCCGCTGTGACATTGGGGCGGCTTTCATAGATGACGCCGATGACACCCAGGGGCGTGCGAACGCGCTCGATTTGCAGGCCGTTGGGCCGTTCCCATTCTGCGATGACGCTTCCAACCGGATCATCGAGCGCGGCAATCGAACGGATGCCCGCGGCAATTCCTGCAATACGCTTTTCGTCCAGCATGAGCCGGTCCATGAGTGCCGCGGAAAGACCGTTGGCGCGGCCGCGCTCGAGATCCCTTTCATTGGCGGCAAGAATTTCGGGGACCCGCGCCTCGAGCGCCTCCGCCATGGCAAGAAGGGCCTTGTTCTTCTGATCACTCGAGGCGATGGCCAGCGGTCGTGCAGCAGCGCGGGCGCGCGTACCCATATCTGACATGATCTGCACGACATCCACGGTCGCGGCCTCTTTCACCTTCAGCATCGTCTAGCTCTCCACCATTCCTGCCGCGCCGCGCACCAGCGAGGCCGCAAGCACCAGGTCATCGCGATGGATCATGGCGCCGCGGCTTTCATAGCCAATGGCCTCGGAAATCTCCGCCGTCTTCAGGCCCGCGATCTTTACGGCATCCGCCGCGTCATAGGCAACCAGACCGCGAGCGCATTCGCGCCCATCAGGCCCCACCACCGCAACCGTGTCGCCGCGCGAAAAAGCCCCTGCCACGGAAGTCACGCCGGCCGGCAACAGGCTCTTGCCTGCCCCTAGTGCCCGCATGGCGCCCTCATCGACAGTAATGACGCCCGCCGGCTCAAGATGTCCTGCAATCCAGGTCTTGTAGGCGCGCACCGGGGTCTTGCTTGGCGCAAACAGGCTGCAATTCTCACCCTGCTCGATGGCCCGCAAGGGATTGAGCTTCAGGCCGGAAGCGATGATCATCGCGGTTCCGGCGCCGGTCGCAATCCTTCCGGCATCAAGCTTGGTGCGCATTCCACCCCGGGAAAGCTCAGAGGCTGCCTCGCCCGCCATCGCCTCGATTGCCGGGGTGATCTCCTCAACATACGGGATCAGCCGCGCATCGGGGTCACGCGCGGGAGGCGCGGTGTAGAGCCCATCGATATCTGAAAGAAGAACGAGCAGGTCGCCACCCATCATGGTCGCCATGCGCGCGGCCAGCCGGTCATTGTCGCCATAGCGGATTTCCGTGGTGGCCACCGTGTCATTCTCATTGATGATCGGCACCGCCTTCATCTTGAGAAGCGTGGAGATGGTCGCGCGAACATTGAGATATCGCCGGCGCTCTTCGGTATCGCCCAACGTGACCAGCACTTGACCGGAAATGAGCTCGTGGCGCGAGAGCGCTTCGGCCCAGGCGCTGGAGAGCGCAATCTGTCCGGCAGAGGCAGCAGCCTGGGCTTCCTCAAGCTTCAGCTTGCGCGAGCCAAGGCCAAGCACGGTCCGCCCAAGTGCAATGGCACCTGAAGAAACCACGAGAACTTCTACGCCTGCACGGGAGAGCCAGGCGATATCATCGACAAGAGCAGTCAGCCATTCGCGCCGAAGCCCGCTCTTGCGGTCGACCAGAAGTGCCGAACCAACCTTTACCGTGACCCGGCGATATTGCGTGAGGGAGCGCCTGTCCATCGCGTCAGCTCCCTCAGTCCTGCCACCTTGGGTCCGGCTCGGCATTCGCTTCCTGCTCGGCGGAGCGGGCAGTTTCGATCTCGCCCATCAGGGCGCGCAGCACCTCCTCCACGCCTTCGCGGGTGGCGGATGACAGAACCAGCGGCTTGATACCCGCCTCATTCTCGAGTTCGGCGAGCTTTTCGGCGCGCTCTTCCTCGTCAAGCAGATCGGCCTGGCTGAGCGCGAGCACTTCCGGCTTGTCCGTCAGCCCGTGCCCATAGGCCTCCAGCTCCCCGCGCACGGTGCGGTAGGTACCCGCCACATCTTCCTCGCGTCCGGAGACAAGATGCAGAAGCACGCGCGTGCGCTCCACATGGCCCAGGAAACGGTCACCGATACCCACACCGGCATGTGCACCTTCAATGAGCCCCGGAATATCCGCCAGAACGAATTCACGAGCGTCGATCCGCACCACACCCAGATTGGGATGGAGCGTGGTGAAGGGATAGTCGGCGATCTTCGGCTTTGCCGCCGTGACAGAAGCGAGAAATGTGGATTTGCCCGCATTGGGCAGACCGACAAGCCCTGCATCCGCGATCAGCTTGAGGCGCAGCCATATCCATGCTTCCTCGCCGGGAAGACCGGGATTAGCGCGACGCGGTGCCTGATTGGTGGAAGACTTGAAATGCTGGTTGCCGAAACCGCCATTGCCGCCCTTGGCAAGAAGATAGCGCTGGCCGACTTCGGTCAGGTCGCAGATCAGCGTCTCGTTGTCTTCTTCGTAAACCTGCGTTCCCACCGGCACCTTGAGCACGACGTCGCTGCCTTTTGCACCGGTGCGGTTGCGTCCCATGCCGTGAACGCCCGTCTGAGCCTTGAAATGCTGCTGGTAGCGGTAGTCGATCAGCGTGTTCAGACCTTCGACGGCTTCGACCCATACATCGCCGCCACGGCCACCGTCACCGCCATCCGGACCGCCGAACTCGATATATTTCTCGCGTCGAAAGGAGACGGAACCTGCCCCGCCATCGCCCGAGCGGATAAAGACTTTTGCCTGATCCAGAAATTTCATCGTTCGGCCAATTCTTGTTCGTCATGCTCAGCCCGAACGGTCTACATGATCGTTGGGGGAAGCGAAATGCCTGCCGGATAAAGCGAGGCGGATTAAGGAAGGGCGAAAGCAGTCCTGTTTACCGCTTTCGCCCTCAATCTAACTCAGTCATGCGCCCCAGCTTCTGAGGCTGACCCAGGTCTTGCGGTCAAGCTGATAGCGCTCCACCGGAACCTTGCCGGCAACCACCGAGTCCATCATGCCCTGGCCGACATACTGGAAACCGCATTTGTGGATGACCCGGCGCGAGGGCGAATTGATGACGCGGCACGAGACATTCAGCCGGTCGATTTCGGTCGCGCGAAACGCCAGATCCACCAGGGCATGCGCCACCTCCGTCGCATAGCCGCGTCCCCAATAGGGCTCGCCGATCCAGTAACCAAGCTCCAGCCCGTATTCGCGGGTATCGAGACCGGCGCAGCCAATGAACGCCCCGGTTTCTGCCAGCGCTACCGCATAATTGCAGCCGCCGCGATTGCGGGAGCGGTAGTTGCGCACGAAGCTTTCCGCATCGCTGACCGTGTAGGGATAGGGCATGCGTGAGAGCATTTCCGCCACCTTGCGGTCATTGGCCAGCTCCGAAAGCTCCTCGACGTCATCCCTGTGGGGTGGACGCAGGACCAGGCGATCGGTCACCAGGACCGGGCATTCTATGCTGTAACTTTCGTCTTCACTCTCTTCACTTTCGAGAACCATTCCTCTTCCTCCGGGTAAAAATAAAGGGGAGATGGCAACCCATCTCCCCTGAACTTTTCCGGATGTTTCGACACCGGGCCCCGAGATGGGTCGCCGGTGTTATATGTCGCGGAAACCGGCTATTCCGCTGCGTCCAGAATCGGGTTTACCGATACATAGGTTCGGCCGTTGGCTTTCTTGGCGAAAGACACATTGCCGCCTTCGAGTGCGAAGAGCGTATGGTCCTTGCCCATGCCGACATTGGTGCCGGGATGCCACTTGGTGCCGCGCTGACGAATGATGATGTTGCCCGGAACGACCTTCTCGCCGCCGAACTTCTTTACGCCAAGGCGCTTCGACTCTGAATCGCGACCGTTACGCGAAGAACCGCCAGCTTTTTTGTGTGCCATGGTCTTACTCCTTTGCGCCGCAGGGGCGCTTCATTTCCCTTATGGACGCTGATGCGCCCGAAATCAATCTACTAGCCTTGAAGCCTGACCTTACTTGGTCAGTTCCTTGGCCTGCTCGCGCCAGTCGCTGATCTGCTCTGCGGAGAACGGCATGGCTTCGTCGATGCGTGCCACGTCGTCGTCGCTGAGTGCGGCGATCTGCGCGAAGGTCGCGATGCCCTGCTCCTTGAGCTGGCCTGCGGCAACCGGGCCGATGCCCTTGATCTTCGTCAGGTCGTCGCCCTCACCCTCAGGTGCGGAGAAGAGCGGCTGTGCGGCAGCTTCAGCCTTCGGCGAAGCCTTCTTCGGCGCAGCAGCCTTCTTCGGTGCGGCAGCCTTGTCTTCAGCCTTTGCAGCAGGCTTCGCGGCAGCCTTCTTCGACGGCTTTGCGCCACCGGTCAGGATCTCGGAGATCCGCACGGTGGTCAGAAGCTGACGATGACCGCGCTTGCGTCGCGAATTCTGACGGCGGCGCTTCTTGAAAGCGATGACCTTCGGGCCGCGGCCCTGCTCGACAACTTCTGCGGCAACCGTTGCGCCATCTACGAAGGGCGCGCCAAAAGTCACGTCTTCGCCTTCACCCACGGCAAGAACATTGCCGATCTGGATGATGTCGCCGGGCTCGCCGTCGAGCTTTTCAATTTTCAATACATCATCGGCAGCAACGCGGTACTGCTTGCCACCGGTCTTGATGACTGCGAACATTTTTTTGCCTTTCGGTGTCCGGTCCGGCTATGACGCGCGAATGCTGCGCCTGCCGTCTTTTTATCAGTCTTGGTTCACGAAATAAGCGGCGCACGGGAAGACCCTTACGCCGCATCGCGCGGTGCATAGACGAGATATGCCACAAGGTCAAGCAGACGCCGCCCACAAACTCGCCCCACCGCGCATATTTGGCCTTGTAAGCTGTGCCATTCGTCGCTATCTAGGCGCCCGCACAACCATCGCCCGCTTCCATGGGCGACCCCTTGAGACGGAGAGGTGGCTGAGTGGTTGAAAGCACCGCACTCGAAATGCGGCATGCTCGCAAGGGCATCGGGGGTTCGAATCCCTCCCTCTCCGCCAGTAGCCCGCCAGTCCAGCACCGTTGAGCATATCGCCCGTAGCTACGGTTCAGCATCACGCCATGTCGCGTCGGGACGCATTTCGAGTGTCAGATGAACGGATTGGAACGCAGATGCGCGAGGCGGGACTTCATCTTGTTGATGCGCTCGTGATGATCTTCATCGCGGCGAAGGCTGACCGCCGTCGAGAGAATATCGATCACGACGAGATGAGATAGCCGGGAGACGGTGGGCGTATAGAGATCCGTGTTCTCCAGCGTTTCGACGATGAGATGAACATCGCAATGGGTAAGCATTGGGCTGCTCTGGCCGGTAATCCCGATCGTACGCGCGCCATTGGCTCTGGCCACGGCAAGAGAGGTGACCACTTCTCTGGTATGGCCGGTATTGGAAATGCCCACCGCAACGTCACCCGGGCCAAGCATTTCGGCTGTCATATACATCTGATGCGAATCGGCGGGAGCCCCGCATGGCACTCCGAAAAGCGGAAACTTCTGCTGCGCATCGCTTGCGACAATGCCTGACGCGCCAAAGCCGAAAAACTCGATGCGCCTGGCTTCGGACAGAACATCAACCGCCTCCAGGACAGAGGTCTCATTGAGCTTGCTTTGTGCCCAGTTCAGATTGGACAGATTGTAGTCAAACACCTTCGTGATGACGGTGCCCAGATCGTCTTCGGCGGTAATCGCGGTGTGCGAGGTGGTGCGTGCGAAAGCCATCGAACGCGCCAGCTTGACCCGCAGATCACGAAAGCCGTCACACCCTATGGCCGCGCAGAAGCGAATGACGGTCGGCTCACTGACACCTGCAGTCTTGGCGAGCTGCCCAAGCGTCATGGAAAGGACGTCAGCCGGATTGTCCAGAAGAACGCGCGCGACGCGGCGGTCGGATTTCCGCAGCTGGTCCTCCAGCCTGACAATCGTTTCAAGCAGATTGTCGTCCAGTCCGCGGGTGTTCTGGTCCATTCTCGGGCTTCCTCAGGTGACGATGCGGATATGATCGCCGGCAACGGGTCTGATAATGGCAGGATCGGGCGATGTAACCATGCCGGCAGCTGCATCGATCAGATCGGCGTCGATTGTATTGAAGGCGAACATACCGAAGTGATGCGGGACGAGAAAGGCGCAATCGCGGGACAGGTGGATCGCCTCATCCAGCGTGAAATTCCCGGGAATGCCATCGGCGCGACGCTGTTTGTCGCGGCCATTAACCGGCAACAGGGCAATCTGCGGGGCGAATCGCCGGATCTGAGCGTCCAGATCGGCGAACGGAACACTGTCCCCGGAATGGTAGAGGGAGAAGTTGTCTGTCCTCAGACCGTAACCGACGAACAGGTGCCGGCCTTCCTCATCCACTTCGCGCTCTTCATGCGCTGCCGGAAACACTGACAGCTCAAGCCCTTCAGCAAGCTTCAGCCGATCTCCCGCGTCAACCGCAACGAGCCTGGCACCGTGACCGATGCGCTCCTGCGCCACGTGTTCGATCGCAGCAGGCACCACGACAGGCACTTTGTTAAACCGCTCATGCAGCGGACCGAGCGTGTCGGGGTCCAGATGATCCGTATGGGCATGGGTGATGAGCACAAGATCGGGCTCCGGCAGCTCATCGACCGTCACCGGCGGTGGCATCATCCGCTCATGGGGGTGTTTGCGCCCCCTGTATTTGCGCGCCAGGCTGTCGGAGAGATAGGGATCGATGATCACCCTGTGCCGACCCGTATCAATCCAGAACCCCGCTTGCCCCAGCCAGTAGAGCGAGGGTGTGCCGAGTGGGGGGAAGCCCTTGCCGCGCTCAAGCCGCATGCGAGACCAGAACCTGAAGAATATTGTCTACGGCACGCACGGTGGATCGCTCCACAGATTGTCTGGTAAAGCCTCCGATATGCGTGGTGGTGATAACGCGAGGGTGGCGCAGCAACCGCGTCATTTCCGGCGGCTCCGTGTGGAACACATCCGTGGCATAGACTGCAATCCTTTCTGCCTCGAGTGCCGCAAGCAGCGCGTTATCATCCACGAGACCGGCGCGCGCGGTATTGACCAGAACTGCCCCCGGAGCGAGACGCGAAAGCTGAGATTCCCCAAGAAGCGGACTTCCATCTTTTGCCATTGGGGCATGCAGGCTGACGATTTGCGCCGCGTCCAACGCCTCATCCAGACTGCAGCGCCTGAATGAAGGATCCATCAGTCTGTCCTCGGGCGCGAATGGATCAAAACCGCGCACACGGGCACCCAAGGCAAGACAGAACCGTGCAAATTCGACACCGATCGCGCCCAGACCTATCACGCCCACATCAGCATTTCTGATTTCGCTGCCGATCCGGCGTGGCCATTTGCCTTCCTGAAGACCGCAATGGGTCGACACGATGTCGCGCAGGCCCGCCAGAGAGAGTGACAGCGCAAGCTCCGCAACCCCGCGCGCATTGGTGCCCTCGGCCCGCTGCACCCGTATGCCTCGCTGCTGCAAGATGGCCATTGGCAGATTATCAACGCCCGTTCCATTGCGACTGATCACGCGCAGCGCATCGGCATGATCGATCACGGCTTCCGAAACAGGCTCCACCCCCGCCAGCCAGCCCACGCAACCGGGTATTGCCGCAAGGAGATCGGCTTCGCGGGGCGTTTTGCCCGGCGTCGGCATCACCAGTTCGTAGCCGGCTTCTTCAAGGCGGTGCAGCGCGGGATGGCCGCTTCGAGACAGGGAGCGCGGCGTAATGAGAATCCTGTTCATTGCCCACGCCCCGTGGCTTCTGCGGCAATGCGGGAAATCTCGTTGAACTGATCGCCGCCTGTGGCAATGTCTATGTCGAATACTTCCGAGATGACCTGGGTCCAGCCATGGATGAAATAGGTCCAGCCGTCTTCGATCTGCAGGCCGCGCTCCCTTTCCTGCGCTTGCGCCTGTTCGAGAAAGACCAGATCACCACGATAGTTCAGTTCCCAGACGATCCCGCGATCGGGAAAACGTCCGTCGAATGTTAGCGGAGACCCCGGCGCGTCCTTGCCAAGACCGGTTGCGTTGATAACCAGCGAACCCGGCTTCAGCGTTTCCATGACCCGGTCATTGTCTTCCGGTTCAAGGGCAAGGACATAGTCGCAAGGAATGTCGCAACCGATCATCTGATGGATCTTGCGGATATGATCGAGCCGGGGCTGGCTCCTGTTCGTCACGACGATACGACTTGGCCGGTCAGCGCCTCTTTGCTTCTGCATCATGTGCCAGGTGAGTGCGATGGTGGACCCTCCGGCACCCATCGAAAACAGTTCAGCTCCGGTTTTCTCAAAGTGACCGGCGGGGACAAAACCATCGATGGCCAGACCGGACGAAATCGGATCCTTGGCGTGGCAGACGAGCTCGCCGTTCCGCTTGGAAAGGCAGGACGTCTCCTCCATCAGCTCGGCATGTGGGTCTATGACATCAAACATGTCGCGGCAGGCAGCATAAAGGTCGAGCTTGTGAGTGGTTACAAGAGCGCCCAGGGAAAGCGGGTCGGACTTCAGGAAGTCGACCACAGCGCGGTAGTTCTCGCGCGTGTCATGAGGCACGAGGTCGATACCCTTCATCTCCACATCGCCAAGATCAAGGAATTCCGCCCATCGCGGAAAAACCTTCATGATGGACGATTTCCCGGTCGTGACCCCAATGAAGTAGAAGGTGGGACGCGTTGCTGGCTCCAGTCGCATCATGCGCTCCTGATTTCCTTTACGCGGGCAACAGCCGCACGCGCATTTTCGCTGATGGCAGCCCAATTGCCCGCCATGATGTCTTCGCGCTTTGCGATCCAGGTGCCGCCAACGGCGCGCACGGCGGGCATGGAAAGCCAGTCGGCCAGATTGGCCAATGTCACACCACCGGTCGGATTGAAACCAATCCCCGTATGAGCGTAGGGCGCGGCGATATTCTTCAGCATCGCAGGTCCACCCGCGGGAACGGCCGGAAAGAACTTGACCATCTTGCAGTCATGACGAAGTGCCATCTGCAGCTCCGACGGAGTCATGATGCCAGGAGCGAAAGGCAACCCGATGCTGGCCGCATGTGCCAGCACTGCCGCATCAATGCCCGGTGAAAGCGCAAAGCGGGCTCCCGCAGCCTTCGCGCTGTCCGCCTGTTCTTCGGTAAGAACCGTACCTGCGCCAACCACCAGTTCCGGACGCTCTTCGGCCATAGCTGCAATCGCGTCACGTGCAGCAGATGTTCGGTAGGTGATCTCGGCAACGGGCAGTCCACCTTCCAGCAATGCGTCGGCCAGGGGAACCGCCTGCTTCGCATCGTCGATCGCGATGACCGGCACGACGCCATGTTCCGATAGGGTGTCGAAAATGCTCATGAATTATTACTCCTAGGCGATGCTGGCTTTGACGCGGGCGATCTCTTCGGCGCTTCTTGGCCGATAGCTCTCATTGTCGACCGCAGCCCAGCCATTGCCGCGGGCCACGATCCGTTTCGCCATGCCACCCGAGCGAGCGATGATCTCGTAATCCTGCCCGGAATCGCTCGGATAGCAGAAGCTCATGACAAGGGGCGTGGTACCGGTATTGACCGAGCGGTGGATCCACATCGGGGGGACGTAGACAAGCTCTCGCGGCGCAATCTCCAGGACCTGCGTTTCGCCTTCCGGATTCTCCAGCAGCATGACACCGTTGCCGCTCTCGCCATAATAGGTCTCGGGACGGTTTGCGCAGGCGTGGATATGCCCACGGGTCATGAAGAACTCATCGCCGATGCGTCCGGGCTCCATGAAGGTTGTCCCGAAAATGAGATCGCCGCGCTCCTGCTGGGGACGCTTCTCGTGAACATAATAGACCACACGCTCACCGTCCCTCGCGCTGGCGGCGGCGAACGCCTCTTCATCCCCATAGATGCCCGCAAGCTGGTTGAGCCGCTTCTCGTAGCGCCCGGAAGCACCGCTCATCTCCCCGGTGTTCGGATCAATGCGGTGCGAAGAAGGTGATTGGTACATGCGATCCTCTCAAAAATTTAGTAGGTAAACTACAAAATATGAAGCGGATTGCAATATGAGATTCGGATTCGCAACACCCAAGTCTCGTGAGCAGGCCACCGAAATGATCTTCGCAACCTTACATCAGAGCGCTATTCAGCTATGTTTTCTGGCAGAATACCCCGAATCGCGATTCGTCAGGCAAGAACGCCGATCTTGAATGCCGCCGACGCAAAAACGTAGCTATACTACATTTTTGGCTTGATTTGCCTCCTGAGCTGCTGCATGGTCGATCCAGAATAAAGGGAGGAGCTGAAATGAGCGTCGGCGCACGGCACGACAGGATCAAACACGTGTTCATGTTCCCGGCATTTCTGCTGGTGCTGGCGGTCACACTGTTCCCGCTGATCTATGCGCTCGTGGTGTCCTTCCAGTCGATCAGGATTGTGCCGCCATTGCCGCCGCGTTTCGTTGGCCTCGACAACTATGCCGATATTCTCGCGTCTGCCCGCTTCTGGGGTTCGGTACAGGTCACCGCCGTCATCGTGTTCATATCTGTCGCCATCCAGTATGTGCTGGGCTTTGCGCTGGCTCTGACGCTGCACCACAATGTTCCGGGCGCGAGCCTCTACCGGGTAAGCTTTTTGCTACCCATGTTTCTTGCACCGGTGAGCGTGGCACTGATCGCGCGCATGCTTTTCCACCCGGTTCTCGGCCCGGTCAACGAGATGTTCAGCCTGTTCGGGCTCGAAAATCTGCCATTCCTGACGCAACCGGCTTTCGCGCTGGCGACCCTGGTTACCGTGGAGGTCTGGCAGTGGACGCCATTTGTCGTGCTCTTGATGCTGGCCGGCCTGCAGGGGCTGCCGAACGAGGTTTTTGAAGCAGCGCAGGTGGACAATATTTCCGTTTGGCGCCGCTTCCGGGACATCACCTTCCCGATGCTGCTGCCTCTCTCGGTCGCCGTCATCTTCATCCGGCTGATCGAAGGCTTCAAGATCATCGACACGGTATTTGTGCTCACAGGCGGGGGCCCCGGCACGTCCACCGAAACGCTGACCCTTTTCGCTTACAATGAGGGCTTCAAGAAGTTCAATATCGGGATGACCTCGGCACTGAGCTTCCTCTTCCTCATCGTGGTGATCGTCTTCGGGACACTCTACCTCGCCGCAGCACAACGCATGATGAGGAGGTACCAGTGATGCAGCGCCATCATTTCCGCAGCCTCGGCCTGGTTCTGGCCCTCGTCTGGCTCATTTTCTGCCTGTTTCCGCTTTGGTGGGTACTGGTAACGGCATTCAAGCCTCCACTGGCCGTCAGCCAGGGCGCAACCTACCTTCCCTTCATCGATTTCCAGCCAACCCTGCAGGCATTCATCGATGCCTTCTCGGGCATCAGGGGCGACTTTGCCGGCCCGATCCTGAGTTCGATCGCGGTATCTGTCGTTTCGACCGCCTTGTCCGTCCTGCTGGGCGCCATGGCAGCCTATTCCCTGGTCCGCTTCGAGTTTCGCATCCGCCTTCTGGCGGGGCTTGCATTCGGTGTGCTCTCCATCGGTGGTTTCGTCGTGCTCAAGCACGTGATCGGGCTTGGCGTACCCATGGCATTGCTGGTTGTCATGCTGGTGGCCTTGCCGGTCGCGATCCTGCTTAACGGGCTTGATCTGCCAGGGCCGGTTCTGAAGAACGACGACGTCACCTTCTGGTTCGTCTCACAGCGCATGTTCCCGCCCGTTGTCTCGGCTTTCGCGCTGTTCCTGCTCTACGCGGAGATGAACAAGGTGGGTGTACGGCTTCTCGACAGCTTCCCCGGTCTCGTTGCCGCATATACCGCCTTTGGCCTGCCCTTTGCGGTCTGGCTCATGCGCGACTTCTTTTCAAATGTTCCGGTAGAGGTCGAGGAAGCCGCGATGGTCGATGACATTGGCCGCCTGCGCATCTTCTTTCAGATCGTGCTTCCCATGTCGAAGCCAGGCCTCATCGCCACATCGATGATCGTGCTGGCCTTTATCTGGAACGAGTTTCTCTTCGCTCTGCTGCTGACATCCTCGAAATGGCAGACGCTTCCCATACTCATGGCCGGTCAGAATTCGAGCCGCGGCGATGAATGGTGGGCAATTTCCGTGGCCGCGCTCATCTCGATCGTCCCGATGATAGCGGTCGCTGTGTTTCTCGGACGCATGATGCGTTCGGGCTTTCTGGCCGGTTCCATCAAGTAGCGGCCATATCAAGGGAGGGAGTACATCCATGAAGAAGTTACTGCTTGCAACGGCACTCGTGCCGATAGCCAGCCTGGCCCACGCAGAATGTTCACCGGATTTCTCGGACGTCACGCTGACGGTGTCCACGCAGAACGGCCCCTTCATTGCCTCTGCGCTGCAGATTGCCGCAGAAACATGGTCGGAGAAGACATGCGGCAAGGTGGAGCTGGTCGAATTTCCATTCTCCGAGCTTTATCCGAAATTTCTGACGGCCATGAGCCAACAGACCGGCGATTTTGACGTGATCGGCTTCATCCCTGCATGGGTACCCGATTTCGCGCCCTATCTGTCGGTCATGCCCGAAGCGATGCAGTCGGGTGAAAGCTGGGACGACATTCATCCGGTCTATCGCGAGCGCCTGATGTCGTGGGGCGGCGAAGTCAAGTCTGCCACGATGGACGGCGACATGCACATGCTCAACTATCGGGCGGATCTGTTTGAGGATGAGGCCAACAAGAGCGCCTTCAAGGAGAAATACGGCTACGATCTCGCCGCTCCGGTGACCTGGGACCAGTACTACGACATTGCCGAATTCTTCACTGAAAGCGACAAGGTCGATTACGGCACTGCGGAAGCCTACAAGCGTGGCGGCCAGCAATTCTGGTACTTCTTCAGCCACGCCGCCAGCTACACCAACAACCCGGCCAATCCCGGGTCGATGTTCTTCGATCCCGAGACCATGGACGCCCAGATCAATAATCCCGGTTGGCTGAAGGCGCTCGAAGACTACATGAAGGGTCTTCAGTTCAACCCGCCCGGCGCCTTGAACAACGGTTCGGGTGACGTTCGTCCGCTATATTCCGGCGGCAGCGTTGCCATGAACATCGATTGGGCAGACTCAGGGGTACTGGGTGCAACTGAAGGAGCGATTGCCGGAAATGTACGCACAGCGGTGCTGCCCGGTGCCAAGGAAATCTGGAACCACAAGACCGAAAGCTGGGACAAGTTTGATGAACCTGTCGCCTCGCCTTTCCTTGCATTCGGCGGCTGGCAGCTTGCTGTTCCTTCCGACAGTGACAATCAGGAAGCTGCATGGTCTTTCGTGGAGGAGGTAACCAGCATCGAGGTTTCCGGCAGGGCTATTGTGACTGCGAACACCGCCGTCAATCCATACCGCCTCAGCCACTACGAGAACCTGGAGAACTGGAAGGAGATCTTCACGGAAGAAGAGGCTGCAAGCTATCTGGGTGCGCAGCGGGCGACCCTCGACAGCCCCAATGTTGCATTTGACCTGCGTCTGCCGGGCTTCTTCTCCTATACAGAGGTTCTGGAGATCGAACTGTCCAAGGCGCTGGCCGGACAGGTTGAGCCGCAGGAAGCGCTGGATAGCATTGCCCAGGAATGGAACAAGCTGACGGACGATTTCGGCCGTGAAAGCCAGCTTGCGGCCTACCGTGCCTCGATGGGCCTGCCTCCTGTCGAATAACTCCACAGCACGAAATGGCCCGGCCAGGTGGCCGGGCCATTTCCAGAACCTCTTTCTAAGGTTGTTGCGTATCCATGACTTCCCCAACCCAGCCGCATATCTCCTTCGAGAAGATCACCAAGTCGTTCGGGCCGGTAGAGGTTATCCCTCCGCTCGACCTCGCCATCCAGAAGGGCGAGTTCATAGTTCTTGTAGGCCCCTCGGGGTGCGGAAAGACGACAACTCTACGCATGCTGGCCGGGCTGGAAAGCGTTTCGAGCGGCTCCATTCGCATTGCAGGTCGCGATGTCACCGCCATGCGTCCAGGCGAGCGGGACTGTGCGATGGTCTTTCAGAACTACGCGCTCTATCCGCATATGAGTGTCCGCGAGAATATCGGCTATGCCATGAAGGTTCACGGCACACCGCGTGAGGAAATAGCGAGAAGAGTGGGCGAAGCGGCAGGTCTTCTCGGCCTGGAACCTTATCTAGACCGCAAGCCCAAAAACCTGTCGGGCGGTCAGCGGCAGCGTGTCGCGATCGGGCGGGCACTGGTGCGCCACCCGGAGGTATTCCTGTTTGACGAGCCACTGTCCAATCTTGATGCCAAGCTCAGGGTGGAGATGCGCACCGAGATCAAGCTTCTGCAGAAGCGACTTGGCACGACCGCCGTCTACGTAACCCATGACCAGGTCGAGGCCATGACAATGGCTGATCGCGTCGTTGTCATGAGAGGAGGCGTGATCGAGCAGGTGGATGCACCCATTGCCCTTTATGAGCGACCGGCAAACCGCTTTGTGGCGAACTTCATCGGGTCACCTGCCATGAACTTCTTCGAGGTCTCTACCCGCGAAGGCGCAGCCTGGCTCGACGGACAGCGGCTTGAATTGCCCCCGGAAACATTTCAGCGTGTCGGCCCAAGGGAGCGCGTCACTCTCGGCATTCGCCCCGAACACATGAATGGCGGCGAACGCCCGGCACCTTTTACCTTCGCATGCGATACGCTCGAGCCGCTTGGGGCCCATACACTCGTGCTGGGCCATGTCGGGCAGGAGAAACTTGTCGCGCAGGTCGAACCACATTTCGACGTGACGCCGCAGAATTCCTGTACGGTGCAGATCGACATGTCCAAAGCCCACTTTTTCGACATTGAAAGCGAACACAGCCTCTGAACATGCGTGACCTCTATCTTGCAGTTGATGTCGGCACCGGAGGCCTGCGTTCCGCGCTGGTGGCTCGCAATGGCCGCATCCTCGCCTTCTCGCACAAGGAACATGAGCAGATCGTTCCCCGTTTCGGCTGGGCGGAACAGCGCCCGTCGGACTGGTGGACCGGCACTCTCGAAACGATTTCAAACGTTTTTCGCAAGGTTGAAAACGCACATGCACGGGTGGCTGCAATCTGTGTGTGCGGGCAGATGCACGGCACGGTTCTCATTGATGAGGCTGGCAATCTGACGCGTGAAGCCGTCCCGCTATGGAACGACAAGCGCACTGCGCCGCAGGTGTCCGAATTCGAGGACCGGGTTCCCCTCGAGAAGATACTGCCCATTGCCGCAAACCGTCCTGCTACCGCATGGCCGGCATTCAAGATCGCCTGGCTGGCCGAGAACGACCGGCATGCGCTGGAGCGTGCAGCAACCCTCCTGATGCCCAAGGACTGGATCAATTTCTGCCTGACGGGCGAGCGGGCGCAGGACCATACCGAAGCCTCTCTCTCATTCCTCATGGATTGGAAAACACGGGAGTGGTCGAAAACCCTTTGCGACCTGACGGGGGTCCCGCAGAAGCTTCTTCCCCCGCTACGCCAACCCGGCGACATTCTGGGTCATCTGCGCGCCGAGGTGGCAGAACAAATCGGTCTTTCCTCCAACATTCCCGTCCTGGTCGGCGCCGGCGACTACCCGATGGCGCTGATCGGTTCAGGTGTGACCCGAAGCGGGATGGGATCCGATGTTACCGGAACATCCACCATCATCACCCTGATGCATGACGAGGCGGTGATCGACGCGGAGGTTTCCAATGTCATCGCCGCAAACGGGCTGTGGGGCGCAATGACGCTGCTGGATGCTGGTGGCGATGCTGTACGGTGGGCGCGCAGGGCCTTCCACACCAATGAGCGCAGCTACGAGCAGATTGCACTCGATGCCGAACAGGCACCGGTGGGTGCCAACAAGCTTTTCTTCCTCCCGTACCTGTCCGGCGAACGTTTTCGGCCAAGTTCGCGCGCGCAGTTCTTCGGTCTCACCGCCGCCCACGGCATTAGCGACCTTCATCGGGCAGTGCTTGAGGGTGTAGCGTTTTCGGTGCGCATGAGGCTCGACAAGCTACAGGGCAATCATGGCCGACCGGAGCGCATCGTTGCCGCAAGTGGTGGAGCAAAGAACGCGTTATGGCTGCGCATAAAGGCCAGCATGTACAATGTCCCTTACCTCGTGCCGGAAGAACTTGAATGCGGCGTTATCGGCGCCGCAATGCTGATGGCCCGTGCGAGCGGAGACGCGCCCGATCTCGAGACTGCCGCAAGGCGGATGGTCAGGTTCTCCGGTGAGATTGCTCCAAACCCGCAATGGGTAGAGATCTACGACCGGATGATGCCGATCTACGCGGGCATTTATGAAGCCTCAAGCGCACTCAACGAGCAGCTGGACCGGCTTTCATGAGCTTTGGCGTCTTGTGGGATCTGGATGGAACGCTTGTCGACAGTGAGCCGGTGCATGCAGCCGCATTCGCGGGCGCCATTGCCGAGTTGGGCGTGGAGATCGAAGACGGATTTCACGATCAGCTTCTGGGCGCCAGCGGGGACCGTGTCTTTGAAGCGCTTTCCGCCATGACCGGAACCGCCCTCACATTCGAGCATTGGACCGGTCTCAAATGGCAGCACTTTCAACGCGCCTCAGATCTAATCACGCGCCGCGAGCCATCTGCCGGTCTTGCCATGCGACTGGCGCGCAAAGGCGTTCCCATGGCGATCGTTTCAAACTCCACACGTCTTGAGGTCGGCTTCGGCCTGAAATGCAGCGGGCTTTCCTCGGCACTTTCGGTAACGGTATGCCGGGACGATGTCGCTGCAGGGAAACCTGCTCCTGACTGCTACCTGCTTGCGGCCCGCAAGCTTGGTCTGCAGCCGACAGACTGTCTTGTCGTTGAGGACAGTATCATTGGCACGCGCGCGGGGCTTGCGGCCGGAATGACGGTACTTTTTCACCCGCAAGACGAAACGCTCGCCCCGCCTGCGGGCGCCAGGTTTGTTCCGCCTCAAAGCTCTCCCGAGCCCTTCATCCTGAATTTTCTAGCCAATGGAGTTTCCGATGACCGCCATCCCCACGATCCGCATGAATGATGGCCATTCGATCCCGCAACTGGGCATCGGCATATGGCAGATCGATGAAGCGGCGGTGCCAGGCGTAGTTGCTTCGGCGACCGATCTCGGCTTTCGCCTGATCGACGGCGCATTCATCTACGGCAATGAAGCCGGAATGGGTGAGGGTATCCGCCAGTCCGGCATTGCTCGGGACGAGCTTTTCGTGACCTCCAAGGTGTGGAACAGCGAACAGGGATACGACAAGGCACGCAAAGCGATCGAAGCTTCGCTCTCCCGAATTGGCGTGGACTATCTCGACCTTGCCCTCATCCACTGGCCTTGCCCGGAAAAGAACCTCTACATCGAAACATGGAAGGCGCTGATCGACGCGCGCGCCGACGGGCAACTGCGCTCAATTGGCGTTTCCAATTTCAACCCGGACCATCTCGACCGTGTCATTGACGCGACAGGTGTCGTCCCGGCGGTCAACCAGATCGAGATCAACCCCTCCTTCCAGAACCCTGCAGTGCGCTTGGCCAACGAGAAGCGCAATGTGCTGACACAGGCGTGGACCCCGCTCGGCAATGGGAAGAACTTCAATAGCGAAGCGATCCGCCTCGTATGTGAACGAACCGGCAAGTCCGCTCCGCAGGTCATTCTGCGCTGGCATATCCAGCTCGGCCATTCGGTGATCCCTCGCTCCACCAGACCGGAACATCTGGCAATGAATCTCGACATCTTCGACTTCGCACTGAGCGACGCGGAGATGGCCGCCATTGCAGCACTCGAAGCCGGCGAGAGATGCGGGCCTGACCCACAGGCATTTGAAGTCGAATAGCAGACGGTCCGCCTGCCCCCGCTCCGCAATTGCGGAGTGGGGTTTATTGCTCGATCAATGCATGCGGCTGCAGATGACCGAACGTGCCGGCTTCCTTCCGGAAAGGTGCTTTCTGACGATCAAGGATCGGGAAACCTTGCGAAGCGCGAAAAATGCGTCCGCAGAAAATCCGCGGTCGTCTCCTCGAACTGACGCGCTGCCTCGCCAAGTGGCAGGTCCAGAGGATGAGCCATCGCGAAAGAGTGGGTTATGCTCTGTTTCAGCGGCCTGATTTCGACCGGCATGTGAGCATAGTCACGCGCCATCAGTTCGTTGACCAGGGTTATGCCGAGGCCCGACGCTGCCATACCACAGGCTGAGAGAACGGAATGCGCCTCCAGTTTGACATTCGGGCGCAGACGGGCCTGGGAAAACAGCGCATCAATCTCATGCCTTGGCGCACGCATCCTGCCAAGAAGTATCAGCGGCTCGCCGACCAGATCCTTCACGTCCACGACATCCTGGCTGGAAAGGGGATGCCCCTCCGGCATAACGCAAACGGTGTTCACGCTGATCAGCGGGTTCTCCGCCAACCCCGACCGTTCCACCGGCATTCGGAGAAAGCCGAGTTCCGCGCGCTCATCAAGAAGCATTCGTTCGATCGTGTCATAGGAGCCGCTGTGAAGCTCCACCTGCACCAGCGGCGAGCGCTCCAGAAACTGCTTGATGATCGCAGGCACGATGGAAAGCGTGAGGCTGGCCGGGAACGCTATTCGAAGTCTGATCGCCGGTGAATTGCCCTGACGCAGTTCACTGGCCAATGAGAGAAGCTTCTCGTTGCGCTGAAGCAGAAGCTGCATCTGCGCCTGCAGGATCTTGCTGTCGCGGGTAGGGATCAGTCGCGTCTTGTCCCGAATGAAGAGCTTGATGCGCAACATCTCCTCAAGCTGTGTGAGCCGTCGGCTCACAGCCGATTGCGAAAGGTTGAGCTTGTCGGCGGCACCTTGAGTGGTGCCGGTCTCCACAATCGCCTGATAGGTTTGCAAAAGCGAAAGCCGCATCAATGTTTCCTATGCATAAATTTCATATATCAAGCGATTTTCATCATATTATTGCATCATCTTTCCAGCCTATGCAATTGCTCGACAGGAGAGAGATCGGGCGCGCCGTCGCCACGGTCCGGATTGGGGGAATAAATGACCGCCTTTTTGATACGCAGGCTGATGCAGGCAGTCATCGTGCTGATCGCGACCTCGGTGATCGTCTTCACCGGCGTCTTTGCCATTGGTGATCCACTCGAAATACTTCTGCCCGCAGATGCCTCTATCGCCGAACGTGAGCAGGTCGCAGAATCGCTCGGGCTGAACGAACCCCTCCCCGTTCAGTATCTCGGCTTCGTCACTGATGCCGTGCAAGGCGATTTCGGCCGATCCTTTGTCTATAATCGCCCGGCGACCGAAGTCATTCTTGAGCGGTTGCCTGCCACGCTCGAGCTGACATTCACGGCACTCGTTCTCTCGCTCGTCATCGGCATTCCACTTGGATTGTGGGCTGGCGTGAAGGCAGGCTCGGCGACCGACGAGACGATTATGACGGGGTCGATCCTGGGCTTTTCCCTGCCCAATTTCTGGCAGGGCATGATGCTGATAATGATCTTCTCCGTGACGCTCGGCTGGCTACCGTCGACGGGGCGCGGCGAGACGGGCACGATACTTGGCGTGGAGACGAGTTTCGCCACCTGGGACGGCCTCAAACACCTCCTTTTGCCAGCCATCAACCTGGCGCTGGCCCAGACCGCACTCGTCATCCGCCTGACCCGCACCGGTGTTCAGGAGACCATGCCGCTCGACTTCGTCAAATTCGCGCGCGCACGGGGCATATCGTCTCCCCGGATCCTTTTCGTCCATGTGATGAAAAACATCCTCATACCCATCATCACCGTCATCGGCATCGAGTTCGGTTCTCTGGTCGCCTTCGCCGTTGTGACCGAGACGATCTTTGCATGGCCGGGCATCGGCAAGCTGATCATAGACTCCATCAACGCACTCGATCGTCCGATCATCGTCTCATACATCCTCATCGTGGTGACCATGTTCATCGTCATCAATTTCTGCGTCGACGCGCTCTACTCGCTGCTCGACCCACGCATTCGGGTAAGCGCACAATGAGCAAAGCTCCTTCGTTCCTGCGCGGACAGAGCCTTTTTGCACGCGCCATCAGGGGCATATTGATGAGCCCGAAGGCGACGGTAGCACTGGCAGTCTGCCTGCTGCTGATCGCAGCAGCGATGCTGGCGCCTCTTCTGGCACCGCAGAACCCCTACGACCTGGCGCAGATCGATTTCTTCGACAGCAAACTGCCACCTCTGAGCGAGGGATCAACCGGCATCACCTATTGGCTTGGTACCGACACCCAGGGGCGCGACATGCTCTCGGCCATGATGTACGGGCTGCGCACAAGCCTTGGCGTCGGCCTGATATCGGGCCTCTTCGCACTGGCCGTCGGCACCTCGCTCGGCCTGATTGCAGCCTATGCAGGAGGACGCCTCGACAGCTTCATCATGCGCTTCGTGGACCTGATGCTTGGCTTCCCGACCATCCTGGTGGCGCTGATGATCCTGGTGGTTTTCGGCCAGGGCACGTGGAAGGTCATCCTCGCGCTGGTTTTCGTGCAATGGGCCTATTTTGCCCGTGCCGTGAGAGCGGCCGCATTGGTGGAATCCAGCCGGGACTATGTGGAAGCGGCCAAATGTCTGGGCCTTTCCTCGCCCCGCATCCTGTTCGCACAAATTCTGCCGAACTGCCTGCCCCCGCTCATCGTGATTGCCACCATACAAGTGGCTAGCGCCATCGCAGCCGAAGCCACACTGAGCTTTCTCGGGATCGGGCTGCCCATCACCGAACCGTCACTCGGTCTTCTGATCGCCAACGGATACCAGGTGCTTCTCGCGGGCATCTACTGGATGAGCGTGTTTCCCGGCCTTCTCCTGCTGGTCCTCGTTTTCAGCATCAATCTGGTAGGCGACCGCCTTCGCGAAACGCTCAACCCGAGGCTGGTTCAATGAGCACCCCCCTGCTTGAAGTGGAAAACCTGCAGACCCATTTCGCCACACCGGCTGGTCTGGTGAAAGCGGTGGACGGCGTCTCCTTCACGGTTGCGCGCGGTGAGGTCCTGGGGCTCGTGGGCGAAAGCGGGTCGGGCAAATCGATAACGGGTTTCTCATTGCTGGGACTGCTCGACCCGCCCGGTGAAGTTGTCGGAGGCTCCGTCCGCTTCAAGGGCGAAGACCTGCTCACCCTCGACCCGAAGAGGAAGCGTCACATCCGCGGCAATCGTATCGCGATGATCTTCCAGGACCCGATGATGACCTTGAACCCGGTCTTGAGCATCGGCACGCAGATGATTGAAACGGTGCGCGCGCATGACAAGGTAAGCCGCAGCGAAGCCCGGCAACGCGCGCGCGACGCCCTTGGCAAGGTGGGTATCCCTTCCCCGGAAGAACGACTGGATGCCTATCCGCACGAATTCTCCGGCGGCATGCGCCAGCGCGTTGCCATAGCCACCGCGCTGCTTCACGGACCCGATCTCATCATTGCCGACGAACCGACCACAGCTCTGGATGTCACCATCCAGAGCCAGATCCTGGCGCAGGTTCAGGAACTGTGCAGCGAACTCGGCATGGGGCTCATCTGGATCAGCCACGATCTGGGGGTGGTCGCCGGCCTCGCTCACAAGATTGCGGTCATGTATGCGGGCCGCATCGTGGAACAGGGGCCTGTCGACCATGTGCTCGATCACTCCCGCCATCCTTATACCAAAGGCCTTATCGCCTCGACTCCCATGGCCAACCGGCGCGGCGTGCCGCTGCACCAGATACCGGGTTCCGCACCGTCGGCACTCAACCGACCCGCAGGTTGCTCCTTCCGCCCGCGCTGCGCGCGCGCAACCGAAGACTGTCGTCTGGCACCCGATATCTCGAAGCATCACGGCCACGAGTGGCGCTGCTTCCACCCACTTGGAGCGGAATCATGAGCAGTCACGAAGCGCCGCTCGCCCAGGCGGTAAAGGTAACCAAGCGGTTCCAGAAAAACACCGACTTTGCCGAACGCGCGGCCATTGCTCTTGGCGCAATGCAGGCCCCGCCGGTTGTTCACGCACTCGATCAGGTTGATCTTGAAATCAGGCGCGGCGAGGTTGTCGGGCTCGTTGGTGAAAGCGGATGCGGGAAATCCACGCTGGGCCGCATCATGGCAGGCATGCTGCCAGCAACCGAAGGTGACGTACTCCGCGACGGCGAAAGCCTTTCAGCGCTCAAGGGCCGCAAGAAGCGCGAGATGCGCTTGGCGACACAGATCATCTTTCAGGACCCGATGTCATCACTGAACCCCAGGCGGCGCGTCGGCGACATCATTGGAGAAGCCCCTCGCTTCCATGGTCTGGTCGACAAGGCTGGACAGGCAAGACTCGTGGCCGAACTTCTGGAGACTGTCGGTCTTCAACCCGAAATGGCACAGCGCTTTCCCCACCAGTTCTCCGGCGGACAGCGCCAGCGGATCGGCATCGCAAGAGCTCTGGCCGTCAATCCCGATTTCCTTGTCTGCGATGAAAGCATTGCCGCTCTCGACGTTTCGATCCAGGCGCAGATCATCAATCTGTTCATGGAACTGCGCCAGCGCCTTGGCCTGACGCTGCTTTTCATCAGCCACGACCTTTCTGTCGTGCAGCATATCAGTGACCGCGTCGTGATCATGTATCTGGGGCGGGTTGTGGAATCTGCTTCGGTCGAACGCATTTTCGAAGAACCGAACCATCCCTATACCCGCGCTCTGCTCGATGAGATTCCGCGCATCGACCGCCGCAACCGCAGCTTCTCCACCATCCGCGGTGAGATCCCTTCTCCGGTCAATCCGCCCAGGGGCTGCCACTTCCACCCGAGATGTCCACACGCCTTCGATCGTTGCCGCGTCGAGCGCCCTGTTCTGCAGCGCGTGCACGGCAACCACGAAAGCGCATGCCATCTCAATGACCTGCCACCACAACAACAACCACCTCGGAGGGAGAATAACCAATGAAGCGCTACAGTATCGCAGCCGTTACGGCTCTCATGGCGACAGTCGCCATACCGGCATTCGCAGCTGACCTGACCATTGGCCGGGCAGCAGAACCATCTTCAATCGACCCGCAATTCTCACGCACCGGCAACAATCAGGGCACCGCGCAGCTGATGTTCGGCCGCCTGATCGAACAGGATGCGAACCTGCAGATCAGCCCGGGGCTTGCCACCGAATGGAATGCAGTGGACGAGACCACATGGGAGATCAAGCTGCGCGACGGCGTGAAATTCCACGACGGTTCGGCAATGACCGCCGATGACGTGATCTTCTCGCTGGAACGGACCGACGAGGTTCCCAACAGCCCCGCGCCATTCTCGGACATGGTCTCTTCCATCGACAGCATGGAGAAGGTCGATGACCTGACCATTCGCATCAAGACCAAGGAGCCTGCCCCCTCCCTGATCGAAGACATCGGCCGTGTCTTCATCATCTCGAAATCCGCAGCCGAGGGGAAGACGTCAGAGGATTTCAATTCCGGCGATGCGACCGTGGGCACGGGCCCCTACAAATTCGTCTCGTTCAAGCCTGGTGAGAGCCTTTCGATCGAGGCATTTGACGGCTACTGGGGCGATCAGCCGGAGTTCAGGGAGGTTGAAGTCCGCTTCATCTCCAACGATGCGGCACGTGTTGCTGCGCTCCTCTCCGGCTCTGTCGACCTAATCGACGCGGTGCCGCCGGCTGATGTTGCCAGGCTGGAGAGCCAGGACGGCATCAATGTCGTGTCTGCCGCATCGGGACGCGTGATCTATCTGGGTCTGTCCCAGCGCTTCGACCAGGCACCGGGGGTGTTTGACCTCGACGGCGAGCCGCTTGCGGAAAATCCTTTCCGCGATCCTCGTGTGCGCAAGGCGATTTCGCTTATGATCGACCGGCAGCTTGTTGTCGATCGTATCCTTGGGGGTGCAGGTGTGCCGGCAGGTCAGCTTGTTCCGGCCGTTCTGGGCGGACATGCCGACGACCTGACACCTGACGAAGCGGATATCGAGAAGGCCAAAGAGCTTCTGGCGGAGGCAGGCTACCCGAACGGATTCGCGCTGAAACTTTATTCCTCCAACAACCGCTTCCCCGGAGACGGTGATCTCGTTCAGGCCCTTGGACAAATGCTCACACGTGGTGGCCTGAAGGTCATGGGTGTGGAGGCTCTGCCCTACAATGTCTACTCCAAGGCAGCGAGTGCGGGCGACTACGGCGCATTCGTCTTCTCGCTCGGTTCATCCACGCCCACCTCGGCTCCCAACCTTTCGAGCCTGATCCAGACCTATGACAAGGAAGCAGGCACGGGTGCCTTCAACCGCGTCAGGTTCTCCAGCGAAGAATTCGACAAGGCCCTGGCTGTGGCGCTTCAGGAATTCGATCCGCAGAAGCGCAACGAACTGCTGGCCGAGGCGACACGCATAGCCTTCGCTCAAACGCCTATCGTTCCGCTCTATTGGCAGAAGGTTTTCTGGGGCGCGCGTGAAGGCATCACCATCAATGGCGGCTTGTCCGAATACACGCTTGCCCAAGACGTAACGAAGACGGACTGACCCCATGCCAGAACTGACGCCTCATATCGCACTCCATGACGATGTGGTCGTACATCGGGATGTTATGGTCCCGATGCGCGATGGCGTCAGGCTGGCAACGGATATCTATCGACCGGCAAAGGGTGGCGTGCCATTGGCCGAACCCCTGCCGGTCATTTTCGAGCGCACGCCCTATGACAAGGCTGGAACGCCACGCACCGAGCTTTCTCTGGCCAACCCGAAACCGGCTTCTCGGCAGGACCTCGCAATCCGCCTCGTGCGCGAGGGCTATATCGTCATCTGGCAAGACTGCCGCGGGCGATATGGGTCCGAGGGTACCTTCACGAAATATCTGAATGAAGGTGAAGACGGCTATGACTCTATGGTGTGGATCGAGGCGCAGCCCTGGAACAATTCGCGCATCGGCACGATGGGGCTTTCCTACGACGCGCACACCCAGATGGCCATGGCCTGCCTCAACCCGCCGGGTCTGGCCTGCATGGCGATCGATTCCGGAGGGTTTTCGAACGCATTCACCTGCGGCATCCGCCAGGGCGGCGCATTCGAGCTCAAGCAGGCAACCTGGGCATATAACCGCGCGATGGAAGCGCCGCTCGCGCAAAACGACGTCCGGATCAGGTCTGCCATCGAAGCGGAAGACCTTCACGGCTGGTTTGCGCAGATGCCCTGGACCAAGGGACGCAGCCCGGTCAGATGGGACCCGGACTATGAAGCCTACCTCCTCGACCAGTGGCAGAATGGCAGCTTCAACGCGTTCTGGAAAAAAGTCGGCATCTGGGCTGCAGGTTATTATGACCAGATGGACAATGTGCCGACCATCCTGATGTCGAGTTGGTATGATGCCTATGTGCACACCACGCTGGAAAACCATGCGGGCCTCAAGAAGAGCGATCGCCCATTGATCCTCATCATGGGGTGCTGGACACACGGTAATCGCTCCCAGAGAGTGTTCGGAGATGTTGATTTCGGCCCTGCTGCGCCATTTGACGGACATGTCGATCAGGACTGGCTGACACTGCGATTGCGCTGGTTTGAGCGATGGCTGAAGCAGAAGGATGTTCCCGCTGAAGCGCTGGACACACCCGTACACTACTTCCTGATGGGAGGTGGCGGGGGTGCGAAGACCGAAGCTGGACATCTGATGCATGGTGGCGAATGGAGGCGCAGCACGGACTGGCCCCCTGCCGAAGCGTCACCACGCCGCTTCTACCTGCATCCGGACATGGCACTCAAAGAAGAAGCGCCATCGACCGACTGCCGCTACCTTGAATATGATTTCGACCCGCGCGACCCCGTGCCCACCATTGGTGGATCGCTGACATCGGGCGAGCCTATATTCCGGGGCGGCGGCTTCGATCAGGTCGAGCGGGAAAATTTCTACGGCTGCAAGAATCCCGGCATGCCGCTGAGCGCCCGAAGGGACGTGCTGACTTTCGAGACCGAACCTCTCGGAGAAGACCTTTGCATCGCCGGCCCTGTTACCGTCCGTCTCTTTGTCTCAACGAACGCTCCAGACACCGATTTCACGGCGAAACTGATTGATGTCTATCCGCCGTCGCAGGATTACCCGCGCGGCTACGCACTCAACATAACGGATGGGATCTTCCGTGTGCGCTACCGCAACTCATTTGAGTACCCGGAACTCGTCTCACCAGACGAAGGGGTCTTCGAGATCGAGATTACACCCTTCGCCACCGCCAACCGTTTCTGCAAAGGCCACAAGATCCGGCTCGACATATCGTCATCCAACTTCCCCAAATATGATGTGAATCCGAATACCGGTGCTCCTGAAGGGACATCCCGCACCAGCAATATCGCGCGCAATCGCATTCATCTCGAGCGCGACCATCCATCTTCCATCGAGATGTACTGCCTCTGCGCCTGAACGGACTGCCGTTGACGATCAAGACCCGTCCCTCAGCGCTGGAAACCGTTAATCCTTGCGCGGGAAAAGCCTATTGTCTAACGCTGGTTGAGCGTTAAATCTGCTGAAGGCTGATACCGTCGGGTGAGATCGTTTCGCGGGCGCCATGAGGGGAAGGACGACAGTGCATGAGCGATAGCGGAAGCGGCGTTTTGGGGTCGGTCAGCGCCGACTTTCTGATTGACGGCAGTGCGATGGGCGAGCTGGTCCGCCGTCACGACTGGACCGCTTCCCATCTTGGCCCTCCACATCAATGGCCAACGGCCCTCAAGACCCTTATCGGCATCATGCTGGCATCCACCCAGCCAATGTTTCTGGTTTGGGGTGAGGATCGCACACTCATCTACAATGATGCCTATTCGGAAATACTGGCCTCCAAGCATCCAAAGGCATTGGGTCGTGATTTTCTGGAGGTTTGGCGCGAGATACGACACGACCTCATACCCATCGTGAACCAGGCCTATGCTGGCCGGCCTGTCCACATGGACGACATAAAGCTTGTCCTGAACCGAAGGGGATACCCCGAGGAAACCCATTTCAGCTTCTCCTACACGCCCGTACGCGACAGCCATGGCGAGGTGCTTGGCTTTTTCTGTCCACTGAACGAGACCACCGCACAGGTTCTGGCCGAGCGTCGGTTGCGCGAGAGCGAGGCGCGCGCGAAGGGCGTTCTGGATGGCATGGCAGAAGGATTTCTTCTGCTGAACTCCGACTTTCGCATTCTGGACGTAAATTCCGAATTCGTGCGTCACATGCAGCGGCCCCGCAACGAGCTCCTGGGCCAGTCCTATTTCCATTGTTTCCCGGAGATAGAGGCAACCGATCTGGGCGCATTCTACAAGCGCGCAATGGGCGAGCGGCATACCGCGTCCATGACCCATCGATGTCTGGCGAATGGCCGCGAAGCCTGGCTTGAAACAAGGGTTTACCCGGTGGAAGAAGGCCTCGCAGTCTTCTTTCGCGACATCACGGAACAGAAGCAGTCCGAGGCGGCTGCACGCGAGACGGATGAACGCTACCGGCTGGCCATACGTGCCACCAATGATGCGATCTGGGACTGGCACTTCGCCACCAACTACGTGCTTTGGAACGAGGCTCTCGAAACCGCTTACGGGCACAAGCTGGACGAGGTGGAGCCCACGGGCGAGTGGTGGCTTGAGCAGATTCATCCAGAAGATCGCCAGCGTATCCATGATAGCATTCATGCGGCGATCGACGGTACGGCGCAAAGCTGGAGCGATGAATATCGCTTTCGCCGAGCCGACGGAACCTTTGCCGAGGTTTTCGACCGGGGCCATGTGATCCGGGACGAGCAAGGCCGTGCGACCCGGATGATCGGCGCTATGCTCGACCTGACCGAGCAGCGCCGCAGCCAGATCGCGCTTCGCAAGAGCGAAGAGCGTTACCGGACCCTGTTCAACTCGATCGATTCGGGCTTCTGCGTCGTCGAAGTCAACCTGTCGGATGACCAGGGACGGATCGATTATCGCGTCGTGGAGGCAAACCCTGCCTTCTACAAGCATACGGGCTTTCCGCAGGAAATCCTCGGTCAGTGGCTAAGGGAAGCCGCACCGACGCTTGAGGAATTCTGGTTCGAGACCTATGCCCGCGTGGCACGCACAGGCGCTGCGGAACGCTTCGAACAGGGATCGGAGGCATTGGGCCGGTGGTTTGATGTCTATGCGTTCCGGACCGGCGACCCTGAAGAGCATCGCGTTGCCATCCTGTTCAACGATATCTCCGGCCGCCGCGCTGCAGAACTGCGACTGACCGAACTGAACGAGAATCTCGAATCCGAAGTCGCCGAGCGCACGGCCGAGCGCGACCGGATGTGGGAAACATCGCCGGATCTGATGGTCGTGATCGACTTTGAAGGCTTTTTCCGTCGGGTCAACCCGGCCTGGCAAGCGGTGCTCGGTTATGGCGAGGACGAGCTTGTGGGCCATCACGTCAACGAATTCGTCGTCGAGGAAGATCATCGGGAGACTGTTGATGCCTACGAACTGGCTGCCCAAGGTGGCCAGCCGCGCATCGTCAATCGCTATCGGCACAAGGATGGTTCGGTTCGCTGGATTTCCTGGGTGGCTGCGCCTACAGGGGAGGTCACCTATGCAACGGGTCGCGACATAACGCGGGAACGCGAGGCGGCTGCAGAGCTTGAACAAGCGCAGGAAGCGCTTCGCCAAAGCCAGAAAATGGAAGCAGTCGGCCAACTGACAGGCGGGCTGGCCCATGACTTCAACAACCTGCTTGCAGGCATATCCGGCTCGCTTGAGCTGATGACCAAGCGTCTCAACCAGGGCCGACACGCCGATATCGAGCGCCTGCTGGACGGCGCGCAAGGCGCAACAAAACGCGCCGCAGCCCTCACCCATCGCCTGCTCGCCTTTTCGCGCCGCCAGACACTCGACCCGAAACCGACCAATATGGGAAAGCTGGTTGGCGGTATGGAGGACCTGATCCGGCGCAGTGTCGGTCCCTCCATTTCGGTTGCCACTGTAACCGATGGACGTTTGTGGAACGTGCTTGTCGACCCCAACCAGCTCGAAAACGCCCTTCTCAACCTGTGCATCAATGCGCGCGATGCGATGCAGGATGGCGGAGAGATAACGATCGAAACCAGCAACCAGAAGCTCGACGCCACGACCGCTCGGCGATGCGAACTCGATGCGGGCCAATATGTACTTCTGGCGGTGAGGGATACCGGTACCGGCATGAGCCGCGAGGTAATGGAGAAGGCGTTCGACCCCTTCTTCACGACCAAGCCCATCGGCCTTGGAACCGGGCTTGGTTTGTCCATGATCTACGGCTTCGTGCGCCAGTCCGGCGGCGACGTGAAGATCAGCTCAGCCCTTGGCGAGGGCACCACGGTGGAAATTTATCTGCCGCGGCATGTTGGCGAGCATGAGGAAGTCGACGAGATGCCTCAGCCCCTGGGCCAGCCCGAGGCAGAGGTGGCGAAATCCGTTCTCGTCATTGATGATGAGCCGCTGGTGCGGATGCTGGTGGTCGATGTTCTGGAGGAGCTCGGCTACACGGCTCTCGAAGCCGGTGACGGCCCCTCCGGCATGAAGATCATCGACTCCGACCAGCATCTTGACCTGCTGATCACCGATATCGGATTGCCCAATGGCATGAACGGACGCCAGGTGGCCGAGGCTGCACGCCTCTGCCGACCCGAGCTCAAGGTGCTGTTCATCACCGGCTATGCTGAGAACACCGTGTTCAACCACGGTCATCTGCAACATGGGATGCAGGTGGTCACCAAGCCCTTCGACATCAATATTCTGGCCGAGCGCATCCAGACGATGATTGCAGAAGATACGGTTGCCTGAAGCCGCCTTAGCGCGTCATCCACCCCAGGCTTTCATCGGTGCTGCCGGTAGGTTTGTACTCGGCACCCAAAGGCGCGTCATAGCCGAGTTTTTCGATGGTTGCGAAAAGATAGGGATAGAATAGTTCGCCATGATCGGGCGCACCCCGGTCCGGCACGGATGCGAACTGGATGTGGCCGATATGCGCCAGGTGCTTCTTGAGGCGGTTCGACACGTCACCTTCCATCAGCTGCACATGGTAGCAATCGAACATCAGCTTCAAATTGGGCGCGCCCAGCGTCTCGATCAGCCTCAGCGCCTGCTCGGTCGTCGATAAAAAATAGCCAGGCGCGTCATAGTGGTTGAGAGGCTCGATCAGGATCGTGATGCCATGGGCAATCGCGCTACGGCACGCATAGTCCAGATTGGCGAGGAATGTCCTTTCCGCCTCTTCGCCTTGAGCAAAACCTGCCATCACATGAATATTGGCGGCACCGATGGCGCTGGCATAGGAGAGCGCCTCGTCGATGGCCGCGCGTGCATCCTCTTCGCGCCCGGGAAGCGCGGAAAGCCCGTTTTCGCCGCCCTCCACGTCCCCACGACTGGTGTTCAGCCCGAGCATTGGAAGACCGGTCTCCTCCAGCGCGGCGAGAACCTGGGCTGCGGGAACATCATAGGGCCAATGGCATTCCACGGCAGTGAAGCCCGCCGCTTTCGCGGCCCGGATGGCATCAGGCAGCGGCCGGTCCTTCCACAAAAAGCCGAGATTGGCGGAGAACCTCATGCGTCCCACTCCACATCGAACTTTGTTACAAGCTGCTGCACCTGCTCATCGGAAAGCGCCCGCGGATTGAGGCCGCGCGTCATCATGGCAAGACGCGCCGTATCCTCAAGCTCCTCGATTGCGTTGCAGGCAGCCTCGACATCCTTGGCCGCCACCACCGGTCCGTGATTGGCGAGCATCACCGCAGATCGCTTGCCGGCGAGGCCTCGCACTGCCTCGCCCATGGCCGGATCACCCGGCAGGAAGAAGGGCAGAAGCTTGACCTTGCCAAGCTTCATGATCGCGTAAGGCGTGAGCGGTGGCAGGAAATTGTCCTCGTCCACATCCGGCATCATGGAAAGTGCCACCGAGTGACAGGAGTGTAGATGCACCACGGCCCCTGCGGTGGAGCGGGTTTCGTAGAACGCCGAATGAAGCGGCATTTCCTTGGTGGGCTTGTCACCACCGATCAGATTGCCTTGCGCATCGAACCGGCTGAGGCGCGCAGGATCAAGCCGCCCGAAGCTCGTGCCGGTCGGGCTGACGAGAAGCCCGCCATCCTCCGTGCGTGCGGAGATATTGCCGGTGCTGCCACCGGTCAGGCCACGATCGAACATCGACTTTGCCAGAAGGCAGATCTGCTCTCGCAGCTGGGCTTCCCTGCTCATGACTGATCAAGCACTCCCTGTGCATCACTGAAAAAGCTTTCGCTGCCGAAATTGCCCGATTTCAACGTAAGCGCAATCTGTTGGCCGTTCGACTGACAATAGGTCCACGGAACGCCGGGCGCTATTTCCGCGCCGATATCAAGCTGGGATACGCCCAGCGCTTTCGTCACCGCTCCGGACGTCTCGCCGCCTGCCACGATGATGCGCCTTGCACCTGCATCGCGCGCAGCGACGGCACAATGCGCCAGCGCCTCTTCCACCAGCGCACCTGCCTTTGCCACCCCAAGCTTTTCCTGCGATGCTTTCACCTTCTCAGGCTCGGCAGTTGCGTAAAGGATGGGCGCCTTGGCCAGATCCTGCTGTCCCAGCCAGTCAAGCGCGGCTTTTGGTCCTTCCTCGGCAAGCACAAGCGGGTCGAGCCTGTATGCCGGCGCTCCCGCTTTCTGGTAATGCGCGACCTGCTTGTTGGTCATGGCCGAGCAGCTGCCTGAAAGCACCACCGTTTGACGGCCAAGCTGCGGCTTCGCCCCGCCGATCGCATCCCGGGAAAGGGTACCATCCTGCAGGTAGAGCGCAGGTAGCGGCATAGCGACGGCGCTGCCGCCGGTCAGAAGCGTCATATCGCGGCAGGCTTCGGCAATGATCGCAAGATCATCATTGGCCACGGCATCGACCACCACATGCGCCACGCCCTCAGCCTTCAGACGATCAAGCTCGTTGTGCAGCACGTCAGCGCCTGCCGCTACCGTCAGCCGATCCGCCAAGCCTACCGGACGCGTCACCTGCGGCTCAAGCAAACGCATCAGATTGCTGTCGCGCATTGGCGTCAGCGGATGGTCTTTCATCGGGCTTTCGGCAAGTGGCTGACGCCCGACAAACAGGTTGCCCATGAATATGGAGCGGCCGTTTTCCGGGAAGGCAGGGCAGTAGATGGTCTGGTCCACACCCAGCTCCTTCATCAGCGCTTCGGCAACGGGTCCGATATTGCCTTCAGGGGTACTGTCGAAGGTGGAGCAATATTTCCAAAAGAAGCGCGGCGCTCCTGCGGCCTGAAGCCAGCGCAGTGCGGCCAGTGCCTCACCCACCGCCTCGTCCACCGGTGCTGTACGTGACTTCAGTGCGATGACCTCGAATTCTGCCACATCGCGTGGCGGCTCTGTCGGAACACCTATGCGCAGGGACACACGCACTCCGCTGCGGGCAAGAAGTCCGGCAAGGTCCGTCGCCCCGGTGAAGTCGTCTGCGATGCAGCCCAAAAGCGTGCTCATGGTCCCTTTTCTCCCAATCAAGTCGAATGCCGCGCAGCCTCTGCGCGGCACATGTCACAAATGAAATTGCTCAGGCTTCTCAGCTCGATGGTGTTCAGCTTTCGCCGGGAAGCGTCAGACCGGACTTGCGGGCATAGACCTTGGCGACCGCAGCATCATCGTCCCAGCCAAGACCCATTTCTGCCGCGGCCTTGAACTGATCAAGCGCGGTTGCCGTGATGGGCGCATCGAAATCGGCGGATTTAGCGATATCCAGCACGATTCCAAGGTCTTTGGGCCAGATATTTATGGAGCTTCGAGGCGTGTAATCACCCTCGACGATGTGCGGTGCGCGGTTCTCCAGCATCCAGCTCGTGCCTGCGCATTTGCTGAT
This sequence comes from Nitratireductor sp. CH_MIT9313-5, assembly GCF_037029545.1. Taxonomy (NCBI): domain Bacteria; kingdom Pseudomonadati; phylum Pseudomonadota; class Alphaproteobacteria; order Hyphomicrobiales; family Phyllobacteriaceae; genus Nitratireductor; species Nitratireductor sp. CH_MIT9313-5. Next base: position 129,374 of record NZ_JAYMER010000010.1, on the reverse strand, counting down.
GACCTCGACAAAGGTTTCCGGCTGGATGCCCTGCGTCATTCCGAAGGTCAAAGCCTCAGCCATGGTTGCGATATGAACTCCGGCCAGAAGCTGGTTGACCGCCTTCATTGCACTGCCTGCACCGGCGGTGTGGCCGAGCTCGAACACGCGCTCTGCAATGGCGTCGAGTACCGCTGCTGCCGCGTCGAAAGCTTCGGGCGTGCCCGATGCCATGATGGATAGCGCACCGCTGGCAGCCTTCGCGGCACCACCGGAAATGGGCGCATCAAGATAGTGCACGCCACGCTGCTCACACCTCTTTGCCATCTCGCGGGCAAATGCCGGTGGAACCGTCGCGCAGGCCAGCACCACGGCACCGGCGCGAAGGCGGGGAACAATGCCGTTTTCGCCGAACAGCACCGTTTCGGTCTGCTGCGCGTTGAGCACGACGACTGCCACCACATCGATCTCGCTCGCCACCAGTTCCAGCTCTTCCGCTTCGCCGCCCTCGGAGCGGAAGCGCGCAACCCGGTCCTGATTGATGTCGCTGCCCCAAACCCGGTGGCCGCCGCGCAGGACCGACTGAGCCATGCCATAGCCCATGGAACCAAGGCCGATGACGGCCACCTTTTGCCGGTTACTCATTGTCAATTTCCTTTAACCCAGTTGGGCAGCCAGAGTGCGACCTCGGGGAAGAACAGGACGATCGCCAGTGCCACCACCTGGATGGCGATGAAGGGGATGAGCGCACGGAAGATTTCCGAAAGGCTCATATCCTTGGGCGCCACCGATTTCAGGTAGAACGCTGCTGGCCCGAATGGCGGCGACAGATAGCTGACCTGCATGTTCATTGCGAAGAGGATGCCGAACCAGACCGGGTCCATGCCAAGCTTGATGATGATCGGCACGAAGATCGGCATGGTCAGAAGTGCAATACCGATCCAGTCCATGAAAAGGCCAAGCACGACCAGAATGGCCATCATGATGAGCACGATCACGAGCGGCGTGGCACCGCTGTTGAGGATCGCGCCTTCGATGAAACGGTTGCCGCCCATCAGATTATAGACGCCCACCAGCGCTGCCGCACCAAGGCCGATCCAGATGATCATGCCGCAGGTCTCAAGCGTCTGGCGCAGGCTGTCGCGGATAAGGGCCCAGGTCACTTCCCGGCGAATGAGAGCGGAGACGAATACGCCGACCACACCCATGGCAGCCGCTTCCGTGACTGACGCGATACCGCCATAGATCGAGCCGAGCACGGTGAAAGCCACGAAGACCGGCAGGACGACGCCCTTCAGCTTGGCGACCTTTTCCGACAGCGGAATGTCGAGCTCTTCCTGCGAGATGGCGGGGCCAAGATCGGGGTCCAGCGTGCAGCGGGTATAGATATAGATGATATAGAACGAGGCCAGCATCAGGCCCGGTGTCACCGTCGCAAGAAACAGATCGCCGATGGAGACACTGGAGGTGAGACCATAAACGATCAGCACGATCGAGGGCGGTATCATCGTGCCGAGCGACCCGCCAGCACAGACCGTTCCGATCGCAAGCGCGCGGTTGTAGCCAAGGCGCAGCATCTGCGGCAGCGCGATCAGTCCAAGCAGCACGATCTCGCCACCGATGATGCCAGAGATGGCCGCCAGGAACACCGCCGCAATCAGCGTCTGGATTGCAACGCCGCCTTTGAGCCGGCCGGCGACAAGCCGCATCGCATCATAAAGATCGCGCGCCATGCCCGAGCGGTCGAGCAGCGATGCCATCAGAACGAACATCGGGATGGCGACGAGCACATATTCGTTCACGAAGGAATAGATGCGGCTGGAGACCAGCGGCACGCCCATAGTGCCGAACCAAGCGATCGTGAAGAGAAGCGCGATCAGTCCAGTAACGAAAGCAAGCGGGATACCGGTCAGGATCAGCACCATGATACTGCCGACCAGCATCAGCGAGCCGGTCTGGATGCCGAGGCTGCGGCCTTCGGTAAACAGTACATAGCCGCCAATGAGGAGAATGCCGAAAACGACGGCGATCCCGATCAGTGCCAGCTTGTTCGGTGGCTCGCCAGCACTCTGACGAAAGCCATTACCCCGCCACGCGGTCCAAAGCTGCCCGATCGACTGGATTGCAAGGAACCCGGCAGTGATCAGAAGAGCCATCTTCACCAATGCGGGTGTAATGGGATTCCAGGCGGAACCGGATTTTTCCAGGCGAAGATCCCCTTGCGGTGTCCACCAGGACTTCTCCACCATCGTGTAGGCTGCGTAGGCGATTGCGAGTGCGAAAAACAGCGCCAGGAGCGCGTTGACGAAGTCCAGCATTCGGCGCGTGCCGCCGCTTGTGCTGAAATAGATCAGGCCGATACGGATATGCTTGTCGGCGGCAAAGCACTGCATGCCACCATAAAGATAGCAGACTGCCACTAGAGCGATGACCGTTTCATGCGCCCAGATCGTGGGCGCATTGAAAAAGTAGCGCACCACGATTTCGTAGATCGAAATGACCGTGGCGATGGCAAAGAGGAAACTGACAGCGCCGCCAAAGGAAATGATGCTCCTGTCAAGCAGGTTCTGCGGACCGCCCTTGTCGTCTTCAAGCGCGGATTTTAGCACTTCAATCTGATCGGCGATGCCGACATCATCGACGGTGAGTTTTTCCTGAGACACCGTTGCTCCTCCCAGAGCCACTACTGAGAATAAGTTCGGGGAGGCCTTGATGAAGCCTCCCCGCAAGCTTCGGTATGCCTACTCTTCGAGCAGCCCTTCCGAGGTGAGGTAGGATGTGACGCTCTCATAGGCCTTCTTTGCCATTTCGGAGCGTTCTGCCCAGTTGGCCCACTGGCTCTTGGCGATGCTGCGGAACTTGGCGCGTTCTTCGTCCGACCAGTTGATGACGGTGATCTCCGGATCAGCTTCCGCTTCGGCAACAGCCTTCTCGTCCTGCTCGCGGAGCTGGGCGACCATGTCGCGGGCAAAGGTCGGAACGGAATCGTTCAGAACCTTCTTCAGGTCATCCGGCAATTCGTCATAAATCGCCTTGTTCATCGAGATCTCGATGACCGGCATGGAGTGGAAGCCCGGATAGAGCGGGTATTTCGCAAAGTCATGCATGCCCTGGGCATGGTTGGTGGAGAAGACGGTGTAATCCGCGGCGTCGATCACGCCCTTCTCAAGCGAGGTGTAAACTTCCGAACCCGGCAGGTTCACCGGCGAAGCGCCCGCGGCAGCGAAAACTTCCTGCACCATGCCCTCAGGGGCGCGCATCTTGACGCCTTTCAGGTCTTCCACGCCGTGGATGGGCTTGGTGGAGATGAAGGATTCGACGCCCGTTGCCGAAGCACCGAGGAACTGGAGGCCGTAGGGATTGACGAGCTCGTTGAAGAGTTCCTTGCCGCCACCATTTTCCATATAGCCGAACATCTGCTCAGGCGCCGACCAGGCACCGACGAGATTGCCGAGCATGGCGAATGCCGGGTCCTTGCCGGAGAAATAGGACGGATCAGTAATGTGACCCTGCAGGATGCCAGCACCTACAGCGTCGAGGGTTTCGTTATGTGCAACAACCGTGCCTACCGGTACCACGGTGATCTCGATGCGGCCGTCCGATGCCTCGCCGACGCTCTTCGCCCATGCCTGCTGCATTGGAAAGAAGTTGTCGCCAGCCTGTGCAGAGGTTTGGAACGTCCATTCATATTCCTGCGCCACTGCAGGGGCGGAGACCGCCATCAGGGCGCTGCCCATAAGGATGGATGCAAAAAGCTTCAGTTTCATAGTTCCTCCCGTCACCGCATGAGCGGTGTGTTTTCAGTCCTCCCCTCCGACTGATCTGTCGAAGAGTTTACCGGTTGCGCAAAGAGTGGTATCGATACCGGTATCGGTATCATGAGCAGAAGAAATCCCCTTTGTCAAACACCACACGCATTGCGCGTCACAGCTGATTTGAGGCATAGGAAAAGGAAAACCTACGGGAAGGCCGGTCGCGATAATCCGGTCAGCAGGATCACCCGATGAAAAAGCGAAAAACGCTTGTTGATGTCGCTGCAGCAGCGGGCGTCAGCAAAATGACTGCTTCGCGCGCATTGCGCGGCGAAAAGGACGTGTCAAAGGAAAGCGTTGAACGCGTTCTCGCTGCCGCGCGTGAGATCGGCTATTACGGCAACCACCTCGCCGCCTCCCTTTCCAGTTCCAGCGCCGAGCTGATCGGCGTCGTCGTGCCGGCACTCGCCAATGTTGTATTTCCCGAAGTGATGTCCGGCGTCTCGCACGCCTTGCGCGGCACCGGTTTCCAGCCCGTCTTCGGCGTCACCGAATATGACACCGAGAAGGAGTATGAAATCATCCGCAGCATGCTGTCCTGGCGTCCAGCCGGCCTCATCATAACCGGGCTGGAGCAGACAGAGGCTACGCGCAAACTTCTGATCGGTGCAGATATTCCGATCGTCCAGACCATGGACTGCGACGGCACCCCACTGGACGCATGCGTGGGTTTTTCACACACCAAGGCTGGCTATGACATCGCGATGGCTCTCATCGCTGCCGGCCGGACGCGCTTTGGCTATGCCGGCTCCAATCTGGACAAGGACACGCGCGGCGCGAAAAGACGCGAGGGGTTTCTGAAAGCGCTCCAGGAACATGATCTGCCTCTGATCGGTGAGGTCACCGCGCCAGGCCTGTCGTCGATCCAGACCGGCAGAAAGCTTGCCGAAGAGATGCTTACCGGCCATCCCGATCTCGACTGCATCTACTTCTCCAATGACGACCTTGCGGCCGGCGGTATCTGCTACTGCCTCGAACAGGGCGTGGCGGTGCCCGATCAGGTCGCGCTCGCAGGCTTCAACGGGTTGGATATCATTGAAGGCTTCCCTGGACGGATCGCTACTTCACGCACCGCGCGGCGTGCCATAGGCGAAGCAGCAGCAGGCATCATTCTGGAAGCGGTCAAGGGCAATGGCAGCACGGGCGGCCAGCGGATCATTCTGGAGCCGTCAATCACGCTGGGCGCGCTGGAAAAGAACTGATCCGGCAATCGGCACACGGGCCGGATGCTCGAAGGGAGCACCCGGCCCGTTCTTCGCCATATCAAGCCACTGCAGGAACCGGTGCAGCAGCTTTCTCCGCACCGCGCTTGAAGAAGATGTAGTAGAAGACCGGCGCGGCGATGAGCGTCAGCACCGAGGCAAACGCCAGACCACCCATGATGGTCGCCGCCATAGACCTGAAAAACGCATCCCCCAGAAGCGGCAGCATGCCAAGAATGGTGGTCGCAGCCGCCAGGAAGACCGGGCGCAAACGCGAAGTCGACGCTTCGACAATCGCATCCTTCAGCGGCATGTCCGGCTTGGCCTCCCGCGTCAGGTCAATCTCTTCCACCAGCACGATGCCGTTCTTGATCAACATGCCCGAAAGCGACAGCAGACCCAGAAGTGCCGTGAAGGTGAAGGGCATGCCCGAACCCAGCAATGCAAGAGCCACGCCATTGACCGACATCGGCACGAGCAACCAGATGATGATTGGCTGGCGAAGCGCATTGAACAAGAGCACCGAAATCAGCACCATGATCAAAAGGCTGAGCGGCAATTGCTTGCCAAGCGAAGCCTGTGCATCGGTCGAGTTCTCGAACTCGCCGCCCCACTCCATCCGATAGCCCTCGGGAAGCTCCATCGCCTCGATGGCGCCACGCACTTCCGCAAACACCTGCGCCGCCGTCATGTCGCGCGGGATATCCGCTCCCACGGTGACGACATTGATGCGGTCCCGACGCTGGATGAGCGTATCCTGGGCCTCGAAGCGGAAGCCCTCTATCACCTGCGCCATAGGCACGAAGCCTTTGGCGCTGTCGGAATAGATGACATGATCGCTAAGCGTCATTTCGCCATTTTGAGGCGCGCGCACAATGATCGGGATTTGCCTGTTTCCTTCACGGAATGTGCCCGCCTGGAAGCCATCGGTTGCAAAGCGCAGGATCGACGCCACATCCGAGCGGGAGACACCCGCTTCCTGAGCGCGCTCCTCCGCATAGATCGGACGCAGGACCAGCTCCTTCTCGCGCCAATCAAGACGAGGATCGATAATGTTGGGCGATGCGGCACTAATCCGCTCCATCGCCTCCTGGGCGAGTGCGCGCAGCACTGCCGGGTCGCGCCCGGAAAAGCGCGCCTCGATCGGCGCACCGCCGCCAGGGCCAAAGGCGAGCCGCTGAACCCGTATCTCGCCTTGCGGCAGTGTCAGATCGGCATAGGCCTCCAGCTCATCCATCTCTTCTTCGATGACTTCAAGCGAAGAGACACGCACGATCAGATGTCCATAGCTGGGATTGGGATCTTCTGCGGCATAGGTCAGCATGAAGCGCGCCGCCCCCTCGCCTGCATAGGCCGTCATCGCCACCACATCCTCGCGCTTGCCCAACCACTCTTCCAGCTTCTGCAGATCAGCAGAGGTCTGATGAATGGAAGCGCCCTGCGGCAACTTGTAGTGCACGAAATACAGCGGCGTATTGCTGTCGGGGAAGAATTGCTGCTTCACCTGCCCGAACAGCATGTAGCAAAGCAGCGTTGTCGCCATCAGAAGGACGACGACAAGCCAGCGCAGCCGCAGGCTGAGCCGCAGCACACCTGCATAGGCACGGAAGAGCCCGCCATCATAGCTGTCACCGCCACCGGCCGTGCCCCGTCGGAAGAAATAGTGGCCGAGAAGCGGTGTCACGGTGATGGCAAGCAGCCAGGACATCAGCAGGGAGATGGCAATCACGGCGAAGAGCGAAAACAGGAACTCGCCTGTTGCATCGGGGCTCAGACCTATACCTGCGAAAGCCATGATGCCGATGACGGTTGCGCCCAGAAGCGGGATCTGCGTCTTGCGCGCGACATCCGAGGCCGCTTCGCGCGAGGACTGTCCGCCTGCCATCGCCATCTGCATGCCTTCGGCCACCACAATGGCGTTATCGACAAGCATGCCCATCGCGATGATCAGGGCCCCCATAGAAATCCGCTCCATCTCGATGGAGCCGATCGCCATGAAGAACAATGTTCCGACCACGGTCAGAAGAAGTGTGACACCAACAACGATGGACGCGCGCCAGCCCATGAAAACTGCCAGCACCGCGATCACGATGGAGACCGACATTGCCAGATTGAGCAGGAAATCGTTGGAGGCTTTCTCGACAACCTCGTGCTGCTGGTAGATTGGCTGGATTAAGACGCCAAGTGGAATTTCTGCCCGAAGCTCTTCAAGCTTTCCATCGACGCGTTTACCAACCTCCACGATATTCTCGCTGGAGATACCGGCGACACCCAGCGTGAAGGCATCCACGCCATTGTGGCGAATGATGAGACCCGGATCGCTTTCACGCGCGCGGTAGACATTGGCGAAATCGGTCAGATTCACGACCTGCCCGCCAACGCCGACCGACAAGGCGGCAATCTCGGAAACCGAACTGGACCCATCTGGTCTCTGGATCAGGATGCGGCCGTTTTCGCGCTGGACTTCGCCACTGTCGACAACTTCGTCGGCACTGCTGATCGCGCCCTGTATGGCTGCTGGCGGAATGCCAAGCGTGGTGGTCAGAGCCAGATCAGGTTCGACATAGATTGCTTCTTCGGGAACGCCGGACACGATGGCATCGGCAACGCCCTCCACCGACAGCACTTCGCGCCGCAGAAAGTCGGCAAGATCGTTGATCTCCGCATCGGAATATCCCGGAGCGGTGACGGCATAATAGAGCCCGAACACATCGCCGAAACTGTCATTGACGAAAGGCTGTGATGCGCCCGCTGGAAGGCGCGCGTCGGCAACACGGTTGCGCAGCTTCGTCCAGATCGCCGGAAGCTCCGTACCGTCATATTCGTCCTTCATCGTGACCGATAGCCAGGACAGCCCTGGCTGGTTCATGGTCTCGATTTCCTTCACCTCACCGAGCTTCTGGATCTCCGACTCGATAGGTTCGGACACTTCTTGAGCAACTTCCTTTGCGGAAGCACCGGGATAGGTGGTGACGACCACGGCGGTCTTGATGGTGAAGGCCGGATCCTCAAGCCGCCCAAGCGACGAGAAGCCCCATATGCCGCCGAAAAGGCAGATAAGGATGAGAAGCCACGTATAGATCGGTCGATCTATGGAAATGCGTGCGATATCCATGATCGTGCCTATTCCTCGAAGCCGACAAAGCGGCGGACGGTGTCGCCATCGGAGAGGCTGGACGCCCCCACGGCAACGATTTCCTGCCCGCTTTCGAGACCGGAGATGACTTCGACCATTCCGCTGTCCGTGGCCTTGATCTCGACCGGTGTCCGAGTAACCGTACCCTGATTGTCTTCGCTTTCGGCGAACACCATCACGCTCGGGTTGCCCTCATTGTCGAGAACCACCGCGGAAGCGGGTATCTCGAGATGACTGCCATTGGTGCGCAGGCTTGCGGTAACTTTTGCGGAACTTCCAGGAAGGATTTTCAGCCCCTTCGGCGGCGCCATGCCGAGCGTGATGCTGTAGGTCTGGCCGACAGCGGCGGTTTCGGCATTGAACTCACGCACCTCAAGCGGAAAGGTTTTGTCCGTTGAAGGAAACTGGGCAACAGCTTCCAGACTGGCATCATCGCCAGCACGTTGAAACAGCGTCTCCGGTACGTCGATCTCGATGCGCAGTTCCGACATGTCGTGCAGCCTCACAACGGGCGTACCTGCATTGATGGTGGAGAAATTCGGAACGAGACGCGACGCAACCAGCGCATCAAAGGGTGCCGAAAGGGTCGCTTTTTCAAGAGAGCGGCGGGCATTGCGTACCTTGATGTGCGCAAGCTCGACCTGCGTTTCCGCATCCTGAAGCTCTGTGCGGGAAATCGCACCGCCAACCAGTTTCTGGTAGCGCTCTAGAGTGCGTTGCGTCTGGGCTGCCTGGGCTTCCGCCTCGGCCAGTGCCAGCTCGAAGCTTTCCTGATCGAGTTTGGCCACCAATTCGCCCTTGGGAACGACGGCACCTTCCTCAACCGGAAATTCAATGATCTGCCCGCCAACCTGGAATGCAAGATCAACAGTTTCGCGGGCCACGACATGGCCGAAGAAAACGCGATGCAGGCCGTTGCCTACCGGGGCGACCTTCTCGATCTTGACATAAGGCGTATCGGAAAAACCGACGGCGGGCACGCAAACGAGGAAAAAAGCCGCCAGCGCGAGGCGTGAAAAATTGGGTCGCATGACCTGCTGAAACTCCGTTTCGGGATCTTTTCAAAAAGAACGACAACAATGCGCGCACACTGCTTAATGCCCAGCGCCGCGCGGTTTCGCCGGGCACATGTAGGGATGATGCTGCCTCACGTCTTGACATTAGGAGACAAAAATTTGTCTTTTGAGGACATGGCGCATCTCATACGGGCAGCAGCACTGACAGGTTACCGCGAGGTGATGAGCGAACTCGGCTTCAAACCCGATAGGTTGCTCAACCAATTCGGCATCCGCCCGGCACTGTTGAAGGCTGAAGATGCCATGTTGCCCATGGAAGCCGTCTGCGACCTTTTGGAAGAAAGCTCTCGTCTGGCGAACTGCCCTGACCTTGGCTTGCAAATCGCCCAGCACCAGCATTTCGGGGTGCTGGGAATACTGGGTATAGCCGCCCATAATGCACGCTCACCGGCCGAAGCGACGCGTATCGTGGAGCGCTTCATATTTATCCAGGGCACTTCGTTGCGCCTGCGCATTCACCGACCAAGTCCCGTCAATCCGCAAATGATCAGCGTGGGGATTGAAGTCGACGGCATGGCGCCCGAACGTCAGCGACAGGTGGCCATGATTTTCCTCGGCCTGATCTACCAAAGCGGCAGGGTGCGGGATCCCGATGGCACCAAGATAAAGCTCGTCAGCTTTCAGCAAGAATTGGGGAATGATTACAGACTGTTCCAGCGTCATTTCCACGTACCGGTACACGAAAATGCTCCCGTGACCGCGCTTCATCTTCCGGCCAGCGAGTGGAACACTCCGGTTCCCATCGAAAATCCGGAATTCAGCCAGTTCGTGGAGGACTATCTGGCGCGGCACTATCCCACCCCATCCAGCCGTTTCAGGGAGCAGGTGAGCACGGTACTGAAGCCGGTACTCGGCACCCCGCAGGCCAATCGCGACGATATTGCAGCCATCCTCGCAGTGCATCCGCGCACCCTGCACCGCAGACTGCGCGAAGAAGGCACCAGCTTCGACGACATCAAGGACGAGATGCTGCGCGAGCAGGCTCTAAAATATCTGCGCGAAACCCGGTTTTCGCTGAACCAGATTTCCTTGATGCTCGGCTTTCCCTATCAATCTAGCTTTACCCGCTCCTGCCGTCGCTGGTTCGGCATGGCGCCCACGGCCCTTCGCCGCAAACTGGATGCCTGATCGCTCTGGGTCATAAACAATCGTAACCTGGAGGCTGGGCTGTCTGGACCATCGCTGGCATGACCTCCTGAGCGGGGTACGTCCCCGCTGCCATTTTGAACTGCGAGGAGGAAGGCGAATGGGGGGATTTGACGGTCGGACTGCAATTGTAACCGGCGGCGCGCAGGGCATAGGTCTTGCTGTTGCGCGAAGGCTCGTGGCAGCCGGGGCAAGAGTGTCGATCTGGGATCGCGACGGCGAATTGGCCAGACGCGCTGCAAACGACCTCTCCGAGCATGCACAAGCTGTCGAGGTCGATATTGCCGATTGGTCGAGCGTCGAAAAGGCTTCAACAGAGACTTTAGCGGCGCTCGGCAGGATCGACATTCTGGTAAATTCCGCAGGTGTCGCGGGCTCCAACGCTCCGCTTGCCGACTATCCTGTCGAGGAATTTCGCAAGATCACCGAGATCAACCTCATTGGCACTTTCCATGTCAATCGAGCTGTCGTGCCTTCAATGGTCGCAAACGACTATGGGCGCATCGTCAACATTGCCTCCATTGCCGGCAAGGAAGGCAATCCGAATGCATCCGCCTATTCTGCATCCAAGGCTGGCGTGATCGGACTGACCAAGTCACTTGGCAAGGAGCTCGCGGGAAAGAACATCGCGGTCAACTGCGTGACGCCGGCGGCTGCGCGCACGCGCATATTCGACCAGATGAGCCAGGAGCATATCGACTACATGCTCTCCAAGATCCCCCGTGGCCGGTTCCTGGAAGTGGATGAGGCCGCAGCCATGATCACCTGGCTATGCTCGGAAGAAAACAGCTTCACGACCGGTTCGGTCTTTGATCTCTCCGGCGGTCGCGCAACCTACTGATGGTTAAGGGAATGCCGGCGCGAATGCGCCGGCTTCGATCTCAGCTCAGCGGATGCGGCATGTAGCCGACAAATCCGGTGATCTTCCACTGACCATCAATGCGCGCGCAGAAATAGAGCGTCTGCCAATTGATGCGATCGATGCCGCCATCGGCCTTGGCAACCGTTCCGTCGAACTTCTTGTGAAGCACCGCCCGGTCTCCATTGATGTCGATGTCGCGCATGTTTGTCGCCCGGAAAAGGGCGTCACGCAGCGGCTCGGCAAATTCCGTCTCTGCCGTGCGCTTTGCCTGCTGCAGCCAGACATCCCGGTAGCTGTCCACATCAGGGAACTGCAGGCGCCAGGAATCCGGATTCTTCAGGAACTGCGCATGCATGCCGAAGAAGCGGTCATAGGCGAAATCACCCTCAACCATCGACCAGTCTTGTGCGAGAAAAGCATCGATATCGCGGTGAACGAGCATCTCCCACAAATAGTGACGATCGGCATCACCTTCGGGAAACGGATTCTTGTCGTAGCTCATCGTGTCGTCCTTTTTTGAGTTCAGCTCAGCCGTCCACGCGCGGCGACAGGCAGTGTTTCCGTCACTTCGTCGCCTTCAACCAGATTGACCTCGTCAAACAGGTTGGAAACGACGCAGACGTGATTGGGAATGATGTGCAGCTTCTCGCCAATTGCGGGCTTCCTGCTGCACTGGGTGAGATCGATGACGCCATGCTCTTCACTGAGCGTGGTGATGATTGCTTCGGGATAGCCGACGACATGGCCGTAACCGGGTACAGGTGCGGTATCGGCTGCCAGCGCCTTGGAACCAGCATCGATCACTGCACGATCCTCGGTGGGCCGGCTGATGACCTGGGCCAGAACGGTGAGCGCACAGTCCTCCAGCCGACCATGCCCGAATGCCACCTGCATCCGGTCGGAATAGATATAGGTACCAGGACGATACTCGGTGGCAGTGGTTACCCCTCCGACACTGTAAATGTCGGGCGTGCCGCCATTGGACACGACATTGACTGCCAATCCCTCCGCCTCAAGCGCGCTCTTTGCCTGCTGAAGCCAGCTTTCGACCTCTGTCACCTTGCCGCGTGGCGGATAGGTCATCAGCCCTTCGAAACTCAAACCCGGAGCGTTGGAGATCTGCCTTGCCAGTGCAGCGACCTCATCGACGCTTTGCACCCCGCACCGACCCATGCCCGTGTCACACTCGATCAGGACCGGAAGCGGGTGCGCTGGATCGGTGAAATGTTTGGCATAGCCTTCGACCGTCGTGGCACTGTCTGCCGTCACCGAGATACGTATGCGGTCATGCAGGTCCGCCAGCCGCTGAAGCTTGACCTCTCCCAGAATGTTGTAGGGGATGAAGATGTCATCAAGGCCACCATCGGCCATGACCTCCGCCTCACCCAGCTTCTGGCAGGTGATCCCGATTGCTCCAAGCTCCACCTGGCGCCGGGCGAAGAGCGGCAGCTTGTGCGTCTTGATGTGCGGGCGAAGCTTCATCCCATGCTTGTCCGCATAGGCCTGCGCGCGGGCAAGATTGGCTTCCACCTTGGCGCGATCGATGACGACCGCTGGCGTTTCCAGGTCGGTTATGCGCACGGCATCAGTCTCCGATGGGTAGATCAGGGTTGCGGATGTTCTGGCTGGCAAGACTGTGGCGGACCCGGCGCAGCGGTTCCAGCACCTTGGGCCCGATTGTCTGCGCCGTCGTCATCGCAATGATGTCGACCGCAGCCAGAAGCGCGTAGCGCGTTGAGGACGGCTTGTAGAGATTGCCGTCTTCCTTGAAGGTCAGTGGCAGAAGCGCATCGCCAGCCTCAGCCAGCGGTGTGTTGGGGGAGGTGACGACCAAAGCACTTGCGCCATATTGGCGGCCGATATTCACTGCGTCCGTGACCGATGACGCTTGTCCCGAGACCGAAAACCCGATGACAACCGCGCGCGGCTCCAGCACCGAAGCACTCATGCGCTGCAGTTGCGGATCCGTATGCGCTGTCACGTGAAGCCCGAGCCGAAAAAGGCGGTTCTGCAACTCCACCGCGGCAAAGGAGGAGCTGCCGCCCGTACCATAGATGAGAATCTGGCTGGCCTTGCTGATGCGGCGGGCCATCGGTTCCAGATCGATCTCGGCCAGCGCCATGGACATGAGATCAAGCGCGGCATGGGCGCCCGACGAGATTTTGGCGACGACCTGGGCGGTCATCGGAAGATCTTCCGGCGGCGCACTCGGCTCGCGCAGATATGCGCCTCCAATAGCCAGCGCCTGCGCCAGGTGAAAGCGCATCTCACGCGTTCCGGGAAAGCCAAGCGCACGGGCCAGCCGTGTTATCGTCGGCTCGCTGACGCCGGCACGCTCGGCAATCTGGGCAATGGGCGCATGGGCAGCGAAATGCGGATCGGCGAGAATGCTTTCCACAAGACGGATTTCCGCTCCACGCCCGCGCTCCAGTCGATCCTGAAGCCGGGCGATGATATCCACCGTGCGGGAGTTCTCGTCCTGCATGCCCTTCGCCATCGTCATCCCGCCTGAAGCCGCACGCCGCTATCACGGTCGAATAGATGCACATGTTCGACAGGGACCGACAGGCGCAATTCTTCGCCGGGGCGAGGAAGATCGCGATCGCGCAGAACCACGCGCACATCCTCCCCGGCGATCTTGCCGAAGATGTGGATCTCCGGTCCCGTCGGTTCGACCACTTCCACCGAAAGCGATAGCGGACCGGCACTGTCGCGCTGGTAGCACTCGGGGCGGATACCGACGGTCACCGACCGATCGTGTTCGCGCGCTGCAATCGGCAACCGTGAGCCGTCGCCCAAAACTGCCACCGCGCCATCTGTGCGCGCTTCAAGGAAGCTCATTGCGGGCGAACCGATGAAGCCGGCTACGAATTTGTTCGCCGGCCGATCATAAAGCTCAAGCGGCGTGCCTACCTGCTCGATATTCCCGCCATTCATGACCACGATGCGATCAGCCATGGTCATGGCTTCGATCTGGTCATGCGTGACATAGACGATGGTGGTACCCAGCTTCTGATGCAGCGCCTTGATTTCCGTTCGCATCTGGATGCGCAGCTTCGCGTCCAGATTGGAAAGTGGCTCATCGAACAGGAAAACCTTCGGGTCACGCACGATGGCGCGCCCCATCGCAACGCGCTGGCGCTGGCCACCGGAAAGCTGACCCGGCTTGCGGTCGAGATAATCGCCAAGATTGAGAATTTCTGCAGCGCGCTTGATACGCCGCTCCGTGTCATCTTTCGGCTCACCGCGCACACGCGGACCGAAGCTGATATTTTCCCGAACCGTCATATGCGGGAACAGCGCATAGGACTGAAACACCATTGAAGTGTCGCGCTTTTGCGGCGGAATGTCGTTTGCCCGGGCTCCCCCGATGATCAGGTCGCCGCCCGATATCTCCTCAAGCCCGGCAATCATGCGCAAGAGCGTGGATTTTCCGCAACCGGACGGCCCCACAAGCACCACGAACTCGCCGTCAGTGATCGACAGCGAAAGGCTCTCGATTACCTTGAGCGTGCCGTAACGTTTGGAGATGTCTTTGAGTACGAGTTCAGCCATGAAAGGCGCTCCTCATCCGGCTATCTGTTCAAGAAATGGAAGATTTCCGGCGGATATCCCGGCATCGACGGGAAGGACCGTGCCGGTAATGCCGCTGGCAAGCGGTGAAGCCAGGAATGCAGCCGCGCGCGCCACCTCCTCCGGCATGACCATGCGCCCGAGCGGATAGAGGCGCTTCACCTTTTCAAGGATTGAGGGATCACGCTCGATGCGATGATCCCAGGCCATTGTGCGCACGGAACCCGGCGTGATGGCATTGGCACGAATGCCATGTCGGCCCTCTTCGGTGGCAATGGCACGCATCCATGCATTGAGACCGGCTTTTGCGGCTGCATAGGCTGGGTTGCCGTAGTGCGATAGCGCGTTGACGGAAGAGATAAACACGAAAGCCGCTCCGCCCTTACGATTGCGCATGGCAGGCAGAAAGGCTTGCGAAAGCCGCGCTGCACTTCGCAGATTGAGATCAAGCTCGTGACTAAGCGCCTGCGGTGTTACGTCGGCCAGCGTTTCAGCCCGCGTCCAACCAGCGTTGGAGATCACCGCGTCAGGGGTACCATTGCTGCATATCGCCTTCGCTGCGGCCTCTACCGCATTATCATCAAGAAGGTCGAAGCCATGAGCCTCGCTCACCTTCGGGCCGGCAACATCCTCTGCCTTGAGGTCGCAGGCCACGACTTCTGCCGCGAACCCGGCCAGAACATCGATCATGGCGCTGCCGATACCACCGGCGGCGCCCGTCACCACGATCCTTTTTCCTCTCAGATCCAAGATTCTTCTCCAGTCCGCTTGGTGCGGATTCGAATTGTTCCCCTCGGGCAAATCCACCGCGAAGATCCGGCCCGTTCATTCTAGTGTTTGCCGAATTTTCGTAATTTAGCAACATGATCCAGCGATTTTCCTTGATTAATCTGAAATTATGTAAAAAAATTACATCACTGGTTCGAGTGACCGGCGCCTGCTCTGCAAACAAGAACAAGAAATGAGCGGGCTGGAATTCGTGCAAACCCTAGAGAGGAAACCGGGAGACGAATTATGAGAAAACTCGCATTCACCACTGCACTTGCAGGAGCCGCCTTCCTGTCGCTTGCAGGCATGGCAGCGGCAGAGACGGTCCGCGTCACCGTTGCTGAATACAGCTCCAAGACCGGCCCCTATTTCGAAGAGGCTGCCAAGGCATTCGAGGAAGCCAACCCTGACGCCGACATCCAGATTGAGGTCGTGCCATGGGATGTCCTGCTCCAGAAGCTGACCACCGACATTTCCGGTGGCGCCAATGCCGATCTGTCGATCATCGGTACCCGTTGGTTGATCGACTTCGTGGAACAGGGGATCGCTGCACCGCTCGACGAATATATGTCCGATGAATTCAAGGACCGCTTCTTTCCGGTATTCCTTGAGCCTTCGGTGATGGACGGAAAGACCTACGGCCTGCCCATCGCAGCCTCCGCACGTGCAATGTATTACAACAAGGACCTGTTCGAGCAGGCCGGCATCGAGGAAGTTCCCGACACCTGGGAAGAGCTTGCTGCAGCGGCTGAAAAGATCAGCGCCCTTGGCGATGACATTGCCGGATTTGGCCTGCAGGGCAAGGAAATCGAGACCGACGTCTATTTCTACTATGCATTCTGGGCCCATGGTGGCGAACTCGTCGAAGATGACGGCACGTCCGGCCTCGACAGCGAGGCGGCCTACAAGGCGGCCGAGACCTACAAGTCGCTGATCGATTCCGGTGCCACGCAGCCGGGCGTCACCTCCTATAATCGCGAGGATGTGCAGAACCTGTTCAAGCAGGGCAAGGTCGGCATGATGATCACCGCGCCCTTCCTGTCCAACCAGATCAAGGAAGAGGCCCCCGATCTCGAATATGGCGTTGCTGCGATCCCTGCAGGACCTGACGGCGACCGCGGCACCTATGGCGTGACCGACTCCATCATCATGTTCGAGAATTCCGAGAACAAGGAGCTCGCCTGGAAATTCCTCGACATGCTCTTCACCACCGAATGGCGTGCGAAATTCACCGAGGGTGAAGGCTTCCTGCCAGTCAATCCGGAAGTGGCCAAGCAGCCGGCCTTTGCCGACAACGCCGATCTGAAGGCCTTCACCGATCTTCTGCCCGACGCGCGCTTCGCTCCGGTCATTCCGGGCTGGGAGGAAATCGCGGCGAAGACTTCGGACGCCGTTCAGAAAATCTACCTTGGCGATGCCGAACCGAAAGCTGCACTTGATGCAGCCGCCGAGGAAATCAACGGCATCCTGGGCAACTGAACCCCTGCCGAAAATGACATGCGCGCGCCTCGCGCGCATGTCCCTTCTCCTGAACGCAAACCGCTTTAAGCGCGAACCGAAACGGGACCATGATCCGCTCGCCCCTGACCAATCCCTATGTGCTGATCCTGCCGGGCTTCCTGCTGGCTGCCTTCATCATATTGTGGCCGCTTTATCAGCTCGGTTTGATTTCGCTGAACGAGGTGAACCGCTTCGGCCAGTTGCGCGGTTTCAACGACGCTGAGAATTATATCGCCGTCTTCACGGATCCCGATTTTTTGGGTGCACTCTGGCGCACGGCCATATGGACCGGCGGCATCGTCATCGGCACGCTGCTGGTTTCCGTCCCGGTCGCGATGATCCTGAATGACGATTTCTACGGCCGTTCCATCGCGCGCGTCATCATCATGCTGCCTTGGGCAGTGTCGCTGACAATGACCGCTATCGTCTGGCGCTGGGCGCTGAGCGGTGAGAGCGGCATGCTGAATTCGGGCCTGCAGAATCTCGGGCTTATCGACCAGAACATCCAATGGCTTGCCCGTGCATCCACGGCCTTCCCCGTCCAGATCATGATCGGCATTCTGGTGACGATCCCGTTCACCACAACGATCTTCCTCGGTGGGCTGTCCTCGATCCCAGACGATCTTTACGAGGCGGCGCGGCTCGAAGGCGCCTCACGCTGGCAGACATTTCGTGAAATCACCCTGCCCCTGATGAAGCCCTTCCTGAACATCTCGATCGTGCTCAACATGATCTACGTGTTCAACTCCTTCCCCATCATCTGGGCGACCACGCAGGGCGGTCCGGCCAACTCCACCGACATTCTGGTCACCTATCTCTACAAGCTGGGCTTCCGCTTCGGAAAGCTTGGTGAGGCTTCGGCCCTTTCAGTGATGATGTTTGCGCTGCTGCTGGCCTTCACCATCCTCTATGTCTCGCTTGCAATGCGGAGGGACAGCAAATGAACAAGAAGCTGAAGAAGTCGCTGCTCTACTGGCTGCTTCTGTCCCCCCTGATCATCCTCATCCTCTTTCCGTTCGCAGTGATGTTCATCACAGCGATCAAGCCTTCGAACGAGGTACTTGCACCCACCTGGTGGCCGCAGGAACCCGCCTGGCGCAACTTCATCGACATGTGGGCGGTGACCAATTTCGGCAATGCGCTGTGGAACTCGGTCTATGTATCGGTTCTGTCGACCATGCTGGCGCTTGCGGTCTCCATCCCCGCCGCCTATGCGATGAGCCGCTTTCGCTTCAAGGGTCAGGGCTTCTTCCGGCAGTTCCTGCTTGTCTCGCAGATGCTTTCGCCAATCGTGCTGGTAATCGGCCTCTTCCGCCTCGTGGTCTGGCTGGGACTCCTCGACAACATCAATTCGATTGTCTTCGTCTACGGCGCCTTCAACGTGGCCTTCACCGTATGGATGCTGCAAAGCTACTTCTCGACCATCCCGAAGGATCTGGAAGAAGCCGCCTGGATCGAAGGCGCAAGCCCCGCCAAGGCACTGGTGATGGTGTTCCTGCCGCTGGCCCTTCCGGCCATGACGGTGACGGCCATCTTCTCATTCATCAATGCCTGGAACGAGTTCGTGATCGCACTCACCATGCTGCGTCGGCAGGAGAGCTACACGCTGCCGATCCAGATCTTCTCACTGGTGGCCGGTCGATACACGGTCGAATGGCACCACGTGATGGCAGCAACCTTCGTCGCCACCATCCCCGTCGCAATCGTCTTTGCCTGGCTGCAGCGCTACCTCGTGCGCGGTCTGGCGATTGGCGCAGTCAAATAGAAAAAGAAGGATACTCCACATGACCAAGCAGTGCTTTGGCACCTCCCACGTCCCCCTTTCCCCAGCCGTGCGGGCGGGCGACTTCGTCTATATATCGGGCCAGGTTCCTGTGGGTGAAGACGGCATTGTTGTTGTCGGAGGCATCACGGAGCAGACGCATCAGGTGATGAAGAACGTGAAGGCCGCCCTCGAACTTGCAGGCTGCTCGCTCGAGGACGTCGTGAAAACCACTGTCTGGATCGAGGACGCCCGCGACTTCGGCCCGTTCAATGCTGCCTATGCGCAATATTTCCCGAAGGACCCGCCAGCGCGCACGACCGTGGAATCCCGCCTCATGCTCGACATCAAGATCGAGGTGGAAGCGGTCGCCTACAAGCCGCTCTAAGCAGAACACGAACCGGACATTAGCCTCATGCGCGTATTCACGGCGTCACTAGCCACCGAGACAAACACCTTCTCGCCGGTGCCCACCGACCGGGAAGCATTCGAGATGGCTTTCTACGCCGGTCCTGGCGAGCATCCGGAGACACCAACGCTTTGCTCGGCGCCCATCCCGGTGCTGCGCCAGCGCGCCAAGGAGGAAGGTTTCACCCTGCTCGAGGGCACAGCCACCTGGGCGGAGCCTGGGGGGCTTGTGCGCCTCGATGTTTATGAGGAGCTTCGTGACGAAATCCTCGACCAGCTGCGCGCTGCCATGCCGGTGGATTGCGTGGTGCTCGGCCTGCACGGCGCGATGGTAGCCCGCGGGCTCGACGACTGCGAGGGCGATCTGCTGGCGCGCGTGCGCGAGATCGTGGGACCGGATGTCATCGTGGCAGCCGAACTTGATCCCCACAGCCATCTCACGAAGAAACGCGTGGCGGCAGCCGACATACTCGCCGCGTTCCACGAATTCCCCCATACGGATTTTGTGGAACGTGCGGAGCATGTGGTTGATCTCGCCCTGCGTGCCGCACGAGGCGAGATCAGCCCCGTTATCTCCACTTTCGACTGCCGCATGATCGATGTCTTCCCGACCAGTCGCCAGCCCATGCGTTCCTTCGTGGACCGGATGCAGGCGCTTCAGGGGAAGGACGACATCCTCTCCGTCTCGCTGATCCACGGCTTCATGGCCGGTGATGTGCCCGAACTTGGGACCCAGGTGATCGTGGTATCCGACAACGCGCCGGACAAAGGCGACGCCCTGGCTGAAAGGCTCGGCCAGGAAGTGCGCGCCATGCGCGGCACGACCAAGATGGAAACCATCACGGTGGACGAGGCTGTCGCACGGGCAAAGGCTGGCCCCTTGAACGGAAAGCCGGTGGTCATTGCCGATATGTGGGACAATCCCGGCGGGGGGACGGCCGGCGACAACACCGTTCTCCTTCACGCTCTGGTCGATGCAGGGGTCCGCAATTTCGGACTTGCAACGATCTGGGACCCGCAGGCGGTAGCCTTTGCCCATGGCGCAGGCGAAGGGACGGTGCTGGACATGCGCATCGGCGGCAAGGCCAATGCGGCCAGTGGCCAGCCGTTTGATGGAACATTCGAGATCCGAAAACTGGCAAGGGATGGCTGGCAAAGCTTCGGCAAAAGCCGCGTGACGCTTGGTCCCGCAGCGCTCATCCGCCTGGTTGGGACCGAGATCGACATCATCCTGAACACCAACCGTACACAGACCTTCGAGCCGGACATTTTCTCCAATCTGGGTGTTGATCCGAGTGCCAAGCAGGCGCTTCTGATCAAGTCGACCAACCATTTTCACGCAGGCTTCGCGCCGATTGCCGGCGAAATTGTCTATGCGGTGGTCGAGGGATGCTATCCGCACGACCCGAAAACCGCAGGCTACCAGAAGCTGGCGCGGCCCATCTGGCCAATTCGTGAGGATCTGTTCGCCTGAGTATCCCGCAAAACGGCTCTGCCATCTGGCCGTCCCACCTGGCCCATTGACTCAAAGGACCGGATCAAGCCTATGCGGGCTCTGATTCAACCGGAGGATATGGAAGGATTCCATGGCGGGTCTGACTGAGTTTTTCAATGTTGTGGGAGGATGGGTTTGGGGCCCCTATATGCTGACGCTTCTCGTCGGCACGGGTGTTTTCCTGACCCTGCGCCTCTTCTTCCTGCAGTTTTCCATGCTGCCGCTCGCGCTCAAGATGGCCTTCGGCGGTCATCCGAAGAACCGCGATCCCGGCGACATCACTCATTTCCAGGCGCTGATGACGGCACTCGCCGCTACAATCGGCACGGGTAACATCGCTGGCGTTGCGACAGCCGTCGTCGCCGGTGGCCCTGGTGCCGTCTTCTGGATGTGGGTCACGGCCGTTTTCGGCATGGCGACCAAATATGCAGAGGGTCTGCTCGCAGTGAAATACCGCGTCGTCGATGAAAACGGGCAGATGTCGGGTGGCCCGATGTATTACATCGAGCGCGGCCTCAACATGAAGTGGCTCGGCGTTCTCTTCGCCATCTTCGGCTCCGTTGCCGCCTTCGGCATCGGCAGCTCCGTGCAGTCGAACTCGGTTGCGCAGTCCATCCAGACAAGCTTCGGCATCGACACCTGGATCACTGGCGTGGTGCTGACGACGCTGACGGCGGTCGTGATCCTTGGCGGCATCCGCTCGATTGCCCGTGTCACCTCGGTCGTTGTTCCCTTCATGGCGGTCATCTATGTGCTCGGCGGGCTGGTCATCATCCTGATGAATCTCGACCAGGTGCTGCCTGCCTTCAGCCTGATCTTCACCGACGCCTTCACCGGTGAGGCCGTGGCAGGTGGTGCGCTGGGTGCGGTGATCCGTTACGGCGTGGCACGCGGCGTATTCTCGAACGAGGCCGGCATGGGTTCCGCACCGATCGCAGCCGCTGCAGCCAAGACAGATCATCCGGCTCGTCAGGCGCTGGTCTCCATGACAGGCACCTTTCTGGACACGATCGTGGTCTGCACGATCACCGGCCTCGTGCTCGTGATGGGCGGCTTCTACATGGACGGCGAAACGGGTGCATCCCTGACCACCAGCACTTTCGATGCGCTTCTGCCGGGTCCGGGCGGCTGGATCGTGACCTTCGGCCTTATCTTCTTCGCCTACTCCACCATTCTCGGCTGGAGCTATTACGGCGAAAAGTGCTTCGAATATCTGTTCGGCGCCAGGGCGATCATTCTCTACCGCATCGTCTACACGGCATCGGTTCTGATGGGCACGATCGTCACGCTTGATCTGGTCTGGGCCGCCTCTGACACCTTCAATGGCTTGATGGCCGTTCCCAACCTGATCGGCCTCCTGCTCCTGTCCGGGGTCGTCGTCAAGGAAACGAAAGACTTCAAGGCAAGGCGCGCAAGCGGCGAACTCTATTGATGTGAGAAGGGCGGGCGTTCATAAATGTCCCGCCCTTTTTCATGAATTATCGACCCACCTCGTCAGAGGTCCGGGTTTCAACCCACCATCTCTCTGCCCATATGCAAGTGGCACGGTCAGGCAGCTTTGCCTGAAATGACAACGAGTAAAGGATTATCATGGCACAGAACGGCGCATATCCCGACACGCAACTGTTCATCGACGGCCAGTGGCGCGCCGGAGCGGAAGGCAAGACCATTGATGTGCTTGATCCCGCAACGGAAGAGGTCATCGGCAAGGTCGCGCACGCAACCAAGGCTGATCTTGATGACGCACTTGCGGCGGTCGAAAAAGGATTCAGGACCTGGAGCGCAAAGTCGGCGTTCGAACGCTCCAAGCTTATGCGCAAGGCAGCCGAAATCCTGCGCGAGCGCAGCGATTCCATCGCCGGGATCATGGTCCGCGAGCAGGGCAAGCCGCGCGCGGAAGCCAAGATGGAAACGATGGCCGCCGCCGATGTGATCGACTGGTTCGCCGAGGAAGCCCGCCGCACCTATGGCCAGATCATTCCCGGCCGCGTTGCAGGCGTTACCCAGATGGCCCTGAAGCTGCCTGTGGGCCCGGTCGCAGCCTTCACGCCCTGGAACTTCCCCATCAACCAGGTCGTGCGCAAGCTTTCCGGTGCATTGGCAGCGGGCTGCTCCATCATCGTCAAGGCTCCGGAAGAAACGCCGGCCTCTCCGGCAGAACTCATCCGCGCTTTCGCCGACGCCGGTATTCCTGAAGGCGTGATCAACCTGGTCTACGGCGTGCCTGCCGAGATCTCGGAATATCTCATACCGCACCCAACCATCCGCAAGATCTCCTTCACCGGCTCCACACCGGTGGGCAAGCATCTGGCCGCCCTTGCCGGCCAGCACATGAAGCGCGCCACGATGGAGCTTGGCGGCCATGCGCCCGCGATGATTTTCAAGGATGCCGATCTGGACAAGGCGGTAAAGGTCATGGCGGCTTCCAAATTCCGCAATGCCGGACAGGTCTGCGTGTCCCCGACGCGCTTCCTCGTGGAAGAGCCTGTCTATGATGAGGTCGTGGAAAGCTTTACGGCTGCCGCCAAGGCGATCAATGTCGGCAACGGCCTGGAAGAAGGCACTCAGATGGGACCGCTCGCCAATGAACGGCGCATTCCGGCCCTTGAGGAGCTGATCCAGGATGCTGTCGACCACGGTGCAGAGGTCAAGACG
Organism: Nitratireductor sp. CH_MIT9313-5; assembly: GCF_037029545.1. NCBI lineage: Bacteria > Pseudomonadati > Pseudomonadota > Alphaproteobacteria > Hyphomicrobiales > Phyllobacteriaceae > Nitratireductor > Nitratireductor sp. CH_MIT9313-5. Next base: position 106,000 of record NZ_JAYMER010000010.1, on the reverse strand, counting down.
GGTGGTCGCCGTATCGGCAACAAGGGCTACTTCTTCGAGCCAACCGTTCTGTCGAATGTGCCCACCAAGGCGCGCATCATGAATGAAGAGCCATTCGGCCCTGTTGCGGTATTCAGCCGTTTCTCCTCGTTGGACGAGGTGATTGACGAGGCAAACCGCCTGCCCTTCGGTCTGGCATCCTACGCCTTTACCGGTTCGGCAGACACGGCCCACCAGCTTGGCATGCGCGTTGAAGCGGGCATGACCACAATCAACCACAATGGTCTGGCCCTTCCGGAAGTACCCTTCGGCGGCATCAAGGATTCCGGCCACGGCACCGAAGGCGGTTCAGAGGCGATCGAAGCCTATCTCGTCACGAAATTCGTGACCCAGACAGCCTGATCGTTTGTTTCAGATTTTCACGGAAGGGCGCGCGAGCATGGCTTGCGCGCCCTTTTCTTTTGTCGTCGGAAAGGGATGATGGCGCAATGACCAGAGTTCTCGCCGCCTTCTCCCTCTTCTGCCTGATGACCGCCTATGCTCTGGCCCATGCCTCGGAGCGCGGTCACGTGTTGCTGCTCCCCACGCATCTCTATCTTTGGGGCGGCGCACTGACGGTGGGGGCAAGCTTCCTGATGCTCTTGGCTCTGCCGCCGCAGGTGCTGACGAAGGTTTTCGCGCACAAATTGCATATCAGTGATATATCTACTCTGCCACCTTGGGTTATCAGCGTTTTATCACTGCCACTTCTGATCATTGGCTTGGCGGCGGGGTGGTTCGGCAGCCGTGACCCGCTCGCCAATCCGCTTCCCCTGCTGATATGGACGTTGCTCTGGCTGTCGCTGCCGCTGCTTCATGCTCTTGTCGGAGATATCTGGAACTGGCTCAATCCCTGGACAGCCCTCTGGCGGGCAATCGGAAAACCCGGTCTGAACCTGCGCCTGCCACGATGGGTCGGCTACTGGCCAGCCACGCTTTTCCTGTACTGCTTCGCCTGGCTGGAACTGGTCTACCCCGCACCGGATGACCCACGGCATCTGGCAATGTTCACCGCCGCCTATTTCGTACTGACCATGGCCGGCATCTTCGCCTTTGGACACCGTCGCTGGATGGCGAGGGGTGAGTTCTTGGGCATCTTCTTCCGCACCGCAGCCCGCTTGTCGCCCCTGGCCTCAACGGGCATTGGCCGAGGCAAGAAGCTGTCCCTGACAATGCCGGGCGGCCGTCTATCCCGCGTGCACCCGTTACCCTTGAGCGGCATCGCCTTCGTGCTTTTGCTGATCGCCTATATCTCCTTCGACGGCTTCATGAAGACCTTCACCTGGCTTCACATGATCGGCACGAATCCTCTGCTCTATCCCGGCCGTACGGCACTCCTGTTACCGAATTCCCTTGGCTTGTCTGGCGCCTGGGCAGGTTTTGCGATGTGCTTTCTTGCAGCCGTTTATGCGGGAGATCGCATGGCTGATGGGCGCGCGCCCATGCGCGCGGCAGGCCTGCTCATCTGGGCGCTGATCCCGATCGCGCTTGCCTATCACTTCTCGCACTACCTCGTGGTCATGCTGGTCAACCTGCAATACGCTTTCGTCGCTGCATCCGACCCCTTTGCCACTGGGCTGAACCTTTTCGGGACCGCCGATTACCACGTCCGCGCCGGTGTCGTGCTCGGTGCACATGCAGCACAACTGATCTGGAATGCGCAGGCAATCGCCATTGTGGGCGGCCACGTGCTGGCCGTGGCGCTCGCCCACGCCCTCGCGCTTCGCCACTACGGAACAGCTGCCCGTGCCTTCAGGAGCCAGGTCCCCATGGCCGTTCTCATGATCTTCTACACGCTCCTGGGGCTCTGGCTGCTTTCCTCGCCCACCACCGGATGATGCGCTGACGCAAGGTAAACCTGTCATATTGCCAAGCATCGGCTGAGATGGTTTACGTTGCACCCCGATTGATTTGCTGCAGCGCGAAACGCTGCAGCCAGCAAGCCCAGGAGGCAGTGCAATGACCAGCAATGGCATCTCCACCCCTTTTTCCCGTCGTTCGGTGTTGAAGGGCTTAGGCGCCAGCACCGGTCTCATCGCCGCCCCAGGCTTCATGCGATACGCTCCGGCACAAAGCTCCGAGCCCATCCGCATCGGTTTCCAGTGCCACAGAACCGGCATCGGCGCGTCCTATGGCCGCTGGTACGAGCGCACCACCATGGCCGCGGCCAAGCTCATCAATGAGGCTGGCGGCATCAATGGCCGTCCGCTGGAGATCGTCATCGAGGATGATGGCACGGACCCTGCCCGTGGCGCAGAAGTGGTCGAGAAATTCGCCAATCAGCACAAGGTCGACCTTGTGTATGGCACCCTCTTCAGCCACGTCGTGGTTGGCTCCGCCCCGGCGGCTGGTGAGTTGAAGATGCCCTATTACGTGGTAAGCGAAGGCTACCACGTCGCCTCCGGCAAGTTGAACCGCTACTGCCTCCAGCCCGGCATCACCGACGTCAAGGCGCAGGTCCGTTCGGTCGCGCCGTGGATCGCAGACAATCTGGGGAAGAAGGTCACGCTGGTCTATCCGGACTATGCCTTTGGCCACGACCACCGCGATTTCTTCGAGCCTGCCATCCAGGCGCAGGGCGGCGAGGTGGTCGCCAAGGTCGCAATACCGCCGACGGAAACCTCCTTCACCCGCTACCTGCCGCAGATCCCGCGCAACACAGACGTGATCTACCACGTGATGGTGGGCCCCGCCGTCCTCACCTTCGTGAAGGAACTGGGCGAGTTCTTCGGTAATTCCGGCCCGCAGCTCTTCGGCTTCATCGACTCTCTGGAAGCGGTAAACATCAATAGCCCGGGCCTCGAATTCCTCGACGGCAGCCATTTCTGGGAAGGCATGCCGCGTTATGCCCAGCCTGATCAGCCTGACTATGTGGATTTCTACCGCAAGACGGTCGGCATCAACGACGAAGGCGCCAGCGTGAATGACGCCAATGACGTCTCCACCAACGCCCATATGTTCGGCTGCTGGGAAACGCTCTTCATCATCAAGCGCGCTATGGAAGCCGCCAACTATCAGGGCCCGCAGGATCGGCAAAAGCTGATCGAAGCCACCGAGGCGATGGATGAAATGGAAGCCGGGCGCGAGCATCCGCAAGGCCGCAAGATCTTCAATGGCAAGATCCACCAGGCATTCGGCGAGCAAAGCATCTCGAAGCTCGAAGGCGGTCGTTTGAACGTGGTCCACCGCACAAGCGTCGAGGACGGGCTTTACGAGGCAGAAGCCGACTACACCACACAGTCCTTCTGATCCGCCATGGGTTTTGGACCCTACTTGTTGCTTGCAACGCTTGAAGGGCTCGTCACCGCCGCGGTGTTGAGCCTGATGGCGCTTGGCCTCTCCCTGGTCTTCGGGGTCATGCGCGTGGTCAATGTGGCCCATGGCGAGTTCTTCATGCTCGGCGCAGTTCTCGCCTGGTATTTCTCAAGCCTTGTTGCGGGCGATCCGGCCCTTGGCTTCCTGCTCGCCCTTGCTCTCAGCCCGCTTGTGGTGGCTCTCATTGCCTGGCTGTCCGACAGGCTGGTTCTGTCGCGGCTGAAATACGAGCCCGAAGCCACCATCGTTGCGACCATCGGCCTGCTCTACATCATCCAGCAGCTCGCACTGACCTACTACGGAGCGGATTCGCGCCCCGTCGAAGCGCCCTTCACCTGGCGCATTCAACTGCCCTGGTTCGGCTATTCCGGCTACAAGCTTGCGGTTATCGGCGCGTCAATCCTGCTTGTGGGCCTGACGGCGCTCCTGATGATGCGCAGCCGCATCGGCCTGATCATGCGCGCAACCCAGTATGACAGCGAAACCGCACAGGCTTTTGGAATCCCGGTCCGTCGTGTCTATTCGGCAGTTTTTGCGCTGGGTGCCGCACTGGCAGCGATCGCGGCCGTTCTGGTCGTACCCATCCGGCAGGCCCATTATCTCATGGGTCAGGAGCCGCTGCTCCTTTCCTTTATCGTCGTTATTATCGGAGGGCTGGGCTCGCTGCGCGGCACGGTGGTGGCCGCCGTGCTGATCGGGCTCTCCGACGGCATCATCTCCATGTTCTTCTCGCCAACGCTTGCGAAAATGTTGGCCACGCTACTCGTTGCGCTGGTTCTCGTCTTCCGCCCGCAGGGCCTTTTTGGAACGGCCGCGCGATGAAGGTTCGGCTGCTCCCCTCCCCCCAATCGCTTCTGCTGCATCTTGCGGTCATAGCGGCATTGCTGGCAGCAAACTGGCTCCTGCCCGAATATCATCGCGGCGTGGTCTCGCGCGTTCTGGTGCTGGCGGTCTTCGCCATGGGCTACAATCTCACCTTCGGCTATGGGGGCCTCTTGAGCCTGGGCCACGCCATGTTCTTTGCAGCCGGCCTCTATGGGGCGGGCCTGACCATTTATCATCTGGACTGGAGCATCTGGCCCGCTTTCGGTGCGGGTATAGGTGCAGGCTTGCTGCTTGGACTGGTCGTCGGCGCACTCGCGCTGCGCACCAGCGGCGTCGCCTTCATGATCGTCACGCTGATGTTCTCGCAGGTTTTCTATCTGACGACGCTCTATTTCACGACCTATACGCGCGGTGAGGAAGGACTGATCCTGCAACAGGAGGTGCGAAGCCTCGAATTTGCGGGTGCGACCTTCGATTTGAGTGATCCCTCAACACGCTATCTGGCTGGCCTTGCGCTGTTCTCGCTCGTGCTTCTGTTCACGCTCTTCATTATCCGGTCAGGCTATGGGCGTGCGCTCATTGCCATACGTGAAAATGATGAGCGCATGCGCATGCTCGGCTTCAATGTTTTTGCCAACCGTCTGGTGGCTCTCGCAATCTCCGGCATGATCTGTGCCGCAGCCGGTGCGGCATATGCGGTGCTTTTCGGCTATGTCGGCTCGACACTGGCAAGCACGCAATACTCGATCCTGCCGTTGCTCTGGGTGCTGCTCGGAGGTGCCGCAACAACACTCGGGCCCCTTCTGGGTACACTGGTGATGTTCTATGTCATCGATATCGCCTCCAGCCACACGACGGCGCATCTGCTGGTGGTGGGGCTGGTGCTGATCTTCCTCGTGCTCTTTTTCAGGCGCGGCATACTGGGCACGGTCAGAGCGAGGTGGCTGCCATGGCTGCCATGACCGCGACCATTCTCCACACACGCGGCCTCTCACGCAGCTTCGGCGGAGTGCGCGCCGTCGACAATGTCGATTTCGACCTCGAAGAGGGTGAGATCCGCGCCATCATCGGCCCCAACGGCGCGGGCAAGACGAGTTTTGTCAGCCTGATTTGCGGCCGCATCGCCAGCGACAGTGGTGAGGTTTGGCTCGATGGCAGGGACATTTCCAGGCTTCCTGCGCATCAGCGTGTGCGCCTCGGTATCGGCTACACCTTCCAGATCACATCGATCTTCCCCAACCTCACTCTGCTGGAAAATGTGGCTCTGGCAGTGCAATCACAGGCCCGAACCAATTCCTTTCTCAATCTGAGCAGCCGCAGATTGAATGATAGTGCTCACGAAGCACTGGTGCGGGTGGGGCTTGGAGAACGGTCCGGCGAATTGGCAGGCAATCTGGCCTATGGCCACCAGCGCTTGCTCGAAGTTGCCATGGGTCTCGCACTCAAACCCCGCGTCCTCATCCTGGATGAACCCACGCAAGGCCTGTCGGAAAGCGAGACTCAAGGCTTCATCATCCTGATCCGACAGATCGCCGCGACCACAACGATCCTGCTCATCGAGCACAATATGGATGTGGTCATGGCGCTTGCCGAGAAAATCACGGTGATGGATCAGGGGCGCGTTCTCGCGGAAGGAACGCCTGCGGCAATCCGCGCGAATGCCAACGTCCAGCGCGCCTATCTGGGGGAACAGCCATGAGCGGGCTTCTCAGGCTGGACAATGTGACGGCGGGCTATGGCGATGTGCAGGTGCTGCATGGCTTGAGCCTTGAGACACGTCAGGCGGAGGTGCACTGCCTGGTTGGCCGCAACGGCGCGGGCAAGACCACAACTCTGAAAACCATCATGGGCCTCCTACCGCTGTCCAGCGGTGAGATAACACTGGATGGCCAGAAGATTTCTGAGCTTCCTGCCCATGAGGTCCCGCGCCTGGGGCTCGGCTATGTGCCTCAGGGGCGAAGGCTCTTTGCCGAACTCACGGTGGCTGAAAATCTTGAGATCGGCCTGATGACACGAAGAACAGGCCCTGCCGCCCGCGAAAAGGTGCTGGAGCTGTTCCCGAAACTGAAAGAACGACTGAAGCAGCGCTCGGGCACATTGTCTGGCGGCGAGCAGCAGATGCTGGCAATGGCGCGCGCGCTTTGCCTTGAGCCGAAGGTTCTTCTTCTGGACGAGCCGATGGAGGGCCTCATGCCATCAGCCGTTGCCAGTATCCGCGAGACGGTCACCGCGCTCTGCAATGAAGGTGTCACCAGCCTTCTGGTCGAGCAGCGGGCGGATACGGTGCTGAAGGTAGCAAACCGGGTGTCCTTCATCGAGAACGGTCGTATTCGTGAGACCGTGGAGGCCAGCGCTTTGCGCAAGGATCCAAGCCTGATCAGCCGCTATGCCGGGCTGGGTTGAAGGCTCATCTCATTGATCTGATTCGTGAAATAGAATCAGGCGCTTAGCGTTTCACGTGAAACGCTGCTACCGCAACACCACGCCTACGTCCTGCATTTCCCGCTTCATGCGCTCCAGCGAACCATCGAGATCAATGCCGCGGCAGGCATCCAGTGCCACCTCCGCCTCGAATCCGCGCTTCTTCGCATCAATCGCGGAATAGGCGACACAATAATCGGTAGCGAGCCCGGCCAAAACGAGCGAGGTGATGCCGCGTTCGCTCAGATATCCGGCGAGTCCGGTGGGCGTGGCATGATCATTCTCGAAGAAGGCCGAATAGCTGTCGATCTGCGGCCGAAATCCCTTTCGGATGATCAGCTCGGCACGATCCACTTCAAGATCCGCGTGGAACGCAGCACCCTCCGTGCCCTGGACACAATGATCCGGCCAAAGCACCTGCTGCCCGTAAGGCATGGTCACGAGCTCGAACGGGGTCTTGCCTTCATGGCTTGATGCAAAGGAAGAATGGCCTGCCGGATGCCAGTCCTGGGTCAGGATCACATGGTCGAAATCGTCCATCATGCGATTGATGATCGGCACGATGCTATCGCCATCCTCGACCGCCAGCGCACCGCCGGGGCAGAAATCGTTCTGAACATCAATGACAAGAAGCGCCTGCTTGGCCATGGCTGGTTCTCCGCTTTAGACAAAGAAAAAAGGCGCGGATGAAACCGCGCCTTTCAAAACACTTGCCGATCAGGCAGCTTCCTTGCGAGGCTTGATCAACCCCTTGGCCACCAGAAGCTCGGCAATCTGGACCGTGTTGAGTGCAGCACCCTTGCGCAGATTGTCGGAGACAACCCACAAGGCAAGCCCGTTTTCAACCGTCGCGTCCTCGCGAATGCGGCTGATATAGGTCGCGTCTTCGCCTGCACTTTCGTACGGTGTGATGTAACCACCGTCTTCACGCTTGTCGATGACCTGGCATCCAGGCGCCTCGCGCAGGATGTCTCGCGCCTCGTCAGCGGTGATCGGCTTCTCGAATTCGAGATTGACCGATTCGGCATGCCCGATGAAGACGGGAACACGCACTGCGGTCGCCGTGACCTTGATCTTGGGATCAAGCATCTTCTTGGTCTCGGCCAGAACCTTCCATTCTTCCTTCGTGTAGCCGTCTTCCATGAAGACGTCGATGTGAGGAATGACATTGAAAGCGATGCGCTTGGTGAACTTCTTTGCCGAGATCGGATCGGCAACGAAGACCGCCCGCGTCTGCTCGAAAAGCTCGTCCATGCCTTCCTTGCCCGAGCCGGAAACCGACTGGTAGGTGGAGACGACAACGCGCTTGATCGTGGCAGCGTCGTGAAGAGGCTTCAACGCCACGACGAGCTGTGCGGTCGAGCAATTCGGGTTGGCGATAATGTTCTTTTTGCTGAAACCCTCGATGTGGTGCGGGTTCACTTCAGGAACGATCAGCGGCACATCCTGGTCATAGCGCCATGCGGATGAGTTATCGATGACTACACAGCCTGCCTTGCCGATTTTCGGCGACCACTCCTTGGAAACGGTACCACCTGCCGACATGAGGCAGAGATCCGTGTCGGAAAAATCGTAATTTTCGAGTGCCTGAACTTTCAGCGTCCTGTCACCATAAGACACTTCCTGTCCGACCGAACGCCTGGAGGCAAGCGGCACTACCTCATCAGCGGGAAAGCCGCGCTCTTCCAGAATGTTCAGCATTTCGCGCCCGACATTTCCGGTCGCGCCGGCGACAGCTATCTTGAAACCCATAGTGGTTCTTTCTCCTGTCCCTCTCCGTGTGGCTTGGAATATTCACCCGCTGGCCCGGCGGGTTTCACCTTCCCCGACTGGCTCGGGGAGGGAACGAGCAGCCAGGAAAGGTCAGACCGTTTTGACGGTCGTTTTGGCTGTCGTTTTGGTAAAGCGGAGCGCTGCGTCATCGTTCCCGATAACACTCGTCATGTCGGCCTGTGCAAGCGCTTCGATTGCGCGCATGGACAAAAGGTCTCCGTTCACGAGCGTTGTTTTAAGGCGAATCTTCGGGAAGTCAACGCGCTTGCCCGGCGGCAGGGGTGCTGCCCCCGCCGCCAGACAACGTTATCAGGCGTCGAGCGCCTTGTATTTCGCGACAATGGCATCGCCCATTTCCACGGTGCCCACTTCCTTCATGCCCTCCGACATCAGGTCACGGGTACGCAGACCATCGTCCAGAACGCCGGCAATGGCCTTGTCCAGCCGATCAGCTTCCTCGACCATGTTGAAGGAATAGCGCAGGCACATGGCGAAGGATGCGATCATGGCGATCGGATTGGCAATGCCCTGACCTGCAATATCCGGCGCCGAACCATGCACCGGCTCGTAAAGCGCCTTGCGCGAACCCGTCTTGGGATCAGGCGCACCAAGCGAGGCCGAAGGCAGCATGCCAAGCGAACCGGTAAGCATGGCTGCAACGTCGGACAGCATGTCGCCGAACAGATTGTCCGTCACGATCACGTCGAACTGCTTGGGCCAGCGAACGAGCTGCATGCCGCCGGCATCGGCCAGCATGTGGGTCAGCTCGACATCGGAATATTTCGCCTTGTGCGTCGCCGTGACGACCTCGTTCCAAAGAACGCCGGACTTCATCACATTGCGCTTTTCCATCGAGCAGACCTTGTTGGAACGCGTGCGCGCCAACTCGAAGGCCACGCCTGCAATCCGCTCGATCTCGAAGGTATCGTAGACCTGAGTGTCGATACCGCGCTTCTGGCCGTTGCCAAGGTCGATGATCTCCTTTGGCTCGCCAAAATAGACGCCGCCGGTGAGTTCGCGCAGGATCAGGATGTCGAGCCCCTCAACCACTTCCTTCTTCAGGGAAGAGGATGCTGCAAGGGCCGGATAGCAGATGGCAGGACGCAGATTGGCGAAAAGCTCCATCTCCTTGCGAAGACGCAGGAGACCGGCTTCCGGACGAACCTCGTAAGGCACGCCATCCCATTTCGGACCACCGACAGCGCCGAAAAGAACGGCGTCGGCCGCCATGGCCTTGTCCATATCGGAATCGGATATCGACTGGCCATGGGTGTCATAGGCGATACCGCCGACAAGCCCTTCCTCTGTCTCGAAGCCAGCACCGAAATCGCTGTTCATCATGTCGATGAGCTTGCGGACTTCGGCCATGGATTCTGGGCCAATGCCGTCGCCGGGAAGAAGAAGAAGCTTGCGCGTTGCCATAGGTGCCTCACTGTGCGGAAATTTGATCGCACTCTTGCTAGCGAGGGACCCGATTGGGCGCAAGGCCCATGGAGAACCGCGCGGTACGCCAGTCCGGTCAGTTGACGCGATCGCGCTTCAATGCCGTCACTTCGATCTCGATCTTCATCTCCGGCTCGTTCAGCTCGCAGATGGTCATGGTCGCGGCGGGACGTATGTCACCAAAAGCCTGCCCCAGAATGGGAAAGACCTTCGGCACATAGGCACGGTCGGTGACATGGTAACGGGCTCGCACTACATCCGGCAGCGAAAATCCGGCATCGTTGAGTGAGCGCTCAATCGTGGAGAGGCAGTTTCGCGTCTGCTCTTCCACGCTCTCGGGCATGGTCATGCTTGCATAGTCATAGCCAGTGGTGCCGGACACGAAGCACCACTCGCCATCAACCACCGCCCGGCTGTAGCCAGCCGTCTTCTCGAACGGCGAGCCAGTCGATAACAGCCGACGCTTGCTCATGAAAGATCAGGCCCAGGGACGGGTTTCTGAATACTTGCCCTCGAATGCTTCGATAGCGGGCGCCTTTTCCATGGTCAGACCGATATCATCAAGCCCATTGAGCAGGCAGTGACGCTTGAACGCATCGATCTCGAATGTGATCACGCCACCATCCGGACCGTGTATCTCCTGCTTCTCCAGATCGACGGTCAGCGTCGCATTGGAGCCGCGCTCGGCATCATCCATCAGCTTCTCAAGCTCTTCTTCCGAGACCTTGATGGGCAGAATGCCGTTCTTGAAGCAGTTGTTGTAGAAGATGTCGGCAAAGCTGGTCGAGATCACGCAGCGGATGCCGAAGTCGGCCAGCGCCCAGGGCGCATGCTCGCGGCTTGAACCGCAACCGAAATTGTCGCCTGCAACCAGGATCTTCGCATTGCGATAGGCAGGTTGGTTCAGAATGAAGTCCGGATTCTCCGATCCGTCCTCATTGTAGCGCATTTCGGCAAACAGCCCCTTGCCAAGGCCGGTGCGCTTGATCGTCTTGAGATAATCCTTCGGGATGATCATGTCGGTATCGACATTGACGATTGGCAGCGGGGCGGCGACGCCGGTAAGCGTGGTGAAGCTGTTCATGTTACAGACCTTGATTGATATCCGGTGAGGCGTACGCGGCGGTACTCCTCTCACAGCATCATTTACACGAGCTTTGCGGCAAGGCAAAGCCCGGCAAGCCCACTTGCGCAGAAGGTGTATCTCGATCATGAATGCAACGATGAGAATCGCGTCCTTCAAGCTGCGGCGGTCGGTCCTTTACTGCCCTGCCAGCAATCCCAAAGCCATGGAGAAGACCGGGTCGCTGAATTGCGATGCCGTTATCTTCGACCTGGAAGATTCCGTCGCGCCTGCTGAGAAGGCTGCGGCGCGAGAACGGCTGCGCGCATTTCTCTTGTCCGACGCCCGACCGGCATGTGAGACCGTGGTGCGGATCAATGCCTTGTCGAGCAAGTGGGGAACGGACGACCTGATCGCCGCGCGCGGCATGAAACCCGATGCGATCTTGCTGCCCAAGGTCAATGGCCCAAGCGATATCCTGAGTGCCGACGAGGCGCTGGATGAGATGGATGCACCGCCCACGCTCAAGCTCTGGGCGATGATGGAAACGCCTCAGGCCCTGATCAATGCCGGACCCATCGCGGCTCTGGGCAGCAACCCGGCTGCAAGGCTTGACTGCCTGGTCGCCGGAACCAACGACCTTGTGAAGGAATTGCGCGCCTCGTCAGATCGTGACGTGCTGCGCCCGCTTCTCCTGCAGATCGTCGTAGCGGCCCGCGCTGCCGGGATTGCAGCCATCGACGGCGTTGCCAATGATTTCCGCGATATGGAGGTGGTAGCCCGAGAATGCGCTGAAGCCCGCGCAATGGGGTATGACGGCAAGACGCTCATCCATCCTTCTCAAATCTATCCCGCAAATGCGATCTTCGCGCCGACGGCACAGGAAGTGATGGAAGCACGAGAGATCGTTGAGATCTTCTCCCGCCCCGAAAATGCGGATACGAATGTCGTTTCGCTGAACGGACGAATGCTGGAACGGCTGCATCTGGAGCAGGCAGAGGTTCTGCTCGCCCAGGCCCGCGCCGTGGAAGAAGCCGAAGAGAGTGAAGAATGAAACTTTACCGCCTGCTGACCGAAGTCGATGACGCCGTTTTCTGCCACAAGGTAACGGCAGCCCTGAACAAGGGCTGGGAGCTTTACGGCAGCCCGACCTATGCCTGGGACGCCAAGGAAGGCGTGATGCGCTGTGGTCAGGCCGTGGTCAAGGACGTGCCCGGCAAGGAATATACACCCGACATGAAGCTGGGACAGCAATAGGTCTTGTCTTCGCCATTGCCCCCATCCATAATTACTTTCTTTTTCAATGTTGATTTCAAGAAAGACAATTATGGCTTCAAATATTGAGTATGGCGATCAGACTATTGCCTTGAGCAAGATTTCGGACATTTCTCTGAAATGCGAATACTCGCTCCTAAGTGCCATCCTTTATATTATCCTATGGGTGATAATATCCGTATTGACGCTTGGCCTAGGGCTATATTTCGCGACCTATTATTTCTACCGGGCGATCATCAACAAGACCTATGTGGTCAATGCGAATGGCGAGCGTATCGGCCGGCTGCAATGCGAGCTGGGGCTGGGCGGTATGTTCGGCCATATCCTTCTATGGATAGTGATCACCGTTCTGACCCTGGGTATCGGGTTGATTTTCTACATGTTCCGAACGCTCAGGCTCTGCCTGTCGAAAACCCGGATGGTGCAGCCATAGGTCGGCCAAGGCTTTCTATGGACGGATCTCAGGCAACATTTTCCTCGATTGTGGCCATATCGTCATCCGACAGCCCGAAATGGTGGCCGATTTCGTGAATGAGCACATGGGCGATGATGTCGCCCAGTGTTTCTTCATTCTCCGCCCAGTAATCGAGAATTGCGCGCCGGAAGAGCGTGATGCGGTTGGGCCCCTCGCCGGTGGCAGGGTTCCAGCGCTCGGCTATTCCACGCCCTTCGAACAGGCCCAGAAGGTCGAACGGCGTTTCCAGCGCGAGATCATCCATGATCTCCTCGCTTGGAAATTCCGCGATCTGGATGACGATCTCGCCCGTGAGATCACGAAAATCCTGGGGCAGATTGGCATAGGTCTCCAGCGCCATGAGTTCCATTTCGGAAACGGAAGGGGAAAGCTGGTTGTACCATGCTCGGGTTTGATAAATGCGTGCCATGACTAGTCCTGTTGAGGGGCCATATAGCGGTTTCACACCGAACTTTCGAGAGGCAGCACGCTCGGGAATTGAGATACTACAATAAGCTTTCTTCCCTCTCCTAAGAGAAGTCTGGAAATTCCCGATGAAATTTGTCATCGTGGATACGGTGGAGGCGGTGGGAGTTGAACCCACTGGACGATGGATCGGAAGCCCTAGCCCAGCACCAAGCCGCCCCCACTACGACGGAGCCCCGACGGCGGCTCCGAAGGCACCCATAGCGGGTACGCCAGCTAGCGGGCCAAAGTGGCGGCCGGGGGATATTGCAGGTACCAGCTGTAAGTCACCCCGGTCCCGTCGCGCTAAGCAGCTATACGAAAAGCGACTCGTTTCGTTACGTCAAGAAGTTGACGTAAACCCAGCTGTAGAGCCCTAAATGTTGTGGGGCGGACATGTGGAAAGCGGGGATGGCGATCAACTCATCTTTACAGCTTTATCTCTCCTCACAGTGAAGAGGAATAAAATCCTTCTTGACTCTCTGACGACCCTCTGGAATCGATAGGAACATAACAGGAACAAATAAGCCGGAGTGGACGGCATGACACCTGATGTCATGGCGCAGGGCACCCTTTATGCCTTGCGTCAGAAGATAGCCCAGATTGAAGGGCAGCTGCCTGAAAAGCTGGAGCCGGACTCTGAGAGCGGTCGCACGGTGCTGCGTCGCAATGGCCGTCCCTGTCTGGCGATCAATACCGGAGCGGAAGCACTTGATGTCGCCCTGGGGGACCAGCAACCTACATTGGTGGATATTTCCGGCAGGCAGAGCAGGGACAGCGGCGCTGTGAGCGGTTTTGCGCTTGCCCTGGCTGCAAGAGCGTGCCGCAAGGCCTTGCGCGACCCGCGGTGGGTCTTGTGGGTGGGGCTTGATGAGGTCTTTTTCGAAACAGGTCTCCCTTATGCGCTGGGGCTTGAACATTTCTTCGCCCAGCCCGCGGAGCAGCTTCTCCTGGCTCATGCTCCAAAGCTTGAAGATGCGCTCTGGATTGCCGAGGAAGCACTCAAAGCAGGAACTTTCTCCGCCATTTTCCTGGAGTTGAGGGGTAATCCCGGCCGACTTGATCTGACCGCCACGCGGCGGCTTCGCCATCGTGCGGAGCAAGCCTTCATGCCCCTCTTTCTCATCCGTCATTCCGGTTCGAGTGAAGGAAGCGGGCAACCCAGTGCGGCTCTTGTCAGGCTTTGCATCTCCCCTGCCCCCTCCCGTTTCCGCCACATTGCCGGCGAGGCCCTGCCGCGATCCATCGGCCCCCCTGCTTTCTGCGTGGAATTGAGAAAAAGCCGCTCCGGCAGAACCGGAACCCATTGGCTGGAATGGAACGCAGATGACTTCACTTTTCAGGAAAGAACAGCACCGGGGCAAGGCAACCGGAACACAGCCAAGACGTCGCATACTGGCTCTGTACTTTCCGCGCCTTTCCACGGACCGCATTCTGCGCCGCAGATACGGAGCCCGCTGGCGGATGAGCGCCGCTCCGGCTGAAGCCTTGCCGCTTGTCATCAGCGAGCGCCAGAACAATGCCCAACGCGTCAGTGCGCTTGATGAAAAGGCACAGGCTGCAGGATTAAGACGGGGAATGGGCATTGCCGATGCACGTGCCACGCACCCGTCTCTGGAGGTGATCGAAGCTGATCGGCAGGCCGACCAGCGCCTGCTGGAAGGTCTGGCGGACTGGTGCGACCGCTACACCCCGCTGGTGGCGCTTTGCGATGAGGGCGACGGCCTCTTTCTCGACATCAGCGGCTGCGCCCACCTCTTCGGCGGTGAAAGCCGCATGCTGGAGGAGATTGCCGAACGACTTCTCCAGCAAGGCTTCGACACGCGCACCGGGCTGGCTTCGACACCAGGTGCCGCCTGGGCTGCTGCCCGTTTTGCCCCTCCCCCGGGTGAAATTGCCGATGGATGCGAGGCTGAGGCCCTCAATCCCCTCCCCCTGGCCGCGCTGAGGCTGGACGAAAAGACCGTGACGGGATTGGAAAGCGTGGGGCTTAGAACCATCGCAACCCTTCTTGATGCGCCTCGCGCTCCGCTCGTGCGTCGCTTCGGTCGCCAGCTGGCAAACCGCATCGACGAAGCACTGGGCAATATCGAAGAGGCCATCTCGCCACGCCTGCCCGTAAGCCCCCTTTCCGTGGAACGGCATCTTTCCGAGCCGATCGGGACCCTGGAGGAGATTGAAAGCCTTCTGCGCATGCTCGCAACCACCTTGAAGGAGGATCTCGAACAGCGAGACGAAGGGGCACGCCAACTCCAGCTGGCCCTTTTCCGGGTGGATGGCGCCGTCAGTCGCATTTCCATCGGCACGTCACGTCCGATGCGCGACCCGATAGCCATCACGCGGCTTTTCCATGAAAAGCTCGCCCGCATCGGGGAAAGCCTTGACCCCGGCTATGGGTTCGATCTTGTCCGCCTTGCCGTGCCGGCCTCTGCCCCTTTCAAGACCCACCAAGGGGATCTTGCGGGACGTGAGGAGAACGAGGGCGAAGGTCTGGCGCTTCTGGCAGACCGCATCAGTGCCCGCCTTGGAAGCAGCGCCATCCTAATCCCTGAAAGGCAGGCAAGCCACCAGCCCGAGCGCGCAATTTCGCTTGCCCGCTTTGCCCAGGCCCGACCTGTAGCCTCTTCGGCGCAGCCCCATTCACCAATCCGTCCGATCCGTCTGCTGACACGGCCGGAGCCTGTGGAAGCTGCAGCCGAGATTCCCGAAGGGCCGCCTTTTTCCTTCCGCTGGCGTCGGGCGCTTTTCCGCGTGGCCCGCGCGGAAGGGCCAGAACGCATTGCCGGTGAATGGTGGCGCGCCAGCGCGCCTCCCGCGCGGGACTATTTCCGGGTGGAGGATACCGAAGGGCGGCGTTACTGGCTTTATCGGGAGGGATTTTATGGTGAGGGTGAAAGCCATCCGCGCTGGTTCATGCATGGCTTTTTCCCATGAACGACCCGGCTCCACCCCGTCAGAATGAAGCGCTGCCGCCCTTTGCGGAATTCGGCATCCGCTCCAACTTCTCCTTCCTTGAAGGCGCTTCACACCCGGAAGAACTGGCGGTGGTGGCAAACCGCCTGGGTCTCCACGCCTTTGGCATAGCCGATAGAAACACGGTTGCGGGAACTGTGCGGGGCTGGCTGGCCGCTCGCGAAGCCGGTCTTGCCTATCATCCGGGCTGCCGCCTCGTCTTTTCGGACGACACGCCGGATATTCTTGCCTATCCCCGCAACCGCAAGGGCTGGGGGCATCTGTGCCGCATGCTTACAGCCGCCAATCTGCGCGGAGAAAAAGGCGCACCTCATCTTCTTCTGACCGACCTTCTGGAATGGGGCGAAGAGCTGTCGCTTGCACTGCTTCCCGCCAGCGAGCCCCTTATTCACCTGAAAGAGGTGATCCTCTGCCTGAAGCCTTTTCACGATGCATTGAGATTGGCCTTCGCACCGAACTATGGAGGTGACGACCGTTTTCGTCTGGCAGAACTGGCCTTGTTAGCCCGGCAGATGTCCATAGCGCTGATGGCAACCAATGATGCGCTTTACCACACAGCTGCCCGACGTCCGCTGCAGGACGTCCTGACTGCCACGCGGCTTAACACGACCATTGCCAATGCAGGTTTTGCCCTTCATCCCAATGCAGAACGTCATCTCAAAGGTGCCGCGGAAATGGCTCGCCTCTTTCGCGGCCATGAATATGCGCTGGCCGAGACACTCCGCTTTCAAGGCGAGCTGCAATTTTCCTTCGAGGAGCTGAAATACAATTATCCGGATGAGGCCACGGGCGGCCGAGACCCGCAGGAGGAGCTTGAGCGGCTGACTTGGGAGGGAGCTGACCGCCGTTGGCCGCAGGGCATGCCGGAAAAGGTGCGCCAGACGCTGCAGCATGAGCTGAACATCGTCGCGCAGATGAATTATGCGCGCTACTTCCTGACAGTGAACGACATCGTCGCATTCGCCCGATCGCGCGGCATTCTGTGCCAGGGCCGGGGTTCGGCTGCCAACTCCATCATCTGCTTCTGTCTGGGCATCACGGATGTCGGCCCCGACATCATCGACCATCTTTTCGAGCGTTTCATCTCGCCCGAACGCAATGAACCGCCGGATATCGATGTCGATTTCGAGCATGAGCGGCGTCCGGAAATCATCGCCTATATCTATGAGAAATACAGTGCCCGGCGCACCGCCCTTGCGGCTTCGGTTGTTACCTATCGCGCACGCTCCGCCCTTCGCGAAGTGGCCAAGGCGCTGGGACTTTCCGAAGATGCCATGGCTGCCCTTTCAGGTTCCATCTGGGGCTGGTCGACAGCCGAGATTGGCGAGCGCGAGGCAGGCGCTGCAGGCCTGGACCAGAATGATCCGCTGACCGCCAAGCTCATGGCGCTTGCCAACCAGATCATGGGCTTCCCCCGCCATCTTTCCCAGCATGTTGGCGGCTTTGTCATCACCCGCGACCGGCTGGACGAGATCGTGCCGATTGTTCAAACCGCCATGGAAGAACGCAAGATGGTGGAATGGGACAAGGACGACCTGGAAGCTTTGGGCATCCTCAAGGTGGATATTCTGGCGCTTGGCATGCTGACCTGCCTCAAGCGCGCCTTCACACTTCTTGAGGACCACTACGACATGCCGCTCTCGCTGGCGGATATTTCTTCACGCAAGGCGGAAGAAGGCCCTGTCTATGACATGATCTGCAGGGCGGACACGATCGGGGTCTTCCAGATCGAAAGCCGTGCGCAGATGTCCATGCTGCCCCGCCTGCGACCCCGTGAGTTCTATGATCTCGTGATCGAAGTGGCCATCGTGCGCCCCGGCCCGATCCAGGGCGACATGGTACATCCCTATCTGCGGCGGCGCGAAGGCAAGGAGCAGCCCGAATACCAGACCGAGGAGATGCGCAACATTCTGGGCAAGACGCTCGGTGTTCCGCTTTTTCAGGAACAGGCCATGCGTATTGCCGTGGAGGCCGGTGGTTTTTCACCGGGAGAAGCCGACAAGCTCCGTCGTGCAATGGCAACATTCCGGCGCGTCGGCACAATCGGGGCCATGCGGCAGAAGATGATCGACGGCATGGTTTCTCGTGGATATCCGCGCGACTTTGCCGAACGCTGTTTTCGCCAGATCGAGGGCTTCGGCGAATATGGCTTTCCCGAAAGTCATGCAGCCTCCTTCGCCTTGCTGGTTTATGCCTCCTGCTGGTTCAAGGCCTATTATCCGGACGTCTTCTGCGCTGCGATCCTCAACTCTCAGCCCATGGGGTTTTATGCGCCTGCGCAGTTGGTCCGTGATGCCCGCGAGCATGGGGTGGAGATACGGCAAATAGACGTCAACCACTCCGACTGGGACTGCCTCCTGGAAGAGGCAGGGTACCGTGTTCGAAATATCGCTTCCAAGCATGCAGAGATGGCTGGCAGCATCAAGTGCCGCCATGCGGTGCGGCTTGGCTTCCGTCAGATCAAGGGCTTGAGTCAGGCTGATATAGAGAAGCTCGTGGCAAGTCGCGAGCGCGGCTACGATTCGGTTCGCGATCTCTGGCTACGCTCCGGCCTCAGCCGAGCCGTGCTTGCACGACTTGCCGAAGCTGACGCCTTCCGCTCCCTCGGTCTGGACAGACGGTTGGCACTTTGGGCAGTCCAGGCTCTTGATCCGAAGTCTGCAGCCGAAGGGCTCCCGCTTTTTCAGCAGCACAACCAGCCTCTGCACGATCACGAGCCGGAAATGCGTCTGCCGGTCATGCCGCTTGGCGAACATGTTGTTCATGATTATCGAGCTCTTGGCCTTTCGCTGAAGGCCCATCCCGTTTCCTTCCTGCGCAACCAATTGCGAGAGGAAAGGGTCTTGCCCACATCTCATCTCGAACAGGCTCCCAATGGGCGAAGAGTGGCAGTGAGCGGACTGGTTCTGATCCGCCAGAGGCCAGGCTCTGCCAAGGGCGTGATTTTTGTCACGATCGAGGACGAGACCGGAACTGCCAATCTGATCGTGTGGCCAAAAACCTTCGAGCTGTTCCGCCCGCAAATTCTCGGTGCACGCTTCATCAAGGTCACGGGAAAGGTGCAAAAGGCTTCAGGCGTGATCCATGTCGTCGCCGAGAAGGTGGAAGATCTGACCAGTCGACTAAGCAACTTGGTAGATCACGGCCCGCAGATCGAGGCATTGATGCAGACCGACGAAGTGAAGCGTCCCGTTGCCGAAGATCACCGCACACGTCCCACGCAGCGCACACGCCGCATCATCATGGAGAGAGCGCGTGAGGAAACCGAGATCAAGCAGGCCGCGGCACGGTCAGCCGCTGGCGTGATGCCAAAGGGAAGGAATTTTCACTGATTGAGGAAAATGGTGTCTGAGCGCGCAAACGGCCACCTGAGGACCGGCAGCAGCTATTGCGTATCGTCCAGCCGGCGCGCTTCCGAGACGAGGAGAATGGGAACGCCATCGCGAACAGGATAGGCAAGCCCGGCATGGCGCGAGATCAATTCGCAAGCTTCCGGATCCCATTTGAGAGGTGCACGGGTCAACGGGCAAACGAGAAGCTCAAGCATCTTGCGGTCCATGAGGGGCTCTGCCCTTCCGCCCGGCGCTGTCTCTCCCGCTTCATCGGCCATTGCACCGCCACTCCCCTGCACAGTCCGCACTATTGCAGCTTTTTGCCGTCCGCACTCTCACGTGCCAGCATTATCTCGGTAATGGCAACCAGTGTATCGGCACGGTGGCGAATATCGGGCGCCTCCAGAAGCGCCTGCTTTTCCTCCGGCCCGTAAGGTGCCATCATCGACAACGCATTGACCAAAGCCGCGTTTTCGGCACGCTGTACCCCCTCCCAGTCCGCCTCCAGATCATGTGCTTCAAGATAGTCCTGGAAGGCCCGCATCAGCCCTGCGCGATCAACGCTTCCCGCAGTGTCATCGGCTTGGAAGTCGCCAGCGAAGGCCTCGATTCGGCATAGACGGAACGGGCGGTCAGTAGCAACTTCCTCCAGGATCCTGAACCGGCTTATGCCTTCCAGAGTGATACGGTAGCGACCATCTCCGGTCTCGGAGAAGGAAGTGACGCGCCCAACACATCCGATCGCGCGCAGCGGAACCTCACCTTGCTCATCATTCTGTTCGGGCTGCACCATGCCAATCAGCCGGTGTGTGGCCAGCACATAATCAAGCATCTCGATATAGCGTGGCTCGAATATCTGCAGAGGCAGAAGGCCTTCAGGCAGAAGGAGCGCACCTGCCAGCGGAAAGACAGGTACGATATCCGGCAAATCGGCAGCAGATCGATAATGACGGTTTCCAGCCTTCAAGCCATACTCCAAATTCTAGCGGGCCTGACCCGGTGCCCACTAATCTGGTGCAGGCGGGGAGAAAACCAAGCCTGCATGTGCCAGCTTCAGGAAAACAGCAGAGAGGAAAGCTTGCGCCTTGCAGACAAAGTCGCAGGATCCGTCATGCCCCATGCTTCGAAAAGTTCGAGCAGCTTCACGCGGGCGGCATCCTCGTTCCACTGACGATCAGCCTTCATGATGGCGAGAAGGTGATCCGCCGCTTCATCCTTTCGCCCCTGGGCATTGCGGACAAGGGCGAGATTGAACCGCGCCTCGTGATCGGTGGGATCGTTTTCGACCTTCGCTTCAAGTGCAACCGGATCGCCGAGCTCCGCGACCTGCGCGTCAAGTGCGATACGTGCCTTCAGGCTGGCTGCTGCCGGCAGATCCTGCTTCTCTGCAGGGATCCGGCTCAACATCTCTTCGGCCTTCTCCTTCTCACCGGCGTCGTACAGCATCTGGGCTATGGCTGCGAGCGCATCCGGCTGATCTGGCTGTTGCTGGAGAATGGCGGAGTAGATCTGTGCAGCGTGGTCCCTTTGCCCCTGGTCGAGCGCCTGTTTCGCCGCTTCCAGCGCATCCTGTACCGGATCGGAGCCGCCTTTTGAAAGCTTGTCGATGAACTGACGTATCTGGGATTCAGGCACGGCTCCCATGAAGCCATCCACCGGCTGGCCGTCAACAAAGGCAATGACAGCAGGGATCGACTGAATGCCAAGCTGCCCCGGAATGGCAGGATGCTCATCAATGTTAAGCTTTACGAGCTTTACCTTGCCCCGAGCCTCGGCAACCACTTTCTCTATCATTGGTGCCAATTGTTTGCAGGGCCCGCACCAGGGTGCCCAGAAATCGACCAACACCGGCTGGCGACGCGACTCGGCGATGACATCCGACTGGAAAGCGGCGGTCGAGCTATCCTTGACCAGCGCTCCGGCCCCTCCTCCATTCCCATCGAGATTGACGGTCTGCGGTGAAGACATCTCCTCCTGGAAACGCGCCTGAGGCGCATTGGCAGCCGAACTGCCGAACGGGTTATCTGGGGTGCTCATGCCTGACCTTCAGTTTTGCTTATGCAGCCAAGGGATATCCGATATCGCGAAAGTGGCGATTATCGAGAAACTTTCAAGATTGCAGGGGAGTGGTTCACCGCTTCAAGAAAGCGGATGAGATCGACCCGCGCGATGCTGGTCGTTGCCTCGTTGTGCAAGGGATGGGCGTTGATGATGTCGTGACGCATCAAATCCTCGTCCAGGACGACTTTCACCTGCCCCCCTTCGTCATTGAGAACTCCAAGCGGTGTGACGGCACCAGGACGGACTCCCAGATAGGCCTCCATCGCATCCGGCTTGCCAAAGGAAACCCGGCCGGACGCGCCGATGATGTGGTGGATGCTCTTGAGATCGATTTCAGCATCCTCCAACGCGGTAACGAGAAAATGCGCACCCTTGCGATCGCGCAGAAACAGGTTCTTCGTATGCGCGCCCGCGATGCTCCCGCGCAACGCCTGCGATTCTTCGACCGTGTGCAGGGGCGGATGCTCGTAGGTGGTGACTTCGATGGAAAGTGCCTTGAACTTCTCGAATAAAAGCGCGGTCTTCTCTGACATGTTCTTTTCCCTGCTCAGCCCTTGTTCCGACAGAAATGCAGTGAGTTCAAGCCTCCTTGGCTTGTAACGCGCCTTGGCGTCCAACGCGCTGAGCCAAAAATTTGCGCCAATGTGAAATTCCCATGAAATTCCCTGTTGCATTCCCCTCCGAGTTCAGCCATATAGGCGCCGCTCGCGGTGTTTACCGCTGGCGAGCGGGTGTAGCTCAGGGGTAGAGCACAACCTTGCCAAGGTTGGGGTCGTGGGTTCGAATCCCATCGCCCGCTCCAGTTTCAAAACGCAAAAAGCCGCGGTTCGCCGCGGCTTTTGTGTTTTCTGGGTTGGTCAGCGCTTTCTATTTCCGGGCAAAGCTTGGCGAAGGGGCCGCCTCTTCGTCTGAGGCTTCAAAGCGTCTCCACAACAGCGCGATCCAGACGGCAAATGCGAGCGCGGAAAGCGATGCTGCACCCACCAGAAGCATCGCGGCGACGAGATCGGAAACCTTGGGCAGTTCGCCTGCAAACATATATCCAAGCAGCGCATAGGCCAGTGTCCAAAGCACAGCTGCCGGAACAGCCATGGCGGTGAATTTCCGCCACCCCATTTCCAGAGATCCGCTCACATAACCGACATATGGCCCCGCCTGGCTCAACACGGTTCGACTGATGAAAATCGCCAGTGAACCGTGCTTTTCAAGAAGAGCCTCACTGCGCTCTATAGCCGGTCGCATGCGCTTTCTGCGGCGCAGCCGCGCAATCAATGCCGGTCCCCACATGCGCCCTGCATTATAGGTGATCTGGTCGCCAAGCAGATAGGCGCAGATGACCACGAGAAGCACGTGCCACAAAGCAAGGTCGCCGGCCGCTGCCAATGCACCCGCCGTCAACACCACGATCGACGAGGGCATGGGAATGCCGGTACAGGCCAGAAACACGATCACGAAGATCACGAAGAGGCCATAGACCGGGATCAGGCCCAGAACAATCTCAGTCACTGGTGCTCTCCCGGTATTCTTTTGCCTGCTCATGCAAGCGCTCGGTCAGTTCTTCAAGCGTCAGACCGTTCATGCGCGCGATCTGCCCCAACCTGAGACGCTGCGGCGGTCCCTCGGGATCAAGTTCGAATGCGCGAAGCACCACCTCACGCGGCAGATCGTATGACAGTGCGACATAGCGGGGGGTCATCCAGGGTTTGAGCGGCTCGTACTGGTGCCGCTCATCATTGAAATAGATCGCTTCTGCCAGAAAGGTGAGACTGAACCAGACGGCAAGAAATACGGAGACCACGAAGCCGGCGACGGGAAACCAGTGGCGACGGGTAAATTCCCGCATCTTCCGCTTGTTCATTCCCGGCCCCCGTCCGAATCAGCCTCTGGCACCTCCTGACGGTGGCTTCGCTGCTGCTATTGACATCTTCGCCAAGCAAATAGCTGCACCCCGCATCCTGATCAAGCGTTGCGGTAGCTGCAGGACGTCTCGATGATCGCGTGGCACGCCTGTCGATGTACAACTGAAACTCTTCCGCTAGCAGTGGCTGTGCGTTAAGCAGGGCTCATGGCACAGAAGAAAGCGCATGAAGTGGACCGCTGGCTTGCGCGTCCGGATACCGCTGCGGCAGTTGTTCTCATCTATGGTCCAGATCGCGGGCTGGTGAGCGAAAGGGCGCAGAAATTCGCACGCACAACCGGACTGCCGCTTGATGACCCGTTCACCGTCATCAAGCTGGACGGTAGCGAGATCGAAAAGCAGGAAGGGCGTTTGAGCGACGAGGTTCGCACGGTGCCCATGTTCGCAACCAAACGCCTCGTATGGCTGCGCAATGCTGGGAATAGCGCCGCTTTGACGAGCGAGCTGAAGGCCCTGCTTGATGAGCCGCCGACCGACTGTCTCGTACTCATCGAAGGTGGAGATATGAAGAAGAGCGCACCGCTGCGCGTTGCGGTGGAACGCTCAGGGGCAGGCATGGCTTTGCCCTGCTACGCAGATGATGGTCGTGGCCTTGATGGTTTGATCGAAGAGGTGATGGCCTCGGCAGGACTGCGTCTTTCGATGGAGGCACGGCAGTTTCTGAAAGCCAGCCTTGGCGCAGACCGGCTGGCCTCTCGCAGCGAACTCGAGAAGCTGGCGCTTTACTGCCACGGCAGGGAAGAAGTGCAGCCAGAGGATATCGAGGCCGTCATCGGGGATGTGGCAGCCAGCCCTGCCGATGCATGTGTGGACGCAGTCCTCACGGGGCGGATGGACCTGTTTGATCGATACTTCGCCCGCCATATCTCAGGCGGCAATCCGCCCTTCCTTCTGCTTGCAGCGGCGCTGCGCCAGGTTCATCTGCTTATGCTTTTGCGTGGCCAGATGGAGAACGAAGGTAAATCCGCAAGTGCTGCCATGGCTGCTGCGCGGCCCCCGATCTTCTTCTCCCGAAAGCCCGCCGTTGAAGCCTCTTTGGCAAAGTGGAGTGTAGAGCGCCTTGATCAGGCTGCGAGCAGATTACAGGCTGGAATCCTCAAAAGTCGACAAAATCAGGCACTTTCCGACGCGATCAGCAGACAGACACTGCTCGCCCTGTCGGTAGAGGCGAAGCGGGCGCGCTGACCAGTTAGCTCACTTTGGCATGGAGCATGCGCAAATTAGTGCGGCCCCTAAGCGCGATCCTGGCAGGATGCTATTGAGCAATCCGGCCAGGTTTCCACGGTCTCCGCTGGGCGAGAACGCAGAGCAATAGAAATAATTAGCTGACTAATTAGCGCTGAAGAAGCCGACAAAGCTCATCAAGCTGTTCAAGACTTTTATAGGCGATCCTTACTTCGCCGCCTTTGGCCTTGTGATTGATTGCAACCTTGAGCCCGGTTGTATCGGTGAGGAGCTTCTCTAGAGATACCGTGTCAGCGTCCTTCTCGCGCTTCACCTTCTCCTTGGGTGATGAAGCTGCGTCCGGCTCCGCCATCAATGCCTCCGCCTGGCGTACCGAAAGGCCTTCCTCAACTATTCGCTTTGCAAGACCCGCCGGATCATCGGCATTTACAAGGGTACGGGCATGACCTGCAGTAAGCAAACCATCCACGATCATGTCGGTCACGGCTTCGGGTAGCTTGAGCAGGCGCAATGTGTTTGCCACATGGCTGCGGCTCTTGCCAATCACCTGCCCCAAATCTGCCTGCGTGTAATTGTGCTCATCCATGAGCTGCTGATAGCCGCGCGCTTCCTCAAGGGGGTTGAGGTCCGAGCGCTGAACATTCTCAATTATTGCGAGTTCCAGCGCGGCCTTGTCATCAACATCTCGAATGATGACCGGTACTTCGCTCAGGCCTGCCTTCTGCGCCGCACGCCACCGCCGTTCACCCGCGATGATCTCGTAACGCCCTTGCGCGGCGGTACGAACAACGACCGGTTGAACAATACCGTGCTCGCGAATGGATTGAGCAAGATCTTCAAGCTCTTCCTCCGCAAAATGGCGACGTGGATTGCGTGGATTGGGCGAAACGAATTCGATCGGCGCTGAACGGTCAGCGCGAACAGGAGCCTGTTCAGGCGCATCAGGCTTGTCCATTTCGCCGATCAGGGCTGCAAGACCGCGGCCAAGACGTTTGCGTGAGGGATCTTCATTCATGGGTCGTCACTGTCCTCAAAACAAAACTCAAGCAGCCTGAAGGCGGCGCTCTCGGCGGATGACTTCGGATGCCAGTTGCAAATAGGCTTGGCTACCGGAACACTTCAGATCGTAAAGGATCGCAGGCTTGCCGTAGGAAGGCGCTTCGGAGACGCGAACATTGCGCGGGATGACAGTTTCGTAAACAGCATCACCCATATAGGCGCGGACATCCTCGACGACCTGATTGGCGAGATTGTTCCGCCGGTCATACATCGTCAGGACAATTCCCTGGATTCCAAGCTGCCGGTTAATGGAGCCGCGAATCTGCTCCACTGTCTCGAGGAGCTGGCTCAAGCCCTCCAATGCGAAGAACTCGCACTGAAGTGGCACAAGGACTGAATCCGCGGCCGCCATGGCATTCAGGGTGAGCAGGTTCAAGGACGGCGGACAGTCGATCAACACATAGCTGAAATTCAGCGGTCCTGAATTGCGCAACGCATTCCGCAATTTCAGCACCCGATCCGGGGCCTCCGAGATTTCCATCTCGATTCCCAGAAGGTCCAGCGTTGACGGCACTATGGAAAGACCGGGTACCGCCGTCTCCATTGCAGCGGTAGGAACATCAGTTCCTCCCGTAAGCACGTCATACGAGGAAAGCTGGCGAACTTGGCGATCTATGCCCAAGCCGGTGCTGGCATTGCCCTGCGGATCCAGATCAACGACCAGCACCCGCTCTCCGATTGCAGCCAATGCAGTCGCGAGATTGATGGCTGTCGTGGTCTTTCCCACTCCACCCTTCTGATTGGCAACGGTAATTATGCGTGTGGACTTGTCCATAGATCAGCAACACCTGCTCGCCTATTTCACTGCCCCGGCGCAGCCACCTGCTGCTTCCCAGAAAGCTGAAGAATCACACCTTCTTTGGTAACCAGGTCCTGATGTATTAACAGATCGTATCGATCCAAGGTATCGCTTTCTTCGATTTCCTGTTGGTAATCCCGGCCTTTATGGAAGAATGCCGATGCACCACCTGAAATCCAGGGTTCCGAAAGTTCCAGCAGAAGTTTCAACGGGGCCAAAGCACGAGCGGTGACGACATCAGGTTGCCCCACAAGCTCATAGCTTTGCTCGATTCTTCGTGCGTGGACGCGCGCTGGAGCTCCGACTTCATGAAGAACCGTGGTCAGAAACGCTGCTTTCTTGCGGTTGCTTTCAACCAGATGCACTTCAGCTTTCCCCGCCAGAAGAATTGCAAGAATCGCTCCTGGGAACCCACCACCAGAACCGATATCTACCAGCTTGCGGGCATGTTTCACGTGAGTCAGCAATTGCGTGCTGTCGAGAATATGGCGTTCCCATAGATAGGGGAGCGTTGAGGGAGCAGCCAGGTTTATGCTCTTCGACCAATGCAAAAACTTCTGTTCAAAAGCTTCGAGTCGACTGAATGTTTCACGTGAAACCGGTCCAGCTATCTTGACAAGCCGTTCGTAACGATCACTCAAGCCGCGCGCTCCGCATTATGCCGCCGAGCGGCCGCCACTAACAGCGCCAAAGCAGCAGGTGTCATTCCGTCGACAGTTTCTGCCTCACGAACAGTTCCTGGCTTGGCGATTTCCAACTTGGCTTTTAGTTCATTGGAGAGACCCGCAATCGCTCGGTAGTCCAGATCGGTCGGTAATACCACCTGCCCCTGACGCTTGAGATCGTCCGCTTGGGCTTTCTGACGATCAAGATAGACCGCGTACCGCGCCTCGGTCTCCAATAATTCAGCTGTTCGGGGATCCAGATCACCAAACTCTGGCCATATCTCAGACAGTCGCTGCACACCAACATCGACCTGCGCCAGCAGATCGAGAGCGGTCCGTCGAACCCCATCCTTGTTGAGCTTTATCGCATAGTTCTCTGCTTCATTTGGCGTGAGGGTATGTGACTCCGCCATTCTCCTGGCATCATCAAGCCGCTCGGACAGTTCGGTAAAACGCTCGCGCCGCGCTTTACCTGCGATCCCCCATTTCTCAGCCAATGGTGTCAATCGCAAATCAGCATTGTCCGCCCTAAGCGTCAGCCGAAACTCTGCGCGCGAGGTGAACATCCGATAGGGTTCACTAACGCCACGACGCACCAGATCATCAACCATCACGCCAATATAGGCTTCTGAACGATCAAGATGCACCAGTTCGCTGCCACAAGCTCGACGTGCAGCGTTGATGCCTGCCAGCAACCCTTGAGCGGCAGCTTCCTCATAGCCAGTCGTACCGTTGATCTGCCCGGCCAGGAACAAGCCGCGCAAGCGCCGACATTCCAGACTATGCTCGAGTTCGCGTGGATCGACGTGATCATATTCTATTGCGTAGCCAGGCTGCAGCACAACCGCATCTTCCAGTCCCGGGATTGTCTTCAGCAATGCGTGCTGGGCATCCTCCGGCAGTGAAGTGGATATACCGTTCGGATAGATGGTATCGTCATCCAAGCCCTCCGGCTCGAGAAATATCTGGTGCCCGTCGCGGTCACCGAACTTCATGATCTTGTCTTCGATCGAAGGGCAATATCTTGGACCAACACCTTCGATCGCGCCCGAATACATCGCAGAACGGTGAATGTTCTGGCGAATGATCTCATGTGTCTGAGATGTGGTACGCGTAATCCCGCAGGCAATCTGCGGAACTGTGATGGACTCGGTCAGAAGCGAAAATGGAACCAGTTCTTCATCTGCTTCCTGCCTCTCCAGCCTGTCCCATGCGATGGTACGGCCATCAAGCCTTGGCGGCGTTCCTGTTTTAAGGCGGCCGAGATGCATTCCAAGACTTTCAAGAGATGCGGACAAACTCTTAGCGGCCGGTTCATTCATACGGCCAGCTTCAAACTTCCTCTCACCAATGTGGATCAAACCGCGGAGAAATGTTCCGGTCGTCAGAACCACGGCACCGGTGTGCAATATCTCTGCATCAGTCGTTACCGACTGCACCCGACCGCCACTGTAGTTGACAGCCCGCGCCTCACCTTCGATGACTTCCAGATTCTCCTGTTCAGCAATGGCTCGCTGCATCGCCTCTTTGTAGAGACGTCGATCCGCCTGCGTTCGCGGGCCGCGCACAGCGGGCCCCTTTCGCCGGTTCAACAGGCGGAACTGAATTCCTGCCTGATCCGCCACACGTCCCATAAGGCCGTCCAACGCATCAACCTCGCGCACAAGCTGCCCTTTGCCTATGCCTCCAATGGCTGGATTGCAGGACATGACGCCGATCGTGCTCTTGTCGAGGGTAAGCAGTGCTGTTGTGGCGCCAGCACGAGCTGATGCAGCGGCTGCCTCGCAGCCGGCATGTCCACCACCGATAACTATGACATCGAATATCCGAGCCATAAAGAAACTCCAAAATTGTTCGAGGTCTGTTTGGCTCCAGAATGTGGTGCGGTCAAGATGTCAAGTTTCACGTGAAACCTTGCTCGGCGTTACCCCGATGTTTCACGTGAATCCACGCGTCGCCCGTCTGAGCCATTCAGACGGTGTTTCACGTGAGTCATTGATTGCGGACGCTCCCCGGCAATGTTTCACGTGAGTCACTATTTACCGACACAAAAACTGGAAAAAATCACGCCAAGCAGCTCTTCAACATCCGCCTTCCCGCATATCCGAGCCAGCGCGTTTGAAGCCTCTCGCATTTCTTCAGCAGCGAGTTCGAGATGTCCCTGACGTCCCAGTTCAAGAGAACGCGTTATGGCGAGTTCGCCGTGGCGCAGTTCCTTCACATGTCGCTGGCGGAAAGGCGAAACTGCTGCGGTATATTTCGCTAATGCTTCGCATCTAGTGGTCATGAGTTCGATAAGCTGCTCGATCCCAACATTTGTGTGGACCGATATACCCAGCCGACAGTTCGCGGGCGCAGGCGCCAGATCGGTTTTGGTTCCGATCGAAAGTACCCGTTCATCTTCATCCGCAAGCACTGGTATGGGGTCACGCGAATCCAACAGATGTAGAATGAGTTGGGCATTTTCGGCAGCGTAAACGCTCCTCTCTATACCTATGACTTCGATTTCGTCCGCCTCCTCTCGGATACCGGCAGTGTCGGACAAGATCACCTTGTATCCACGCAGATCCAGGGAAACCTCGATAACATCCCGGGTGGTCCCCGGTATCGAAGACACGATCGCGGCCTCGCGCTTGGCCAAGTGATTGAGCAGAGTAGACTTCCCTGCATTCGGAGCGCCTATGAGTGCGATGCGGAAACCCTCCCGAATGATCTCCGCCACCCGATATCCATCAATATGCTGTTGAACCTCATGCTGCAGTGCCTGCAGGTCCCCCCAGATCCATGATGCAGCATCTTCAGGCACGTCAGACTCGTCGGCAAAATCAAGTTCAGCTTCCATGAACGCGCGTATATGGAGGAGCTTCTTCCTCCAGCTTTCATAAAGCGCTTCATGTGCTGCAGTATGATTGCTGAGTGCGAATTGCCGCTGCGCTTCGGTCTCCGCGTCTATAAGGTCGGCCAGCGCTTCGGCTTCAGTAAGGTTGAGCTTTCCATTCAGAAACGCGCGTTTCGCAAATTCTCCGGCCTCCGCCATTCTGCAATGAGGTTGACGGCCCAGTACTTCCAACAATTTGTTAACGACAGCCTTGCCGCCGTGGACCTGAAACTCGGCACAATCTTCGCCTGTAAAACTGTGAGGAGCGGGAAATATGAGACAGAGTCCGTGATCGATCAGACGGCCATCTTCATCCTTCAGCTGCACGAGTTTCGCTTGCCGTGCTTGCGGCAAGGAACCACAAAGCGCTCTGACCATCGGAAATGTCAGGTTCCCTGAAACACGGACAACCGCAATACCGGATGGGAGTTGCCCCGTGGAGAGTGCGAAGATCGTATCGCTAGTATTTTGCCCGAGAAGCAAAGCGCGCTACCTTTTCAATAGATGAACCTATAGGTGGCCTGGATGGAACGTGAGAACCTGCTTGGACGCGAAGGCAGTTTGTACCTGCGTCAGCACAAGGACAATCCGGTTCATTGGCGGCCTTGGGGTGAGGAGGCATTAAAGGAAGCAGCCAGGCACAACAAGCCCATACTCCTCTCCATAGGCTATTCGGCCTGTCACTGGTGCCATGTGATGGCACATGAATGCTTCGAGGATGAAGAAGTGGCTGCGCTGATGAACGCGCATTTCGTAAATATAAAGGTAGACCGTGAAGAGCGCGGGGATATCGACCAGATTTACATGGCGGCTTTGACTGCCATGGGGGAACAAGGTGGCTGGCCGCTCACGATGTTTCTCACGCCAGACGCCAAGCCGTTTTGGGGAGGTACCTATTTCCCGAAGCACTCGAAATATGGTCGCCCAGGTTTCATGGACGTCCTGTCCGCTGTCAGTCGAGCATGGATGAATGACAGGGAGAAGCTTATAAATGCTTCTGCAAATCTGCACGATCACGTACAAAAATCACTCTCGCCTGAAGGTGGAACCGAGAACACCGAGCCCGCCGTCCTGCTGAAATCCTTCGCTGAGCGCTTGAACGGAATGAGCGACGACGAACATGGCGGGCTGAAGGGGGCACCGAAATTTCCCAACGCTCCCTTTCTCTATGTTCAGTGGATGGATTGGCTGGAGAATGGAAACTCCAACAGCCGCGCCAATGTGCTGCGCACCTGGCACATGCTTCTCCATGGTGGGATATATGATCATGTCGGCGGGGGAATGGCGCGCTACTCCACGGATGCCTTGTGGCTTGTCCCTCATTTCGAGAAGATGCTTTACGATAATGCCTACTTGATCGACTTCCTGACGCACTGCCATACGGCCACCGGCAAAGAATTTTATAAAACTCGCCTTGAAGAAACAGTGGATTGGCTGATCCGGGATATGAGGGCTGAGGCAGGCGGGTTCGCCGCCAGCCTGGACGCGGACTCCGTAGGCGGAGAAGGCTCCTATTACACATGGAGCACAAAACAGGTGGAAGACGCGCTCGGGCCAGATGTCGGCGAGTTCGAGACCTATTTCAGCCTGATCTCACCAGGGAACTGGGAAGGTGACCCAATACTCGTGCGCAAGCCAGGCTCACCAGACGATGATAGCTTGGCTAGGATGCGCGAAGCATTGCGCACGCTTAGAGAACGCCGCCCCTCTCCCGGCAGAGACGACAAGGTCATTGTGGATTGGAACGGTGTGGCCATTGCCGCGATTGCCCGCGCATCACGCATGTTGCGCAGGGATGACTGGCTGCAGGCAGCGGCAAACGCATATGATGCGATCCGGGCGCATGGCACCAGCGGTCGCCTTCCACATGTCATTCTGCCCAACGGCAAGCAGCAGACCGGTCTTTCCTCCGACCATGCCGCGATGATCCGTGCAGCACTCTCTCTTCATTCTGCCACTGGCCGTCATCGCTACCTTGAGGATGCCAAACATTTTGAGAATGCATTGCGCGCACATCACTTGGACGAGTCCGGAAAAGGGTACTATCTCCAAGCTGCGGATCAGGATGACGTACCCATGCGCATTCGTGGTGATGCAGATGAGGCCGTGCTGTCGGCGACTGCGCAAATCATACTCGCTCTTTCGGAACTTGCCGCGGTCACTTCCGACGAGAAACTGCAAGAGGGTGTGGAGATAGTTGCGCAGGAGGCCTTAAGGCGCAGCCATGCTCAGGCCTATGGCCGTGCAGGTATCATCTTCGCAGCCTATATGGCACAGATCCAATACAGATTGCTCACGCCCGCGCATGATCGCACAATGGGTGAAGCTGCCGCGTCGCTACCCGATATTCGCAGGATTGATGTTACATTGGCAGTCGGCCAACGCGCTTATGCGGGCGGGAATAGGTTAGAAATCCAAGATGGCACGGCCCTGCTCTGTCAGCCAACGCGTTGCCTTGCACCCATACATGGCACGCGGGAACTTGAGCATCAGCTCAAAGAAATTGGGCGAATTACTTAGCCGAGAAAGAAAAAAGCGCATCCCGTGGGGAATGCGCTTTTTGCAAAATCAAGATGATGCTTTGGCGTCAGGTGTTCATGGAATCGAAGAACTCGCCATTGCTCTTGGTCTGCTTGAGCTTGTCGCTGAGGAACTCGATTGCGTCTGTCGTGCCCATGGGGGCGAGGATACGACGCAGTACGAAAATCTTCTGCAGGTCCTGACGCGCGACAAGAAGATCTTCCTTGCGGGTGCCTGATTTGAGGATGTCGATGGCCGGGAAGATACGCTTGTCGGCGACCTTGCGGTCGAGCACGATTTCCGAGTTGCCCGTACCCTTGAACTCTTCGAAGATGACCTCGTCCATGCGGCTGCCGGTATCGATCAGCGCCGTTGCGATGATGGTCAGCGAACCACCTTCCTCGATATTGCGCGCGGCGCCAAAAAAGCGCTTTGGACGCTGAAGGGCATTGGCGTCCACACCACCGGTAAGCACCTTGCCTGAAGAGGGTACGACCGTGTTGTAGGCGCGGCCGAGGCGGGTAATCGAATCGAGCAGAATGACAACGTCACGCCCATGCTCCACCAACCGCTTGGCTTTTTCGATCACCATCTCGGCAACCTGAACGTGGCGCGATGCCGGTTCATCGAAGGTTGAGGAGACGACCTCGCCCTTCACAGACCGCTGCATATCCGTCACTTCTTCCGGACGCTCGTCGATCAAAAGAACGATCAGATAGCATTCCGGATGATTAGACGTAATCGAATGGGCGATATTCTGTAGAAGGACGGTCTTACCGGTCCGAGGCGGAGCGACGATCAGTCCGCGCTGTCCCTTGCCCAATGGGGCTACGAGATCGATGACACGAGCGGACAAATCCTTCGAGGTAGGATTTTCCAGCTCCATCTTGAGCCGCTCATCCGGGTAAAGCGGCGTAAGATTGTCAAAGTGGATCTTGTGGCGGATCTTCTCGGGATCTTCGAAATTGATCGTGTTGACCTTGAGAAGAGCAAAGTATCGCTCGCCTTCCTTAGGGCTGCGAATCGGTCCTTCAACAGTATCGCCCGTCTTCAAAGAGAAGCGGCGAATCTGCGAAGGGGAAATGTAAATATCGTCCGGGCCAGGAAGATAGTTTGCAGAAGCAGAACGAAGAAATCCAAAGCCGTCCTGAAGAACTTCTACAACACCTTCGCCGATGATTTCAAAGTCTTGAGTGGATAGCTTCTTGAGAATGGCGAACATAAGCTCCTGCTTACGCATGATGCTCGCATTCTCAACTTCGAGAGACTCAGCAAACGCGATGAGGTCTGTTGGCGTTTTGCTCTTAAGCTCTTGGAGTTTCATTTCCTGCATGGTGCGGACTCTGGATGGGTAGGAATGAGGGAATAGGGCGCCCTGCGGCGCGACGCGTCACTTGCTACGGGTAAAGACCGAGCCGGACGTGAAAAGGAAGGAAGCGCCCTTTTACATTTCTCATGAACAAAGAGCAAGGGCCGTAATTGGTTCCAGCCCCGCCAACAACCGATTGCGCTGCCGGGGCTTCAAAGTTAATCCATCGGGCGAAAGGGCCCTCAGAAGGGCTTCACGGCCACGAGAACGACAATCAGGAGCATGAGGACGGTCGGCACCTCGTTCATGATCCGCCAAAAGCGCGCACTGCGCGTATTGGCGTCCTTCTCGAATTTCCGCAAGGAAGCGCCGAGAAAGCCGTGCACGCCACTCATGGCAATTACGAGCGCAATCTTCGCGTGAAGCCAGCCACCCGAAAAACCGAAACCTCTCCACGCAAGCCAAAGACCCAAAATCCAGGTTGCCAGCATGGATGGCATGATGATCGCCTTGTAGAGGCGTCTTTCCATGATCTTGAAGGTTTCGCTCTTGTCGGAACCACTTGGCGCGTCAGCGTGGTAGACGAACAGGCGCGGCAGATACAGCATGCCGGCCATCCAGGCGATGACGGCGATGATGTGGAGAGCTTTCACCCAGGCATAGGCACCCTCAGCGCTGAAAAGGAACAGGACCACCGCTCCCAATAGTGCCAGCCCCGGCACCAAGATCTTGCTCATCGTCATGCCTTCATCCCCCAGCCTGTCTGACGCGGTTCACCAGTGCTTCAACATGTGAAACGGGAACCTGCGGTGTGATACCATGGCCGAGATTGAAGACCAGAGGTCCCTGGCCAAGCTCCTGAAGGATGAGGTCAACCCCCTCTTCCAGCGCCGCTCCGCCGGCACGCAGCCGCATTGGGTCGAGATTGCCTTGCACCGGTCCCTCGGTTTGCAGGGAACGCGCCTTTTCCATCGGCACCGTCCAGTCGAGACCCTGAGCCGTGATACCGGTTTTACGGCGATATGCGTCGGCAAAGCAGCCAGCCCCCTTGGGAAACCCGATAATCGGCACATTGCCGCAGCGCTCACGAACGATTTTCACCATCTTGGCAACAGGTGCCACGCACCAGCGCTCGAAACACGCTTCATCCAGCACACCTGACCAAGAGTCGAATATCTGAAGCGCGTCGGCCCCTGCCTCGACCTGCCGCACGAGATAGTCGGCCGAATACACCGCCAGCTTGTCGAGAAGCTGGTCCATCACTTCCGGATTGCTGTAGCCAAACAGACGTCCCGGAGCCTGGTCCGGTGTTCCATGCCCAGCGATCATATAGGTGGCAACGGTCCAGGGCGCTCCGCAGAAACCGATCAGCGATACGTCCTCCGGGAGCTCGTTCTTCAGGCGGGCCACGGTTTCGTAAACCGGCTGCAGCCTTTCATGAAAGGCATCTCCGGCTTTAAGCGCAGAAACCTCCAGCGCCTCGATCGGTGTCAGAACAGGACCACGACCTTCTTCGAAACGAAGATCCCGTCCAAGCGCATGCGGTACAACCAGGATGTCGGAGAAGAGAATGGCCGCATCGAAGTGGAACCGTCTGATCGGCTGCAGCGTTACCTCGACTGCAAAGTCGGGATTGTAGCAAAGATCGAGAAAGCTGCCCGCTTTGGCTCTTAGTTCGCGATATTCCGGGAGATAACGCCCTGCCTGTCGCATCATCCAGATGGGAGGAGGAAAGACGGTTTTGCCGTCCATCACTTCCATGAATTTCGTTGCCGCCACTTCGGGCCTCTCCGAATAGCTAATAAAAAAGATTCTTCGAAGAAGACTCTTTCTGTTTCTTAGAGTCTGTTCGAAATGTGGATTATTTCCTTTCCACGATTTCTCGCCGGAAAACACAAGTCCCCAACTGGTCGCAGCCAATTTCCGCCATGTGGAGAAAATTCTGAATCATTTCGATTCACTCCATGAATCCATGAACTTGCCAAAACGTTCCGGCCCGGGTCAGGAAAACCTGCTTTGTGGAAGTGCGTGCAAGCTCCACAAAGATTCCCACATGGGCAAATTCGTCTCCACGACACCTCGAATTGTGGATTAACCGGCACCTTTTCCCCCACCGGCTCCCTCGCCAATTCAGCACTCCCGCGTTATCAACAGTGCTCCACAGTCAGGGAACAGGGCGTGTGCAAAAGCCTCAAAGCTTCTTCCATCTGCACCTCATTTCGGATGCGACGGGTGAAACGCTGCTCGCTGCGGGTCGCGCTGCGGCTGCCCAGTACAAGAATGCGCGCGCGATCGAGCATATCTATCCGCTGATACGCACCGAAAAGCAGTTGGCACGTGTGTTTGAAGAGATAGATCGCCAGCCAGGCATTGTGCTGTACACCATTGTTGATCAGGCACTTGCGCGCCAGATCGACGAGCGCTGCCAGGCTATGGGGCTGCCGGCCGTGTCTGTACTGGAGCCGGTTTTGGGCGTCTTTCAATCCTATTTGGGAACACCGGCCGGCCGTCGCGTGGGGGCGCAACATGTTCTGGACGCGGAATATTTCCGGCGCATCGATGCGCTGAATTTCACCATGGAGCATGATGACGGCCAGCTTCCCTATGATATCGAGGAAGCCGACATTGTGCTCATCGGTGTTTCGCGCACCTCAAAAACGCCCACCAGCATTTACCTGGCAAATCGCGGCATCAGGACCGCCAACGTCCCCCTGGTGCCTGATGTGCCGCCGCCGCCAGAACTACTGACTGCAAAGCGTCCGCTCATAGTGGGTCTCATTGCCTCGGCCGAACGAATTTCGCAGGTCAGGCAGAACAGGATACTTGGCACGCGCACTGAAGACAGTTTCGACAGTTATACCGACAGATCCACGATTGCGCGCGAACTGGCATATGCACGGCAGCTTTGTTCACGGCACGGTTGGCCGCTGATAGATGTCACGCGACGTTCCATCGAGGAAACCGCAGCGGCAATCATGGCGTTGCGGGCGGAAACACGCTCAAGCGGAGATGAAAATGGCTTTTAACACCGCACCGCTCCTTCTCGCCTCCACCAGTCCCTTCCGCCGAAAGATGCTTGAGGATGTGGGATTGGAAATCTCCACCGAAGCTCCGGTCATTGACGAGCGCGCGGTGGAGGCGCCATTGCTGACAAGCGGCGCTACCGCCGAAGATGTGGCCGCCATTCTGGCTGAAGCCAAGGCGGTGGATGTCTCCGAGCGCCATCCCGATGCGTGGGTAATCGGTGCCGATCAGACACTTTCACTGGAGGAACAGGTCTTCCACAAGCCGAGGGATATGGAAGAAGCGAGACGAAACCTTCTGACGCTTTCGGGAAAGACCCATCAGTTGAACAGCGCTGTTGTTCTGGCGCATCAGGGCCAGGTTCAATGGCGCCACACTTCCGTTGCACATATTACCCTGCGCGATCTGGAGCCTGGCTTTATCGGTCGCTATCTCGCTGAGATCGGCGACGCAGCCCTAAGAAGCGTTGGCAGCTATCAGGTGGAAGGTGCTGGAAACCACCTGTTCCGGAAAGTCGAAGGTGATCATTTCACCATCATTGGCTTGCCCCTCCTGCCACTGCTGGAGGCACTGCGCGAAAGGAAACTGATTGATGGCTGAAGCGCCCATCAAGGCCTTTGTCTGCGGACACCCGATCAAGCATTCGAGGTCTCCGCTGATCCACGGATATTGGCTGGAAAAGTATGAGCTGGATGGCTCGTATGAGGCGATCGACGTGGCTCCGGAAGATTTCGCCCACTTCCTCCACACGCTTCACGAACAGGGCTATGCCGGCGGCAATGTCACTCTTCCTCACAAGGAGAGCGCATTTAAAATTGTCGAAAAGCTGGACGGAGCAGCAGAGAAGATCGGCGCCGTGAACACGATCTGGCTCGAAAACGGGCATCTGTGCGGTTCCAATACCGACGCCTATGGCTTCGCAGCCAATCTTGATCAGCAAATGGCGGGCTGGGACAGCGCGAGGACGGCCGTATTGCTGGGCGCTGGCGGTGCTGCCCGGGCCGTGATCCATGCCCTGCAAGAGCGCGGCTTTGATGAAATCCGCATTGTGAACCGCACCGAGGCGCGGGCGCGGGATCTTCAGGCCCGTTTCGGCGGAACGACGTCGGCGCATAGCTGGGAGGCTCTTGATGATCTGCTTGCCTCAACCGATCTCCTGGTGAATACCACATCGCTCGGCATGGCCGGATCAGCGCCCCTGAGCATTTCGCTTGATCCGCTGCCTGATCACGCCATCGTTTCCGATATTGTCTATGTTCCCTTGCAAACTCCCCTGCTAGCCGATGCACAGGAGCGCGGCCTGCGAACGGTTGAGGGTCTTGGAATGCTCTTGCACCAGGCGGTCGCAGCGTTTGAGCGCTGGTTCGGCGTGAAGCCCGAGGTTACGGGCGAGCTGCGTCAGCGCATCATTGATGACCTGAGGAGCGGGAAGTGATCATTCTCGGGCTGACGGGTTCGATTGGCATGGGAAAATCCACCACTGCCAGAATGTTCGCCGAAGAAGGGGTTCCCGTGCATGATTCAGATGCCGCCGTTCACCGCCTGTATGCTGGTGACGCTGCAAAGGGGATGGAAGAGCTGTTCCCCGGAACGGTGATCGATGGCGTGGTGGACCGCAATAAGCTGGGCCAGCGCGTGATCGGCAACCCGGAAGCGCTCAGGAAGCTTGAGAACTATATTCATCCGCTCGTACGCCAAGATGCTGATGCCTTTGTCGAACGGCATCGCAAGGCTGGTGCGGAACTCGTCGTGCTTGATATTCCGCTGCTCTTCGAGACCGGCGGCACTGATCGTGTGGACAGGATTGCGGTGGTCTCTGCACCTGCCGATATCCAGCGGCAGCGGGTTCTCGCCCGCCCAGGGATGACGGAAGAGAAATTCGCCGCCATTCTGGCAAAGCAGGTCCCCGACGAAGAAAAGCGCCAGCGTGCCGACTATGTCATAGATTCCGGTAAAGGGCTGGACCATGCACGCGATCAGGTGCGGCAGATCGTGAAAGAGCTTGCACAGCTTTAGGCACGCTTGCGAGCCGACACTGCTTGCATTGGCTACCGCTTCACCCCCATTGTCGAATGGTAGGCAGAGAGTTGGACAATGCGCGAAATCATATTCGATACGGAAACCACCGGACTCGACCCACGGGAAGATCGCATCATCGAGCTTGGCTGTGTCGAACTCGATAACCGCTTTCCCACTGGACGTACCCTGCACTTCTTCATCAATGCCCAGGGGCGTTCCGTCCATCCCGACGCTAAGGCCATTCACGGGATCTCGGATGCGGATCTGGCAGACAAGCCTGTCTTTGCGGAGATACTGGACGAGTTTCTTGCCTTCATCGACGGCGCAAAACTCGTCGCTCATAATGCGAATTTCGATATCGGCTTCATCAATGCCGAATTCGCACGCCTCAATCAGCCGGTGGTTGACCCGTCGCTGATCGTGGATACGCTCGCAATTGCCCGGCGCAAGCATCCCATGGGGCCGAACTCGCTTGATGCGCTCTGCCGACGCTATGGCATCGACAACTCACGACGCACGAAGCACGGCGCTCTGCTCGACGCCGAGCTCCTGGCCGAAGTCTATATCGAGCTCGTTGGTGGCAAGCAGGCTGCATTCGGCCTGGAGATATCCACGGGTGAAACCGAGGAGCGGGGTCAGGACCGGCAGATCCAGGTCAAGATAGAGCCACGGCCTCAACCTTTGCCGTCGCGCCTTTCCGCGGGCGAGCGCGAAGCGCATGAAGCCATGGTTCAGGCCATGGGTGAGAATGCGCTTTGGAACAAGATCCGCCCCACCCTCGAAGCAGCCGAATAGAAAGCAAAAAGCCGGGCAACTGCCCGGCTTCATGCAAGAGATCGGTTCTGATCGGTTGATCAGGAAGCCTGTACCTTCGACTTGGCCTGCTCTTCAGCCATGCGCTGCTGGAACATGCGCGCGAAGTCGATCGGATCGATCATCAGCGGCGGGAAGCCGCCATTGCGGGTAGCGTCCGCGATGATCTGACGTGCGAAGGGGAAAAGCAGACGCGGGCACTCGATGAAGAGCAGCGGCAGCATGTGCTCCTGCGGGAAGCCTTCGATGCGGAAGATGCCGCCGTAAAGCAGCTCCACATTGAACATCACGTTCTTGTCGGACTCAGCGCGCGCATTGAGCGTCAAAAGGACATCATAGTCCGAGCCACCGAGCGGATTGGCGTTCACATTGACATTGATATTGATGGCCGGAGCCTTCTCGCCGCGATTGCGCAGCGACTGAGGTGCGCCCGGGCTTTCGAAGGAAAGATCCTTCACATATTGGGTCAACACATTCAGGCTCGGCTGCTTGCCATTGCCTGCCGCCTGCTGACCGGCTTCCTTGTTCTGATCGTTTTCCTGCGGGTTCTTGGCCATCCGCCTTCAGTCCTCATCCACTCGTTACGCGGCTTTAAGCCACTTGAAATCTGTCGCGTTGGCTAGCACGGGCATATCCGCAAGACAAGTTTGCGCCGCCTCACTGCGGTTTGTTCAGGCTGCTGTCGTTGCGCCACGGCGTGTCATCACGTGGTCCGGCCGTATACTCCTCGCTTTCAAGGTCGATGACATTAGGATCCCGAGATCGCGACCGGGTTTCGCCGCCGGGCGTGATAATGGTGATGCGGCTGCGCAAAAATCGCCACCCCGCGTCCCGAAACTGGGGGACAAATAGGAGGAAACCGAGCGTATCAGTTACGAAACCGGGTGTTAGGAGCAACACGCCTGCCACCATGATCATCATGCCGTGCACGAGGTCACGCCCGGGTATCTGTCCCTGTTCCATTGTCGCTCGGATTCGCCGCGCCACGCCAAAGCCCTGTGAGCGGAGCAGAAAGGTACCTGCTACGGCAGTGGCAAAAATCAGGCCCATTGTGGCCAACACGCCGATTTCGCCGCCCACGACCACAAAAACGGCGATTTCCAGCAATGGAATGGCCAGAAGCATGAAAGGTATGATGGAGAACGGCACTTTCTTTACGAACCTCGCGCTAATGCGACCTTAAGGCCGCGTCTTTACCCAAATAGGAACGATGGCAATCAATTTGAATGATTCGATGGCGCGTTCTATATGAAATGACGCGGACTACCCCGCCGGAAGCCGAAAAATGTCCCGGCTTCTCAGGACAGAGCGACATGTTTGGCTGAACACTATGCAATTTTTTGATTTTGGCACGATTTTCTTCCTGGTCGCGGCAGTCGTGATCTTTTTCCAGCTGCGTAATGTTCTGGGACGACGCACGGGCAACGAACGTCCGCCCTTCGACCCCTATTCCAATCGCTCGCGCTCCGCACCTGCGGAAACCAAGGACAATGTCGTCTCGCTGCCCAAGCGCAATGGCGCTTCCACCGCTCCGCAAACCGGGCCTGACATTGAGGAAAGCTTCGCTGCCATCGATGCGCTGACCCAGCCGGGCACGCCGGTCAATGAAGGGCTCAAGGCAATCCGCAAGGCAGATCCACAATTCGATGTGAAGAAATTCCTCGAAGGCGCAAAAATGGCCTACGAGATGATCGTGATGTCCTTCGCCGATGGTGACCGCCGGACATTGAAGAACCTTCTTTCGAAGGAGGTCTACGAAGGCTTCGTGGCTGCCATCGACGAACGGGAACGCCAGGGCCAGAAGATCGAATCCTCATTCGTCGGTATCGACAAGGCCAGCATCGTCGGTGCTGAGCTCAAGGGCACGGAAGCCCATATCACGCTGCGGATCGTCAGCGAATTGATCTCGGCCACCCGCGATCGCGGCGGCGAGATTGTCGACGGCGATCCAGAAACCGTCGCCGAAGTGAAGGATGTCTGGACCTTCGCGCGCGACACCCGCTCGCGTGATCCCAACTGGAAACTGGTGGCGACAGAAGCCGAGGACTGACGTGGACGCCCGCGCGCCCGTCAGCTCGGCGACACCGCCGCTCTCACCACTGTTTCAACCGGTCCGGTTTGCCGATCTCCCAGCATGGCTGGATGATGATCATGTTGCGGCTTTCGCCGCCTTCCGCCGTAGCGCGTTAAAGGCGGCCGAAAAACCATACAAGTCCGGAAGCCTCGGCATATGGCAGTCCGCCTTTCTCGCTGCATTCGCTGCGGCCCGATCCATGGCCGCCGATATTTCACGCTCTGAGGCGCGTGAATTTTTCGAGTATTGGTTCCGGCCGCACAGGATAGTTGGGCATGGGGGCTTTGTGACCGGCTATTACGAGCCGGAAGTCGAAGCTTCGCTACATCCAACCGATCGGTTCAAGGTCCCTCTCTACCGAAAGCCGGGTGATCTCGTGAAGATTGATCCGGAATCTCCCCCCGCCGGCATGGAGAAGGGTTTCGCGTTTGCACGCTCGTCCAGCGGCTCCCTTGGCCCTTATTTCGACCGACAAGCAATAGAAGAGGGCGCGCTGTCAGGCCGAGGGCTCGAGCTTTGCTGGCTGGAAGATCCGATCGACGCCTTCTTCATCCATGTGCAGGGTTCGGCTCGTCTCAAACTGCCGGATGGGCAGATCATGCGGGTCGGCTACGCAGC
Organism: Nitratireductor sp. CH_MIT9313-5; assembly: GCF_037029545.1. Classification (NCBI taxonomy): domain Bacteria; kingdom Pseudomonadati; phylum Pseudomonadota; class Alphaproteobacteria; order Hyphomicrobiales; family Phyllobacteriaceae; genus Nitratireductor; species Nitratireductor sp. CH_MIT9313-5. Next base: position 63,701 of record NZ_JAYMER010000010.1, on the reverse strand, counting down.
CAAATCTGGCCATCCTTTTACCGGAATAGGCAGAGCGCTGGCCGAGCTCGGAGAACTGCCGCTCGAAGAAGTTACGATGCAAAGCATTCGGGCCTGGCTGAAGGCCAATCCGGAGCGTCAGCAGGAGATCATGTGGCGCAATCGTTCTTTCATCTTCTTTCAGGAGATGGAAACCACTGATCCCGCGCTCGGCCCTGTGGGCGCAGCCAAGGTGCAACTCACACCACTTCGATCCATAGCGGTCGATCGCTTTTTGCATACCTATCCGACGCCATTCTTTCTGGACGCGCCGGAATTGACCTGCCCGACCGGCAAACCATTTCGCCAGCTCGTGATCGCACAGGATACAGGCTCTGCAATCATAGGTCCGGCGCGGGCCGATCTTTTTCTGGGAAGTGGCGATAAGGCGGGCGGGATTGCCGGCACGATCAAGCATGAAGCCAGATTTTTTGCCCTGCTTCCCGCCAAACTGGCCGGGGAGCCGGGACGGTGAAGCGCAAAAAGGAAAAGCTGACCGAGGAGGACAGGGTATTGTGGGGACGCGTGGCGCGCACCACGAAACCACTTGAAGGCAAAAGCTTTCCCGACTGGCCGGAGGCGGTCGGCCACGATCCACAGCCGCCTGTTCCCACACCGGCTGCTGATGACCGCCAGGCGCCCAAGACGACAAAACGTACGCCCGCTCCCGCCATTCAGGACCCGCGTCACATCGACCGGCCTACCTATGGCAAGCTTGCTCGCGGACGTCTCGAGATCGCGGGACGTGTTGATCTTCACGGGATGACGCAGGAAGAAGCCCATATGCTTCTTTTCTCGTTCCTGCGCCGCGCCTATGAAGCTGACCGCCGCTACGTTCTTGTCATTACGGGAAAAGGTACTTCCTCGCGCGGTGAAGGCGTGCTGCGCCGATCGGTTCCGCGCTGGTTTGCGACCAGCCCCTTTCGTGAGATCGTCGGCGGCTATGAAGAGGCTGCCAGAAATCATGGCGGCGCGGGTGCGCTCTATGTGAGGCTTCGAAAGCGGGGACCAAGGAAATGACTCCCTTCGGAGAGCGCGTGCGGGAATTGCGCCGCGAGCGTGGCATCAGCCAGAAGAAAATGGCCGAGGATATCGGCGTGAGTGCTGCCTATCTGTCCGCGCTGGAGCACGGCCGGCGCAGCCCACCCACCTGGCCGATGGTTCAGAAAATCATTGGCTACTTCAACATCATCTGGGATGAGGCCGATGAATTGCAGCAATTGGCTGCACTCTCACATCCGCGGGTAACCGTTGATACGGCGGGAATGCCGCAAAAGGCGACGGCACTCGCCAATCTATTGGCGCACAACATCCAAAACCTGACCACGGATGAGCTCGAGAGGCTTTACGGCGAACTCAACAAGATGCTGAAGGCAAAAGCCAAGAACTGAACTCTCAGAACTTGGCGACGAGCTCTTGCAACTCATCCAGCCGATCATTCACCAGCCAGCCATAGTAGTTCTCTTCAGGCAGTTTCATCGGCTCGCCGCGCTGTTTGCGCTTCTGGTTTTCGGTTGCAAGCCGTGTTGCCCGCATCTCGGGATTTCCGAGATTGTAAAGCGTCGCGGTAACGCCGGGGTTCTTGCTGATATCGAAGCCTGCAATGCGCCGATAGGCTTGGATCCCGTGCTTGAGCGTCGCTGCCACATAGGCGAGCGATACATCAGGATCCATAATGGCCTTGTAGACCCCCTGGGGGTCCTTATGGCTCAGCCTCTCGAAACCCGAGATCTTGTTCACGGTGTCCGTCATCAGCAATGCGGTCAACGGGTTCAACTGACCAATGCCAAATGTCTGGCCGGCGTAAAAAGGCTGGAAGAATACGGCGCTGAACCGATCGTTCGGAAAGCGCTTGCCGTCCACCATCTTTCCCCTGAACCGGGATTCCCAGATACTCTCGCGGCATGACCAGAGTGCGTGGCTGCCACTGGTTTCCTCACAAGGCGCGAACTCAGGACGGTTGATGAAGTCGTCCACCAATTCCCCGTCGTAGGAGAATGTAAAGCTGCTTTTCAGATAGGAGACCGCTTTGACGTAATAGGTCTGCAGATGGTCATAGGCATCCACATTGTAGGTGTGCTCGCCGACAATGGCGCCAACCATGTGGATCGGTTCAATGCCGTAAGCTTTCGCCGTTGCCTTTATCTTCTGCTGCAGCTTGCGGTCCGTCTCCAGAAGCGTGCGGACCTTCTCGTATTTCTTGTCATAGGTGGTCTTGTTCGCATTGGTGCGCACGGCGGATCCGCGCGGAATATTCGGCTGCACCTCGTTGCGATTGCCAGGCGGCACGGCTGTGGCTGCACTCGCCTGACTGACGATGCCTATGGAAAGTAGGGCGCTCAAGACGATGCTGTGTCGCAACCTGTTTATCCGCTCTGTGACCTTGGGGAGCCCTGCTTTTACGGGAAGGGGGAATCGGAGTCGAGCAGATTCCCCCTGCTGCGACGCAATGTGCCTAGAGAATGAAGCGCGACAGATCCGTGTTCTTTGCCATGTCGCCCACATTCTCATCGACATAGGAGCCATCGATCTCCACCTCGCTGCCGGAGCGATCCGGTGCGTTGTAGGAAATATCGTCCAGAACGCGCTCCATCACCGTCTGCAGCCTGCGCGCGCCGATATTCTCAACGCTCGCATTGAGATCGACGGCAATTTCCGCCAGACGGTCTATGGCGTCGTCGGTGAAGTTCAGGGTGACACCTTCAGTCTCCATCAGAGCAACATATTGCTTGATGAGGCTGGCTTCGGTTTCGGTGAGGATTCGGCGGAAATCGTCCTTCTCCAGCGCCCGCAACTCGACACGGATCGGCAGGCGACCCTGCAGTTCCGGGAGGAGATCAGAGGGCTTCGAAACATGGAATGCGCCTGAAGCGATGAAGAGGATGTGATCGGTTTTCACCGGCCCGTATTTGGTCGCGACAGTCGTGCCTTCGACCAGGGGCAGCAGATCACGCTGAACGCCTTCACGCGATACACCTGCACCCATGCCACCCTCACGCGCGGCTATCTTGTCTATCTCGTCAAGAAAGACGATCCCGTCGTTCTGCGCACTTTCCAGCGCCTTGGCCACGACCTCGTCCTCATCGAGAAGCTTGTCGGACTCGTCGTCGATCAGGAACTTGTAGGACTCCTTGACCGTCGTCTTGCGCGTGCGCGTTTTCCCGCCGCCCATGGCCTTCTGGAGCATGTCATTGATGTTGAGAACGCCGATATTGGCGCCGGGCATACCGGGTATCTCGAAGCCGCCCATACCGCCGCCGGTATCGGAAACCTCAATCTCGATCTCCTTGTCGTCAAGGAGCCCGTCACGCAGCTTCTTGCGGAAGCTGTCCTTGGTGGCAGGGCTTGCGGTCTTGCCGACCAGCGCTTCAAGCACGCGTTCCTCGGCGTTCACATGCGCCCTCGCCTTCACGCTCTCGCGCATCTTTTCGCGGGTTAGCCCGATTGCAACCTCGACCAGATCGCGAATGATCTGCTCCACATCGCGGCCGACATAGCCCACTTCGGTGAACTTCGTCGCCTCGACCTTGATGAAGGGTGCGCCGGCAAGCTTGGCAAGCCGGCGGGAGATTTCGGTTTTGCCCACGCCCGTCGGCCCGATCATCAGGATGTTTTTCGGCATGACCTCATCGCGCAACTGGTCGGGCAACTGCTGACGCCGCCAGCGGTTGCGAAGTGCAATGGCCACGGCCCGCTTGGCGTCTTTCTGGCCGATAATGAAGCGGTCGAGCTCGGAAACGATCTCGCGGGGAGAAAAATTGGTCATGAATGGATCTCGTTACTCTCGTGATGCTGCATGAGAAGGACGTCGTGCGTGCGTCCCTCCAGATGGGGAATTGGTTTGAACCCGGCTTTCTCATAGGCCCGGACGGCGCGCTTGTTGGCGGGGTCGGGATCAATGATGATCGTCTCATGCCCAAGGCTGCGCAGCAGAGTGACCATCGCGTTAACCGCGGCCGAACCGATGCCTTTGGAAACGAGCTGCTCTTCACCGATGGTGATGTCGACGCCCACAGCGTCCGCTGGCAGTTCCGTCAGCCATGGATGTTCAGCTACCAGCGCCGGGGTGCGGTTGTCGGCCACGAACCAGTATTGCATGTAGCCGATGTCCCTGCCCTCAAATTCCAGGATGAAGGGCCGCGTCGTGTCACGTCCTTCGACCATGTCCTTGATGAAGCCGAGTTCCTCGTCCGGATCACCCCACCATTCCTGCACATGGGGACGCACAAGCCATTCCCGCAGAAGTGCGTAGTGCTCCGGACCGACCGGCTTCAGGACGATGGCGTCAGCCTTCGACATCCAGTGTTTCCACGATCAGATTGTCATTGGTGTAGATGCAGATGGAGGCGGCAATTTCCATCGCCTTCCGGGCAATTTCTTCTGCATCCTTGTCGGTGTCGATCAGCGCCTTTGCGGCTGCCAGCGCGAAGTTCCCGCCCGAGCCGATGGCCATGACGCCCTGCTCCGGTTCCAGAACATCGCCATTGCCAGTCAGCGCAAGCGTGATGTCCTTGTTGGCAACCAGCATCATGGCTTCAAGCCGACGCAGATAGCGGTCGGTGCGCCAGTCTTTCGCCAGCTCCACGCAGGCGCGCATGAGCTGATCGGGATATTGCTCCAACTTTGCCTCAAGCCGCTCCAGCAGCGTGAAGGCGTCTGCCGTCGCTCCGGCAAAGCCCGCGATCACATTGCCCTTGCCGATGCGGCGCACCTTGCGCGCATTGCCCTTCATCACCGTCTGGCCAAGACTGACCTGCCCGTCGCCGGCAATGACCACCTTGCCGCCCTTGCGCACGGTGACAATTGTCGTTGCGTGCATGGAATTGTTTTCGCTCATCCGGTTCTGCTCCTTTGCACCGCGGTCGGCTACCGCTGAGGGGCTTATGTATGTTTGACAAATCAGATTGCAAAGTGGCTCGCTGAGCGCACCCTCAATCGCTCATCTGGTCAATAGGGTAACATGCTGCTAGAAGGCTGGCCTTCTCAGGCAAGGGGAAAAGCCATGGCCAGCAATTCGGCACGCGAGGCATCAGTCAGCCGCAAGACCAACGAGACCTCCATCGAGGTCAAGGTCGCGCTTGATGGGACCGGCAAGGCGGAGATCGCCACCGGCGTCGGTTTTTTCGACCACATGCTCGACCAGCTTTCCCGCCACAGCCTCATCGACATGACCATCAAAGCCGAAGGTGACCTCCATATCGATGATCACCACACGGTGGAAGATTGCGGCATCGCCATTGGCCGCGCGCTTGCGCAGGCGCTGGGAGAGCGCCGTGGCATCATGCGTTACGCCTCGCTCGACCTGGCCATGGACGAGTGCCTGACCCGTGCTGCAGTTGACGTGTCCGGGCGCCCTTTCCTGGTTTTTGACGTGGAGTTTCCCACCGAGAAGATCGGCACCTTCGATACCGAGCTGGTGCGCGAATTCTTTCAGGCACTGGCGCAGCATGCAGGCATCACGCTGCACATCACCAACCACTATGGTGCCAACAGCCACCATATTGCAGAGACCTGTTTCAAGGCGGTGGCACGGGTGCTGCGCGCGGCGATGGAGCCTGACCCTCGCCAGCCCGACGCCGTGCCCTCCACCAAGGGTACCCTGAACGGCTAGGAGCAGGAATGGCCAGCTATCTCGTCCTGGAGCCGGATGCTCCAGCCACGCAACGAGGGGAAAAAGCGATCGTTCTGCGCGATGGCTTCTCCCTCGCCGCCTTCCTGCTGACCGTATTCTGGCTCCTTTGGCATCGCATGTGGCTGGAAGCGCTGGCAGCCCTGGTCATCGCGCTCGCCGCCACGGCTCTGGGCACCTTTGCCGGATTGCCCCTGCTCGGTACGGTTTTCTCCTTGCTGGTATCGCTTTTCATCGGGCTGGAGGCGCGCAACCTGCATGTGCAGAATCTGCGGCGGCGCGGCTGGCGGCTTGTCAGCGTCCTGGATGCCGCGAATGCCGCCGAGGCGGAACTGCGCTATGTGACATGGAAGAATGAGAGCGAGGAGGCTCAGCCACCTGCGCTTCGCCCGGCCGGAACTGTTACCGGCTACCGAGCGCCGGATGCAGGCTCCGCCGCATTCGGGCTGATAGACTATCCAAGAAAGGGCTGATGCGGCATGCGCGTTGCCATAATCGATTACGGTTCGGGAAATCTGAGATCAGCCACCAAGGCGTTCGAGCGCGCGGCACGTGAAGCCGGACTTGATGCCGAAATAGATCTGACGGCTGATCCGTCTGCGGTTGCTTCGGCAGATCGCGTGGTGCTGCCCGGCGTCGGAGCCTACGCCGATTGCCGACGTGGGCTGGCTGCCGTCTCCGGCATGGAAGAAGCCCTCAACGAAGCGGTCATCACCAAGGCACGTCCCTTCTTGGGCATCTGTGTCGGCATGCAGCTGATGTCCGAACGCGGCCTTGAAAAGGAAGTGACGCAAGGCTTCGGCTGGATTTCAGGCGACGTGCAGGAGATGCAGCCCGCGAACCCAGATCTTAAGATTCCGCAAATAGGATGGAACACGATTCACGTGAAACATCCCCATCCACTGTTTAATGATATCCCGACCGGCCCGGACGGACTGCACGCCTATTTCGTGCACTCCTACCACCTCGCCGCGAAGGAGCCTGAACAGGTACTGGCGACCACCGACTATGGCGGGCCCGTGACCGCTGCGGTTGCGCGCGACAACCTTGCCGGCACCCAGTTCCACCCCGAAAAGAGCCAGGCCCTCGGTCTCGCTCTGATCTCAAATTTCCTGAAGTGGAAGCCATGATCCTTTTTCCCGCCATCGATCTCAAAGACGGCCAGTGTGTGCGCCTCAAGCTTGGCGAGATGAGCCAGGCGACAGTTTACAATGCAGACCCAGCGGATCAGGCGCTCGCATTCGAGCGCCAGGGTTTCGAGTGGCTGCATGTCGTGGACTTGAACGGCGCCTTCGCCGGTGAGAGCGTCAATTCCTCGGCTGTCGAAGCCATTCTTTCGGCAACGAAGAATCCAGTGCAGCTTGGCGGCGGCATCCGCACATTGGCGCATATCGAGAAGTGGCTGGAAAAGGGCCTTGCCCGCGTCATCCTCGGCACCATCGCGGTGCGCGACCCTGATCTGGTTCGTGAAGCCTGCCGCAAATTCCCCGGCAAGATCGCGGTCGGTATCGACGCGCGCGGTGGCAAGGTGGCCGTCGAGGGCTGGGCAGAGACTTCCGACCTTTCCGCCACGGAGCTTGCCCGCCGGTTCGAAGGCGCTGGCGTTTCGGCAATCATCTATACCGACATCGACCGGGATGGCATTCTGACGGGCATCAACTGGGAATCGACAATCGAGCTTGCCGATGCGGTTTCAATTCCGGTTATCGCATCCGGCGGCCTCGCTTCGTTGGACGATATCCACCGCATGACGCAGCCTGACGCGGCGCGTTTGGAGGGTGCAATTTCCGGCCGGGCTCTTTATGACGGACGGATTGATCCCACAGAAGCACTTGCAATCCTGAAAGAAGCCAAGGGCTGACTTGGCCATGCCGCATGACATGCAGGCAGAAAGTCATGGAAAGAATATCATGTCCCTGAAGGCACGCGTCATTCCCTGTCTCGACGTCAAAGACGGCCGTGTCGTCAAAGGCGTGAACTTCGTCGATCTCATTGACGCCGGAGATCCGGTCGAGGCCGCACGGGCCTATGATGCCGCGGGCGCGGACGAGCTTTGCTTTCTCGACATCACCGCAAGCAGCGACAATCGTGAAACGATTTTCGATGTGGTGGCGCGAACCGCCGATGAGTGCTTCATGCCCGTGACGGTTGGCGGCGGGGTGCGCGAGGTGAGCGACATACGCAAACTGCTCCTTGCCGGCGCCGACAAGGTCTCGATCAATACGGCTGCCGTGAAGGATCCGGAATTCGTGGCGCGCGGCGCCGACAAATTCGGCAATCAATGCATTGTCGTGGCAATTGACGCCAAGCGCGTTTCAGCAGAAGGCGAAGAACTGCGCTGGGAAATCTTCACCCATGGCGGACGCAACGCGACCGGTATTGACGCTATTGAATTCGCACGCCGCGTGGTCGACCTCGGTGCAGGGGAGCTGCTTCTGACCTCCATGGATCGGGACGGCAGCAAGGCCGGCTATGATCTGGAACTGACCCGCGCGATCTCGGATGCGGTGCGCGCGCCTGTCATCGCGTCTGGCGGTGTCGGGACGCTGGATCACCTTGTGGAAGGCGTGCGCGACGGCGGTGCTGCAGCTGTTCTGGCTGCCTCGATTTTCCATTTCGGCACCTACACGATCGGTGAAGCCAAGCGCTACATGGCCGAAGCCGGCATACCCATGCGCCTCGACCCGACGAGCGAGAAGAACTGACAATGGCAAATTTCGATCTGAAGGATCTGGAGCAGGTAATTGCCGAGCGGGGCAATTCCGCCGATGCATCTTCCTGGACTGCAAAGCTGTTCAAGGCAGGCACGCCAAAGGCCGCCCAGAAGCTGGGTGAAGAGGCAGTCGAGACCGTCATAGCCGCAGTCAGTGGCGATCGGGATGGCGTGATTTCCGAAAGTGCTGATCTCCTGTATCATTGGCTGGTCGTATTGGCGCTATCCGGCGTGAGCCTTGATGAAGTGCTCGCTGAACTGGCGCGACGCACCGGCCGTTCAGGCATCGAGGAAAAGGCCGCGCGGCAAGGGGACTAGGACCGCCTTGGCGGCGAAAGAGACGCTTATGGACCAGCTTGCACCAGGCGAACGCTATTCGCCCTACCGTTTCTTTTCCGCCGAACGTTGGGCGAAGTTTCGGGCAGACACCCCCCTCACCCTCACCGAGGACGAGGTTCGCCGACTGCGCTCCCTCAATGATCCCGTCGATCTGGAAGAAGTGCGGCGTATCTATCTGTCGCTCTCACGCCTGCTTTCCGCTCATGTCGAAGCAAGCCAGCTTCTGTTTCAGCAGCGCAAGATGTTCTTCTCCACAGACGACGCGCAGAAGTCCCCCTTCATCATCGGCATCGCGGGCTCGGTAGCGGTCGGGAAGTCCACGACCGCGCGCGTGCTCAAGGAGCTTCTGGCGCGCTGGCCGTCCAGCCCGAAGGTGGATCTCGTCACCACCGATGGCTTCCTCTACCCGAACGCGGTGCTGCGCGAAAACAACCTGATGGACCGTAAAGGCTTCCCCGAAAGCTACGATCAGGGGGCGGTGCTGAAGTTTCTGTCAGAAATAAAGGCGGGCATGCCCAATGTGCGCGCGCCTCTCTATTCGCACCTGACTTACGATGTCCTCGAAGGCGAGTTCGTGACCATTGACCGGCCGGACATCCTTATCTTCGAAGGTATCAATGTGCTGCAAACGCGTGAGCTGCCAGCCGACGGCAAGGCGGTTCCGGTGGTCTCCGATTTCTTCGATTTCTCCATCTATATCGATGCGCCCGAAAAGCTCGTTCATAATTGGTATGTCGATCGTTTCATGCGATTGCGCGACACCGCATTCCGCGATCCCCGCTCATTCTTCCATCGTTATGCGGAGCTTTCGACCGAGAGTGCGCTGGCGATCGCCGAGCAGCTTTGGGAAAATATCAACCTGAAGAATCTTCGTGAGAACATATTGCCGACCCGACCGCGTGCCGACCTGATCCTGCGAAAGGGAGCCAATCATCTGATCGAGGAAGTTGCGCTGCGCAAGCTCTGAGGCGGCTGCGCTTTCAGCCAGTTTCGGCAGGTATGGTGACGCGTCTCAGTGTGAGATTTATGCGACCGGGTTTTTTCAGAAGCGGTGAGGTGTCCGGATAGATCCGGTCAACGCCGTGATAGCAAACACGCCCTTCGCCGCCCAATATGACCACGTCACCGCTTTCCAGGCGCAATGACACGGTCCGCCCTCCCCGCGTTCGCTCGCCAATTCGAAACAGACATGAATCTCCGAGTGAAATGGAGACCACAGGTGCGTCGAAGTCCTCTTCGTCGCGGTCTTGATGAAGCCCCATCTTCGCGGTGGGTTCGTAAAAATTGACAAGGCAGGCTTCCGGCGGATAGCGATAGCCAGCCACTTCATTCCAGATGCGCAAAAGACTTTCCGGCATCGCCGGCCACGGCTGGCCGGTCACCGGGTGGTTGCCTTGATAGCGGTAACCCCGCTCCTTGTCGGTCACCCAGCCAAGCGTCCCGCAATTCGTCATTAGCACGCTCATCGGCTTGCCCGTTTTGGGCATCACCGGAACATAAAGCGGAGCAGCGCGTACAACGTCGCGGATATCCTCCACGAGCGCACGCTGTTCATTGATGTCGAGGAACTGCGGAATATGCTTCACGCCCTTCGGCAGGACGAGCATGGGTCACCTCATTGCATTCGGCCACGGTGCCCGGTGGCCACGGGCGCGGGCTTTCGACCCGCACCCGATCATGTAGTGCTGGTGCTTCAGGCGTCGAGCTCGGGAATGCGCAGGACCTGGCCCGGATAGATCTTGTCAGGGTGATCCAGCATCGGCTGATTGGCTTCGAAGATCTTCGTGTACTTCGCGCCATGGCCCTTGCCATACTGCGATTCGGCGATGTTCCAGAGATTGTCGCCCTTCTGCACGGTATAGAATACCGGCTCCTTGGCTGCCGAGGCTGCTTCGGCGACTTTCAGCTCGCCGGCTTCCACCTTGGAAACGCCAAGCGTGTTGCCAACTGCAACAACGGCCTTTTCGAAGGCAGACTGGTCTGCGACTTCGCCCTTCAGGACAACCTTGTCGCCTTGTACTTCCACTTCCACCTTGTCGGTGCCGAGCTTGTGGGAGTCGAGCTCCTTCTTCAGCGCGTCCGGCTCCGGAGCCTCGTCGTCAACCACACCAATTTTCTTGCCGACGGATTTGACGAAATCGAAAATGCCCATTGAATATCTCCTGATATGAATCGCGGGGGTGCATTTGACGTGTAGCCAAGAAATGTTTCAACCGCAAAACGAAGTCTATTGCGCGTGTTTGAACTTCACAACCGCGCCAGAGACGCAGCGTCACTAAGGTTGATCCGACGCGTTCAATCCAGGCTGACCTTGCCTCGCAGCTTCTTCACATTGCCCCGTCCCGTTTTGGCTTTCAGCCGACGTTCGATGGAACCTTTGGTGGGCTTTGTTTTCTTGCGGGGTTTGGGCGGAGGCTCCGACGCCCGTTTCATCAGATCCACAAGGCGGCCACGCGCATCTGCACGATTTTGCTCGCGCGTGCGATAACGGCTGGCCTCGAAGACGATCTCGCCGTCTTTCGTGGCCTTGCTTCCAGCCAGCTTCAGCGCACGTTCGCGCACACGCTCAGGCAGGTGATGGGCGTCACGGAGCCGATAGCGGAGCTGAACTGCAGTCGCCACCTTGTTCACATTTTGCCCGCCCGGCCCTGATGCACGGATGAAGCTTTCTTCAAGCTCCTCCGGCTCGATCACGATATTGGGACGTATTTCCAGCCGCTCTGCCATAGCCGCAACATGGGTCGTCCTGCGGCAAAAGAAAAGCCCGGCAACGAGGATGCCGGGCTTAGTGCGTCTTGTTTTTGAAGACCTCAGGCTGCTTCGCGCAGCCCCGGTGAAGCCTGAAGTACCTCTGCATCCACATGCGCTTCGAAGCGTGCGAAATTTTCGACGAACATGCTGACGAGGCGCTGTGCCTGCGCATCATATGCAGCCGGGTCGGCCCAGGTTGAGCGCGGGTCCAGGATGCCGGATTCAACACCGGGCACCGCAACCGGTACCTCGAAGCCGAAATTCGGGTCGAGACGGAAATCGGCGCCGTTGAGCGAGCCATCGAGGGCTGCGCCCAGCAGTGTGCGCGTCACGCGGATCGGCATGCGTTTGCCCGTTCCATAGGCACCGCCCGTCCATCCGGTATTCACCAGCCAGCAATTCACGTTGTGGCGAGCGATCAGGTCGCGCAACAGGTTGCCGTATTCGGACGGATGCCGCGGCATGAAAGGCGCACCAAAACAGGTGGAGAAGGTAGCCTCGGGCTCGGTCACACCCTTCTCCGTGCCGGCCACCTTGGCCGTGTAGCCGGAGAGGAAGTGATACATGGCCTGGGCCGGTGTCAGCCTTGCAATGGGCGGCATCACGCCGAAAGCATCGGCCGTCAGCATGACAATATTCGTTGGCTGTCCTGCCCTGCCCGTCTCGCTGGCATTCGGGATGAAGTGCAGCGGATAGGCGCAGCGCGTATTCTCGGTCAGACGACCATCATCGAAGTCCGGGATGCCATTCTCATCCAGTACCACATTCTCCAGAACCGTTCCGAAGCGACGGGTCGTGGCGAAGATTTCTGGTTCTGCCTCTTCGGAAAGGCGAATGGTCTTGGCGTAGCAGCCGCCCTCAAAATTGAAAATACCGTCTTCGCCCCAGCCATGTTCGTCATCGCCGATCAGCGTGCGGCTTGCATCTGCGGAAAGCGTTGTCTTGCCGGTGCCGGACAATCCGAAGAACACGGCGACATCACCTTCATCGCCCATATTTGCCGAGCAGTGCATCGGCATCACGCCACGCTTGGGCAACAGGTAGTTGAGCGCTGTGAAGACCGACTTCTTCATCTCGCCTGCATAGGACGTACCACCGATGAGAACGATCATGCGCGTCAGATCCATCGCGATGACCGTTTCCGTACGGCAGCCATGACGCGCAGGATCAGCCTTGAACGAGGGTAGATCAATGACGGTCATGCTCGGCACGAAATCAGCCAGTGCTGCGCGTTCGGGTCGGATCAGCAGGTTACGGATAAACAGCGAATGCCACGCATATTCCGTTACTACACGGGTGGGAAGAGCATTTTCACTGTCTGCACCACCGATCAGATCCTGCACGAACAGGTCGCGGTCAGCGGCATGCTCCTGAAAGTCGGCGAAAAGTGTATCGAATTGCTCTCGCGTGATCGGTTTGTTGTTGTCCCACCAGACTGCATCCTCCGTATCCCCATCACGGACGATGAACTTGTCCTTCGGCGAGCGACCGGTGTGCTGCCCGGTTTCCGCCACGAGAGCGCCGTGCGCCGAAATGCGTGCCTCGCCGCGCTCAATGGCTTCCTGATAGAGCTGACCCTCGGTCAGATTATAGAAAACGCCGCCTGTCGTCTTCAGGAGCTGTTTTTCTATCCCGTTAACGGGATTGCGCTGGCCGAACTCGTTCATAGTCTTTCCAATCAAGGGGTTACCGGGTCGCTGCACGGAAATTCGCAGAAACTGTGATGTTCTGCCCCTTGGTCAGAAACAGAAAAGCATAGTAATATCAAACGTTTAATCGATTTAAAAAAATTCAAAATCGTTTAAATCGTTTAGATAGATTGGTCAGGCCTGTAATAGTTGCGCGACAACCCCATGTGTGGGTCTGAGCTGCCGCATGCCCGGCCGGAAGCATTGGAGTGACTTGGCCGGGAGAATGTGCCACATTTTGTACCCAATTTGTCCTGCATCTGCGATGCACCGAAGCACGCAAGGGACATATGCTCATGAGGGAGCCAAATGATATGGCAACGATTGCGCTTGTTGACGACGACCGCAACATCCTGACCTCAGTCTCCATAGCGCTGGAGTCGGAAGGTTATCGCGTCGAGACATATACCGATGGCGCATCGGCACTTGAGGGCCTGACCACACGTCCGCCCAATCTGGCTATTCTGGACATCAAGATGCCGCGCATGGATGGCATGGAGCTTCTACGTCGTCTGCGGCAGAAGAGCGATATCCCCGTGATCTTCCTGACCTCCAAGGATGACGAGATCGACGAGTTGTTCGGGCTGAAGATGGGCGCAGACGATTTCGTGCGCAAACCCTTCTCCCAGCGCCTGCTGGCAGAGCGCGTTCGTGCCGTCCTCCGCCGCGGCGCCACCCGCGAGGTTGCGTCAAAGCAGGCCGAGAAGCAGAGCCGCTCCCTGGAGCGCGGCCATCTCGTCATGGACCAAGAGCGCCACACCTGCACCTGGAAGGGTGAACCCGTCACGCTGACGGTGACGGAATTCCTTATTCTCCATTCCCTCGCCCAGCGCCCTGGCGTGGTGAAAAGCCGCGACGCGCTGATGGATTCGGCATATGACGAGCAGGTCTATGTGGACGATCGCACGATCGACAGTCACATCAAGCGCCTGCGCAAGAAGTTCAAGGCCGTGGACAGCGACTTCGACATGATCGAGACGCTGTACGGCGTGGGCTACCGCTTCCGCGAGGCTTGATCAGCGGCATATGACGGCTATGGAGCGACAGGGCGAGACGCGCTCCCGCGAGAAGCGGGCAGGCGAAGCGGGCACGCGACGCCAGTCTTCATGGCTGTCCAGCCGCCTGGCCGTCCCCTTGCGGCGCATGCTCGGCCATTATCTTTTTTCCAGCCTGACCCGACGCATTCTGACGCTGAACTTCGCCGCCATCGGCGTTCTGGTCGTCGGCGTTCTATATATCAATCAGTACCGTACCGGTCTGATCGAGGCTCAGATCGAGAGCCTGCGCACGCAAGGTGGCATCGTCGCAAGCGCCATCGCCAGCGCGGCTACCGTCGAGCCGGATGCGGTGATGATAAATCCGGAGAAACTGCTGGAGCTCCAGGCAGGCCAGAGCATGCGGCCGGGCAGCAATGATCTGTCCAGTCTGGATTTCACGATTAATCCGGAACAGGTCGCGCCCTTGCTACAGCGTCTGATCTCTTCGCCGCGGACCCGCGCGCGCGTCTATGATCCGGACGGCAATCTCCTGAGCGACTCCAAGGTTTATTCGTCAAGCGGCCAGGTCTTTCGTTACGACCTGCCTTCAGTGGAAGACGAGCCGCTTGATTTTCTGCGCCGGGCTCGCCAATGGCTGTCGCGCCTGTTCAGGTTCAACAATTTTCCCATCTATAAGGAGGTCCCCGGCGGCAGCGGCACTGCCTATCCGGAAGTCATCACAGCCTTGACCACCGGCACGCCCGCCTATCAGGAATGGCAGGCAGAAAACGGCGAAACCATCATCTCCGTGGCCGTGCCGATCCAGCGCTTTCGTGCCGTGTTCGGTGCTGTTCAGCTTTCAAGGCAGGGCGACTACGACGAGATCGTTGCCGAAGAACGACGCGCCATTCTCGGTGTATTCGGCGTTGCGGCAGTGGTAACGGCGATACTCTCCCTGCTCCTCGCCTCAACCATAGCAAATCCGTTGCGCCGTCTTTCTGCCGCCGCGATCCGCGTCCGTCGCGGCGTGCGTACCCGCGAGGAAATCCCCGACTTCTCCCACCGTCAGGATGAGATCGGAAATCTCTCCATCGCTTTGGGTGACATGACCAAGGCGCTTTATGCGCGCATTGATGCCATTGAAAGCTTTGCGGCTGATGTGGCGCATGAATTGAAAAACCCGCTTACTTCCCTTGGCAGTGCGGTCGAGACCCTGCCTCTGGCGAAAAACGAGGAATCCCGCCAGCGCCTTCTGGAAATCATCATGCATGATGTCCGCCGACTGGATCGGTTGATCAGCGATATATCAGATGCCTCGCGTCTCGATGCCGAGCTTGTACGTGAGGATGCCGAGCGCTTTGATTTCAAGCAGTTCGTGGAAGATCTTGTACGCACTTCTCGGGAGATGGGTGGCAAGCACAAGAAGAAGGTAGACATCACCTTCTCGGCTGATCCCAAGCTTGCCAACAAGAAGTGCTTTGTTTCCGGGCATGACCTGCGCCTGGGACAGGTCATCACAAATCTTATCGAGAACGCGCGCTCCTTTGTTCCGGAAAAAGGGGGACGCATTGCCCTCCATCTCACCCGCACCCCCACTCGCATCATATTGACGGTGGAGGACAACGGGCCTGGCATCCGCGTCGAGAATATCGAGAGGATATTCGAGCGTTTCTATACGGATCGCCCGGCAGGCGAGGCTTTTGGGCAGAACTCGGGTCTTGGCCTGTCCATCAGCCGACAGATCGTGGAAGCTCATGGTGGAACGCTGAATGCGGAGAATATCCAAGGCTCTAAACCCGGTGACTATGCCGGGGCCCGCTTCGTCGTGACACTTCCGGCTGACAATGTCGGCTAGGCGGATGCGCAATCTTCACGCCACGGCACTTGTAGTCGGCAGCAAGGGTGTTTTGATCATGGGCGCATCCGGATCGGGAAAAAGCCGCCTCGCCCATGCCCTGCATTTGCAGTGCGGATTGCTGCATCTACCGTGCCTGCTTGTCTCCGACGACCAGGTTCTGCCCGAGGCCAAGGGCAAACATCTTGTCGTTCGCGCGCCAGCAGAGATTTCCGGCCTTATTGAAATGCGGGGATTTGGTCTCGCCGCAGCCCGCAACATCCACGCTGCCGTGATGGATCTGGCTGTCGAATTGGTGGCCAGGGAGCAGGCTGAAAGGATGCCGGATGATGATGCCGCAACTCAGATATGCGGCGTATCCATCGGAAAGCTGACCTTGCCCCGAGAAGACGCCGCAGGCAGCGCTCTAGCCATTTTGGCTCGTCTCGGCCACTCGGTCTGGTCCGAACAGTCTCCAGCCTGACCGTCACCTCGGACAAATTGCAGCAGTTAGGGGCTTGTCAACGACTTGTGCGTTGACATGATAGCGCTCTTGTCGTGAGGCAGGATGATGCTGTCTTGCATTTCGTGCAGGACAGGAACTCGTGGAGCAGATTGACGTGGCAGCCTCGTGCATCATGTCCCTTGAAGGGAATGCGCCAAGCCTACCAAGGGTAGGCGCTAAATACGATAAGAAGGTGACCGGCACATGATAGGCCTCGTACTCGTCACCCACGGCAAACTGGCAGAAGAATTTCGTCATGCAGTTGAACACGTGGTGGGCCGTCAGGAAAACCTGGAAACCGTGTCCATTGGTGCTGAAGACGACATGGAGCAACGTCGGCGCGATATCGTCGATGCCGTCGGCCGGGCCGACACCGGTTCCGGCGTCATCATCCTGACCGACATGTTCGGCGGCACTCCCTCGAATCTCGCTATCTCTGTCATGGCACCGGGGCGTGTTGAAGTGGTGGCAGGCATGAACTTGCCTATGCTCATCAAGCTCGCAAGCATCCGCGCAGGCAACGACATGAAGCAGTCGCTTGAAGAAGCGCAGTCCGCCGGGCGCAAATACATCAATGTCGCAAGTCAGGTCCTGAACGGAAAATGAGTGCCGGTCCCAATCCCGTTGCCACCACCATGCATGAGCGCACGTTTTCAATCGTGAACCAGCGGGGCCTGCATGCACGCGCTTCGGCAAAATTCGTCCAGCTCGTGGAAGACTATGACGCCAGGGTTTCGGTCGAAAAGGATGGCATCTCGGTGGGAGGCACATCCATCATGGGCCTGATGATGCTGGCCGCGAGCCTCGGATGCAGCATCAAGGTCAAGGCTGAAGGTCCCGAGGCTGAAGCAGTGCTCGATGCTCTGGGCACGCTGATAGCCGAACGCTTCGGCGAAGAAGTCTAGTTCAGCCCGCCCCTCTTTCACTCCATATGCACGAATAAAGATTTCTTTATGTCCGTTGTCGCACGCACTGCTTTCTGCTAGGCAGGCTTCCATGTTTATGGCGGCATTTCTGCCGCAACCGCGGAATTGGAGCGCTTGAATGGCCCACGGATCTTCCATTATTGCAGATATCTCGCTCGCCCCCTGGGGCCGTAAGGAAATCGAGATTGCTGAAACCGAAATGCCAGGCCTGATGGCCTGCCGCAGCGAATTCGGCGAAGACAAGCCGCTGAAAGGCGCGCGCATTTCCGGCTCGCTGCACATGACCATCCAGACGGCTGTGCTGATCGAGACCTTGCGCGAACTGGGCGCCGAGCTGCGCTGGGCTTCCTGCAACATCTTCTCCACCCAGGACCACGCAGCGGCTGCCATCGCCGAAACAGGCATCCCGGTTTTCGCGGTCAAGGGTGAGACCCTTGAGGAATACTGGTCCTACACCGACCAGATCTTCCAGTGGGACGACGGAGAGCCGTCCAACATGATTCTAGACGATGGTGGTGACGCCACCATGTACATCCTTCTGGGTGCACGCGCCGAGGAAAGTGAGGATGTGCTGTCCAATCCGGGCAATGAGGAAGAGGAAATCCTCTTCGCGCAGATCAAGAAGCGCATGTCTGAGACGCCCGGCTTCTTCAAGCGCCAGCGTGACGCGATCAAGGGTGTGACGGAAGAGACCACAACCGGGGTCAACCGTCTCTACCAGCTTCAGAACAAGGGCCTGCTTCCCTTCCCTGCCATCAATGTGAACGACTCCGTCACCAAGTCGAAATTCGACAACAAATATGGCTGCAAGGAATCGCTGGTCGATGGCATCCGACGCGCCACCGACGTGATGATGGCTGGCAAGGTCGCAATTGTCTGTGGTTATGGCGATGTGGGCAAAGGCTGTGCGCAGTCGCTGGTCGGTGCCGGCGCACGTGTGAAAGTGACGGAAGTCGACCCGATCTGCGCACTTCAGGCAGCCATGGACGGCTTCGAGGTCGTGACCCTGGACGAGGCAGGCCCGGATGCCGATATCATCGTCACGACGACCGGCAACAAGGACGTCATCACTCTCGACCATATGCGCAAGTTCAAGGATATGGCGATCGTCGGCAATATCGGCCATTTCGACAACGAGATTCAGGTCTCGGCCCTGCGCAACCTGCAGTGGACCAATGTCAAGCCGCAGGTCGATATGATCACCTTCCCCGATGGCAAGCGCATCCTGCTTCTGTCGGAAGGCCGTTTGCTCAATCTGGGCAATGCCACCGGACACCCAAGCTTTGTCATGTCGGCGTCCTTCACCAACCAGGTGCTTGCGCAGATCGAGCTTTGGACGCGTCCGCAAAACTACGAAAACAAGGTCTATGTGCTGCCCAAGCACCTCGACGAAAAGGTGGCTCGCCTGCATCTCGACAAGCTGGGTGCCAAGCTCAGCACCCTGTCGGAAGAACAGGCTGCCTATATCGGCGTGAGCCCGGAAGGACCCTTCAAGCCGGACCACTACAGATACTAGGTTTATCGGCTCGTACCCCAACATCTTGATTCTGGGGCATTTCAGCCCGAAGGGCGCGCGATTTTTGTCGTGCGCCCTTCTTCACGAGGAATCCTCGGGACGGTACAGTGCGGTGATTCGAGGGGTGCCACGGTAAGTAGCGGTTGGGCGTGAACGGGGTGGCCGGAATTTCGAGCGGCGGAGAGGTGGATCATATGCCGGGGCTGGACCCGCAAGACTGCGGGGGCGCAAGGCTTCAAGGCCGTAGATGCAAAAAGGGCGGCAGATTTGCACGGGCGCTTTCGCTGGCGCTCGGCGGCAGCATGCTCACACCTGCAGTTGCAAAGGCACAAAACACCGTCGAGATCCCGGGCCTGGGCTCCTTGTCCGTAGGTGTGGTTGAAGTCATTCATTTTTCCATCGTTGCCGGTGTTCTTGGGGCAGCGCTTCTGTCCGCAATCGCTCTGATCCGCCTTCGCCAGCGCACGGCAGCGGAAAATGTGGCGTTGAAGTCACGTGTTGCGGAACTCACAAACGCCTTGGCGCGCTCGGAAACGCTTCTCAATCTGAAGGATCAGCGCATTGTCCTCTGGACAGGTGAGGGCGCCCGGCCTTCCGTGGTCGGTGAATTGTCGGCAGAAAGCGGCGCGCCGCTGGAGCGCAGCACCTTCCTTGCCTTCGGTCGCTGGCTGACCGCCAAATCGGCTGCGAGCCTGGACCGCGCCATCAAGGCTCTCCGCGTAGATGGTGAACCATTTGAACTGGTTCTGGAGACGCGCGAGGGACTGCTCCTGGAAGCGCAGGGGCGCAAATCGGCGCTTCATGCCGTTGTGCGCTTCCTATCTCTTTCGGAAACACAGCGCCAGAATGCCCGGCTGAAGCTGGAGCACCAGCGCATCCTGCAGGATCACCAGAGCCTTCTGGATCTGGCAGAGGTTCTGGAAACCCCCATGTGGCTGCGCGACGAAACCGGCGCGCTGAAATGGGTGAACCAGGCCTATGCACGTGCCGTCGATATCGCCAGCGGCGATGAGGTTGTGACGCAACAGCGCGAGTTTCTACCGACCAATGCGCGGGAGGAAATCGCTAAGGTTCATTCCGTCCAGTCCTCCTTCTCCGCGCGGCTGGCAACGGTGGTTGGTGGTGATCGTCGCGCCTTCACGGTAACCGATGTTGTCAGCGAAAAAGGCAGTGCCGGTATCGCTTTTGACACCAGCGCGATCGAAACACTTGAGCGCGAATATGAAAGCACGGTCAGAAATCACGCGGACACACTCGACCAGCTGACCACCGCCGTTGCCATATTCGATGACGGCCAGAAGCTGCGCTTCTACAATCAGGCCTTCCAGAAGCTCTGGGGACTGGAAGCTGGCTTCCTCGACAACTCCCCGGAAAACGCTCTCCTTCTCGACCGGCTCAGGTCGGATGGCAAACTGGCGGAGCAGCCCGAATGGCGTCGCTGGAAGGAACAGCTCCTTGCAGCCTATCGCGCCGTCGAGCCCGAAGAGCATTGGTGGCATTTGCCTGATGGACGCACAATCCGTGTCATCGCCAATCCGCAGCCGAAGGGTGGCGTGACCTGGATCTTTGAAAACCTCACCGAGAAGATCGATCTCGAAACGCGCTACAACACCGTGGTTCGGGTGCAGAGCGAAACGCTCGACAATCTCGCTGAAGGTGTGGCCGTTTTCGGCCCCGACGGTCGTCTGCGTCTGTCAAACCCGGCATTCCGTACGCTTTGGAACATTCCGGAGCGTCTGGTGGAAAGCGACGTCCATATCTCGATCCTCAAGGCCGCATGTGATGGTGCAGCCCTGGAGAGCCCGTGGGACGACTTCGTTGCCGCCGCAACCGGCTTCGACGACGAGCGCCGCGACAGCCATGGGCGCACCGAGCTCAATGATGGCACGATCCTTTCTTACGCGATCATCCATCTGCCGAACGGTCAGGTGATGATGACCTTCGTCGACGTCACCGACAGTGTGAATGTCGAACGGGCGCTGAAAGAAAAGAACGAGGCGCTGGAGCGGGCAGACAAGCTGAAGAACGATTTCGTTCAGCATGTGTCTTACGAACTGCGCTCGCCTCTGACAAACATCATTGGCTTCACCGAGCTGCTTGCGCTCGAGACGACCGGACCGCTCAGCCAGAAGCAGCGCGAATATGTCGATCACATTGGATCATCCTCGTCCATGCTTCTGACGGTCGTGAACGACATTCTCGACCTGGCAACCGTGGATGCCGGTATAATGGAGCTTGAGGTTGGCGAGGTTCCGATCCGCGAGACGATGCAGTCGGCGGCAGAGCTGATCTCGGAGCGTTTACGCGAGCACGGCATCATGCTCGACCTGCATGCCGAAAATGCGCCCTCGGTGTTTCACGCAGACGAAAACCGCATTCGCCAGATCCTCTACAATCTGCTGTCCAATGCGGCCAATCATGCGCCTGAAGGCAGCCGCATCACGATGACGGCAAATGATACCGGAAACGGGATTGCCTTCCAGGTACATGATGAAGGGCCAGGCATGTCACCTGAAGTTCTGCAGACGATTTTCCGTCGCTTCGAGCCGCGCAGCAATGGCGGGCGTCGCCGTGGCGCAGGCCTCGGTCTTTCAATCGTGAAAAGCTTTGTCGAACTCCATGGCGGAACGGTGCAGATCGACACGGGCGAAGGCCGCGGCACGACCGTGACCTGCCGTTTTCCCCTCGTGCCCAAGGGCGTTCGCGAAGCTGCGGAATAGAGCCTGATGCGGGGCCGGGAATTTATCCGTCACCTGGAGAACGACGAAGCCACCGCACGTCTGGGTGATGATATCGCCGCAGTATTGAAACCGGGCGACATCGTTTTTCTCCAAGGCGATCTCGGCATGGGCAAGAGCGCGCTCGCCCGTGCCATCATCCGCGCTATCGCGGCTGACGAAACACTCGAAGTGCCCAGCCCCACCTATACGCTGGTTCAGGAATACGATCTGCGCATCCCGGTCTATCACCTCGATCTCTACCGGCTCGGCGATCCGGAGGAACTCGACGAGTTGGGCGTCGATGAGGTTCAGCACGACGGGGTACTGCTTATCGAATGGGCGGAGCGTGCCGGAGAGGGCCTGAAGGCAAACATTTCGATCACCCTTCAGGAAGCAGGTGAGGGGCGTGAGGCGAAGATCACTGCGCGCGAGGATACCAGCCAGCGACTCGCGCACAGTTTTGCCATTCGCGAATTTTTGCACGAGTCAGGTCGTCCCGGCGCCGTGCGTCGGTTTCTGCTGGGTGACGCATCGATCCGTGCCTATGAAACCATTCAGACAGAGGGGCGGGAGCCCGCCATCCTCATGGATGCGCCTGCGCGTCTGGATGAACCGCTGGTACGTGACGGGAAGCCTTACAGTCAGATTGCACGTCTGGCGCAATCAGTTTCGGCGTTCGTGGGAATAGCAAACGGCCTTCGCGCTAACGGATTTTCCGCCCCGCAAATCTACGCCCAGTCTTTGGACGACGGATTTCTCCTGATCGAACACCTGGGCACAGGTTCATTTCTGGAAAACGGTGAGCCCGTCGCCGAGCGCTACGAGGCTGCTGCCGCTTTGCTGGCGCGCCTCCATCAGAAGACCTGGCCGAACCGTTTTGCAGTGGATGAGCAGAGAGAGCATGTGCTGCCGCCTTACGACCGGCAGGCGCTGGGGATGGAAATCGAGCTTTGCCTGGACTGGTATCTGCCCTACCGCTTCAATCGGGATGTCTCGGGGGAGGAGCGTCAGCAATTTCTTGCGATTTGGCACCGATTGTTCGACCGGTTGGCGGACGCAGAGCAGAGCCTGGTGCTGCGAGATTATCATTCCCCAAACATAATCTGGCGGGCAGAGCAGGAGGGTGACGCCCGTCTGGGTCTGATTGATGTACAGGATGCGGTACGCGGTCCCGCAGCTTATGATCTCGCATCACTGGCCTTCGATGCACGCGTCGATATTCCTCTGGCGCTTCGCCAGAGCATGGTGGACGCCTATTGTGCCGCGAGAAGTGATAAAGCATTCGTCAGGGCTGATCTGGAAGAGGCGTTCGCCCTGACCGCAGCCCAGCGCAATACCAAGCTCCTTGGTACCTTTGTCAGATTGTGCCGTCGCGACGGAAAGCCTGGATATCTTGAACATCTGCCGCGTATCCTCGCATATCTGCGCGAGGCGCTGCAGCATCCAGCGCTTGTTGAACTGGCCGACTTCTACGCGACACATCGCCTGCTGGATGAGGACGAACATGACTGAAGTGCCCCAAAAGGCGATGGTTCTCTCCGCAGGCTTGGGCATGCGGATGCGCCCATTGACGGAGCATACGCCGAAGCCGCTTATCAAGGTTGGCGGCAAACCCTTGATTGATTGGGGCCTTGATACGCTTCAGGCCGCAGGTGTCAGCCGAACGGTGGTGAATGTGCATCATCTGGCTGAACAGATGGAAGCGCATCTGGCCGGGCGCCGCTCACCGACCGTCACCATCTCAGATGAACGCGAAAAACTGCTCGATTCCGCCGGCGGTCTGGTCAAGGCGCTTCCTCTTCTGGGAAACGAACCTTGCTACATCCTGAATGCCGACACTTTCTGGCTTGATGAGGAAGGCCTTAATCTGAGGCGCTTGGCACGAGCATGGGATCCAACGCGGATGGATATGCTGCTTCTGCTGGTCGCGCCGGAAAATGCGACTGGCCATAGCGGCAAGATCGACTTCGTTCTGGAGCGGGCCGGTGGTGAAGTTGCCATGCCCATAAGCCGCGCAGGCGATAGTGCAAGCGGCTTTATCTATGCCGGGTCCGGCATCGTAAACCCGGCGATATTCGCCGATGCTTTGGCAGAACCGCATTCCCTCAACATCTATTTTGATCGGGCGATCAAGGCTGGGCGGCTCTTCGGGCTGACCCTGCAGGGACACTGGATCACCGTGGGCACTCCCGATGCAATTGCCCCGGCCGAACAGGCCATCAGGCAGATCAGAGGCGGCTGATGCTGCGCCAGAAGCCCAATGTTCACACCATTCCGCCAGGCGTTCCGTTTCTGCCCACGCTGGTCGACGCGCTGCTCTCGGGTAAGCTTGTCGAGGGGTTTCATTATGACGGTTCGCCGCTCTCTCTGTCCGATGTAACGATCTATCTGCCGACACGACGTGCGGTGCGCGCCCTGCGCAGTGCATTTCTAGATCGGCTGGGAGGCCGGTCTGCAATCCTGCCGGTGATCCGGGCTTTGGGTGAATTCGAAAGCGACCTCGCTGACTTCGACCCGACAGGCAGTCAGGCCGCGCTCGATCTTGCGCCGCCCATGTCCCACCTCGACCGCATTCTCTTGCTCGGACCGCTGGTGCAGGCGTGGAAAGCGCGCGTGCCTGCGCATGTGGCGGAACGTTTTGCGGAGGGCGTGGTGGTTCCCGCAACGCTGGCCGATGGCCTCTGGCTGGCCAGAGACCTCGCCAATCTGATGGATGAGATCGAAAACGAACAGGCCGACTGGTCGCGCCTGTCTGATCTTGTTCCACGTGAACTTGCCGGCTGGTGGCAGGTAACGCTGGATTTCCTCTCCATCGTCACAAGCCATTGGCCCAATGTGCTTGCAGCCTATGATCGTTCCAATCCTGCGGCGCACCGCAATGCCATGCTGGATGCCGAAGCCGAGCGGTTGCGTGAGGGGCGGCATCAGGGTCCTGTCATAGCAGCCGGTTCGACGGGCTCGATCCCGGCAACCGCCAGACTATTGGGCGTCATTGCGCGCCTGCCCGATGGCGCAGTGGTGCTGCCAGGTTTTGATACGGCGCTGGATGATAATTCCTGGGCATCGCTGGATGCTGCAATGTCGCCAGCCTCCTGCGGTCATCCCCAGTTCGGTTTGAAAAAACTCGTCACCTCCATCCGCATGCAGAAGCAGGACATTGCGGTCTTGGCAGAACCGTCGCCCGCACTCGAGGCGCGCCGAAGGCTGATGGCAGAAGCGATGCGCCCGGCAGACACTACTGATCTGTGGGCCGAGCTCCGCCCCTTCATAGCCAGGACATTGGCCGATGGGGCACTTGATGGTGTGAGCCTGATTGAAGCGGCGAGCCAGCGTGAGGAGGCTTTCGCCATTGCAGTGGCGCTGCGTGACGCCATTGCGACCCAAGGGCGTACCGCCGCGCTGGTGACGCCTGATCGGACTCTTGCCCGCCGCGTGGCAGCCGAATTGCGCCGCTTCGGCATCGAGGCCGACGATTCCGCAGGAACCCCACTTTCCGAGACGCCTCCCGCGACACTGCTGCGCCTGCTTCTGGAAGCGTCGATGCGCCCCGGCGACCCAATCCCGATCATCAGCCTGCTGAAGCACCCCCTGCTTCACCTGTCATTGCCGCGCAGCAAGACGCGACATGCCGTGGAGTGGGTGGAACTGGTCGCTCTGCGTGGCGGTACGGGGCGACCCGATATTGCAAGCCTCGATCAGCTTTTCGAAGAGCGGCTTGAAATGTGGGCTGCTGCGCCAAGAAAGCCGTTCTGGATGGAAAGGTTCAGCGAAGCGGATGCTAAAGCCGCACGTGACGTGCTGAAGCGCCTCGTAGAGGCCGTTGGACCGCTGGCGGCGTTGCGTGGAAGCCATCTTGCCTTGTCAGAGATTGCGCGTACAAGCGTTGAAGCCCTGGAGGCGCTGGGCTGCTCCCAGGACGGAAAGCTGGACGCCATTTATGGCGGAGATGCAGGCGAAGCGCTTGCCAGCTTCCTGTCGAAGCTTGTCTCCACCGAAGCGCCACTTGAGCTTCAGGCAGATGAGTGGCAGGATGTTTACGGCGCGCTGAGCGCAGGGCAAGGGGTGAAACCCTCGCCTGGCGCCGATCAGCGTGTTTCCATCTGGGGCACGCTGGAGGCACGTCTGCAGCACGTGGATGTCATGGTTCTGGGCGGGTTGAACGAAGGTTCATGGCCGCAGGTACCGGCATCCGACCGTTTCCTGTCCCGCGTCATGAAGTCGGATCTTGAGCTTGAACCGCCGGAGCGGCGCATCGGTCTCTCCGCCCATGATTTCATGATGGCGATGGGTGCGCCCGAGGTCATTCTCTCGAGGGCATCGCGCGCAGGCGAGGCCCCGGCAGTTGCATCAAGATGGCTTCAACGCCTGACCGCCTGTATCGGTGAAGAAGCCGCCAACGAACTGCGCCACCGTGGGGAGCGTTTCATTGCCTGGACAAACCATCTGGAAGCAGCGGGGCGTGAACCATTCGTCAAACGCCCCGAACCCAAACCGCCCATCGAGGCAAGGCCAACGCATTTTTCCGTGACGGAAGTCGAAACGCTCCGGCGCGATCCCTACGCCATCTTTGCCCGACGCATACTCGGGCTCTATCCCCTGGACCCCCTCATCCGAGATCCGGGAGCGGCAGAGCGCGGCAACCTTTTTCACGACATTCTGGAGCATTTCATCGCCACAAGCAGAGATCCGGCAGGGCCTGAAGCGCTTGGAGAGCTTCTGCAGGCAGGTCGCGACCTGTTTGCAGCGGCCGCACTTCCAGCCGACGTCGAAGCCGTATGGTGGCCGCGCTTCGAGCGTACGGCGGGGGAGTTCATTCGCTGGGAGAGCGAGCGCGCGAGGCATGTCGCGGCACGCCATGTGGAGGTGGTGGCAGGCAAGGTCGTTGTTCAGGGAGAGAAAACGCTCTCAGGCAGGGCTGACCGCATCGACATCCGCACTGATGGCAGTGCGGAAATCATCGACTACAAAACCGGCTCATACCCCAGCACCACGCAGGCCTATCGCCTTCTGGCTCCGCAGCTTCCGCTTGAAGCGGCGCTGTTGGCGCGGGGTGCCTTCTTTGAACTTGGAGCGC
Source organism: Nitratireductor sp. CH_MIT9313-5 (assembly GCF_037029545.1). Taxonomy (NCBI): domain Bacteria; kingdom Pseudomonadati; phylum Pseudomonadota; class Alphaproteobacteria; order Hyphomicrobiales; family Phyllobacteriaceae; genus Nitratireductor; species Nitratireductor sp. CH_MIT9313-5. The sequence goes on along the minus strand of NZ_JAYMER010000010.1, from coordinate 37,011 downwards.
CGGAGGCGGAAGACCTCCTCTATGTGCGCCTAAAGGCAAAGGGTGAGGTGAAGGGCGACTCGGTGCTCTCCGTGAAGGGGGCAGACAAGACGGCAGCTGAGCTGGCCGAAGAATCCTGGCAGCGTCTCCAGCGCCTTCTCGCCTATTATGATAATCCTGACCACGGCTATCTCTCCAGAGCGCTGCCATTCAAGGAAAGTGATACCGAAGGTTATTACGATCATCTGGCCCGCGTGCTCGAATGGTCTGCCGGCGGCGATGATGCCAATGGGGATGGTGGCGAATGAGCGACAAGCTGCGCATTCCGCCCGAGACCATTCGCCTTCAGTCCATGGCGTCCGACCCCGCACGCTCCGCATGGGTGGCCGCCCATGCCGGTTCGGGGAAGACGCATGTTCTCTCCCAGCGCGTCATCCGGCTTTTGCTGCAAGGAACGGACCCTTCGCGCATCCTGTGTCTGACCTATACGCGCGCCGCTGCGGCCAATATGGCAAACCGCGTTTTCGGCACCCTGGCACGCTGGAGCCTGATGGATGATCAGGAACTGGCCAGGAACATTGAGGCCACCGAAGGACGAAAACCCGATGGAGCGACCATCGCCCGCGCGCGCAGGCTTTTCGCCCGCGCCCTGGAAACGCCGGGCGGCCTGAAGATCCAGACCATCCATGCCTTTTGCGAGGCAATCCTCCACCAGTTCCCGCTGGAAGCGAACATCGCTGGCCATTTCGAGCTTCTTGACGGGCAGATGGAAGAGGCGCTGATAGCGGAGGCACGACGCGACCTCCTCGGCAATATCGCATCAGGTGCCGAGGCAAATCTGGCCGACGCCTTCGCCGAAGTCATAGATCGGGCAGGTGAAACCGGGCTGGACAAGCTTTTGGCCGAAGTGGTGAGCAAGCGCGAAAAGCTGCGCCGATTCATCGACAGGATCGGTCAGCCACCCGAACCCTATGCCGAACTCTTCGAAGCATATGGGTTTTCAGCCGAAGAGACGGCCGACGCCATCGCGGCGAGAAACTGGCCCTATCCCGGTTTCGCCGAGCCCGATTTCCGGGAAATCATGGCGCATGCCGAAGAGACGGATGCGAAGCAATTTCTGAAGCAGATCGGTGAAACGGCCATCGCGGCCTATGCTGAAAAAGATCCTGCGCGGCGCCTCAAGCTTTTTGCCGGGGCGATGTTGACCGGAAAGGGTGAGATTTATGCTGACAAGACTTTCAAGAAGGCTCTGCGCACAGCTCTGCCGGGCATCTACGAGCGTTACTGCGCTGCGGCGGAACTGATCCAGCAGGACATCGACCGCCTCAACCAGTTCGCGATGCTGCAGGCCACGCGTTCGGCGCTGACCATCGCGGACGCATTGATTTCGCGCTATGAGCGGCTCAAGCAGGCGCGGGGCTTTCTCGACTTCAATGACCTCATCATGCGGACCGTCAACCTGCTCGCGCGGCAGGATGTGGGACCCTGGGTACAGTTCAAGCTTGATCGCGGCATTGATCACGTCCTGATTGACGAAGCTCAGGATACCAGCCCCGAGCAGTGGCAGATCGTGCGCATGCTTACCGCAGAATTTTTCGCAGGCGAGGGCGCTCGGGAAGATGTGGAGCGCACCATCTTCGCGGTGGGTGACGAGAAACAGTCCATCTACTCCTTTCAGGGTGCTGAACCCGCCGCTTTCGCCGAAAGCGGCATGGAATTCGGACGGCAGGTTGGCGAAGCAGGAGCGCAGTTCGAGCGCGTCCGCCTGACCCACTCCTTCCGCTCCACCTATGACGTGTTGAGCGCCGTGGACACCGTGTTTGCCCGTGATGAAGCCCGTCGCGGCCTTACCCGTGATCCCGAACCGCTCGAACACAAGGCCGTGCGGGACAATGCGCCGGGCTATGTCGAGCTATGGCAGTCTCTCACGCCACAAACGGTCGAGGAGCCGGACGACTGGACCCAGGCCGTTGACCACACCTCTGCTCCTGCCGCACGCCTGGCCGAACTCATGGCGGATCGCATCTGCCAGTGGCTGAAGGATGGCGAGGTTCTCGAAGGAAAGAAGCGCCGCCTCAAGCCGGGCGATATTCTCGTTCTCGTGCGCAAGCGTGACCGGTTTGTGCATGCGCTTTCGCGCAGCCTGAAGGAGCGCAATGTCTCCGTTGCCGGCGCCGACCGCTTGCGCCTGACAGCCCATATCGCCGTGCAGGACCTGCTGGCGCTGGGCAAGTTCCTTCTCCAGCCGCATGATGATCTTTCCCTGGCAGCGGTTCTCAAAAGCCCGATCTTCAGTCTGGGCGATGATGATCTTTTTCGCATCGGGTGGAAACGCGGCAAGTCCAATTCGCTGTATCAGGCGCTCCATCGGCGCGCGCAGCAGGAGCCGTGGCTGGCCAGTGTGGTGGAGACGCTTGACCGTTGGCAGAACAAGGCAGGCTTCAGCCCCGTCTTTGAGCTCTATAGCGAAATCCTCACCGGCACGGATCGTCTGCCGGGAATGCGTCAGCGCTTCGTCGCACGACTTGGCCATGAGGCCAATGACATACTCGACGAGTTTCTGTCCTACTGTCTGGCAAGTGAGCGCAGCGGTGTTGTGGGCCTTGAGGCCCTTCTGGCGGTCCTTGGCGGAGCAGCGCCGGAGATCAAGCGTGAGATGGATCAGGCCCGCGACGAAGTGCGCATAATGACCGTTCATGCGGCAAAGGGTCTGGAAGCACCGGTCGTTTTCCTCGTGGACCCCGGCAGCAAGGCTTTCACCCACAGCCACAGACCGGAGCTGATGCCGTTCATGCTCAGGCAGCGCCCCTACGAAGAGCCTCTTCCCGCTTATCTGTGGCGCGGTGATTCAAGCCTGGCAAACAGCCTCTCCCGTTCCATTGATGCGGAACTCGCCGGCAAGGCCGAAGAAGAGTATCGGCGTTTGCTCTATGTCGGCATGACGCGTGCCGAAGACCGCCTCATCGTCTGCGGTTATCGGGGAAAGCAGGCTTCGAGCGAACCGACATGGCACGACATGGTGAGGGATGCCTTCGCGGCATCGCAAGACGTGGAAACGCGTGACGAACCGACCGATTGCGCACCTGTGCTGCGCTACCGCGTCACGCCCACACCGCCCTTTGAGGTGGAGCAGGAAGAGCGGAAGGACGCAGCATCATTTGAATTGCCGGCGCATTTCAGCGATGCATTGGAGCGTCCTGCCGAACTGCCGCGGCCCTTGAGCCCGTCCGGCGCATTCGCGCTGATCGAACCGGATGCGAATTCCGCGCCGCCGCAGGCATCTCCCGTGCTGGGGCCGGAGCAGAAGCCGAACAGGGCCATGGAGCGGGGTACTGCCATGCACCGCCTGTTGCAGCTTTTGCCGGACATGCCTGAAGAACAACGCGCTGCTGCTGCACAGCGTCATATCGCCCGCACCGGCGCATCCTGGAGTGAGGCAGAGCGCAAGGCTGCCGTGGAGTCGGTTCTGGGTATTCTGGAAGACGAGACCTTCAAGCCTCTTTTCTCGACCGCATCGCGCGCGGAAGTCTCCCTTATGGGCGAGATCAGACTTGCAGGGAGACAGCGCGCAGTCGCCGGCAAGATCGACCGGCTGGTGGTTCAGGACAAGAAGGTTCTGATCGTGGACTACAAGACCAACCGCCCACCCCCGCGCGACATCGGTGAAGTGCCCAAGGCCTATATCGCGCAGATGGCGCTCTATGCCCGTCTCCTGCAGCCGCTCTATCCCGACCACGAGATTTGTGCAGCGCTCCTGTTCACCGAAGCGCCGCGGCTGATCGAAGTCAGTGCGGAAGCGATGGAGGAAGCCCTTGCGGGACTCACGTGAGCGTGAAAAATATGGACTTGAACAGGTGGGGCGGATGCCCCACATGCGCTTCCAGCTTAATTGATGACGACAAGGAGAGGCTCATGGCCACCGTCACCGTTGACAAGAACAACTTCCAGTCCGACGTGCTGCAGGCAAATGAGCCGGTAGTGGTGGATTTCTGGGCCGAGTGGTGCGGTCCGTGCAAGATGATTTCCCCGGCACTCGAAGAGATCTCCAACGAACTCGACGGCAAGGTGAAGATCGCCAAGCTGAACATCGACGAGAACCCGGAGCTTGCCGCCCAGTATGGCGTTCGTTCCATCCCTACCCTTCTGATGTTCAAGAACGGCGAAGTCGCCGACATGAAGGTTGGTGCTGCTCCGAAGACCGCACTCTCAGCATGGGTCAGCGGCGCAGTCGCCTGATCAGCGCGCCAGTTTTTCGAGAGGAGCCCGGCCTTGTCGCCGGGCTTTTTTCATTCCGGTGGCGTTCCGTTCGCTGCCAGAATCTCGCCCATCAGATAGAGAGAGCCGCAGATCAGGATGCGCGGCGCTTCGCCGTCGCCACCTGTTTCGCGTAACAGCTTGAGCGCGTTTTCGACAGTTGCCACGGGCTCTGCCGAAAGACCCGCCTCGGAAGCGCGCACTGCCAGCTCATCTGCAGGCACACCTGCATCGCTGTTCTTCACCGGCACCGTATAGACATGGCGCGCAATGCTGGCGAATGATTGGAAATAGCCGGTCTGATCCTTGGTGTTCAGCATTCCGGCGATCAGGAAGAGCGGCATGGAGCGTCGTTCTTCTTCGCCGGCCAGCGCTTCGGCAATGACCGAACCCGCACCCGGATTGTGCCCTCCATCTATCCATATTTCCGCATCTGCCGGTGCCATATCGACAAGCCTTCCGCCATTCAGGCGCTGCAGTCGGCCAGGCCAGCTGACGGTTCCCATCGCGCTTTCCGCCTGTTCGGCGGTCACGTTGAAACCAGCGGCCTTCACGGCGGCAATGGCAGCGGCAGCATTGGCCAGTTGGTGGCGGCCGGGCAGGCGAGGCAGTGGAAGGTCAAACAGGCCTTCCTCATCCTGATAAACCATTCGCCCGTTTTCCTCGATAGCGAGGAAATCCTGCGCATAGACGCGCATGGGTGAGCGAAGACGCTCGGCAGTAGCTACGAGCACGTCCCGCGCTGCATCCCATTCCTGCTGGCCGATGACAACGGGACGACCCGTCTTGATGATGCCAGCCTTTTCTGCCGCAATCAGCTCCACCCGGTCGCCCAGATAGGCCTCGTGATCCAGTGAAACGGGCATGATGAGGCTGACAGCCGGGTGATGGATGACATTTGTCGCGTCAAACCGCCCGCCAAGCCCCACCTCTACGATGGCCGCATCGGCGGGGTGCTCGGAAAAGAGCACGAACATGACCGCCGTCAGGATCTCGAAAACGGTGATGCTTTCACCGTCATTTGCCGCGGCGACACGCTCCACCGCATCAGCCAGCACATCGTCTGCGACCAGTCTGCCTCCGCCATCCGCACCGAGCCGGTAGCGCTCATGCCAGTTTACAAGATGGGGCGAGGTATGGACATGTACGGTTTTGCCGCCAGCTTCAAGAAGCGCCCGCGCGAAGGCGGAGGCAGAGCCCTTGCCATTGGTGCCGGCAATATGGATTACCGGCGGCATGCGGTCCTGCGGATTGCCCAATCGCTCCAGAAGGCGGCTGATGCGCTCCAGTGAAAGGTCGAAACCCTTCGGATGAAGTTTCATCAACTCTTCGATCGCCGCCGCCGCACGGCTCATGGGCAAGCCTCCGATGCCCCAGGGTCAATATCGCGAGTCAAGCGCTGGGACGATTTTCGTTTTTGGTCTTTTCGGCTGGCACCGCTTCGGCTTCCACCTTCACTGCTTCAGAGCTTTCCGAGGCTGGGGGCAGAAGCTCCACCTTCTCTTCGACCTTCAGCAGGATCTTGACGAGGCGGGCAACCGTATCCTTCATCTCAAGGCGGGAAACGACCATGTCGACCATGCCGTGTTCCTTGAGATATTCGGCGCGTTGGAAGCCTTCCGGCAGCTTCTCGCGGATGGTCTGCTCGATCACGCGCGGTCCGGCAAAGCCGATCAGGGCGCCCGGCTCGGCGATGTGGATGTCGCCAAGCATGGCGTAGGACGCCGTCACGCCGCCCGTCGTGGGATTGGTCAGGACGACAATGTAAGGCAGACCCGCTTCCTTCAGGCGATCAAGCGCGACCGTGGTGCGCGGAAGCTGCATGAGCGAGAGGATGCCTTCCTGCATGCGCGCGCCACCGGATGCTGCAAACAGAACCAGTGGAAGCTTTCGTTCGGCTGCGGTTTCGAACGCCTTCACGATAGCCTCGCCGGCTGCCATGCCGAGCGAGCCGCCCATGAAGGAAAAGTCCTGCACGGTGGCGACGATTTTCTGGCCATGGATGGTGCCGACCGCATTGAGGATTGCATCCTCCATATTCGTCTTGGCTTTCGCGTCGCGCAGACGGTCGGTGTAGCGGCGCTCGTCACGGAATTTCAGCGGATCGACGGTTACCTTGGGATTGTCCAGCGTCTCGTATTTGCCTTCATCGAAAAAGAAGCGCAGACGCTCCTTGGCCGAGATGCGCATATGGTGACCGGAAGCGGGGATGACCCACTGATTTTCCTCAAGGTCCTTGTGAAAGACCATCTCGCCGGTCTCCGGACACTTGATCCAGAGGTTCTCCGGCATGTCGCGCCGACCCAGCATGGAGTTGATTTTCGGCCGCACATAGCTCGTGATCCAGTTCATGGCCGTCGCCTTCCTTCACAGACACACAGGAAGCACAAGGCTCCCCAGAAAACCGTTCTAACTTTTACTCGGCTGCCGTCAGCCGGGCTTCTCGCACACCATCTGCCAGACCTCGCACCAGGGTTGCAACCGCTTCTGCGGGATCGGCAGTGGTCTTTCCGTCCGGTCCGATGACATTTGCAACTGCATTAACGATGGCAGTCCCCACCACGACGCCATCCGCTTCCGCACCAATGGCGCGCGCCTGGGCGGCTGTCTTTACGCCGAAACCGACGCAAACTGGAAGAGGCGTATGGGCCTTGATGCGGCTCACCGCCCCGCCAACCTTCTGCACATTGGTCAGTGCCGAGCCCGTGATGCCGGTCATCGAGACGTAGTAGACGAAGCCGGAGGTGTTCTCGAGCACCTTCGGCAAACGCTTGTCGTCCGTGGTCGGTGTCGCCAGACGGATGAAGTTGAGGCCAGCCTTGAGGGCCGGGATGCACAACTCCTCATCCATCTCCGGCGGAAGATCGACAATGATCAATCCGTCAATGCCAGCCGCCTTCGCATCGGTGAGGAACTTGTCCACGCCATAGATATAGATGGGATTGTAGTAGCCCATCATGACGATCGGCGTCTCGTCATCTTCTTCGCGGAAGGTGCGGGCCATCTCCAGCGTCCGCTTCAGCGTCTGACCGTTCTTCAGCGCGCGCAGGCCTGCCGCCTGGATAGCCGGACCATCAGCCATCGGATCGGAGAATGGCATGCCAAGCTCGATGATGTCGCTGCCGGCCTTCGGCAGTGCCTTCATGACCGATAGCGAGGTATCATAGTCGGGGTCGCCACCCATGAAATAGGTCACAAGGGCAGGGCGGTTTTCCGCCTTCAGCTTCGCCATGCGGCGGTCGATACGCGTCTCGCTCATGCCGGGTCTTTCGTCTCGTCGCGGAGCCAGTCCGCATAGTCACTGTCGATTTCTGTGATGGGCGTGGCCACGATGGCGGGCACATCATAGGTGTGGTGCTCGCGAACAAGCTTGCGCACCGCATCGAAATGCTCCGCCCGCGTCTTTAGCAGAAGCGGCACTTCTTCCTCGCTCTCGATCGCGCCCTTCCAGTGATAGATGCTGGAAACCGTGCCGAAGATATTCGCACAGGCAACGAGCCGCTCCGAAAGCGTCGCCTTGGCAATCTTGCCGGCCACATCCCGGTCCGGACAGGTTACCCAGATGTCTATGAAGCCAGTCATCAGCTCACATCCATGCCAAGATGTTTGGAGACGGAAAAGATGTCCTTGTCGCCGCGGCCGCACAGATTCATGACGATGATCTGGTCCTTGCCCATCTTCGGCGCCCGCTTGATGACCTCGGCCAGCGCGTGGCTGGGTTCAAGCGCGGGAATGATGCCTTCAAGGCGGGTCAGAAGCTGGAAGGCTTCCAATGCCTCGTCATCGCGGATCGGCACATATTCGACGCGGCCCGTCTCGCGCAGCCAGGAGTGTTCGGGACCGATACCCGGATAGTCGAGACCGGCAGAGATGGAGTGGCCATCCTTGATCTGACCGTCCTCGTTTTGAAGCAGATAGGTGCGGTTGCCATGAAGGACGCCGGGCCTGCCAGCCGTCAGCGAAGCGCAATGCTCTTCGCCTTCCAGACCCTTGCCGCCAGCTTCGACGCCGACAATCTGCACATCCTTGTCGTCAAGGAAGGGGTGGAAGAGCCCGATCGCGTTGGAGCCACCGCCCACTGCCGCCACCAGCATATCCGGCAGGCGGCCTTCGATCTCCTGAATCTGTTCCTTTGTCTCCTTGCCGATCACGGCCTGGAATTCGCGTACCAGTTCCGGATAGGGATGGGGGCCTGCAGCCGTGCCGATCAGGTAATAGGTATCCTCGACATTGGTCACCCAGTCGCGCAGCGCCTCGTTCATGGCGTCTTTCAGCGTGCCGTGACCGGAGGAAACCGGCTTCACTTCCGCGCCCAGCAGGCGCATGCGGAAGACATTCGGTGCCTGGCGCTCGACATCCGTGGCGCCCATATAGACAACGCATGGCAGGCCGAAACGGGCAGCAACCGTTGCCGATGCCACGCCATGCTGGCCAGCACCCGTTTCCGCGATGATGCGGGTCTTGCCCATGCGCTTGGCAAGCAGAATCTGGCCCAGGCAATTGTTGATCTTGTGGCTGCCCGTATGGTTCAGCTCGTCGCGCTTGAAGTAGATCTTCGCACCGCCAAGATGCTCCGTCAGGCGTTCGGCGAAATAAACGGGCGAGGGGCGGCCGGTATAGTGCTTGTTCAGATGCTCGAGCTCGGCCTTGAACTCGGGATCCTTCTTGGCCGCATCCCAATGCTCCTGCAGATCGAGGATGAGCGGCATCAGTGTCTCGGCGACAAAGCGTCCGCCGAAAATGCCGAACATGCCCTGCTCGTCGGGACCGGTACGAAATGAATTTGGCTGAGCCGGCTTGTTCATGCCCGCCTCCCTGAATGATTAGACCGCGGCGCGAACGGCGCGGAAGAATTCGCGTATCTTCTGCTGGCTCTTTACGCCGGGCGCGTCTTCCACGCCAGACGATATATCGAGACCAGCCGGTTTCGCCACGCTCAGCGCGTCGGCGATATTGCCCGCATTGAGGCCACCGGAAAGCATGTAGTCCACACTTTCGTCAAGGCGAGCCAGAAGTGTCCAGTCAAAGGCAACGCCATTGCCGCCGGGAAGTTCAGACCCCTTCGGCGCCTTGGCATCAAAAAGGAAGCGATCGGCAACACACTTGTAAGGCTCGATCTTGTCGAGATCATCCGCCTCACGAACGGCGAAGGCCTTCATCACCGGCAGATTGTAGCGATGTTTCACGGCTTTAACGCGCTCAGGCGTTTCCTGGCCGTGAAGCTGCAGCATGTCAGGCTTTACGGCCGAGACGATTTCGTCGAGCGCGGCGTCATCGGCATCGACCGTAACAGCCACGACCTTGGCTTTTCCCGAAGCCGCATCGCGCAGCAAGCCGGCTTGCACCGGTTCGAGATGGCGCGGGCTCTTTTCGAAGAAGATGAAGCCGATATGACTGGCACCTTCATCCAGTGCCGTGGCAATGGCCTCGCGGCTCTTCAATCCGCATATCTTGATGTCGAGTGTCATGGGCACTGGAGTTCGCACGAAACGCTTATGGTGTGAATAGTGAATGGTAAAATAGTGGGAAGTGAGGCATCCCGCTTGCGCTGCCATCCGCGCCGCCTACTCACTACTCACTCCGAAAACCGTATCGCCTGCAATGCCGTCCCGTTACGCTTCAGCCAGTCCTTGCAGCGCTTGGTATCGGGGCAAAGTTCCCCGCACAGCTTCCAGAAGCGTGGACCGTGGTTCATCTCGCGCAAATGCGCCACTTCATGCGCGACGAGATAATCGATTACGGGACGCGGTGCCATCATGATGCGCCAGGAAAAGGACAAGACCCCGTCAGAGGTGCATGAGCCCCAACGGCTCGACGTGTCCTTGTAACGAACAGCCTTGGCCGGTCGGCCGACCACTTGTGTATGCTTGGCCACCAGCGGTTCGATCTCCTTGCGGGCTTCCCTTTTCAGGAAGTCGGCAATGCGGCGGGGCAGGTGGCGTTCATCGCCAAAGACGATCAAAAGCTTCTGACCCTCTTCTTCGTCCACGGACACGGTGCCCCGTTTCCCCGGCTCATGGCGGATCAGATGCGGCACGCCCCTGATGGGTATCTTGACGCCGGAGCGAACCACGGGATGTTCTGGAAGTTTTTTCAGTCGCTCTTCCAGCCACCCGCGATGGCGTTCAACGAAATCATTCACCTGATGGGCGGTAATGCCCGGCGGAATGGTCACGCGCAGCTGTCCCCCGGCAATGATCCTGAGCGTCAGCCGCTTGGCGCGCGCATTTTCGACCACGCGCAGTGGCACGGATCGGCCGAGCACCTCGAGGTGCCGATCTTCTGGCGGGACAGGTTTTCGCGAAGGAGCGCGCTTCAGCATCCGGGGAATCATCTCGTGATGATAATGCAAGTCATTGCTACGGGAACAGTTTGCTGCTCCAAAAAAAAGAACGGCGCCCCAAGGCGCCGTTCTCGATGTGCTTGAGCTGGTTGTCGCGAAATCAGTTCGCGTCACCGGCCTCGGTAACTGGGTTTCCGCGCCCGGCCTTGCGCTCGTTCATGAAGCGATCGAACTCTTCACGATCACGGGCACGACGAAGTTCGCGAACATATTCATCGAATTCGTCGCGCATGGCGTCGAGCTTGCGGCGTTCTTCCTCAAGGCGCTCCAGCTCGGCTGAGCGCCAGTCGTCGAACGCGACATTGCCGGTCGACGCATAGGTCTGGGATGCGCGCTTGAAGTTGGAGAACAGGCCGTCGGTGGCGCGGTTTACATCGCTCTTGAATGCGTTCAGGCGGTCGCCCCACAGAATATAGGCAAGCATCGCAAGGCCAAGCGGCCAGAACAGCATGAAGCCGATCACCATCAGGGCAATCGTCGCCGGCGTCCACGCCGGACGGATAAGTGCAGAATTGGTCATTTCACGGTTCCTCAAATCACGTTCAGTCGGGCGCGGCCGCATGAATGAGATGGGGGGCGAATAAAGCGTTTTCAAGGTAAACGCGCTCAAATCGCACCTCCTGTTTATCCCGCTCGCTTCTCCACCTGCTCGATCAATCCTTCCGCGACACGCAGGATCATCTCGATGTCCTGAGGGCGTGAAAGCCTGTGATCGCCGTCCCGGATGAGGGAAAGGGTAACGTCATCGGCGGGCAGGTGTTCGACCAGCTTCATCGCATGAGCATAAGGCACATCGGGATCCTTCATGCCCTGCAGGATGTGAACCGGACAATGCGTGTCGATGATGCCGTCAAGAACGCGGTTTTTCGCACCATCTTCGAACAGCGCGCGCGTGTAGATGTTGGGCTCGTCGGAATAGTCGGACGGCTCGCGCAGCACGCCTTCCTCCTCCAGCATCTTGCGCTGGCCGTCACTGAGCTGAGGCTCCATCAGCTCGGTCGTGAAATCGGGAGCAGGTGCAAGTAGCAGAAGGCCTCCGATGCGTGCTCCATCATTTGCCTTGTGCAGTTCCTGGATCATGCGCAGCGCAATCCACGCGCCCATGCTCGATCCGACAAGGATCTGGGGGCCGGACGTGAATTCACGGAAGACCGCAAGGCTTTCGTCAAGCCAGCGTGAGATCGTGCCATCCTCGAATGCACCGCCGGATTCACCATGGCCGGAATAGTCGTGGCGCGTCATCGCAAGCTGCTTCGATTCCGCCCATTCATCAAGCGCAACGGCCTTCGTGCCGCACATGTCGGATCGATAGCCGCCAAGCCAGACGAGACCGGGGCTGCCGCCGGTGCGATGGCGCACCGCGATGCGCGTTCCATCCACCTCGATCTGTCGCAACTCGCTTCCCGACACGGCACTCTCCATGACTGTTGAATCGAAATTTGAACCCTTTTGCGCACAAAATCAGCCACTACATAGCGCTTGCAGCGTGATTCTTGCCTATGCTTATGCTATTGACAGCCATCCCGCAAAACGCACATAGGCGACAACCTGCTGCGCCGGGTAGACAAGATCCGTCAATGATTTGAGGAGACAACGACCATTCGCAGACCATTCAAAGCGCCTCCTACGGTCAAGGAAGGACCGCGCTCCAACCGCGAGATTCGCGTACCGCGCGTCCAGCTGATCGACGACGAAGGCAACAATCGCGGCGTCGTCCCGACTGACGAAGCCCTGCGTATTGCACAGGATGCCGGGCTCGACCTCGTGGAGGTTTCGCCGAATGCCGAACCGCCGGTGTGCAAGATCACCGATCTGGGCAAGCTGAAATACCAGAGCCAGAAGAAGGCAGCCGAAGCGCGCAAGAAGCAGAAGACCGTCGAGATCAAGGAGATCAAGATGCGTCCGAACATCGACACCCATGACTATGAGGTGAAGCTGAAGGCTGCGCGGCGTTTCTTCGAGGCTGGCGACAAGGTCAAGGTGACCCTGCGCTTCCGTGGCCGTGAGATGGCCCATATGGAACTGGGCATGAAGCTGCTCAATCGCGTACGCGAAGAGGTGGAAGAGATTGCCAAGGTCGAGGCCGAGCCGAAGCTCGAAGGCCGTCAGATGATGATGGTCCTGGCGCCGCGCTGATCAGCGCCGCCCGATCTTCAAGACATGAAAGAGCGGATCGCCTTGGACGGTGGTTCGCTCTTTCTTGAGTTCAGCGACACTGAATCCGGTTGCGTACCGCTTTCCCTGTCGCTATAACGCCGCGTCCCGAACCGGCCGGCAGGGCATGCCGTGTCGGTTCCAAATGCTGAAAATGCTCGATTTCCGGTTCAATGTCCCCGCAAGTCGGTGGCCGAACACAAACGGGTTCGAGCGCATAAAACGGAGAAGCAAAATGCCCAAGATGAAGACGAAGTCTTCGGTCAAGAAGCGGTTCAAGGTTACCGCCACCGGCAAGGTCAAGGTCGGTGCTGCTGGCAAGCGCCACGGCATGATCAAGCGTTCCAACAAGTTCATCCGCGATGCGCGGGGCACGATGGTCCTGTCCGAACCGGACACCAAGATCATCAAGAAATACATGCCCTACAGCTTCTGATTAAAGCGGACGAGATTTAAGGAGATCATGCAATGGCACGCGTAAAGAGGGGCGTAACCGCCCACGCCAAGCACAAGAAGGTTCTGAAGTCCGCCAAGGGCTTTTATGGCCGTCGCAAGAACACCATTCGTGTCGCCAAGCAGGCGGTCGAAAAGTCGATGCAGTATGCTTACCGCGACCGCAAGGCGCGCAAGCGTAATTTCCGCGCTCTGTGGATCCAGCGTATCAACGCTGCTGCACGTGAGCATGGCCTGACCTATGGCCGCCTCATCGACGGTCTGAACAAGGCTGGTATCGAGATCGACCGCAAGGTCCTGTCCGACATGGCCATCCACGAGCCGCAGGCATTTGGCGCGCTGGTGAAGCAGGCCAAGACGGCGCTCGAATACCTGAAAGACACGACGCCGAACCAGTTTGAAAGCGCTGTAGCCTAAGCCAGCGCTTCCCCAAGCTGATGATTTAAGGGAAACCCGCGCTGGTTCTGCCGGCGCGGGTTTTTCTTTGACTGGTGCGAAATTGCGTACGCCGCGCATCCCTTGAGGACTTGCCTTGAGCGCGCGCGGGGTTGAAATACGGGCCGCTGCGGGGCAGTCAGTGGCAGGCAAATTCACCGGCGCACCGAAGCGCCGAAGACGGGCGGTTCAAGGAAAGACGATGACTGATCTCGAGCAACTGGAAAAATCGATCCTCGACGAGATTGCAAATGCCGCGGATGAGCAGGCCCTGGAAGCCGTACGTGTGGCGGCCGTCGGCAAAAAGGGCTCCGTCTCCGAAAAGCTGAAGACGCTTGGTTCCATGTCGCCCAAAGAGCGCAAGGAAATGGGTCCGGCGATCAACGGTTTGAAGAACCGCGTGATGGAGGAGATTGCCGCCCGCCGCTCAGTGCTGCGTGAGGCCGCCATTGCCGAACGTCTGGAGCGCGAGCGCGTGGACATCACGCTGCCCGTGCCGCAGGCCCCGGCCGAGCGCGGACGTATCCATCCGATCAGTCAGGTCATCGACGAGATTGCCGCCATCTTCGGCGACCTCGGCTTCTCCATCGCCGAAGGCCCGGATATCGAGACCGATTACTACAACTTCACGGCGCTGAATTTCCCGGAAGGCCATCCGGCCCGCGAGATGCACGACACCTTCTTCTTCCCGCCGGATGAAAAAGGCGAGCGCAAGCTTTTGCGCACGCACACCTCGCCGGTGCAGATCCACACGATGGAAGCGCAGGAGCCGCCGATCCGTATCGTGATCCCGGGCAAGACCTATCGCCAGGATTCCGATGCCACCCACACGCCGATGTTCCATCAGCTCGAAGGGCTTGTCGTCGACAAGACCTCAACCGTCGGCCATCTGAAATGGGTGCTGGAGGAGTTCTGCAAGGCGTTCTTCGAAGTGCCTTCGATCAATATGCGCTTCCGCCCGTCCTTCTTCCCCTTCACCGAGCCGAGCTTCGAACTCGATATCCAGTGCGACCGCTCGACGCCGGGCGAGGTACGCATCGGCGAAGGCTCGGACTGGCTGGAAATTCTGGGCTGCGGCATGGTCCACCCCAATGTTCTGCGCCATGCAGGGCTTGATCCCGACGTCTATCAAGGCTTCGCCTGGGGCATGGGCATCGACCGTATCGCCATGCTGAAATACGGCATGCCTGATCTCCGCGCCTTCTTCGATGCCGACCTGCGCTGGATCGAGCACTACGGCTTCCGCCCGCTCGACATGCCGACTTTGTTTGGTGGATTGAGCAGCTAGGCTATGCCAACGCTGCTCGAGTGGAGAGGCTACAAGTTTCGTTTCTATTCATCCGATATGTATGAGCCACCGCATATACATATCGCAAAAGACGGGGCTTCAGCGAAAATCTGGCTGCACAGTTTGGAGGTTGCCTATGTTCGGGGTTATAATGAGCGGGAAATGAAGGCTCTCCAGGATGTCGTGGCAAAGCATCGCGAAAGATGGATTGGAGCATGGAATGACTTCTTCGGACTTTGAAACGGAGGCCATGCGTCCTGTATCGGTGCAATGCGATGACACGTTCCTTTACATCACGCTCGCTGACAGCCGGCAGATTCGCGCTCCACTCTGGTGGTATCCATTTCTCTACAAGGCTAAACCCAGCCAACGTGCGAAAGCGGAACTTGAATTCGCAGGCATATGGTGGCCCGACCTCGACGACGGCATTTCGGTGAAAGCCGTATTGCTCGGTTGGAAAGCGCCCGGGGCAACAGAGCCGCAACGCGCAGCCTGAACAAACTCATCTAAAAGACTATTCCTCATGGAGCTCAATATATCCTCAGCTCCGCTTTCACGACGCGAGACAGACGAATGAAATTCACGCTCTCCTGGCTCAAGGATCACCTTGAAACCGACGCCACGCTTGAAGAGGTGGTGGCCAAGCTGACCGAGATCGGCCTTGAGGTCGAGGAGGTGGACGACAAGTCCGCGCTCAAGCCGTTTCGCATCGCAAAGGTTTTGAGTGCGGAAAAGCATCCCGATGCCGACAAGCTGCAGGTGCTTTCGGTGGATACGGGCGAGGGCAAGCCGGTTCAGGTCGTCTGCGGCGCTCCCAATGCCCGCGCAGGCCTCGTTGGTGCTTTCGCCGCACCAGGCACCTATGTTCCGGGCATCGATGTCACGCTGTCGGTCGGCAAGATCCGTGGTGTGGAAAGCCACGGCATGATGTGTTCGGAGCGCGAGCTACTTCTTTCCGACGCCCATGAAGGCATTATCGATCTGCCCGAGGATGCGCCTGTCGGAACAGCCTTTGCCGAATGGGCCAAGCTGGACGATCCGGTCATCGAGATCGGACTTACGCCAAACCGTCCGGATGCGACCGGTGTCTACGGCATTGCGCGTGACCTTGCCGCAGCAGGTCTGGGCAAGCTGAAGCCTGGCAGCGTCGCGGCCGTTTCCGGCAGCGGCGACACGCCGGTCAAGGTTGCCATCGAGGCGCCGGAACTCTGCCCCGGCTTTGCATTGCGTGCCGTGCGCGGCGTGAAGAACGGCGCGTCACCGAAATGGATGCAGCAGCGCCTGATGGCGATCGGCCTGCGCCCGATCAACGCGCTGGTGGACATCACCAACTATATCACCTTCGACCGCGGTCGCCCGCTCCACGTCTTCGACATGGCCAAGGTGAAGGGCAACCTCACCGTGCGCCGCGCTAAGGACGGCGAAAAGCTGCTTGCGCTTGACGAGCGCGAATATGAGCTGACCTCCGACATGTGCGTCATTGCGGACGATAATGGCGTTGAATCCATCGCCGGTATCATGGGTGGCGAGCATTCCGGCTGTGACGAGAACACCACCGACGTGCTGATTGAATCGGCTCTCTGGGACCCGATGAATATCGCGTCCACCGGTCGTGCGCTCGGCATCATCACCGATGCACGCTACCGTTTCGAGCGGGGGGTTGATCCGGAATTCATGGTGGATGGCCTGGAGCTTGCAACGCGCCTTGTGCAGGAAATCTGCGGCGGTGAGGCAAGCGAGCGGCAGGTCGAGGGCTACAAGCCACACGAGCCCAAGACCATCTCCTTCCCCTATTCGGAAGTTGCCCGGCTGGGCGGCATCGAGATCGAGCCGAAGACTTCCGCCGACATTCTCACTCGCCTTGGCTTCAAGGTTGAAGATCATGGCGGAACGGCAACGGTTTCGGTCCCTTCCTGGCGTCCCGATGTCGAAGGCAAGGCCGACCTCGTTGAAGAGGTTCTGCGCATCAATGGCGTGAACGAGATCAAACCCGAGCCGCTGCCATCCTTTGGCGCGGTGAACAGCCGTATCCTGACCACACTCCAGATCCGCACGCGCCTCGCGCGCCGTGCGCTGGCTGTGCGCGGCATGGCAGAAGCGCTGACCTGGTCATTCGTCTCGGCCAAGGAAGCCGAACTTTTCGGCGGTGGTGCGGAAAATCTGCGCCTGTCGAACCCGATCGCATCCGACATGTCCGACATGCGGCCATCGCTGCTGCCGGGTCTCCTGAAGGCTGTGCAGCGCAATGTGGATCGCGGCCGTGCCGACATCGCAATGTTCGAAGTCTCGGGCACCTATGAGAGCGACGCGCCCAAGGGCCAGCGTCGTGTCGCATCCGGCGTGCGCCGCGGCACCGCTCACATGGAACGTCAGGGCCGCGACTGGTCAGGCAATGCAGGGCCGGTCGGCGTGTTCGACGCCAAGGCAGATGCTTTGGCCGTGCTGGAAGCCTGCGGCGCACCGGCTGACAAGCTGCAGGTCGTGGCGGAAGCCCCGTCCTGGTACCATCCGGGCCGTTCAGGCACGATCCGTCTTGGACCGAAGATCATCCTGGCAACCTTCGGCGAGTTCCACCCTTCGACGCTGGAAGCTTTGGATGTGGATGGCCCGCTCTGCGGCTTCGAGGTCTTCATTGATGCGATTCCCGAGCCGAAGCAGAAGGCGACGCGCTCGCGCGGAAAGCTGGAAATCTCGCAGCTTCAGGCTGTCACACGCGATTTCGCCTTCGTGGTCGACAAGACCGTGGAAGCAGCCACCATCACGCGCGCCGCGGCAAGTGCCGACAAGAAGCTGATCACCGGCGTAAATGTCTTCGATATCTTTGAAGGTGCGTCGCTCGGTGAAGGCAAGAAGTCCGTTGCGATCGAGGTTACCATCCAGCCCAGCGACAAGACGTTGACCGATGAGGACTTCGAAGCGCTGGCGGGCAAGATCGTCCAGAATGTGGGCAAGCAAACCGGCGGCTCGCTGCGCGGCTGATTTGTACGAATAAGGGAGGCAGTCATGCTGCGTTGGGGAATTTTGTCGACGGCCAAGATCGGTCGGGATCAGGTGATACCGCAGATCATCGATGCCGAAGACAATGTGGTGACCGCTATTGCCAGCCGCGATGCTGCGCGCGGGCAGGTGGTGGCCGACCGTTTCGGCATTCCCCATGTCTTCGGATCCTATGATGAGCTTCTGGCAAGTGAAGAGGTGGATGCGGTCTATATTCCGCTTCCCACGTCCCAGCATGTCGAGTGGGCGGTGAAGGCCGCGGATGCCGGCAAGCATGTGCTGGTGGAAAAGCCGCTCGCGCTGAATGCTGACGATATCAAGCCGGTGATCGAGGCGCGCGACCGCAACAAGGTAGTGGTGTCCGAGGCCTTCATGGTGACCTATCACCCTCAATGGCAGAAGGTGCATGACCTGATCGCGGGCGGCGCGATCGGGCGCTTGCGCCATGTGCAGGGTGCCTTCACCTATCACAATGTCGATCCCGACAATATGCGCAACCGGCCCGAGCTCGGCGGTGGCGGCCTGCCGGATATCGGCGTCTATCCGACCGTGACCACCCGTTTCGTGACGAAGACGGAGCCGCAGCGAGTTCAGGCGGTTGTCGAGCGCGATCCGAAATTCGGTACCGATATCTATGCAAGCGTCAAAGCGGATTGCGGTGACTTCGAACTGAGCTTCTACGTCTCCACCCAGATGGCTGCCCGCCAGACCATGGCGTTCCATGGCGACAAGGGCTTCATCGAGGTTGATACGCCGTTCAATTCACGTGTCTATGGCGATGATCGCGTGATCCTGCATGACCTGACGCATGGCACCTCCACGACATTCCGCTTCGGCGACACCCGTCAGTACCGCCTGCAGTCAGAAGCCTTTGCCAAGGCCGTGAAGGGTGAAGAGGTCCAGCTTTTCTCGCTGGAAGAATCGGTGAAGAACCAGCGCTTCATCGACGCCATCTTCCGCGCCGGCGAGCATGAGGGCTGGGAGACGGTTTGAGCGCCGTCTGGCCTCACATCCGCTTCAGCACACGGTCGCTTTCAAAGAAGATGTGGGTACCGATCCGACCTACATGGCGCAGCTTGCGCGCCCAGACCGGGCGCACATAGGTCGCGTGATAATGCGTTGCGCGGTGAAACGGCGCGATGCTCTCCAGAATTTCGCGCTCCGCCATGTCGCAATCTGCGCACAGCATTGCCTTCGAAAGCGCATAGGCCTTCTGCCATGCGCGCGCATTGCGCGGCATATCGGAGACCCGGTCGCAGGTGAAGGAAAACTGGCAGCGGTTCAGCCGGTAGGCGTTCTGGTAGATCACCCCGCAGATGCTCGATGGATAGACCTTTGAACGAACCCGGTTGAGGATGACCTGAGCGACAGCCGCCTGGCCCGCAACGCTTTCCCCACGTGCCTCGTGATAGATCCCGAGCGCAAGACATTTGGCTTCGATATCGGCACCGATGCGGGTGGCGGTTGGAATTTCAAGCTGCCGCCTTGCCAAAGGCATCGCTACCGCTTCCTGCACAACCTGCTGAACCGCACCGGCAGCCAGGCTGCCTATGAAAGGTGATGCATTCGCAACGTTCGCCGCAAGTGCAAACGCGGCAATGCAAAGCGCCCTCAAGCTTCGCATTTCAACTCCCGCACACAGATATTGTTAGCGCGGAAGTTGCATTACTCGTCTGAATATGAGGTCACTTCAGGTGTCGTGATTTTACGTTCGGTGTTAAGCACCTCGTAACCAGTGTCGGCTGGCGGAAAAACACCGGGCTGTTCACCCATCGCGGATGGATTTCCTGCCATTCATCGCCTTGCGCAATAAAATGACGGTTCTTATATACGCCGCAACGTCGCGGACTGACGCGGGACAAAACCCTGCGCGCCGCGGGTTTTCTTGTGACAGGGGCTGTCGCCTGGAACGCCTGAATGGGTCCTGACGGTCTGCTTAGTGGAGAGAAGAAAATGGCAAAAGTAATCGGCATCGATCTTGGAACCACCAATTCCTGCGTCGCCGTCATGGACGGTAAGGACGCCAAGGTGATCGAGAATGCAGAAGGCGCGCGTACCACGCCGTCCATCGTCGCTTTTTCCGACCAGGATGAGCGTCTCGTAGGCCAGCCGGCAAAGCGTCAGGCGGTCACCAATCCCGAAAACACGCTGTTCGCAATCAAGCGTCTGATCGGTCGTCGCTTCGAGGATCCGACGGTGGAGAAGGACAAGAAGCTTGTCCCCTACCAGATCGTGAAAGCCGACAATGGTGACGCATGGGTCGAGGCCCATGGCGAGAAATATTCGCCTTCGCAGATTTCCGCGATGATCCTTCAGAAGATGAAGGAAACGGCCGAGTCCTATCTTGGCGAGAAGGTCGAGAAGGCCGTCATCACCGTTCCGGCCTACTTCAACGACGCCCAGCGTCAGGCCACCAAGGACGCCGGCAAGATCGCCGGTCTTGAGGTCCTTCGCATCATCAACGAGCCGACTGCTGCGGCGCTCGCCTACGGCCTCGACAAGAAGGACGGCAAGACGATTGCCGTGTACGATCTTGGCGGCGGTACCTTCGACGTTTCGATCCTCGAAATCGGCGATGGCGTGTTCGAGGTGAAGTCCACCAATGGTGACACCTTCCTTGGCGGTGAAGACTTTGACATGCGTCTGGTCAACTACCTCGCCGACGAGTTCAAGAAGGAAAACGGCATCGACCTGAAGGCCGACAAGCTGGCTCTGCAGCGCCTGAAGGAAGCTGCCGAAAAGGCCAAGATCGAGCTTTCCTCCTCGTCGCAGACGGAAGTGAACCTGCCCTTCATCACGGCAGACCAGTCGGGTCCCAAGCACCTTGCAATCAAGCTCACCCGCGCAAAATTCGAGAGCCTCGTCGAGGATCTCATCAAGCGCACCATCGAGCCCTGCAAGGCAGCGCTCAAGGATGCTGGCCTGAATGCCGGTGAAGTGGACGAGGTAGTTCTGGTCGGCGGCATGACCCGCATGCCGAAGGTTCAGGAGACGGTGAAGAACTTCTTCGGCAAGGAGCCGCACAAGGGTGTGAACCCCGATGAGGTCGTTGCCATGGGCGCGGCCATCCAGGCCGGTGTTCTCCAGGGCGACGTGAAGGACGTTCTGCTTCTCGACGTGACCCCGCTTTCGCTGGGCATCGAGACGCTGGGCGGCGTGTTCACCCGTCTCATCGACCGCAACACCACGATTCCGACCAAGAAGAGCCAAGTCTTCTCGACGGCTGAGGACAATCAGAACGCCGTGACGATCCGCGTCTTCCAGGGTGAGCGCGAGATGGCTGCCGACAACAAGATGCTCGGACAGTTCGACCTCGTGGGCCTGCCGCCCGCACCGCGTGGCGTGCCGCAGATTGAGGTGACCTTCGACATCGACGCCAACGGCATCGTGAATGTCTCGGCCAAGGACAAGGGCACCGGCAAGGAGCAGCAGATCCGCATCCAGGCTTCCGGTGGTCTTTCCGACGATGATATCGAGAAGATGGTCAAGGACGCCGAAGCCAATGCCGAGGCCGACAAGAAGCGTCGTGCGCTGGTTGAAGCCAAGAACCAGGGTGAAGCCCTCGTTCACTCCTCCGAGCAGTCGCTCAAGGACTACGGCGACAAGGTTTCCGAGGAAGACCGCAAGGCCATCGAAAACGCCATCGCCGAGCTGAAGACGGCTCTTGAAGGCGAAGACGCCGAAGCCATCACTGCCAAGACCCAGGCCCTTGCCGAAGCTTCGATGAAGCTCGGTCAGGCCATGTATGAGGCCCAGCAGACGGAAGCTGCCGAAGCAGACGCTTCCGCAGATGCCGCCGGCGAGGCCAAGAAGGACGACGACGTGGTCGACGCCGACTTCGAAGAAATCGACGAGGACGACAAGAAGTCAGCCTAAGTCGTTTCCGACAAGTACTATGCGGGCCCGGTTGCGAGAGCAGCCGGGCCTTTATCTTGGAATTAACATTTGTGGCAGATCATCCGCTCCCGTTACGTCAGGCCGGGGCTGCAGATGATCCGCTATCGCCTGTTCGAGATCTGGCGGTTCATGGCCGCTCTCTTGATCATGCTCTATCACTTCGGGCATTTTGCGCCGTCCGACGCCCTTTGGGTCAAGGATGGTCTGGAGCTGCTGCGCCCGCTACTCGACCTGTTCTTCATCATCTCCGGTTTTTTGATCTTTGATCGCTACGGCGAACGTGTGCTGGAAGCGCGCGCTTATGGAGCATACCTCTTCAAGCGCCTCGTCCGCCTCTATCCGCTGCATCTTGTGACACTGAGCTACTTTGTGGCTGTGGGTCTGGCCGTGGAGCTGGGCCTTTCCAACACGGGTGGCGGACTGGATCTGTTTCAATGGGAAACGCTTCTCACCAATCTCCTGCTCATGCAGGGCTGGGGCCTGAACGACAATCTGACATTCAATTACGTTTCCTGGTCACTGTCGGGCGAGTGGCTGGCCTATCTGCTCCTGCCCATCCTGGCACTTGCATGGCGGATTGCCGGGCTGGCGGGCCTGGCATTGATGACGATTGCCAGCTATGGCGGCCTCGAATTTCTAGTTGCCAGCGGGCTGATGCCCGAGACGCATTGGGTCTATGCCGACACCTGGGGCGCATACAGGGTCTTCGCGGATTTCGCCCTTGGTGCTCTGCTTGCCATGCTGGCACGCAAATGGCCGCTGCACAGCTCCGGCAGCCGTCTCGCGGCGTGGATTGCGCTTCTTGTCTCCTGCATGCTGATGACGCTCGATATCAGTGTCTATGTTTCCATCGCCGTACTTGCTCTGGCCGTCTACCTGGCGGCGCTTGCCGAACTGGTCGAGCCTGAAAGATATACCTATCCGGCGTTTCTTCGCCCTGCGGCTGCAGTCTCATTCGGCGTCTATTTGTGGCACCCGGTCACCGAGAGCATCTTTTTCTCCTACATCTGGAACAAGTACCTGCTTGGGGCGCCCGCAGGCGTTTTCTTCGTCTATGTCGCGGCGGTAATGGTCATCACGGTGGGGGTGGCGATCCTTTCCTTCGTGCTTTTTGAGAACCGGATCGCGGACCGGCTTCTTGTCTGGTCTGGTTTGCACAAGCCCAAAGGTGCGGTTTCTCCAGGTCTGTGAGCGCAAGCAGGCCGTGATCGGCTGGCAATCTCACGGAAACTATGGCATTCGCCTGCAGCGATACCTAAATTGCGTGCACGAAACACGGAGCGGCAATCGCTCCCGCTTAACCAGCGAGTCGCAAATTCATGAAGGCAGACTTTTACGAGACGCTCAGCGTGTCGCGAAACGCCGACGAGAAAGAACTTAAGAGCGCATTTCGCAAGCTCGCCATGAAGTATCACCCGGACCGCAATCCCGGTGATGAAGAGGCGGAGCGCAAGTTCAAGGAAATCAACGAGGCCTACGAGACGCTGCGCGACCCACAGAAGCGTGCGGCCTATGATCGCTTTGGCCATGCGGCCTTCGAGAATGGTGGCATGGGCGGCGGCCAAGGCTTCGGCGGTGGCGGCTTTGCCGACATCTTCGAGGATATTTTCGGCGACATGATGGGCGCGCGCCAGCGCCGTTCCGCAAGCCGCGACCGCGGCGCCGATCTTCGCTACAACATGGAGATCAGTCTGGAGGAGGCCTTCACCGGCAAGACCGCCCAGATCCATGTTCCGACCTCCATTGCCTGTGACGAATGTTCAGGCTCCGGTGCCAAACCCGGCACTTCTCCAAGCCAGTGCGGCCTGTGCCACGGTTCCGGCCGTGTGCGTGCGGCACAGGGCTTCTTCTCCATCGAGCGCACCTGCCCGCAATGTCATGGCCGCGGCCAGACGATTTCGGATCCTTGCGCCAAGTGCTCCGGCCAGGGCCGCGTCACCGAGGAGCGTCAGCTCTCGGTCAATATTCCAGCCGGCATCGAGGACGGAACGCGTATCCGCCTTGCTGGCGAGGGCGAAGCGGGCTTGCGCGGTGGCCCCTCGGGGGACCTGTATATTTTCCTCTCTGTTAAGCCGCACGAATTCTTTCAGCGCGACGGCGCCGATCTTTACTGCAAGGTTCCCATCTCCATGACGACAGCAGCCCTTGGTGGTGCCTTCGAGGTTGCAACACTGGACGGCACGCAGACACGCGTAAAAGTGCCGGAAGGCACGCAGAACGGCCGTCAGTTCCGCCTGCGCGGCAAGGGCATGCCCATTCTGCGCCAGCCGCAGGTTGGTGATCTTTACATCCAGGTCGCCGTAGAAACGCCGCAGAACCTGAACAAGAAACAGCGGGACTTGCTTGAAGAGTTTGAAAGAATATCTTCTAAGGAGAACAGCCCGCAATCAACCGGCTTTTTCTCGCGCATGAAGGACTTCTTCGAGTCATTCAGCGAGTAGGGTGCGGAGCGCGCGATTTGGGAGAGGACATGAATGGGTAAAGATACCGGGATGCGCAAGTCGCTCGCCAAGCGGTTTGACGAAGAGTTGCGGTTTTTCCGCGGCTGGATGGACAAGCCCAAGGCGGTTGGCGCTATCGCTCCGACCAGCGGTATCACGGCCCGACGCATGGCCTCTGTCATTACTGAAAACACGCAGGACCTAGTTTTGGAATTGGGGCCGGGCACTGGCGTCATCACCAAGGCCATACTCGAACGCGGCGTGAAGCCGGAAAACCTGATCTCAGTCGAATATTCGGCGGATTTCGTAGAGCGCCTGAAGTCCGACATGCCGGGCGTAAATTTCATCCACGGCAGCGCGTTCGAACTTGATAAGGTATTGGCGCCTTGGAAAGGCCGCCGCCGGTTTGACAGCGTCATCTCGGCCATTCCGATGCTCAACTTTCCGCCCGAAGAGCGCGTGGCGCTGCTTGAGCAGTTGCTGGACCTGATGCCTGCCGGCAGACCCGTGGTGCAAATCACCTATGGGGCGCTTTCTCCAATACCGGCCAATCGGGGCAGCTACAGCGTTGAGCGTTTCGACTTTGTCGTGCGCAACATTCCGCCGGCGCATCTTTGGGTCTATCGCCGGGATCTGCGCAGCTGAGTTGATCTGTACGGCTTGCATTGCATCCGGCAGCTACTATACCGGCTGCCAGGAAGCTGAAAGGAGCGGTCGTGACGGCACGCATACTCGTTTTCGCCGGATCAATCCGCGCTCACGCATTAAGCGGCATCACAGCAGATGCCGCCACGCGTGAGTTGGCCCTGCAGGGGGCGGAAGTCACCCGCATTTCACTCGCCGACTACCCGCTGCCGATATTCGATCAGGATCTCGAGCGTGAGAAGGGCGTACCCGACAATGCGGTCAAGCTCGCCTCGCTGGTGGCATCGCATGACGGCTTTCTCATTGCCACACCTGAATACAATGCCTCGCTGCCTCCGCTTCTGAAGAACGCGATCGACTGGATCAGCCGTGTGAAGCAGGATAGTTCCGGCCGCGCCATTCGTGCATTCTCCGGCAAACCAGGGGCCATATGTTCATCCTCGAACGGTGCCTTCGCGGGCATCCGCGCAGCCAACCACCTGCGCGCGGTTCTGGTGCATTGCCAGGCCGAAATCGTCTCTGCCCAATGTTCCGTAGGGCGTGCGCAGGAGGCATTCGACGAGGCAGGCAATCTGACAGATGAAGCAACCTCCAAAAAAATGGCAACCACTTGCCGCGCGCTTCTGGAAGCAGCGAGCCTGGTACGGCAGAGAAGGACTTGAATTATGACGGCTGACATGCGCGACCGGCTGATCGTGGGGCTGGATATCCCGACCGTGGCTGAAGCTGAAGCCATGGTAAATCAGTTGGGCGATGCAGTTGGTTTCTACAAGGTTGGCTATCAGCTCGCTTTCGCCGGTGGCCTGGAATTCGCGCGCGATCTTGCTGCTGACGGCAAGCAGGTCTTCCTCGACATGAAACTGCTCGATATCGACAACACCGTTGCCAAGGCAGTCGAGAACATTGCGAAGATGGGCATGACGATGCTGACCATCCATGCCTATCCCAAGGCCATGCAGGCCGCGGTCGAGGCAGCCAAAGGGTCTGGCCTTTGCCTTCTTGGCGTCAGTGTTCTTACCTCCATGGACGCGGCCGATCTGGAAGATGCAGGCTACAGCATTTCACCGGAAGAACTTGTCCTGCGCCGCGCCCGTCAGGCGCGTGAAGCACGCATGGGTGGACTTGTGTGCTCGGCTGCGGAAGCAAAGGCGGTACGCGCCATTGTGGGCGATGAACTTGCCGTGGTCACGCCGGGCATCCGGCCCGCCGGTGCGGCGCGTGGCGACCAGAAGCGTGTGGTAACGCCCGCCGATGCCATCGCCGCTGGTTCAAGCCATCTCGTGGTTGCCCGCCCAATTATTGCTGCGGATTACCCCAGGGCGGCAGCAAGCGCCATTCTTGCCGAGATGGAAGCAGCAGCCTGAAGGGGGCGATAATGCCGAAAGCCTATTGGATCGCCCGTGTCGATGTTCGAGATGCGGAACGCTACAAGGATTATGTCTCCACCGCCAAGCCTGCCTTCGAGCGCTATGGCGCCCGCTTTGTGATCCGTGGCGGCGACTATGAGGTGATGGAGGGCTCGGGCAGAAGCCGCAATGTGGTGATCGAGTTCCCGGATATGGAGCACGCCCGCGCTTGCTATGCCTCACCCGAGTACCAGGCCGCGAAAGCCATTCGCCGCGAGGTTTCGCAGGCGGATCTCATCATCATCGAAGGCTATGAGGCATAGGCGAATAGCCGCTGGTTTTGCCCGTATGTTGCATTGCAGCATAAAGCTGGTAGTGTCTGCGGGAAATCCGGGCCAACCTCCCTCATTAAGCTGAGCTGTTGGAAGAAGCGGCCCCTCAGCCACGCAAACCCTTTTTTATGAAGGGTTTTGCTAAAGGGGCACCATGTTCTACCACCTTTTTGAGATGAACCATGCGGCGCTGCAGCCGGCCCGTGCTTGCGCGGAAGCGATGCGCCAGTTCTATGGCAATCCCGAAAATCCTGCTTCGGCTACACCTCTTGGCCGCTCCATGGCCGCTGCAGCCGAACTATTCGAGCGTACGACACGCCGCTATGCCAAGCCGCAATTCGGCATAGACCGGACCACGGTCCGCGGAGAGGATGTCCCTGTCAGGCAGGAAGTGGTCTGGAAGAAGGCCTTCTGTCAGCTTCTGCATTTTCGCAAGGAGGCTGAAGGTCCGCACCAGCCACGTGTACTCATCGTTGCGCCGATGTCGGGGCACTACGCGACATTGCTCCGCGGAACGGTCGAGGCAATGTTGCCTCATGCCGACATCTACATCAGCGATTGGGTTGATGCGCGGATGGTGCCGCTTTCACAGGGGCAGTTCGATCTGGATGATTATATCGACTATGTCATGGAAATGCTGTCCCATCTGGGGCCAGGAACACATGTCATGGCCGTTTGCCAGCCTTCCGTGCCGGTTCTTGCCGCTGTCAGCCTCATGGAAGCACGCGGTGACGAGAACGCTCCGGCCAGCATGACGCTGATGGGGGGGCCGATTGATACGCGCAGAAACCCGACCGCGGTAAACCGCCTCGCCCAGGAGCGTGGCATCGACTGGTTCAGAAACAATGTCATCATGCAGGTGCCCTGGCCCAATCCCGGGGTGATGCGCGATGTTTATCCAGGCTTTTTGCAGCTTTCAGGCTTCATGAGCATGAATCTCGACCGTCATCTCAACGCGCACCGCGAGTTCTTTCTCCACCTTGTGAAGAATGACGGCGAGCCTGCTGAGAAGCACCGCGAGTTCTATGACGAGTATCTTGCGGTGATGGACCTGACGGCCGAGTTCTATCTCCAGACGGTGGAAACGGTCTTTATCAGCCACGCTCTGCCGAACGGCGCGATGACGCATCGCGGGGAACCAGTCGATCCTTCCGCGGTCACAAATACGGCTCTGATGACCGTCGAGGGTGAAATGGATGACATCTCAGGTGTAGGGCAGACCCACGCCGCTCATGAGCTGTGTAGAAATCTCTCCCAAGCCAAACGCGCCCATCACCTGCAGCCCGAAGTGGGGCATTATGGCGTTTTCAACGGAAGTCGGTTCAAAGAAAGCATTGCACCCCGAATAATAAGCTTCATGAACAGTCATGATTAATAAAGGTTAACGGGGTGGTTTTGTAGTCATCCCTCTTGATTCGCTACTTTCTGGTGTAAATGCGAAATATCAGCTTCAGGCACGGCAATAATCTATAGCATTTATGCAACAATGCTGTGGGATGAACTGTTTCCACCCGCCTTTCAGCCGCAAAAGGCACATTAATCCGCCACTCTAATTGACAGCCCCTCCGTTTGGTTCCTTAACTTAGTGTTAAGAAACTAAATAAATTGGGAGCGGCGGAATGGCTTCTCAGAGGGTTGGGTTTGCAGTTGCGTTTTCATTGGTCATAAGTGCCTTGTCGGCAGGCAGTGCCGGCGCAACATCCGCTTTGGCCACCGGGGGCAAAACCTCACAGCCGATCGGCCACTATGATTTTTGCAAGGCCAATCCACGAGAATGTGCCATGCGCGTCGGCAAGATCCAGCCTGCGCGCATGACAAACGGTTTGATGCGCAAGCTGCAGCAGGTGAATAGCCGCGTGAACCGGGCGGTGAAGCCTCTCAATGATATCGACATCTATGGTCGTGAAGAGGTGTGGACCTATCCGGTCAAGGGTGTGGGTGATTGCGAGGATTTCGTTCTGGAGAAGCGCCGCATGCTCAATCGTGCGGGCATCTCGCTGGGCAATCTCCTGATCACGGTCGTCCGCAAGCGTGACGGAGAGGGCCATGCGGTGCTGACCGTGCGCACCGACAAGGGCGACTTCATTCTCGACAATCTGCGCAATGATGTTCGCCTTTGGAATCAGACCGGCTATCGCTTCCTGAAGCGCCAGTCGAGCGAGCATACGGGGCAGTGGGTGAGCCTGCGCGAAAGCACCAATCCACTTGTTGGTGCAGTGCGACAGTAGCTCATCCGTTGAATGGGTGGGGCAGAGAGGGCGCAGCCAGGCTGCGCCCTTTTTTCAATAGCGGTGATTGCGCATTGGCCGCATCGGCCTGCTCTGCGCTCGGAACAAGCTCCCAAACCGGAGATATATCAACTCCGACAGGGCGCTGATGCGCTTTTTACCAGATCTGGAGCAGCGACGGCACTTCACGCGTGAGGCTGCGGTCAGAACTGCGCCTCCCCGCTTCAGTTGGAATGCCAACTGCAAACAAGGCGCGGGCATAAAAGGATAGAGGCAAGCAATGTTCACCTTGGCCCGCAACGAGGGCCATTGGCGATCGAGAGCAATTTCCAACATCGCTTTCGGCGCGTGGACAGTGCCAGGCGCAGATCCAACCTGCCCTGCTGGTATAGCATCGGTGATACAGCTTCATCGAAGCTGCACCTCACGCTGGAGAGAGATGCCGCGTTATGCTCTGAAGGAGACGGATGGGGTCAGTCCTGGACCCCAAGCTGCTTGCTGAAACTACATCCTAAGCCACGGGTCGATGCTTGCCGAGGCAGCCGTTTCCGACCGTGAGGCGAGAGCAGTTCCTTCACGGCCTGGACACGTTCGCCAAGGAAGCCAACCAGATCAAGTGCATCGGAAGGTGCTTCCGGCACGTCATCTTGCAGAGGCAGCGAAACCCTCCGGATCTTCAGGACGAACTCGACACTATACACGCAAGCTGCAGTCTGCTTGCGGGAGCCTCTGATCGTCAGCAGATATGCCGTCAGTCCTAGCCCTAAAAATCAAATGAGTATAACAAATATATCAGAAGAAGTTTGCGTTCTGGATCTGAGAGAAGGCGAAGGTTCTCGCACTTCATCTGAAACTTCAGAACGGTAATCGCCGATAACCCCGGATGTAATTGACCGGCCAGTCTTGTAGCTCCAGTATTTGAGGTGAGAACTGCCAATGGACGAGCCACAAGCGGCAGACACGCACTGCAGAAGCTTTCCAGCGATTGGCCGAACTTGGCAGGCTGCCTCGTGTGACCTTAAGAGCTTGCACCCCCTTTCCTTGCGGCCATGCGACAGCTCGTTGCCTTGTCAAATGGATGCAATCGAGCTCATCGGAGCTGCCAATACCACCGAAGCGCTCCGCACTCGCTCTCGGCCCGGGCGCGCTCGCTTTACACCGAAAGCCATCGCTCCGGAGTCTAACGCTATGCAGGGGCCCGACCGTTCTCCGCAAACAGCAAGCGGTTGCGCTGCCTGACAAGGCCACCGGGATGTCTTGTAGGGGTCGTCAAGAGAAGCCCGGGCGGGGAGGCGTGCGCGCCTACTATTGCGGTTAGGCAATAGTTCGTTGCCTCGGCCAGCTACCTGTAGAGTGAATGCCGGCGAAAGGGGTTGGCAACAGCGCGTCAGTATCAGAAGGCCGAAGCGCTCTTGATCTGCCGCTTGTCACTTCGCCGGAGCCAGAGATGAGTTGTGCGGCTTCACACTCTCTCGAAACCGCAAGGCCCTCCGCAGCCAGACCCGTGCGGCTGTGTATTGTGCACCTCGGGTAAGGTAACCGAGAGGGTTCACTCAGGCGGCTTGCGCAACTTTTCCCGCGGCCATGCGATAACCGATTGCCTCTGCCAAATGGATGCGGCCGAGATGTTCGGAACCATCAAGGTCCGCAAGGGTACGTGCCACCTTCAGGACCCTATGATAGGCGCGGGCGGAGAGAGCCAGCTTTTCGCTTGCTTCCTGCAGAAGCGCCACACCGTCCCTGTCGGGAACGGCAACCTCTTCGATGAGCGCTGCAGAGCAGCGTGCATTGGTCGTCCAGCCGGGCAAGCCGCGCTCCACGAAACGCTGCCGTTGCATGTGCCGCGCCATGGCAACGCGTTCGGCCACCAGCGCGCTGGGCTCGGCTTTTCCAGGCGTGATCAGGTCTGCGGCGGTAACGGCCGGAACCTCTATGCGCAGATCGATGCGGTCAAGGAAGGGACCCGACAATCTCGCCTGATATTCGCTCTGGCAACGCGGGCCGCGGGCGCAGCGATGGCCTGGCTCGCCTGCCATGCCGCAGCGACAGGGGTTCATCGCTGCAATCAATTGGATCTGTGCGGGATAGCTGACGCGGTGGCTGGCGCGCGCGATCACGCATTCACCGGTTTCCAGCGGCTGGCGCAGGGAATCGAGCACTTGCGGCGTGAATTCGGGCAGTTCGTCGAGGAAAAGCACGCCGTGATGGGCGAGCGAAACCTCTCCGGGGCGGGCGCGTGTGCCACCGCCAACCATCGCAGCCATAGATGCCGAGTGATGGGGCGCGCGGAATGGGCGCCGATCGGTGAGACGTCCGTCCGCCAGTTCGCCTGCGATGGAAGCCACCATGGAACATTCCAGAAGCTCTTTCGGTTCCAGCGGCGGCAGGATCGAGGGAAGTCGCTGGGCCAACATGGACTTGCCCGCTCCGGGTGGCCCGACCATCAGAAGATTGTGACCTCCGGCGGCGGCAACTTCCAGCGCGCGCTTCGCACTCTCCTGCCCCTTGATGTCCGCAAGGTCGGGCAGCGCGGTTGCCGCGGGCCCAAGTGCGGCTTCAGGACGCGAAAGCACTTGCGTGCCACGAAAATGATTGGCCAGCGCGATCAGGCTGCGCGGTGCCAGAATGTCTATGTCTGAACCGGCCCATGCAGCTTCAGAGCCACAGGCGTGCGGACAGATCAGACCTCGGCCCATTGCATTTGCGCCAATGGCGGCGGGCAGCACGCCTGCCACCCGCGCCACACCGCCATCAAGCGCAAGTTCGCCCAATACAACGTAATCTTCCAACGCGTCGGACGGTATGGCACCCAGTGCTGCCATGAGGCCAAGTGCGATGGGCAGGTCATAATGGCTGCCTTCTTTCGGGAGATCGGCAGGCGCGAGATTGACCGTCACCTTTTTGGGCGGCATGGAGAGGCCTGATGCATGAAGTGCGGCCTGCACCCGCTCCCGGCTTTCGGCCACCGCCTTGTCACCAAGGCCCACGATCTGCATGCCCATCTTTCCGGGCGCGACCATGACCTGCACATCAACAGGCACTGCCTCGATGCCCTGAAACGCGATCGTTCTAACCCGCGATACCATCCCAAACCGCCCCCGGTCTCTCCCAAGCAGCCAACAAGTGGTTGCAATCGGCGCGATGAAAGCACGTCAGGCGGGTCGGTGCAAGAACGTTATGGGAACAAACTTCTCGTAGAAGTGGAGATATTGCGTGGCTGCGCTCGTTGCGGTCAGGCCTGTCGACGCTTCTCAACGGCATCCCAGAAGAGTGCTGCGATGTCCGCTCCACCGAATTTCTGCACCTCGCGCACGCCTGTGGGTGAAGTCACATTGATCTCGGTCAGATAGTCACCGATCACATCGATCCCAACCAGCACAAAGCCGCGCTCGCGCAGTGCAGGTCCGATGCGTGCGCAGATTTCCCGCTCGCGCTCGGTCAGTTCGGTCGCTTCCGCACGGCCACCCACATGCATGTTGGAGCGCGAATCGTGCTCTGCTGGTACGCGGTTGATGGCACCGACGGGTTCGCCTTCGATCAGGATGATGCGCTTGTCGCCGCCGCGCACTTCCTTCAGATAGCGCTGCACGATGAACGGCTCGCGAAAGGCCTGCATGAACATTTCGAGCAGTGCGGAGAGGTTGCGGTCCGCTTCCTGCAGATGGAATATGCCCGCGCCGCCATTGCCGTAGAGCGGCTTCACGATGATGTCCCCGTGCTCCTTGCGGAAGGCCTTCACTGCCTCCGCATCGCGGGTGATCAGCGTCTCAGGCATCAGATCTGCAAATTCGGTGACGAAGATCTTTTCCGGGCTGTTGCGCACCCATGCCGGATCATTGACCACCAGTGTCTGGGGGTGGATCAGGTCCAGTATGTGGGTGGTGGTGATGTAATTCATGTCGAAGGGCGGGTCCTGGCGCAAGAGCACCACGTCCATTTCCGCCAGATCCATCTGCCGGGCTTCGCCGAGCGTGAAGTGATTGCCTTGGACGTCACGAACTTCCATCGGCTCAAGGACGGCCAGCGCCTTTTTACCAAGCTGCGACAGGCGGTCTGGCGTGTAGTGAAAGAGCTGATGTCCCCGTGCCTGCGCTTCCAGGGCCAGTGCAAATGTCGTGTCACCGGCGATGGAGACGGTGGAGATGTGATCCATCTGGAATGCGATCTTCAAAGACATCGTGCAGGCTCCGTGAAAACTGGGCGGCAGATGACGCCGCCGCACCCTCCGTGTCAAGGAGGGCAGCTTCGCGAAAAAGGCCCGCAACGCGGGCGAAAAATTCACCAGCGAAGAAAATCTCACGAAATTGTTATGGGCGATACGTTTCGTCAATATTTCGCCTTCATTGTTACCGGTAACAAATGAGAAGCAGGAACAAATCATGCCTTCCAGCCAGGCTGCTTCAGCCTCTGCACTTTCGGGAGAAGAGTTGCAGCTGACCGATCATCTGACCGGTCTGGGAAATGCGCGCCGTTTCTATGACAAGGTGGGACGGCTGATCGCAGATCGTGCTGACGATCCCGCTCCCTTCGCCATAGCCATTCTTGATCTCGACGGCTTCAAGCCAATCAACGATCTGTTCGGGCGCAGCGCTGGCGACGAAATCCTGCAACAGGTCGCAATGCGTCTTCGGGCTGCAATGGATGACCACTCCACCGTGACGCGCATCGGCGCGGATGAATTTGCGGTGCTGTATCCCATGGTCTTTAGCGAGGAATCCGCCGAAGACCATGTGCGGATGCTGATTGAAATCCTGTCGGCACCCTATGACATCGGCTACCGCACTGCCCGCCTTTCGGCATCGGCCGGTTGCTCCCTCTATTACTCGGAGGAAGAAACAGCCGACCTTCTGGTCAACAAGGCCGAAACGGCCCTCTATCAGGCCAAGCGCTCGGGACGAGGGCGGGTGGTCGTCTATACCCGCGAGATGGAGGAAGCCGCCAAACGCGTCACCCGCATCGAGCAGGCACTGCGCCGGGCCGTAGCTGCCGGCGAGGTCGAGCCGCATTTCCAGCCCATTGTTGATCTGGCGACCCGCGAAACGATCGGCTTCGAGACGCTGGCGCGCTGGACTGATCGTGATCTGGGCTTCGTTTCCCCCGGCGTCTTCATCCCGATTGCCGAAGAACGCGGCATCATAGGCCAGCTTTCGCAACTGGTACTCAGGAAAGCAACCGAGGCAGCCCGCGATTGGCCGGAACATCTCTTCCTCTCCTTCAACCTGTCGCCTTCACAGCTGGTCGACCACAATACCGGCCTTCAGGTGCTGTCTATCCTGGAGCGGACCGGCTTCAGTGCACGCCGTCTGGAGATCGAGATCACCGAGACGGGCCTGATGACCGATCCGGCATCGGCCGAAAAGATCGTGCATGAGCTGAAGAGCATGGGGATCCGCGTCTCGCTTGATGATTTCGGGACAGGACAGTCGAGCCTGGGGCGTCTGCGCGATTTCCCCTTCGACAAGTTGAAGATCGATCGCGCCTTCGTCTCATCCATCCTTGACGACCGTCCTTCCGAGCACATCATTCGTGCCATTCTTGCCATGTGCGAGGGACTGGGCATGGAGGTCGTTGCAGAGGGCATTGAGGAAGAAGGACAGGCCGCACGGCTTGTGGAGTTCGGCTGTGCCGGTGGACAGGGTTATCTGTTCGGAAAGCCATGCAACGCGGAAGATACCTCGGCCTTTCTGCGCCAGAATCTCCGCAACATGCGTACAAAGCCGCCACTGCCGCACGCAATGATCCGCTAGTTTCGCCCGAGAGAGCCTGACAAATGCTGCGCGGTTGATTAGAACCGGTGCGCAGGCGGCCATTCGTGCCGTTTACATTCCAAACGAGGAGGGGCGCATGGAGCCGGAAACGAAGTATTCCGATCTCAAGGACTTGTCTGTACTGATCACCGGAGGCGGTTCAGGAATTGGCGCAGCCTTGACCGAGGGGTTTGTCGCCCAGGGTGCCAAGGTCGCATTTATCGACATTGCCGAAGATGAAAGTCGCAACCTCTGCGAAACACTCCAAAAGCGCTACGCGCGTACGCCCCTTTTTCTCAAGGCCGACCTTCGTGACATTGACGCGCTGAAGGAGGCGGCTGCCAAGGCCGAACAGGCTCATGGACCGGTCATGGTGCTGGTCAACAACGCCGCCTGGGACGACCGTCACGAGATCGAGGCGGTAACTCCTGAATATTGGGACAACAATCACGCCATCAATCTGAAGCCGCAATTCTTTGCGGTCCAGGCTGTGGTTGGCGGCATGAAGGCGGCCGGACGCGGCGCCATCGTCAATTTCACCTCGACGTCCTACATGCTCAACCACCATGCCATGCCCGCCTACACGGCGGCAAAGGCGGGCATTGTCGGTTTGACGAAGGGCTTGGCAGGCGCATTGGGGCCGCACGGCATCCGCGTCAACGCCATCGCGCCCGGTTGGGTGATGACCGAGCGCCAGAAGGAGCTTTGGGTCACGAAGGAAGGGGTCGAAAACACCCTTGAACGCCAGTGTCTGAAGCGTACGCTTGAGCCGGAAGACATGGTCGGTCCGTGCCTGTTCCTGGCGTCGAAGGCCGCAAGCGGCATGACGGCCCAGACAATGATCGTGGATGGAGGCATCCTGTGAGTGAACCAGCCGTATCCGTGCTTTGCGAGACCGTTTGCGAGCTTGGCGAGGGGCCAAGCTACGAGGCCGAAACGCAAACGCTCTACTGGTTTGACATCGTTGCAAGCCGCCTGCACTCCCTGCATCTGGCAAGCCACGAGACCAATGTTCTGGAACTGCCCTTCCTGGCCAGCGCCATCGCGCGGGTGGATGATGAAAAGCAGTTGTTCGTGACAGAGCATGGACTGCACTTGCGCAATCGCCAGTCTGGTGAGTGGGAAGTTCTCTGTGCGGCAGAAGAAGACAACCCGCAGACCCGCTCCAATGATGCACGCGTGCATCCGAGTGGCGCCATTTGGTTCGGGACCATGGGCAAGAATGCCGAGGATGAGGCCGGAGCGATTTATTGGTATCGCGCGGGCGAACTGAGGCAGCTCTATCCACGCATCACGATACCCAATTCGATTTGTTTCTCGCCGGATGGTGCGATCGCCTATTTCGCCGATACCCGTTCAAACCGTATGTATCGCGTTGCGTGCAACCCGGATACCGGCCTGCCGGTCGATGAGCCCATCCTAACCGTCGAAGGAAACGAGATGGTTGGCGGCATAGACGGATCAGTCTGTGATGCGGAGGGCACGGTCTGGAATGCGCGCTGGGGCGGTGCACGGCTGGATGCATGGTCACCGGATGGTCAGTTCTTGCGCTCGGTCACCATTCCCGCACGACAGGCCACCTGTCCGGTCTTTATAGGAGACAACGCCGAGCGGCTTGCTGTTACATCCGCGGCTGCGGGATTGGACGAAGCCGCTCGCGGCGCTGACCCCGAGGCGGGAAAGCTGTTTCTCATCGACATGCCCGTCAATGGAAGGCTTGATCCCGCAGTGGTTGTTTGAAGCATCAGACGGGATCGGATGGAACCGATCCCGGCCGGGCTCATTTCACAGCTTCAAGACAGATTTTGGTGTGGCCGGCTCTGATAAAGCCGAGCTTTGATGCGGCTGCCTTCGAGAGGTCGAGAATTCGACCTTTGGCAAAAGGTCCGCGGTCGTTGATGCGAACGACGACGGCTTTGCCATTGGCGGCATTGGTAACCTTGATCTTGGTACCAAAAGGCAGTTTCCGGTGGGCTGCCGTCATTGCGGCCGGGTTCATGCGTTCACCGGATGCTGTCGTGGATGTCAGCGCATACCAAGAGGCGCTGCCGCATTGGGCTTGAGCAAGCGTCGGCAATGCTGCCGTGAAGGCAAGGGTACTCAAGGCAAAGGCGGCGCGCCGAAAGTTGCGTTGGCTCATTGTGTATTCCCGAAATGTTTCTGATGTTGTCCGGCGCTTAGCGGCCAAATGGGGCGCTGGCTGGGCAAGATCAGAAGAGTCGGGATCAGGCTGCGCCAGGCGCTTCGATCAGCTCTTGGTCTGCTTCACCTGGAACATCCGCAACACGCATCTTGGTCTTGCGGAAATGATCTATGAAATAGTGTGCGAGATCTGCCGGATTGAGTGGGCGTGCAAAGTAGAAGCCCTGAAGCTGCTGACAGGCGATACTGTCCGTCGTCAGAGGTTTTGAGCAGTTCGGCGGCCTGATCTAGTGGAGGCTCTGGCTCATCAGGGTTTTCATCTTAAGCGGC
>NZ_JAYMER010000009.1:0-5480 GCF_037029545.1 Nitratireductor sp. CH_MIT9313-5 | reverse complement strand
CAGTTCCGATACTGAGCTGTTGCCGGTCGAGTACGGGGTCGATGATATCCCGCTTATTGTTCAGGATCGCGCTTTCACCAGACGTGGTGAGTTAGCATATGACGATGATGGAATGGCCCTGATGCAGGGGTTCCGGGGCGACAAGGTTGTCATCAATGGAGCAATCAGCCCTAAAAAACATGTGCCACCTGGTATCGTGCGTCTTCGTCTTCTCAATGCCTCCAATTCGCGCGTCTACCGTTTCCAGTTTGATGATGGATATGAATTTCACAAGATTGCTGGCGACGCAGGGTTGTTGCCCGCGCCTGTCCGGATGGACGTTGTGGAGCTTGCGCCAGCTGAACGTGTTGAGATCCTCGTAGACTTCAGTGATGGTCGTACCAGACAACTGGTTTCTCCCGATGTGCCGGTAGCCATGATGGGCGGAGGCATGATGGGAAATGGAAGTATGGGGCGCATGATGGGGCAGGGTGCTTCATCCGACCCTGACCAAATGCTGTTAATACTCACCCTCGAAGTAGATCAGGCGAAAAAAGCCAGCAAGATCGCGCTGCCCACTCTTTTCTCGCAAGCTCCTAGTCCCGATTTCGGTGAGCCCGTACGCCGGCGCAAATTTCAGCTCAACATGATGATGGGGATGGGGATGATGGGAGCCATGCTGGGCGGCAGGGCTGATCTCGGGATCAATGGAAAGACCTATGACATGGGACGGATCGACGAAACCGTTCGGCTAGGTGAAACCGAAATCTGGGAAATTGCGGCAGATATGATGGCTCACCCCTTCCACGTGCATGGCACGTCATTTCAGGTGCTAAGTCAGAACGGTCGTAGGGTCGACTACGCCAGTACTGGTCTTAAGGACGTGGTATGGGTTGATGGTTCAGCCGAGATATTGGTCCGTTTCTATCATCCGGCAGGGCCAGATGCGCCGTATATGTATCACTGTCATATCCTCGAACATGAAGATGCAGGCATGATGGGTCAGTTCACCGTCAGCTGACTTGGAACAAGAGGAATGACGAGGGATTTTAACTACCTACGCTGCCGTTATGCATAGGAGCCGAAAATGGACTACACCATCAATCGAATTGTCGCCAACGCCACCTTTGAGGAGGTCGATACGCGTGTCCGTGAGGCGCTAACGGCCGAGGGTTTCGGGGTTTTAACGGAAATTGACGTCCAGAAAACCATGAAAAAGAAGCTCGAGAAGCAGATGCCACCCTATCGTATCCTTGGTGCCTGCAACCCGCAGATGGCGTACAAGGCGCTTGAGATGGAGCCTCGGGTGGGGGCGATGCTGCCATGCAACGTGATATTGCGAGAGGTCCCTGAAGGTGTTCAAATCGGAGCGGTCGATCCGGTTGCTTCGATGAGTGCAATAGAAAATCCTCAACTCCTCTCAGTTGCGGAAGAGGTGAGAACGCGTTTGAAAAAGGTCGTTGAAGCTGTCTGACCTGAATTGGCTCTACACCCGAGGTGCGGCAAAAAGTAAAACCCAAGATTATAACTTGCTGTTGCCGCATTTGTTTTTATAGTCCTCGATGTGCGGTTTGAGGGTGAGGATATAGAACCATCGCTTCAGTGGTGCGATTTCTGGTGCTGATCGCTTTTGCTCTGGCAGCTTTTGCTGCGCAGTCTTCGCCGCAATGGGGGAACGCTTCTACCGGGCATTCTACCTCGCAGCTGGAGCATCTGGTCATGCACCTTGATGGGGAAGGAAATGGTATTGCGGGGGAAGCGGACGATCACCCCGACTACTGTTGCGGGGGGGTGTTGTGCAGTCTGTACGCTGGTCACTTGGATCATGAAGCAGACTTTGCCTTCATCGCCTTCAGTATTGAGCCTGACCCCAGGTCCCGTCCTCCAGTTTCACCTAAATATGTTCTAGATCAGCCTCCTCGTGCCCTTGGTTGAAAAAGGGCCGGCAAATGGCCGGCATCTCCAATCTTCAGGACTAACGAGGTTATTATGAACTCCAAGCTCGCGATCCTAGCGATCTTCTTTACAACGTCTGCTTTCGCGGCAGGCGAACATGCCGGCTCCCATGATGAGTTTGCTGTAGGAACTCCCGGTAATGCGGCGGATGCCGCGCGCACCGTGGAAGTGGAACTCACTGAGACCGAAGATGGACAGATGGTGTTCAAACCGGATTCCGTTGACGTAAAACGCGGTGAAACTATCCGTTTCATGCTGCATAATACCGGGGAGCTTGAGCATGAGTTTGTGCTTGGCAAGCACGAAAAGCTGATGGATCATAAAAAAGAGATGATGTCGCAAATAGACATGAAGCATGATGATCCAAACGCGGCATTCCTTGCTCCTGGTGCCAAGGCCGAACTTGTCTGGACTTTCACGAATTCTGGTGATTTCCAGTTTGCCTGCCTCATTCCCGGGCATTTCGAATCGGGGATGGTGGGAGCGCTAGTGGTCACCGAGGACACCGCCGAAACGAACTGATCCATCTCTGGGGCTGCCGAGAGGCGGCCCCTTTTTTCCTAAAACCATCCCTGTAGTTGTTACGCTCTGTGCTGGCGCAGCACCGGGCGCAAGAGCGGCCATCCAAGGTTTAAGAACATGAATAGTGCGATTTCGCGAAGGGTCTTTCTGATCGGATCTGCCGCAGGGGCATTGAACTTTCGTTCAAGGTCCGCTTCCTCCGCTTCCGCACCTGCATTTGAGCTCGTCGCTCGAGAAGTAGATCGGTCTTTGGTTGCTGACCCTGCAGTTCGCTCACCAACATGGTTGTACAATGGCAGCTTGCCCGGCCCTCTGCTGCGTGCGGTGAAAGGGCAGGTCGTGACGGTCCGCTTCAAAAACGAACTAAGCCAGCCTACTTCCATTCACTGGCATGGTATCAGGTTGGACAATGCGATGGACGGGGTGCCTGGACTGACGCAGGATCCTGTGCAACCAGGCTCAAGTTTCGAATACCGGTTCCAGGTCCCTGATGCCGGAACGTTCTGGTACCACGCGCATGAGCAGAGCTGGGAACAGGTTGCGCGGGGGCTCTATGGGGCCCTAATCGTGGATGAGGAGCAGGTGGTTCTGCCCCCCGAGCAGGACATCTCCCTTGTGGTGGACGATTGGCGGTTAAACTCGGAGGGTGTACTGGACACACGTTCCTTTGGCGCACTCTCAGACTGGAGCCATGGAGGCCGCATGGGCAACTGGCTGACCGTCAACGGGGAGCCGGAGAAAGTATTCGAGTTGCAGCGTGGCAAGTGGTACCGGCTCCGTCTGATTAATACCTGCAACGCTAGGATACTCGCTCTCGATCCCACTCGCTTCCGAGCGCAGATCATTGCCTATGATGGCCAGACCTTGGCCGAGCCCGCCGAAGCGCCGTACGCTCCCCTGCTGCTTGGACCGGCTCAGCGCATGGACCTTCTGTTTCAGGCGCAGGACGAATTCGAACTCGAAGAGCTTTCCGGTCCTCAGCCGTTTCCCTTTGTCCGCTTCCATGTAGGCGGTGAGGCCAATGTAGCGACCCGACGTCCCGAATTTGTTCCCGCGGATCTTCCCGATCCTGTTCTGGATGATGCTCTCCAGGTGCGACTGGAAATGGCTGGAGGGGCAATGGGGAAGCAGGTTGAAATGCGCTACAATGGGGAGGTCCTGGAAGGTGAGGAGGTCATTGAAGCGCGCCAGTTCTGGTCGTTCAACGGGGTCGCCAATCTGGCTGAAGCCCCCCTCTTCACGGCGCAGCGTGGCCGTTCAATTTCCTTGACGATCGTCAACGAGACGGCCTTTCCCCATGCGATGCATCTCCACGGGCATCATTTTCGCGTCTTGAGCCGCAGTGAGGCTAGCGTCGACGACGGGAAGCCATGGCGCGACACCTTTCTTATCGGACCGTCGCAGACAACACATATCGCCTTCGTGGCCGATAATCCCGGGCGCTGGTTGTTACACTGCCACATGCTGGAACATGCTGCAGCAGGGATGAATACTTGGTTCGAAGTCACCGCCTAGTGTGCTATGATCAGAGTGCAAGTTGCTGTGGGGGCTAATGAGAATTTCGTGCGCATGGTGGGTCGGCAATATCTTGCTCCTTTCGGTCGTCCTGATAGGTGGGATGCTGTCGGGACCAGGTTCCGCGCAAGGTGCTCCTGCGACAATCGAAGCTGTCGTTTCTGAGCCTTTAATTGCTGACTGCTGCAGTCACGCCGCGGCTGGAGAGGTGGCATTGGAATGCGCCAGCGATTGTTCGTGGGCGGCAGCTGGCAACGCTGTCGAAATCTCGCATTATGTTGCTGCAAATTCTGTAGGCGCTGCTTCCCCCTCGCTGCGCTTCTATCCGGGTGGCCTCAAGCGTCCGCCAAAGCTCTGATCTTCGCTAGTCAACAAGTAAAACTGACTGAAGATCAGGAGGTCACTCAGATGAAAAGACGTGAATTCATTTTCCTGGCGGGTGTTTCTGCCTTTCTAGCAACAACATCCCGCAGCAGAGCGCATCAGGCACGCGCATTCCGCTTGGCTGATCGTTTCCAGCCGCAATTCGTCGCGTTCGACGGATATGCTCCTGGGACCATCGTGGTGGATCCTCGAAATCATTTTCTCTATCTGGCAATGCCGCGCGGACGTGCCCTGCGTTATGGAGTGGGGGTTGGGAAGGCTGGGCTGGCTTTTCGCGGACGTGCAATCATCGGCCGAAAGGAGAAATGGCCCTCTTGGCGACCAACAGCCAACATGATCCGGCGCGAGCCAGCCAAATATGCACGCTTTGCCACTGGTGTTCCCGGCGGGCCAGGCAATCCATTGGGAGCTCGAGCCCTGTATCTGTATAGAGATGGACGGGATACGATGTACCGTATCCACGGCACCGATCAGCCTCAAAGCATTGGGAGGTCCGTCTCCAATGGATGCATTAGGATGCTTAACGAGCATGTGAAGGATCTATACGAACGGGTCCCGCTCAAGACCAAGGTGGTAGTGCTGTGAAAAAGATAGATTCTCAAATTCCTCCCACACAACCTAAGGTCTCAAAGGCAGCTTTGTGGTTGACGGGGTGTTGTTTTCTCATGGTTGTACTTGGACTTGGCATGGTGTTCATGCTTCCATCGCCTAGTTCGGGAGATACGTCATCAAGCTGGTGGATGTTCGCTCTCCCGATCCTAGGCTGTCTGGCTGCTCATGTGGTTATGCATAACTACAATGGCAGGTCGTGCCACCGTCGCAAAGATAACTAGGCTTGGGGCATTTTTGAGGGAGTGGGAGGCAACCTCACTCCCTCGGTTGTTTACATGCCTGCGCCCATGCGGAAGGGCATCCACAGCGCCATGGCGATCATCATCAGGTTTTCCGTCAGTGAGACGAAGCCGAGGGGCACGCGGCTTGAGCCGCCGACACAGGCGCATTTCAGCTCACGTTTGTCGATATAGACGGCCTTGAAAACCGATATCGCGCCGATCGTGCCGATGAATAGTGCCACTGGCACCGCGACCCACATCAACGCACCTGCGATCATGAGAATGCCCGCC